>CAWKCR010000001.1:0-163180 GCA_963848185.1 uncultured Actinomycetota bacterium
AACCTCCTCGCCCGCATCGCCGAAGCCGAATCCCACCGCTGGTACGGCGAGGCCGAGGGCCTCAAGGTCAGCCTCGCCGGCGCCCACGCCAAACTCGCCCAAATGGACCAGATCACCGCCCGCCGCACCCACGCCGTCCAACTCGGCATCCCCAGCTTCACCGACACCGCCAGCCGCACCACCACCGACACGACTCCCCCCAGCCGCCGAAACCCTTGACCCGCACCAGGAAACAACCCTGCAACCCTCGAAAGTCAAGATCATTTTCTAGTTCGGAGAAGATGCCCGTGACGCCCGGCATCTGGCCCGGTTGCTGCGGTCTGGGCGAGATCGTGGAGGTGGCGATTCCCAGTATCGAGCAGGAGGCGGCGCGCGATCTGGTGCGGGCTCGCGAGGACGTCCGTGGGGATCTTATCTCGGCTCGGCATCGTCTGTCGAAACTGCTGCTGCGGCAGGGGATCGTCTACTCCGGCGGGACAGGCGTGGACCGTGCGTGCACGAACTCGTGGCTGCGCAGACAACGCTTCGCCGACACCACCTGAAAGCCGCTTTCGACCATAGCTGCGACTCCTCAGGTTGTTGTGGGGAGTTTGACGTGGAGTCCGCCGAGGCAGAGGTAGATCATTGAGCTCAGTGTTTGGGCGGAGTGGTGTCCGTAGCCGCGGGCGTTGATGAGTCGGATCTTGGCGTTGATGCCTTCGATGAGGGCGTTGGAGATGCCGAGTTCGATGGCGGCGATGATCTCGCTCGAAGTAGACCTCGAATCGTTTGGCCAGGGCGACGAAGGCGTTGATGCGGCTGCGTTTGGCCGCGGTGATCCAGCGGCGCAGATACTGGCGGGCGCCCCCGGGTGGATGGTCGATGCGGTAGACGTCGCGCAGCTGCTCTTTGAGCGTCCAGGCCCGGCCGATGCGGCGGTTGGTGCGCGCGATCTGGTTGACCAGGGCCCGTTTGTCGTCGGTGAGTTTGTTTTCCCCGGTGCGCAGCGCCCAGCGGGTGGCCTTCCAGTCGGGGTGCTCATCGCGGCCCGGCCGGGCCCGGTGGCGGCCTCGGCATAGACCCGGTCCAGGGCGCGGTTGACCCACTGCATGATGTGGAACGGGTCATAACAGATCGTGGCCTGGGGGGCATGGGTGCGGGTGGCCGCGCTGTAGGCCTTCGATACGTCCATGCTGACCACCTCGATCTGCGACAGGATCGAATCCGGTTGGCCTTCATAGAAATTGGCCAGGGACTGCTCGCTGCGTCCGGGCTGGATATCGACCACGGTGCCGCTGTCATGATCACCGACGATGGTCAGATAGCGGTGCGGGTGGCGGTAGCAGACCTCATCGACGCCGATCCGATACAGGGCCTGCAGCCGGCGGGTGTCGAGCAGCTCGGCCACCCCACGGTTGATGATCGCGGTGACGGTTTCCCAGCCGCAGCGCATCAGGGTGGCCACCGAGGTGCGGTCGGTGCGCTGGGCCAACCACAGCACCGTGTCTTCGAAATCGCGGGTATGCCGTGCCCCCGGGCGCGCCCAGGGCAGCTCTTCGGTACGCACCCCGCACTCCGGGCACTCCAGCCGGCGGATCTCATAGCCCAGCCACAACCGGTATCGGCCCAGGTCCAGATGTCGCCAGCGACGCCGCCGCCGGTCATAGACCGCCGAGCTGAGGATCCCGCACGGACACTGCAATCGGTGGGCCTTGGGACGCAGGGTGACCTCGACATCACGATCTCCGATCACGACATCGGTCACCCACGCCCCGGGGATCTGCAGCAGACGGTTAAATGCAGTACTGACGCGCACGCGGTGCCTCCGGGTTGAGGTTGGTGTGGTAACCCCGAAACCTAGAGCCACACCCCGTGCGCGTCCCTCATTTCACCCGCGAAACGCCGACAGCGTTGCGCCACAACCAAAAGCAACCCTGACCAGCACAAAGGCGCCCACGAAAACCCGCGGAGCGCCAACTATGTTCGAATCATATGAGTTGCCGAAGCCGGAGGCGATCGCTGGCCTGGACGATCGCGGGCTGGTCGACGCGATGGCGGTGGCAACAATCGTTGAATCGGCGGCGATGGAAGTGCGATTCGCCGCGATCCAGGAGATGTACGCCCGACAGTCGCCGGCACGCGGGCCGTCCCGACCGCCACGTCCACGCGCGGCCCTGCCGTCGTCGCGCCGCCGTCGCGGGCGCAAGGCGCGAAAACGTCGGCGCCGCCGCTAACGCACACCGAGCAGGACATCGCGCTGGTCCCGCATGCGGTCCCGGATCGCGTCCACGACGGCCGCGACCTCGGGCCGGCGCAACGTCTCGGAGCGCGTGACGAGCCAGTACGTCAACTGGATCGCCACCGCATCCGGGAGTACGCGGACGAGGTCGTCGTGGCGGTCGGACATGAAGCAGGGCAGCAGTCCGATGCCAGCGGCGGCGCGGGTCGCCTCCACGTGCACGAAAACATTGGTGGACGTTACCGATTCGCGCATGGCGGGAGCGAAACTCGTCGCCACGTCGAGGTCGTCGACCTGCAACATGGAGTCGATGAAGTAGACCAGCGGATAGCGCGCCAGATCCGCGATGCTCGTCGGCGTGCCGTGCTCGGCGAGGTATTCACGGGAACCATAGAGCCCCAGGCAGTAGTCGCCGAGCCGAATCGCCTTGGCGCGATGGACCTTCGGCTCGCCGACCACCACCTCGACGTCCAGCCCCGACCGTTGTTGGGTGGCACGCCGGGTGGCCGCGACGATCTCGACGGCCACATTCGGGTGCTTCCGCTGCACCCGAGCCGCCGCGGGCGCCGCGATGTATGCGCTGAAGCCGTCGGTTGCCGATATCCGCACCACCCCCTCCAACGTGCGCTCGCCGCCGGCGTCGACTGTCAAGGACCGCACGGCCGATTCGACGGCCTCGGCCGCCGACAGAGCTTCGCGCCCGCGATCTGTGAGTTCCCACCCGCCGGCCACCCGGGCCAGCACCCGTCCCCCGATGGATTGCTCCAGCGCGGCAATCCGGCGCGAGATGGTGGTGTGGTTGAGTCCGAGTTCCTCCGCGGCGGTCTTGTAACGACCGGAGCGGCCCACGGCCAGAAGGATCAGCAGATCGTCGGCGCTTGGCCTGCGGCCGGATGGCATCACAGTCACGTCTGCATTTTTGCAGATAGCTCCTGCAGTTTTGGTTATTGCAGGTCGGAGTACCTGCATGAATACTCACCATGAGCTGTGGGGAGCATCACAATCAAACGCCGATATGGCTCCGGCCATGAAGGAGTGTCCTATGAGTATTCGCGAGGAGTTACCGCCAGCGGGCGATGAACCGGGGCCGATCTCGACCGGCCTCAAGAGAGTGGTGGCCGCCTCGATGGCCGGCACGGTCGTCGAGTGGTACGAGTTCTTCCTGTACGGCACGGCCGCAACGCTCGTCTTCAACAAGGTGTTCTTCGCGCAGACCGGCAGCGAATTGGACGCGATCCTGGCGGCGTTCGTGACGTACGCGGTCGGTTTCGCCGCGCGCCCGCTTGGTGGGATCGTATTCGGGCACTTCGGCGACAAGTACGGGCGCAAGAAGTTGTTGCAGTTCAGCCTGCTGCTCGTCGGCGCCGTGACGTTCCTGATGGGATGCCTGCCGACCTTCGGTCAGATCGGGTACTGGGCGCCGGCCCTGCTCGTCGTGTTGCGGTTCCTTCAAGGCTTCGCCGTGGGCGGCGAGTGGGGTGGCGCGGTGCTGCTCGTGGCCGAGCACAGCCCGAACCGCAGCCGCGCGTTCTGGGCCAGCTGGCCGCAGGCCGCTGTGCCCGTCGGCAACATGCTCGCCACCGTGGTGCTTCTCGTGTTGACTGCGACGCTGTCCGAGGCGTCCTTCCTGTCCTGGGGATGGCGGGTCGCGTTCTGGCTGTCCGCTGTGGTTGTGCTGATCGGCTACTACATCCGCACCAAGGTGAGCGATGCTCCCATCTTCCTTGCGGCACAGGAGGAGGTCGAGCGCGTCAAGGCCGTTTCGTATGGCGTGGTCGAGGTGCTCAAGCGTTATCCCCGTGGGGTATTCACCGCGATGGGACTTCGGTTCGCCGAGAACATCATGTACTACCTCGTGGTCATCGTCTCGATCACCTATCTCAAGCAGCAGGTCGGCGTCGACACCAACGCGATCCTGCGATATCTGCTCGTCGCGCATGCGGTGCACTTCTTGGTCATCCCCCAGGTGGGGCGGCTGTCGGATCGATTCGGCCGGCGCCCGGTGTACATCGTCGGCGCCATCGGCGCGGCGACGTGGGGCTTCTTCGCGTTCCCGATGATGGACAGCGCGAACTACCTGCTCATCATGAGCGCGATCATCATCGGCCTCGTGATCCACGCGTTCATGTACGCCCCACAGCCGGCGATCATGGCCGAGATGTTCCCGACCCGCATGCGGTATTCCGGTGTCTCCCTTGGCTATCAGGTCACCTCGATCGTGGCAGGGTCGCTGGCCCCGATCATCTCCGTGAAACTGCTGGACATCTACGACTCCTGGGTGCCGATCGCGCTGTACCTGGCCGGGGCCGCTGCGGTCACTCTCATCGCGGCGCTGTTCATGCGCGAGACCAAGGGCATTGATCTGGAGACCGTCGATCAGGCCGACCGCGAAGAGCTCGCCAAGGCGGGCGTCGCATGACCGACCTGACCGGACGCACCGCGCTGGTTACCGGCGGAGCGAGCGGCATCGGCGCGGCGTGCGCGCGGGAACTTGCGGCGCGCGGCGCGGTGGTCACCGTCGCCGATGTCGACGACGTGGGCGCCAAGGCGTTGGCCCAGGAGATCAACGGAAAGGCCTGGGCTATCGACCTTCTCGACGTCGGGTCGCTGGAAGATCTGCGGCTGCAGACCGACATCCTGGTGAACAATGCCGGCATCCAGAGCATCAACGCGATTCCCGACTTCCCGCCCGATCGTTTCCGGATGATGCTCGCGTTGATGGTCGAGGCGCCCTTCCTGCTGATCCGCGCGGCCTTGCCGTACATGTACGAGCAGAAGTTCGGCCGGATCATCAACATCTCGTCGGTACACGGGCTTCGCGCCTCCGAATACAAGGTCGCCTACGTCACCGCCAAACACGGTCTCGAGGGCTTGTCCAAGGTGACCGCGCTGGAAGGCGGACCGCACGAGGTGACGAGCAACTGCGTCAACCCGGGATACGTGCGAACGCCACTGGTGACCAAGCAGATCGCCGACCAGGCGCGCACGCACGGCATACCCGAGGACCAGGTGGTGGCGGAGATCTTGCTCAAGGAGAGCGCGATCAAGCGGCTGGTCGAACCGGAAGAGGTTGCGGCGCTGGTCGGTTGGCTCGCCTCGCCGGCCGCCGGCATGGTGACGGGCGCGTCGTACACCATGGACGGCGGCTGGTGCGCGCGATGACACAAGCCGTCGAGGTTCCGCAGTGGGTGCCGACGGAACAGGACGTCGCCGACGCGCGGGTCACCGACTTCGCACGGTTCGTGCAACAGCGCACGGGCGCGGTGGTATCGGACTATCGGGCGCTGTGGCGGTGGTCGGTCGAGGAACCCGCCGCGTTCTGGGGCGCGCTGTGGCAGTACTTCGAACTTGGCGACGAGCCAGACACAGTGCTTGAGAACGCGGAGATCCCCGGCGCTCGGTGGTTCCCCGGCACCCGTCTGAACTACGTCGATCAGATCGTGCGCAACGCGCGCACCGACCGGCCGGCGATCGTCTACGTCAGCGAGGACGGATCGGTCACCGAGCTGTCGTGGGCCGAACTGCTCGGTTGCACAGCGGGTTTCGCCCGTACGTTGCGCTCCCTCGGTGTCGCCTCGGGTGACCGGGTCGTCGGGTACCTGCCGAACATCCCCGAGGCGGTCATCGCCTTCCTGGCGACAGCCAGCATCGGTGCGATCTGGAGCGCATGCGGGCAGGATTATTCGGCCAAGGCCGCGCTGGACCGGCTCGGCCAGCTCGAGCCGGTCGTGTTGGTGACCGCCGACGGGTATCGGTTCGGCGGGAAGACGCATGACAAGCGCGACGAGATCGCGGCCCTGCGTGCGGGTCTACCGACCCTGCGAGCCACAGTGTTCGCATCGGAGCTCGCCGGTGAGTCCAACGGTGGCGATCTCGACACCGTGCCGGTCGACTTCGACCATCCGCTGTGGGTCTTGTTTTCCTCGGGAACGACGGGGTTGCCGAAAGGCATCGTGCACGGGCACGGCGGCGTCGTGCTCGAGCATCTGAAAGCGATTGCCCTGCAGTCGGATATCGGGGCCGATGACACCTTCTTCTGGTACACCAGCCCGAGCTGGATGATGTGGAACTTCCAGGTCGCCGGCCTGCTGGTCGGCGCGACGATCGTCTGTTATGACGGCAGCCCGTCGTACCCACGCCCGGACGCCCTGTGGGAGATCGCCGCCCGCGTCGGCGCCACCGTCCTGGGCACCAGCCCCGGCTACGTACTCGGCTGCGTCAAGGCCGGTGCCGTGCCACGCAAGGATCACGACCTGTCGGCACTGCGGACGGTCGGCATCACCGGATCATCGCTGCCGCCGTCGTCGTCGCTGTGGCTGCGCGACAACGTCGGCGAGCGGGTTCAGGTGGCGTCGATCAGCGGCGGCACCGATGTGGTGTCCGCGTTCATCGGTGGCGTCCGCACGGTGCCGGTATGGCCGGGGGAGCTGTCGGCGCCGTATCTCGGTGTCGCGCTGGACGCGTGGGACGAGTCGGGCGACCCGGTACGCGGCGAGGTCGGGGAGCTGGTCGTCACCAAGCCGATGCCGTCGATGCCGGTCGCTTTCTGGAACGACGCGGACGGATCCCGTTACCGCGGCGCGTATTTCGAGATGTTCCCGGGAGTGTGGCGGCACGGCGACTGGATCACCATCACCGACCACGACAGCATCCTCGTGCACGGGCGCTCGGATTCGACGCTGAATCGGCACGGCATCCGGATGGGCAGCGCCGACATCTACCAGGCGGTCGAGCGGCTGCCGGAGATCGCCGAGGCGTTGGTGATCGGCGCCGAACAGCCCGACGGCGGGTACTGGATGCCGTTGTTCGTGGTGCTTGCCGACGGTATGGAACTCGCCGACGAGCTGCGTGAGCGCATCAAGGACACGATCCGCTCTGAGGTGTCTCCACGGCACGTCCCGGACGAGATCCTCGTCGCGCCGGGCGTTCCGCACACCCGCACCGGTAAGAAGCTCGAGGTTCCGATCAAAAAGCTGCTCCAGGGCGCGGACCCGGCCCGCGTCGTTGAGCGCAGCGCCGTCGACAACCCCGCGCTTCTCGACTGGTTCGCGAAACTGAAACGCTAGCCGGTCGCCCTCTCGGTCTCGCGAGACTACGGAATGTGATGAAAATCAACCGAATTCCGTCAGAAACCGTAGTCTCGGCGCAGAAATTGAGGCGCTAGCCGAGCCAGGAGCCGATGCGGCGCAACGCCTCCTCGATGTCGCTCGTCGGACCCGCGAACGACAGCCGGACGAATGAGCCTCCGCGCACGGTGTCGAAGTCGATGCCCGGAGCGATGGCAACACCGGTGTCGGCCAGCAGCTTTGAGCAGAACGACAGCGAATCAGTCGTCAGGTTCGACACGTCCGCGTAGACGTAGAACGCGCCGTCGGTCGGCGCCAGCCGGTCGAGGCCGAGGGAGCGCAACCCGTCCAGCAGCAGAGCGCGGTTGGCTGCGTAGTGATGCAGGTGACTCTCGGCCTCGGCGATCGACTCCGGGGTGAACGCCGCCACGGCCGCGTACTGCGGCAGCACCGGCGGGCAGATGGTGAAGTTCCCTGTCAGGCAGTCCACCGCCCGAAGCAGCTCGCGCGGCACCAGCAGCCAGCCAAGCCGCCACCCCGTCATCGCGAAGTACTTCGAGAAGCTGTTGACCACCACCGCGTCCCGCGATGTCTGCCACGCGCAGCTCGTCGCCGGCGCCCCTTCGTAGACGAGCCCGTGGTAGACCTCGTCGCTGATCAACCGCACCCCGGTCTCGGCGCACCAGGTCGCGATCGCGGCCAGCTCCCCCGGCGGGATCACGGTCCCCGTGGGGTTGGCCGGGCTGGCCACCACGACGCCCTGGATCGGTGGGTCGAGCTCGGCCAGCATCTGCGCTGTCGGCTGAAATCGGGTGTCAGGCCCGCATGGCATCTCGACTACCTCGCAGCCCAACGCCGACAAGATATTGCGGTAGCAGGGATAGCCCGGGCTGGCGATGGCCACGCGGTCGCCGACGTCGAAGCACGCCAGGAACGCCAACAGGAATCCGCCCGACGAGCCGGTGGTGATGACGACATCGTCGGGATCGACATCGAGGCGGTGACGACCCGCATACGTCTGCGCGATGGCCGTCCGCAGCTCGGGGATTCCGAGAGCCACGCTGTAGCCCAGCGGGCCGCTGTCAAGGGCTTCCTTCGCGGCCGCGCGCACGGCTGCCGGTGCCCCGGCGCTCGGCTGGCCGGCCGACAGGTTCACCAGGTCGCCATGGGTGCGTTGACGCTCGGCGGCGGCCAGCCACACGTCCATCACATAGAACGGCGGGATGCCGGCGCGCAGTGCGACACGCCTGCCTGTTGTGCTCCTCGCGTCCGCGTCGCTCACCCGATTGAGGCTAGTGCGCCCCCTTGAAAGCGTGTGTCGAGGGCGGCGTGCGGGAGCACACTACTGCCCATGAATGCTCTGGCTCCCGTGGTGGTGGGTATTGGCCCGGTCACCATCGACGACGTCGTGCGCGTGGCGCGCGACAACGCCCCAGTGATGATCGCGGAGGATGCCCAGGCCGCGATAGCTGCGAGTCGTGCCCGCATCGAAGCGCTCGCCGACGACCCGACTCCGGCGTACGGCATCTCCACGGGCTTCGGTGCCCTCGCAACACGCCATATTCCGCATGAGCTCCGAACCAAGCTGCAACGCAGCCTGATCCGCTCTCATGCGGCAGGATCGGGGCCCGAGGTCGAACGCGAGGTCATCCGAGCGATGATGCTCTTGCGATTGTCGACCCTGACCACTGGCCGTACCGGTATACGCCCGGAAGTCGCTATGACATACGCGGGACTGCTTTCAGCGGGCCTGACGCCCGTTGTCCACGAGTACGGCAGCCTCGGCTGCTCTGGGGACCTTGCACCCCTCGCGCACGTCGCCCTCGCCGTCATGGGGGAAGGCCATGTCCACACCAGCCAAGGCGAGCTCGTGCCTGCCGTAGAAGCCATGAATGCGCATGGCCTCACACCGGTCGTCCTCGCCGAGAAAGAGGGCCTTGCCCTCATCAACGGCACCGACGGCATGCTGGGACAACTGGTCCTGGCGTTGACCGACCTCGACCGATTGTTGCCGCTGGCCGACATCGCGGCGGCAATGAGTGTCGAAGGGCTGCTCGGCACCGACAAGGTCTTTGCTCCGCACCTGCAGGCACTGCGGCCGCAGCCTGGCCAGGCCGTCGCTGCCGCGAACATGACCAGAGTTCTCGCCGGTTCACCCATCGTCGCGAGCCACAGTGGACCGGACTGCACCCTGGTCCAGGATGCGTACTCGCTGCGGTGTGCGCCCCAGGTCGCCGGTGCCGCACGCGACACGGTGGCGCACGCCCGCAACGTCGCGAACTGGGAATTGGCGAGCACGATCGACAATCCCGTCGTGACCGATAAGGGAACGGTCGAATCGAACGGGAACTTTCACGGCGCACCCGTGGCCTATGTGCTCGACTTCCTCGCCATCGTCGTGGCCGACCTCGCCAGCATCAGTGAACGCCGTAGCGACCGTTTCCTCGATGCATCCCGAAGCCACGGGCTCAACCCGTTCCTCGCCGACGACCCGGGGGTCGACAGCGGCCACATGATCGCTCAGTACACCCAGGCGGCGATCGTTTCCGAGCTCAAACGGCTGGCGGTTCCCGCCAGCGTTGACTCGATCCCCTCTTCGGCGATGCAGGAAGACCACGTGTCCATGGGCTGGTCTGCGGCCCGCAAACTACGCAAAGCAATCGACGGACTCACCCACGTCCTCGCCATCGAAGTCCTCACCGCCGCAAGAGGAATCGATATGCGCGCACCTCTGACACCGGCACCGGCGACCGGCGCTGTAATCGCAGCGGTGCGTGCACACGTCGCGGGCCCCGGCGCCGACCGCCACCTCGCGCCCGAAATCGAGGCCGTCGTCGAACTCGCCCGCGACGGATCGCTCGTCGCCGCGGCAGAAGCGATTACCGGCCCCCTGAATTGACTTGATCCGAATCGGGTACGAGTCGTCCGAGGTCATCGAGAAGCAATTCCGCCGCCGCGAGGTCGCCCCTGAGGTCTCGGTCTTCGTCGTTCCGGGGGAGGTCGTCGGCAAGGGCGAGTGCCTGGCCGAGCACGCCGGTGAACCGGTCGTCGAGCCGACGCTGTCGGAGTAGCCGGATGGCGCCGACCAGCTCGCAGCCGAGCAATACCCGGTACGCGGCAACCGACCGCTCGACTTGAAGCGCGCCCTGGGAGGCGAAGGTGGCGTCCTCCTCGGCGCCCCTCGACAGCACCAGCGTCCCGACGGATGCGGGTTGCGCGGCATTACGTATCTCGGCGATCGCTCCCGCCGCGACGTACTCGACCATCATGAGTCCGGACGACCCGTCGGGACCCGCCGCGAGGAAAGCATTGCCGCCGTTGGTATCCGGGTCGTTGAGCATTCTGATTCGGGAATGTGTGATGGGTGCGGTCAGCGCGAACGCAAGGGTGGTTCCGTCCAATTCGAGCGACAACGACGCCTGGTAGAAGGCACCATGATGAACAACCTCGTCGCCCTCGACGTCGAACAGCGGATTTTCCTGCGCCGTGTTCAAAGTCCGCTCAAGCTGTCCGGCAAGCGAACCCAGTGACGCAACGACACTTGCGTGAGCAACCGGGTACACCCGCAGCCCGTACGGATCCTGGATACGGGCGGGGAGCCGATCAGGCTGTCGGTCGTCCGCGAACAGCGACCGCAGCCGCGTCGCGACGGTCTCCACGTGCGGTGCGGCCGCTGCCCGCGCGGCAGCCGGCGAGAACGCCGAGGGGTTGCCGTCCAATGCGAGGAAACTCAGCATGTAGATCACACTCGATGCGCGTTCAAGACGGGTGAGCTCGTCCAACGCAAGACAACTTCGTCCGACGGTCAATGCGCTGCTGCTCATGAACGGCAGGGCACTGTCGGCACCCCACGGCTCCATCGGAGTCAACCGCGCCGTGGCAGGCCTCTCTCCAATCAACGTCAACGCCGTCCCCGCAAGCGCCGCGAGGTCACCCGTTCCGATGGATGCGTACTGAAGGAGCTCGGGCAAGGCGTCCTCGTTGAGCATTCGTTCGAGTCCGCCCAAGATCTTGGGATCGAGCCCCGCTCCCGGAACGCACAGTTGAACGAGTCGCGCTGCGAGCATCGCACGAACCGTGCGGTCGTCGAGCGGATCGCCGGCGTCGACCGCGTGGCTGCGCAGCAGTCGCATCCCGTATTCCGGATCGTCGGGCGGAACGGGCGTGATGCGGTTCGCTCCGACGCCGGTGGTGCGGCCGTAGGTGGCGAACCGCGTGCTGAGGTCGGCCGCCTGGTCGTGCGCCCGGCCGACGGCTTCGAGGACCTTCGGAGAAACGGAGACCTGGTCGCGTCGGTCTGCGAGCGCCACAACGTCGGCAATCCTTCCGGTCCCGTTCAGCACAATCATGTAATTCTCCTAAGCCTCTTTCGCAGACGAGCGACAGGCTCTATCATTGCCGAACATCCAACAATTCCGCTAGATGGCATTTGAATTTTATTCAGTGGCAACACGGGGTGCGTTGGGCGAAGCGTCGGGGCCATGGATTCCGTCCCGGCGAGAGGAGGTCACGGTGGCCGAGCCGTCCACCCGGACTGTGGAACGAGCGCTTGCCCTGCTCGCGACCATCTGCGATCGCGGCGGCGCGAATCTTGCCGACAGTGCTCGGGAGTGCGATCTGCCGCCCAGCACGGCGCTTCGGCTTCTGCGCACGCTCCAAACCACCGGATTTGTCACCAAGGAAGAGGTCGGCATCTATCGGCCCGGAAGTCGCCTCATCCAACTCGGCGCGCAGGCGCTGAGCAACGAGTCATTGATCGACCTCGCCAGGCCGGCGATGGAGAAGCTTGTGTCCGAGACGGGGGAATCCGTCTACCTCAGCGTCGAAGGGCATCGCGCCACCGCGCTGTACATCAGCATCGTCGAGGGAACACACTCGGTCCGGCACGCCAGTTGGGTGGGTCGAACCGTCCCCCTCGACCGGTCGGCGGCGGGAGCTGCGCTCCGCGGCGAAGTCCCCGACGACGGGTACGTGGTTGTCGAGCGCGGCGTCGAGCCCGACGTCACCGCGATCGCGTGCCCGGTGTACTCCGAGACTCGAATCGTTGCTGCGCTGAGTCTCGTCGTTCCAAGTTACCGACTCACGGCATCGGAAGCGGCCCAATACGGCCGAATGCTGGCCTCAGCCACGGCGGGCGTGTCCGCCCGACTGAGCCGTACCCCGAAATCAAGCCTGGAAGAAAGACAGTCATGATCACATTCGACAACGTCTCCAAGGTGTATCCCGACGGCACCGTCGCTGTCGACAAACTCACGCTTTCAGCACCGAATGGAAAGATCACCACCCTGGTCGGCCCGTCCGGGTGCGGAAAAACGACCTCGATGCGGATGATCAACCGCCTCATCGAACCGAGTTCGGGCACGATCGAACTCGACGGAGTGGACACTCAGACCCTTGACAGGGTTTCGCTTCGTCGGAGAATCGGCTACGTCATCCAGAACGCAGGCCTGTTTCCCCATCGCACCGTCGTCGACAATGTGGCCGCCCTGCCGCGATTACTCGGCGGCAGCAAGAAGGAAACGCGTTCCAAGGCAATGGAACTCCTGGAGCGTGTCGGTCTCGATGCGAAGTTCGCCCCCCGCTATCCATGGCAGCTCTCCGGCGGTCAACAGCAGCGAGTGGGAGTGGCGCGGGCACTGGCGACGGATCCGCCCTTCCTGCTGATGGACGAGCCGTTCAGCGCTGTCGACCCGATTGTCCGCAGTCAGCTCCAGGACGAGTTTCTGCGTCTGCAGGCCGACATCTCCAAGACGATCGTCATGGTCACGCACGACATCGACGAAGCTCTCAAGCTCGGTGACCAAGTCGTGGTGCTACGCGAGGGCGGAACGCTGGCCCAGGCGGCGACGCCTGCCGAGCTGCTGGCAGCACCCAACGATGCCTTCGTTGCCGACTTCGTCGGGTCCGCGCGGGGCTATCGGGCGCTCGGGTTCCACAATTCGGATGACCTCCTCCGGCTCACGGACGAGCCGACTATCACTGTGGGACAACCTGTATCGACGATTCCGACGGTTCCCGGACGGTGGATCCTGGCGGTCGACGCGAACAACGCACCGATCGGCTGGGTCGACACCGCGACCGTGCGTGGCGATTCCGTGGCCGACAGTGACGTCAACCTCTGCGCCACATCAGCTCATCGCGGCGATCCCCTGCGGGACCTGCTCAACTCGGCGCTGTCGAGCCCGAGTGGTCGCTGTGTGGTCACCGACGAGTCGGGTGTGTTGATCGGTACCGCCACCGACCACGACGTCATCGACGCCATCAGGCGCGCCAAGGAAGCGAGGTCGGCGGCATGAACTGGATCTCATCCAATATCGACCGCATCGTGGAGCTCACGATCAGCCACATCTGGCTCACGCTGGCACCGACGATCGTCGGTCTCATCCTCGCCCTACCGCTCGGCTGGTTGGCACATCGATCCGGGCGCGGGTACGCGGCGATTGTCGGAATCACGAGTCTGCTGTACACGATTCCGTCGTTGGCACTGTTCATCCTGCTGCCGGCAATACTCGGAACGAAGATCCTCGATCCGATCAACATCGTTGTCGCGCTTACGCTTTACACCCTGGCGCTGCTGGTACGCGTCGTCGCCGACGGGCTGAGCTCGGTGCCGCACGACACCGTGGCCGCCGCCGAGGCAATGGGGTACCGCGGCTGGCAGCGACTGCTCTTGGTGGAGCTGCCCGTCGCCGTACCCGTCATTGCGGCGGGATTGCGGGTTGCGGTCGTGTCTAACGTCAGCATCGTGACCATGGCTGCCCTGCTTGGTATCCCGCAGCTCGGTTCGCTGTTCACGCAAGGGTTTCAACTCAGGCTGTACGTTCCGCTCATCACCGGCATCGTCCTGTGTGTCGTGCTCGCGGTCGTTTTCGACGGCTTGATCATCTGGTTGAACAAGCTCGCAACCCCCTGGCGGCAAAGGACGGTGACCTCGTGAACATCGTCGGCTGGTTCACCGATCCGGCGCACTGGACGGGTTCGGGCGGTATCCCCGCTCAGATCGGCTACCACCTGCTCTACTCGGCCGTCGCGCTGCTGGCCGCCTTGGCGATCGCGGTCCCGCTGGGAATCGTCATCGGCTACACGGGAAGAGGTGAGGCACTGATCGCCGGGTTTGCGAATGCCCTGCGCGCGCTCCCGTCGCTGGGGCTGCTGGTGCTGCTCTTCCTGATCATCTCGCCGGTCGTCACCGGGAAAACCGTGTACGTGCTGCCGACCATCGTTGTGCTTGTGTTACTGGCGGTTCCGCCGATACTCACCGGAACGTATGCCGGCATTCAAAGCGCGGACCCGGACGCGGTGGGCGCGGCCCGCGGAATGGGCTTCACCAAGAGTCAGATCCTGCTCCGGGTCCAACTTCCGTGTGCCTTGCCCCTGATGGTCTCCGGAGTCAGAAGCTCGACGCTGCAAATCATTTCGACGGCCACCATCGCCGCATATCTCGGTCTTCAGGGGCTCGGCCGCTTCATTCTCGACGGCAGAGCGACGGCTAACTTCAGTGAAATGGCCGGTGGTGCCATCCTTGTCGCTGTTCTCGCAATCGTTCTCGAGTTCAGCTTCGCCTGGCTCGGCCGCATCATCGTGTCGCCGGGTCTGCGGCGCACCGCCTCGAAATCCACCTCACCAGTCGCCACGACCGTCCCCGCGCCGGCCGCCACCTAGGTGCCGCCCGGCGCCGATCATCACATCAGGAGAAACATAATGAAGAAGCGCACGGTCCTCTCAACCCTCGCGGTCACCTCGGTACTCGCGCTGTCCGCTTGCGGTGGCGGAGGCGGCGATCCACTCTCGGGCGGCGGGGACAACACCGGATCCTCGGGTTCGCAGATCATCGTCGGTTCCGCCGACTTCACCGAAAGCCAGCTGATCGGCAGCATCTACTCGCAGGCGCTGCAGGCCGCCGGTGTGGATGTCAAGGAACAGTTCAACATCGGAAGCCGAGAGGTCTACATCGCGGCCCTGAAAGACGGGTCCATCGATCTGGTTCCGGAGTATTCCGGTGCGTTGCTGAAGTACCTGGACGAGAAGTCGACGGCTACTACCACTGAAGCTGTGCAGGCCGAGCTCGCGACCAAGCTGCCGGAGGGGATTTCGATGTTGCAGCCGTCGCTTGCGGAGGACAAGGACGTCTTGGCTGTGACGAAGGCAACCGCCGATAAGTACAAGCTGAAGACGATCTCGGACCTGGCGCCGGTCGCCGGTGAACTCGTCCTCGGCGGACCGCCGGAATGGAAGACCCGAGTCAACGGCGTGGTTGGTCTCCGCGACGTGTACGGACTCAATTTCAAGGAGTTCGTCAGTCTCGATGCGGGCGGCACCCTGACGATGACGGCGCTGACCAACGGTCAGATTCAGGCCGGGGACCTGTTCAGCACCGACCCTGGTCTCGTCGCGAACAACCTTGTCGCCCTTGAGGACGACAAGTCCTTGTTCGCCGCGGAGAACGTCGTTCCTTTGATCAAGACCGCCAAGCAGAACGACACAATTACGAAGACACTCAACGACGTGTCTGCGAAGCTCACCACGGAAGACCTCATCTCGATGAACGCCGAGGCCGCGACGGGAACCAACCTTTCTGACATCGCCAAGAAGTGGCTCGCCGACGCCGGCGTCAGCGGACAATAAGCAACCCCGTTAAAGGACTTCATCTCTCATGACTCCAATTTCTGTGACCACCGGTCCTCGTCCCGTCCGTGCTGCGCGCGGAACCGAAATCTCTTGCAAGGGTTGGCAACAAGAAGCCGCCCTACGTATGTTGATGAACAACCTCGACCCCGAAGTCGCCGAGCATCCCGACGAGCTCGTCGTCTACGGCGGCACCGGAAGGGCCGCGCGCAGCTGGGAGGCGTTCGACGCAATCGTGCGCACTCTGCAGTCTCTGGAGGACGACGAGACGATGCTGGTGCAATCCGGTAAGCCCGTCGGCGTCTTTCGCACCAACGTCTGGGCTCCGCGTGTGCTGCTGGCGAATTCGAACCTTGTCGGTGACTGGGCCAACTGGGAACAGTTCCGCAAGCTGGAAGCCGAAGGCCTGATGATGTACGGCCAGATGACGGCGGGATCGTGGATCTACATCGGAACTCAAGGCATTCTGCAGGGCACGTTCGAAACCTTTGGTGCCGTGGCACGCAAGAGGTTCGACGGGACGCTGGCGGGAACGATCACCCTGACTGCCGGCATGGGCGGCATGGGCGGGGCCCAGCCACTGGCGGTCACCATGAACGAGGGAGTGGCTATCTGCGTCGACTGCGATGAGAGCCGGATCGACCGGCGCATCGCGCATCGCTACCTGGACACCAAGGCCGCGGACATCGACGAGGCCTTGAAGATGGCGATCGACGCGCGGGATGCCAAGCGGCCGTTGTCGATCGGACTTGTCGGCAATGCGGCCGAAGTCTTTCCCGAGCTCCTCGAGCGGGGCGCTCCGATCGACATCGTCACCGATCAGACGTCCGCGCACGATCCGCTGTCGTATCTCCCGCTGGGCATCGCGTTCGAGGACATGAAAAAGATGGCGGAGAAGGATCCCGTCTATTTCACCGAGCAGGCCCAGTTTTCGATGGCGAAGCATGTCGAGGCGATGGTCGGCTTCATGGACCGCGGGGCCGAGGTCTTCGATTACGGCAACTCGATCCGCGACGAGGCCCGCAAGGCCGGGTACGACCGCGCGTTCGCATTTCCGGGTTTCGTTCCCGCCTACATCCGTCCGCAGTTCGAGGAGGGGCTGGGGCCGTTCCGGTGGGCCGCGTTGTCGGGAGATCCGAAGGACATCGCCGCCACGGACCGGGCGATCCTGGAGTTGTTCCCCGACAACACCCACCTGCATCGCTGGATCACCATGGCCGGCGAGAAAGTGGCGTTCGAGGGCCTGCCCGCACGCATCTGCTGGCTCGGATACGGCGAGCGCCACCGGGCCGGTCTCAAGTTCAATGAGATGGTCGCGTCCGGTGAACTCTCCGCACCGATTGTGATCGGCCGGGATCACCTCGACTCGGGGTCGGTCGCATCGCCGTATCGCGAGACCGAGTCGATGCTGGACGGATCCGACGCGATTGCGGACTGGCCGTTGCTCAACGCCTTGCTGAACACCGCATCGGGCGCGTCCTGGGTGTCGATCCACCATGGCGGTGGCGTGGGTATGGGGCGCTCCATTCACGCGGGCCAGGTGTGTGTCGCGGACGGCACCGACTTGGCGGCGCAAAAGCTTGCGCGTGTCCTCGTCAATGATCCCGGCATGGGCGTGATTAGGCACGTCGACGCCGGATACGAGCACGCCGCGGAGGTGGCTCGCGACCGCGGGGTTCGTATTCCGATGTGGGAGAACGCGTGACGGCGTTCGACACGTTGTGGCCGACCATCCTCGACGTCGGTCGAAACGCCGGCACGGGTGGGTATCGCCGGTTCGCGTGGTCCGAGGCCGACATGACGTTGCGTGAATGGTTTATCGGCTGTGCCGACCGTCGCGGCATGGATGTCGAGGTCGATCGCAACGGCAACATCTGGGCGTGGTGGATGCCGCCGGGATGGACCGGAGACCCACGCGATGCGTTCGTGACGGGCTCACACTTGGACTCCGTTCCCGACGGCGGCGCATTCGACGGACCGCTCGGCGTGGTGTCAGCGTTCGCGGCGATCGACATGGTGCGCGAACGGGGCATCGTGCCGGCCATTCCGGTGGCGGTGGTCGCATTCTCCGACGAGGAGGGCGCGCGCTTCGGGGTCGCATGCGTCGGGTCTCAGCTGTCGACAGGCGCCCTGAACCCCGATCGTGCGCGTGGGCTACGCGACAATGACGGAATTACGCTGGCGGAAGCCCTTGTTCGAGTCGGCCGAGATCCGGAACACCTTGGCGCGGACCCTCAGCTGGCTGCCCGCGTCGGGGTATTCGTCGAGTTGCATGTCGAGCAGGGTCGGGCGCTGGACCTGGTGGACGCTCCCGTCGCTGTCGCATCGTCGATCTGGCCACATGGACGGTGGGAGTTCACGTTCGGGGGCGAAGCCAACCATGCCGGATCGACGCGTCTGGTCGACCGCCGCGATCCGATGCTTGCCTTCGCGTCCTCGGTGCACTCGGCCCGGGCGGAGGCGACCGCACATCACGCAGTCGCGACGTTCGGCAAGGTCATCGTGTCTCCCAATGGTGCCAATGCCATACCGTCGCAGATCCGTGCCTGGCTGGACGCCAGGGCGCCCGACGAGGCAACCCTGACTATGCTGGTGGACAAGATTACCGCTGAGGCAGAGCGGCACGCCGCGTTCGATTCCGTCACCCTCGACGTGACCGCCGAATCGATCACCCCGATAGTCGAATTCCCTGAAGGCCCGCGCGCACGCCTGCAGAAGGCGCTCGGCCACCTCGGCGACATTCCGGTGCTTCCGACAGCCGCGGGGCACGACGCCGGCATCTTGTCCACCCGAGTGCCGACCGCAATGCTGTTCGTCCGCAACCCCACCGGCGTCTCGCACTCGCCCGAAGAACACGCGGAAATGGCCGACTGCAATCAGGGTGCGGCGGCGCTTGCCGACGTCATGGCCGACTGGATCTCCAAATGACGACCACGACTGCCTGGTGGTGCGAGCACGCCTGGCTCGGCGAAGACACCGTCGATACGGGGGTACAGATCGATGTGGCCGACGGCCGGATCACGTCGATACGGTCCAACGTCACACCAGACCCCACATCAAATCGCCTGTACGGCCTGGTGATACCGGGCATGGCCAACGCCCATTCGCATGCCTTCCACCGCGCGTTGCGGGGCCGCACGCAGCGCGATCGGGGATCGTTCTGGACATGGCGGGATCTGATGTACCGAGCGGCGGACCGGCTCGATCCCGACCGGTACCGCCTGCTGGCCCGCGGCGTCTACGCCGAGATGGCACTCGCGGGCATCACGTCGGTCGGCGAGTTTCACTATCTACACCACGACGCCGGCGGACGGCGGTATTCCGACCCGAACACGATGGGCCACGCGTTGATTGACGGGGCTGCCGACGCGGGACTGCGCCTGACATTGCTCGACACCTGCTATCTCAGTTCAGCTCCCGACGGGACGCCCCTGAACGACGGGCCTCAACAACGCTTCGGCGACGGCAGCGGAGCGGGCTGGGCCGAGCGCGTCGAGGCGCTGCGCCTGCAAATGACAGCCCCGCGATCCGGGCCCGACGTTCTCGTCGGCGCCGCACTGCATTCCGTGCGAGGCGTCCCCCTCGAGCACATGCCCGCCGTGGTCGAATGGGCCGATGCTCACCAGCGTCCCCTACACGTGCACTCGTCCGAGCAGAGGGCCGAAATCGACCAATGCATCGCGGTGCACGGACGAACACCAACGGCCGTCCTCCGGAACGCGGGTGTGCTCGGACCACGGACCACCGCAGTGCATGCCACGCACTTGACGCCCGAAGACATCGGTGACTTGGACGACACGGCGACGGGCGTGTGTTTCTGCCCGACTACCGAACGAGACCTGGGCGACGGAATCGGCCCGGCGCCGGCGCTTCTCGAGGCCACCGGATTGTTCAGCCTGGGATCCGACAGTCACGCCGTGATCGACATGTTCGAGGAGGCGCGGGCCGTCGAACTCGACGAGCGCCTCGCACGCGAGCAGCGCGGTATCATTCCGGCTTCAAAGCTCTTGCACGCGGCGACCACCGGTGGACAACATGCACTGGGGTGGACGGACGCGGGACAGTTCCGGGTAGGGGCGCGCGCTGATTTCGTGGCCGTGGATCTGAACTCCGTACGCACTACGGGGGGCGACGTGACACCGGAAACGGTGGTGTTCGCGGCCTCCGCCGGCGACGTCACCGACGTGGTGATCGACGGACGGGTCGTTGTGGCGGACCGCCGGCATGTCCGTCTCGACGTCGTTGCCGACTTACGCTCCGCCATCTCCGACCTGATGGGGGTCCGACCAGAAGCGTTGCAGGCCAATTCATGAGCACCTTGTACGCGGGTATCGCCGAACTGGTGACCAATGATCCGGCCCAGGGCGATGGCAGCACGCTGGGCATCGTCGAGGACGGCGCCGTCCTCGTCGACGGCGACACGATCGCATGGGTGGGTGATCGGCGGAACGCACCCGCCGCCGATGAACGCGTGGACTTCGGCGGCTCGAGCGTGATTCCCGGCTTCGTCGACAGCCACGCACATCTGGTGTTCGCCGGCGAACGGTCCGCCGAATTCGCCGCCCGGATGAGCGGCCAACCGTACGCGGCGGGCGGAATCGCGACAACCGTAGCGTCCACCCGCGCCGCCGACGACGCGACGTTGACCGCGGGTGTCCAGCGACTGGCCGACGAACTGCTCCGCGCGGGTGTTACCACATTCGAAACGAAGAGCGGGTACGGCCTGACGGTCGAGGACGAAGCGCGCTCCCTTGCTGTGGCGCGCCGATTCACCAGCGAGACAACGTTTCTCGGTGCTCACGTCCTGCCCGCCGAATTCCGCGACAACCGCGAGGGTTACATCGATCTGGTCACCGGTCCGATGCTGACCGCCTGCGTTCCGCTCGCTCGATGGATCGATGTGTTCTGCGACCGTGGCGCGTTCGATGTCGACGAGTCGCGCGCCATCCTGACCGCCGGTGTTGCCGCCGGACTGCAGCCGCGAGTGCACGCTGGCCAACTCGGACCCAGCGAAGGGATTCGAATGGCGGTGGAACTGGGGGCGGCGTCGGTGGATCACTGCACATACGCTTCGGATGAAGACGTCGAGGCACTGGCGTCCGGCTCGACGGTTGCCACGCTCCTGCCAGGGGCCGAGTTCTCGACGCGTGCGCGATGGCCCGACGCCCGTCGGATGATCGACGCCGGCGTGACTGTCGCGCTAGCCACCGATTGCAACCCCGGCAGTTCCTTCACCACGAGCATGCCGTTCTGCATAGCGGTGGCGGTCAGAGACATGAACTTCACTCCGGCCGAGGCGTTGTGGTCGGCGACGGCCGGCGGTGCCGCTGCGCTTCGACGTGATGATGTCGGAGTGCTGGCTCCGGGCAAGCGGGCCGACTTCGTGCGCCTCGACGCACCCTCATATGTCCATTTGGCATATCGGCCCGGGGTGCCACTGGTACGGGACGTCGTGCGCGCCGGTCAGTTGCTGGCGCCCGGCTAGAACACCTCTGATTCCAGCCGGCGCAGATGCTCCCGCGGCGGCCCGAGCAGCTGTGCGCTGGCGTGCGCACGTTTGAAGTACAGCTGGATGTCGTGCTCCCAGGTGATCGCGATCCCACCGTGCAACTGAACGGCCTCGGCCGCCACCTTGGAGAACGCCTCGCTGGCCGCGACCCGGGCCAGTGCGGCGGACGGATGTGACGGCGCGGCGTCGACCAGCGCGTGCGTCGATTCGGCAAAGTACCGACCCCTGTGCGATATCCAACGGTAGGGTGTCCTAACCGGCCACCGGTGGAATTAGGCGTCGCATGGATCCTGTGCTCAACCGATCAGATCCGCGTTGTGGCGTATGTGGGAACAGCCTGCGCGCACTCGCAAGATTTTGCGACGCTTGCGGCTCGAGTGTAAGTCCGAGCAGCACGTCCGGCGAACGCAAGCAGATCACAGTCCTTTTCGCGGACGTGGTGGAGTCGATGACGCTCGCTGCCACGTTGGAGTCCGAGCGACTACGCGAGATCATGTACCAATTGTTCAATCGATCTGCGGCGGTGATACAGCGCTACCAGGGTACGGTGGACAAGTTCACCGGCGATGGTCTAATGGCGTTGTTCGGTGCGCCTGCTGCGCTCGAAGATCACGCGATGCGCGCGTGCATCGCAGCCATCGAAATCCAGTCCGTCGCAAGCACACTGGCTGATGAAGTTCGTCAGCGAGACAATGTGGAACTCCGGCTTCGGATCGGTCTCAACTCCGGTGACGTGATCGCCGGCGAGATGGGTACGGGCCCTGACAGCTACACCGTCGTCGGACATCCCGTCGGGATGGCCCAGCGGATGGAATCGGTCGCCGACGCCGGCGGGATCCTGTGCTCAGAGTCCACCGCTCGACTTGCTCAACCGTCGGCCGTGTTCGGACCGATGGAGTTGGTCTCCGTAAAGGGTGCTGGCGAACCGGTTCCAGCACGACGCCTCAAGAGTGTCGAGTCTGATCGCTCGGTGTTGGGCCGCAACGACGGTCCGCTGGTAGGCCGTGATGCCGAGATGGCCGATTTCCTCAGTGTATTCGAGGCCGAAGAGACGAGTGTCCTGAGCGTGATCGGCGAACCAGGCATTGGCAAGAGCCGACTCATCCGCGAATTCACCGCCGCTGTTAATGCTCGTGGAGCCGAAACCGTGATCACCCTGTGCGAATCGCACACCGCTCACGTTCCGTTGCACGCGCTTTCCCGGATGCTGCGGGCGATGTTCGGCATCCGTGGGCTGGACAACGCCTCCGCCCGCGCGCGAATCGCCGAACAATTACAGCGGGCGGCGGGTATACAGCCGGGTGATAGCCACGTGCTGTTCGACCTATTGTCGATTGGTGACGCGACCACGCCGGCTCCGGCGATGAGCGCGGATGCCCGGCGCGCCCGACTGGTCGAGGTGATGGCAAGAGTGGCCAACACAGGGCCAGCGCGGACGCTCTTCATCGTCGAGGATCTTCATTGGATCGATGTGGCCAGTGAACAGGCGCTGGCCAGCTTCGCCGCTACTCTTACGCCGACTCAGTCGATGTTCCTGGGCACCTCACGGCCGGGATACGACGGGCCGCTGCGCCACATGTCGGAGACCTCGATCGTGTTGTCTGCTCTGGACGGCAGTGCTGCGGCCGCACTTTCGGCTGCGCTCGTCGGTAAGCATCCGACCACGTCGAGCGTCGCGGATCGGGTCGCGGAAGCATCAGGTGGCAACCCGTTTTTCGTCGAAGAGATCGTTCGCGACCTTGTCGGGCGTGGGGTCCTGGTCGGCAATCGCGGGGACTACCGACTCGTCGGTGAGTTAGCGTCCATTGCCGTACCAAGCACGGTGCAATTGGTGATCGCCGCCCGCATCGACCGATTGAACCCCGACGAGAAGTCGACGCTCAACGCTGCCGCGGTCATCGGCTCCAGCTTCGACCTCGACGTACTGCGCACACTGCTGCCCGGCGTCGACGCCGGTCATCTCGACAGCCTTGTGACAACAGAGCTGATCGACCAGATCCAATTTCTTCCTGTGCCGCGCTATCAGTTTCGGCATCCATTGGTGCGGTCGGTGTGCTACGAGTCGCAACTCCGTTCAACCAGGGCGTCCTCCCACAAGCGCCTGGCCGTATCGATTCAGGAGCGGAATAGAGAAGCAGTAGAGAGGAATTCGGCTCTGATCGCCAAACACTTCGAAGCGGCGGGCGAACTCGCGGAGGCCTACTCGTGGTACCTGCGTGCAGCGGCCTGGCTGCATCAGCGTGACGTGGGAGCCGCCCGCGACTGCTGGCAGCGGGCCCGCACGATCGCAGACCGGCTGCCGGTCGAGGAGGGCGACACCGACCGCCGCATCGCACCGCGCGCGCAGTTGAGCTTCTCCGCGTGGGTGGTCGGTGGGGACGATGACGAAGAGAATTGCTTCGACGAATTGCGCACGCTGACAGCTAAATCCGTCGACAAACTGCCGTTGGCACTGGGACTGGCAGGGCGGGTGTACTCCCTCATCACCAACCAAGGCCGGCCGCGCGACGCCGCGTCGCTGGCGGCGGAGCTCGACGAGCTCTATCACGAGGTCAACGCGTCGACGGCGGACCGGGCCGAAATCTTGACCGCCATCGCCCTCGTCGAGTACACCACCTGCAGGTTCGACAAGGCCTTGCAGACGATCCGGCGGCTCCGCGAGATCGGCGAAGATCTGACCGCTTACGACCAGGCGCCGGTGATGGGCATGTCGGGTGTCATCAAGGTGATGACGGGGCAGCGGCTGAACGGCCTGCGTGATCTCGAACTCGCACGCCGACTGGGTCTGGAATCCGACCCTGTCAACCTGGCCGGTGCGGTGGCCTACTGGGTCGACCTCGTGGTGTTGGGATTCGAGCTCGTTGATGACGCCATGATGACCGAAACCGAACGCGCCCTTCGTCTCGCCGAAGAGTACGGCGACGCTTCGGGGTTCGCGGCATATGGGCTTTGCATCGCGCGCTGGGCCCGCGGCACGGTGCTATTGAGTAGTTGCCCGTCGCGGCGATCCGAGGCGATCGAGCTCTTCCGCTTGTCACAAGCGGTCGGTGGCGATGTGGTGGTCGGTCCTGTCGACGCGCAGATTGCCGCTGGAACGCGGTGGCAGGGCGGTGTCGATGACGAACTCATCAGTCGGCTCCACGCGAAGGTGGCGTCCGAGCTGGACGCAGGTGACTTCACCTATGTCGGCTACGGCACAGCGGAACTGGTCAAGCTTCTGCTTGCGCGTGCCCGCGAACACGATTTGATGACCGCGAATCGGATCGTGGCGCGGCTCGAAACCGAAATGAGTGCGTTATCGCGACCAGCGCTTGAGCTTTGGCCGCTGCTGTGCCGGATATTGCTGGCCGACGCGACACGCGACACCGTCGGCCGTGCAGCGGCCCTGGCACGGTACCGCGGCCTGGCGGAGGCGCTGGATGCTCGAGGCCATCTCGTCACAGTTGCCGAGTTGTCCCAACCCGGGGCATCGTAGCGAGTTATGCCGATGGACGACGACCACTACGCGATCAATCGAGCCTGGTGGGACGAGCGCGCTCCAGCACATGCCAATTCGGCAGATTACGCGGTGCAGGAACTCATCGCAGACCCGACGCGGCTGTCCGACGTCGTCCGGTTCGACCTACCCCGCCTCGGCGATATCAACGGACAACGCGGAATTCATCTGCAATGCCACATCGGCACCGACACGATCTCGCTGCACCGTCTGGGCGCCGCGATGACAGGCCTCGACTTCTCGTCGGAGTCGATCGCGATCGCCCGACGCATAGCCAGCGACAGCCGCGCCGACGTCACCTTTGTCCAAGCGGAGGTCTACAGCGCACCTCTCGTCGTCGGCGGTGGATTCGACTTCGTCTTCACCGGAATTGGTGCACTGGGCTGGTTACCCGATCTTGCGCGATGGGCACAAACCGTCGCTGCGCTACTACGCCCGGGTGGCAGGCTCTTCCTGCGTGAGGGACATCCGATGCTGCTGGCCTTCGATGAAGAACGCACGGACGCATTGGTACTCGGCTACCCGTATTTCGAACAGCCCGAGCCGGGGCATTTCGATATGCCCGGCAGCTATGTCGACACCACAACTGAGTTTGGCCACACCCAGTTGAGGGATTGGAGCCATGGGCTGGGAGACGTCGTTACCGCGGTCCTCGGGGCGGGCTTGGAACTCACCATGCTCGCCGAGCACGACTCCGTGCCGTGGGAGGCACTTCCGGGTCGCATGCGTCGAGACGACGGCGAATGGCGACTCATCGAGCATCCGGAGCGCCTTCCGTTGAGCTACACGCTGCAAGCCGTCAAACGCTGATGACTGCGGCTAGAACACCTCGGATTCGAGCCTGCGCAGGTGCTCGCGCGGCGGCCCGAGCAGCTGTGCGCTGGCGTGCGCACGTTTGAAGTACAGCTGGATGTCGTGCTCCCAGGTGATCGCGATCCCACCGTGCAACTGGACCGCTTCCGCCGCCACCTTCGAAAACGCTTCAGTCGCGGCCACCCGGGCCAGCGCGGCCGATGTCGCCGACGGGTCGGCGATGGCGTCGTTGACCACCGCCCGCGCGGATTGCACAGCGACGTACATGTCGGCCATCCGATGTTTGAGCGCCTGGAAGCTGCCGATTGGACGGCCGAACTGAACCCTGTCCTTGCTGTATTCGACGGTCAGATCGAGGCACTTGGCGGCCGCGCCGATCTGCTCGGCGGCCACCAGGATCGCCGCGGTGTCGGCGAGACCGGGATCGGCGCCCAGCGGCGCGGTGTCCTGCGGCTCGACCCGAGCCAGCCGGCGCGTCAGATCCATGGTGTCGACGGGATGCGCCGTGAATGTCGTCCACCGGGTCAGCGTCTTGCCGTCGGCGGCGATGACGACATCGGCGATGTCGCCGTTGACCACATAACCGGCGTCGAAGACCACGGACCCGATTGACGTGCCCTCGGCCAGCCGCTCGAGAGCATCGGCGTCCGATCGGTCCGCGGCGAGCAGCGCCAGCTCGGCGAGCGTGGTGCCTAGCAGGGGCGTCGGCACGAGCGCCTTGCCCAACTCCTCGAGTACGACGGCGGCGTCGGCGAGTTCGCCGCCCGCGCCGCCCAACTCCTCGGGTACCACCAGCGCCGCGGCGCCGACCTGCTCGCACAGCAGCTTCCATAGCGACTCGTCGTAGCCGCGTTCTGATGCCATCGCCTCGCGCACCGCGGCCGGTGACGCGTGCTTCTCGACCAACGCCGCCACGGTCTCGCGCAGCAGTTCCCGTTCTTCAGTCATGGCGCCTCCAAGACGCGTCGCCGGTGCACGGTCGGATCACCCCACGCCGAACGCAGGGCCTGCACCCGCAGCAGCCACAGCGACAGGTCGTGCTCCTGGGTGAATCCGATCGCCCCGTGGGTCTGCAACGCCGAGCGCGCCGCCAGCAGCGCGGCGTCGGACGCGGCGACCTTGGCGGCGCTGACGTCGCGTGCGGTCTCCGGTGCGCCATCGGCCAGCGACAGTGCCGCGCCGTACACCAGCGGCCGAGCCAATTCGATCGCGATGTGTACGTCGGCGAGCTTGTGCTTGATCGCCTGATACGTGCCGATCGCGCGGCCGAACTGGGTGCGCTGCTTGGCATACTCGACCGAGGCGTCCAGCAGGGCCTGGCCGGCGCCGACCAGTTGCGCGGCGGTGGCCAGCGCGCCGAACTCGTACGCTCGCGCGACGTCCGCGGCCCGCGGGTCGCCGGATGCGGTGACGTCGAAGAGCTTTCGGCTCGGATCGACGGACTCGTGTTGCCCGCCCGCCACACCGTCACGGACCCCGTCATCGGTGGCTATCAGGATCAGGCCCGCGGAATCGGCGTCGACGGCGCGTGGCACCTGCGGCGGCAGCGCGACGGTGACAATGAGCTCACCGGCGGCCAGCGCGGCGCTGCGGTCGTCGTCGGCAAGCAAAACCGGTGCCACAGCAATGGATTCGGTCACCGGGCCGGGCACGCACCACCGGCCAAGCCGTTCCGCGGCGACCACCAGGTCGACCGGGTGCGCCTCGATCCCGTCGTACTTCTCCGGCACGGCCAGGGCGGTGACGCCGAGGTCGGCAAGACGCGCCCACACCTTGCGGCCCGGGGCGGTGTCGCCCTCCGCCCATGCGCGCACCGCGCCCGGCAGGTCGGCGGCGGCCAGCGCCGCGTCGATGCTGGCCGCGAAGTCGCGCTGCTGCTCGTCTAGATCGAATCTCATTTGGCCTTCCCTGGGCTTTCTTTGGGTAGCCCCAGCAGGCGCTCGGCGATGATGTTGCGCTGAATCTCGTTGGTACCGGCGTAGATCGGGCCACCGAGTGCGAACAGCAGCCCGTCGGTCCACGAATCGGCCAGTTCACCGTCGGTGCCGCGCATGTCGAGCGCGGTCTGGTGCAGCGCGACGTCGAGGTCCGACCAGAACACCTTGGTGACCGACGACTCGGCGCCCAGCTCGCCGCCGCCGGCCAGCCGGGTCACGGTCCCGAATGTGTGCAGCCGGTAGGCCTGCGCCTTGATCCATGCGTCGGCCACCCGGTCCACGAACGCCTCGTCCGGCTTGGACTTCCATTGCGCCACCAGGCGTTCGGCCGGCGCCACGAAGCGCGCCGGGCTGCGCAGCGACATGCCGCGCTCGTTGCTCGACGTGCTCATCGCCGCGCGCCAGCCGTCATGCACGCCGCCGATGACGTCGTTGTCCGGGACGAACACGTCGTCGAGGAAGATCTCGCCGAAGCCGGTGTCGCCGCCGAGCTGCGCGATCGGCCGCACGGTAATGCCGTCGGCCTTCAGGTCGAACATGAAGTACGTCAGCCCGCGATGGCGTTCGGCGTCCGGGTCGGAACGGAACAGCCCGAATGCTCTCTCGCCGAACGGGGCCCGCGAGCTCCAGATCTTCTGGCCGTTGAGCAGCCAGCCGCCGTCGGCCTTGGTCGCGGTCGACCTCAGCGACGCCAGGTCACTGCCCGACTCCGGCTCGGACCACGCCTGTGCCCAGATCTCCTCGCCGCTGGCCATTTTCGGCAGGACACGATCGAGCTGTTCGGAGGTGCCGTGCGCGAACAGCGTCGGCGCCAGCATCGACGTGCCGTTGGCGCTGGCCCGTCCGGGAGCGCCGGCTCGGAAGTACTCCTCCTCGAACACCACCCACTGCAGCAGGGTGGCATCGCGACCGCCGTAACGCTCGGGCCAGGTGATCACCGACAGGCCGGCGTCGAACAGCACCTTGTCCCATCGTCGATGCTGTTCGAAACCTTCGGCGGTGTCGTAGGACTTCGTCGGGAACGACTCCTTGTTTGCCGCAAGGAATTGACGCACCTCGGTCTGAAACTCGAGTGTGGCGTCGTCAAAATTGAGGTCCATCAGGCCCTTTCACGCAGTAGCGGCTTGACCACCTTGCCGCCGGGATTGCGCGGCAGCACGTCGAGGAACTCCACTAAGCGGGGTGCTTTGAAGTTCGCTAAATGCTGACGCGTATAAGCGATTACGGTTTCTTCGTCCAGCGCCGCGCCGGGCTTAGTGACGACGAACGCCTTGCCGACCTCGCCGAGACGCTCGTCGGGCACGCCGATGACCGCGGATTCGGCAACGCCGTCCAGCCGCGCCAGCACCTGCTCGATCTCGGCGGGGTAGACGTTGAACCCGCCGCAGATGTACATGTCCTTGAGCCGGTCGGTGATCTTCAAGTTGCCCGCCTCGTCGACGATCCCGACGTCCCCGGTGTGCAACCAACCGTCGGCATCGATCGTCGCGGCGGTGGCCTCCGGGTCGTCGAGGTAGCCGAGCATGACGTTCGGCCCGCGCAGCAGCACCTCGCCGGTTCCGTCCTCGGCGGGCTTGTCGATGCGCAGCTCGAAGTCAGCGATCGAGCGGCCACACGTCGTCGCGACGGTGACCGCGTCGTCGTCGGCGCGGCACATCGTGCCGAACCCGCTGGCCTCGGTCAGGCCGTAGGCGGTCAGCACGATGTCGATGTCCAACTCTTTCTGCATCCGTTCGATCAGCACCACCGGGATGACCGCCGCCCCGGTGACCGCGAAGCGCAGCGACGTCAGGTCGTAGTCGTCGCGCTTGGGATGGTCGAGCAGCGTCTGGTAGATCGTTGGCGGTCCGGGCAGCACGGTGATGCGGTGATCCTGCACCGCCTGCATGGCCCTCTCGGGGTCGAAGGTCAGCTGCGGGATCAACGTCGCCCCGGTCTGCAGACAGGCAAGGATGCCGGCCTTGTAGCCGAAGTTGTGGAAGAACGGGTTGATGCACAGGTAGCGGTCGTCGCTGGTGACCTGCCCGCACGCCGCCCAGGCCGCCGGTGCGTCCAGGGACTGCCGATGCATGCAGAGAGCGCCCTTGCTGCGGCCGGTGGTGCCGGAGGTGAACAGGATGTCGGAGACGTCGTCGGGTTTGACCGCCGAAGCGCGCGCATCGACGGCGTCGAGGTTTGTGCCGCGGGCAATGAACTCGTCCCAGGTCCCGTCGTCCTTCTCGATCGGCACCCGGATAATGTGCCGCAGCGACGGCAGCGCGTCGCGGTCCAGATCGGCGGTCTTGTCGGCACCGAGGAACTCACCGGCCGCGACCAGCAGCGGGGCGTCGGTGCGGGCCAGGATGTCGGTGGCCTCACCAGCGGTGTAGCGGGTGTTCAGCGGAACCACGACGCCGCCGGCGTAGTGGGTGGCCAGGCAGGCCACCACCCAGTGCCAGGTATTCGGCGACCAGATCGCCACCCGATCCCCGGCGCTCACGCCCAAGTCGATCATCGCCGCGGCGGCCCGCCGGACCTCGACCCGCAATTGTCCGAACGTGAACGGCCGATCGTCGGTGACCAGCGCATTGTGCTCGGAGAACTGGTCGGCAATCCGGTCCAGGACCGCAGGAATGGTCCGCGGCTGGGACATTCCCGGGTCGCTCCGCTCCTGCCGGCCGGGCCTCGTCATCGATGCTCCTCTAACAAAGCAAGTGCTTGGTAGGTTAGCCTACAAGGGTGATAGAGGTCCAGGAGTTCAGGGCCGAGGTCCGCGAGTGGCTCGCCGACAACCTCGTCGGCGAATTCGCCGCGCTCAAGGGCCTCGGTGCGCCGGGGCGCGAGGACGAGGCCTTCGACGAACGGCGGGCGTGGAACCAGCATCTGGCGGCTGCCGGTCTGACCTGCCTGGGCTGGCCGGTCGAGCACGGCGGCCGGGGCCTGTCGGTCGCGCACCGCGTCGCGTTCTACGAGGAGTACGCCCACGCGGACGCGCCCCACAAGGTCAACCACTTCGGCGAGGAACTGCTCGGGCCGACGCTGATCGCATACGGCACCCCCGAACAGCAGAAGCGGTTCCTGCCAAAAATTCTCGACGTCACCGAGCTGTGGTGCCAGGGCTACTCGGAACCCGGCGCGGGAAGCGACCTGGCCAACGTGTCTACGACGGCCGAGCTCGACGGTGACCAGTGGGTGATCAACGGCCAGAAGGTGTGGACGTCGATGGCGCACCTGTCGCAGTGGTGCTTCGTGGTGGCCCGCACCGAGAAGGGCTCCAAGCGGCACGCCGGCCTGTCGTATCTGCTTGTGCCGCTCGACCAGCCCGGCGTCGAAATACGCCCGATCGTGCAGCTGACCGGGACGGCGGATTTCAACGAGGTGTTCTTCGACGACGCCCGCACTGACGCCGATCTGGTGGTCGGGCAGCCCGGCGACGGGTGGCGGGTCGCGATGGGAACGCTGACGTTCGAGCGCGGCGTGTCGACACTGGGCCAGCAGATCCGTTACGCGCGTGAGCTTTCCAACCTGGTGGAGGTGGCCAAACGTACCGGCGCCGCCGACGATCCGCTGATTCGCGAGCGGCTGACGCGGTCCTGGACAGGCCTGCGGACGATGCGCTCGTACGCGCTGGCGACGATGGATGTCGAGCAGCCCGGCCAGGACAACGTGTCGAAGCTGTTGTGGGCCAACTGGCATCGCGACCTGGGCGAGCTGGCGATGGACATCGTCGGGAAGGCCGGTCTGGTGGCCAAAGACGGCGAGTTCGACGTGTGGCAGCACCTCTACCTGTTCACCCGCGCGGACACCATCTACGGCGGGTCCAATGAGATCCAGCGCAACATCATCGCCGAGCGAGTGCTCGGCCTACCCAGAGAGGTCAAAGGATGACGCTCGCGGTCGCCCCGAAAGAGATTGAGGGACACGGGCTTCTGAACGGCAAGGTCGTTGTCGTGACGGCCGCGGCCGGCACGGGCATCGGATCGGCGGTCGCACGGCGGGCACTGGCCGAGGGCGCCGACGTCGTCGTCTCCGACCACCACGAACGGCGGCTGGGCGAAACCCGAGACCAGCTGGCAGAGCTGGGGCTGGGCCGGGTGGAGGGTGTCGTCTGCGACGTGACGTCAACCGCGCAGGTCGATGCGCTGATCGCGTCGACCACCGCCCGCATGGGGCGGCTGGACGTGCTCATCAACAACGCCGGGCTGGGCGGCCAGACCCCGGTGGTCGACATGACCGACGAGGAATGGGACCGCGTCCTCAACGTGACGTTGACTTCGGTCATGCGTGCCACGCGCGCCGCGTTGGGGTACTTCCGCGAGGCAGACCACGGCGGCGTCATCGTCAACAACGCAAGTGTGCTGGGCTGGCGGGCGCAGCACTCGCAGTCGCACTACGCGGCCGCCAAGGCCGGCGTGATGGCGTTGACCCGGTGCAGCGCAATCGAAGCCGTCGACTACGGCGTGCGGATCAACGCGGTGTCGCCAAGCATCGCCCGGCACAAGTTCCTCGAGAAGACGAGCTCCTCCGAGTTATTGGATCGGCTGTCCGAGGGTGAGGCGTTCGGGCGCGCTGCCGAGCCCTGGGAGGTGGCCGCCGCCATCGCGTTCCTGGCCAGTGATTACTCCAGTTACCTGACTGGAGAAGTGATTTCGGTATCGAGCCAGCACCCATGACAAGTCCTGCCCCGGCCAGTCGGCGCGACGAGCTTCTCGAGCTCGCCGCGACGATGTTCGCCGAGCGCGGGCTGCGGGCCACCACCGTGCGCGACATCGCCGATTCGGCGGGCATCCTGTCCGGCAGCCTGTACCACCACTTCAAGAGCAAAGAGCAGATGGTCGACGAGCTGTTGCGCGGCTTCCTGGACTGGCTGTTCGACCGCTACCAGCAGATCGTCGCGACCGAACCGAACCCGCTGGAGCGGCTCAAGGGGCTGTTCATGGCTTCGTTCGAGGCGATCGCGGACCGGCACGCGCAGGTCGTCATCTACCAGGACGAGGCCAAACGGCTGTCGTCGCAGGGCCGGTTCTCCTACGTGGAGGAGCGCAACAAAGAGCAACGCAAGATGTGGGTGGATGTGCTCAACCAGGGCATCGAGGAGGGCTACTTCCGGCCCGACATCGATGTCGACCTGGTGTACCGGTTCATCCGCGACACCACCTGGGTTTCGGTCCGCTGGTATCAGCCGGGTGGACCATTGACGGCCGAGCAGGTCGGCCGGCAGTACCTCGCGATAGTCCTCGGCGGAATCACCGCCACGGCAACAGAAGGAGCCTGACATGCCCGAGGCGTACGTCATCGACGCTGTGCGTACCGCGGTAGGCAAGCGCAACGGATCGCTTGCCGGCGTGCATCCCGTCGATCTGGGCGCTTCCGCGTGGCGCGGCCTGATCGAGCGCGTCAACGTCGATCCCGGCGCGGTCGACGACGTCATCGCCGGTTGCGTCGACGCGATCGGACCGCAGGCCGGCAACATCGCTCGGTTGTCATGGCTGGCCGCCGGATATCCAGAAGAAGTGCCCGGCGTCACCGTCGACCGCCAGTGCGGGTCCAGCCAGCAGGCGATTTCTTTTGGCGCGCAGGCGATTCTGTCTGGCACCGCCGATTTGATCGTGGCCGGGGGCATGCAGAACATGAGCCTGATCCCTATCTCCGCAGCGATGATCGTCGGCGAGCAGTTCGGGTTCACCTCGCCCACCAACGAATCGAAGAGCTGGCTGCACCGCTACGGCGATCAGGAGATCTCGCAGTTCCGCGGTTCCGAGTTGATCGCCGAGAGGTGGAACATCTCGCGTGAGGAGATGGAGCAGTTCGCACTGACGAGTCATGAGCGGGCATTCGCGGCGATTCGCGCCGGCCACTTCGAAAACGAGATCATCGAGGTCGACGGGTTCAGGACCGACGAAGGGCCGCGGGAAACGTCACTGGAGAAGATCGCGACATTGCCGACACTGGTTGAAGGTGGTCGGTTAACCGCGGCGATGGCCAGCCAGATTTCAGACGGCGCCAGCGCGGTGCTGCTCGCCTCCGAGCAGGCGGTCAAGGAACACAAGCTGACGCCGCGGGCACGCATCCACCACATAAGCGCCCGGGGCGCCGACCCGGTGTTCATGCTGACCGGCCCGATCCCTGCGACACGGTATGCGCTGGAGAAGACCGGGCTGTCGATTGATGACATCGACACCGTCGAGATCAACGAGGCGTTCGCGCCGGTGGTCATCGCGTGGCTGAAGGAGATCAAGGCCGACCCCGAGAAGGTCAACCCGAACGGCGGCGCGATCGCTTTGGGCCATCCGCTCGGCGCGACCGGGGCCAAGCTGTTCGCCACCATGCTCAACGAATTGGAGCGCACTGGCGGCCGCTACGGCCTGCAGACGATGTGCGAGGGCGGCGGCACCGCCAACGTCACAGTCATTGAACGCCTCTAGCGCCCGGCCCCTCACCCGCGAGCGTCCGTGGCTGTACGTGGACACGCCGCTGAAACCATGTGCAAACGCGGTCGCTCGCGGCTATTGAGCGAGTGCCAGGCCTGCGAGCGCAAGTATCCAGCTGGCGAAGCTGCCGACGAGGAAGTACTCGGTGACGTCGTCGATGCCGATCTCCAATTCAGCAGCGCCGTTCTTCCGTTTTGTCTCTGCGTTGATCTCCGGGAACCGGATGATGCTTTTGGCGGCGACGACGGCCGTCGCCGCGGCGAGTTGACCGGCAAGTCCCAAGCCGAGGATCAGCAGCCGTTCCATCGGGCCAAGCAGCCGGCCGCCCTTCAACCGGTCCGACGGCTGCGGCTGCCCGGCCGGCTTCACCGCGCCGACGGAGCCAAGCACCAACCGCACCAACTGATTTCCGGTCATCAGTTGCAGCAGCACGACGCCAACCACCATCAGCAGCCGATGCGGATCCACCGCAAGGCCAACCCACGACGGCCACCGCGAGACCACACCGGCGACGTCAGACCCCCAGCCCGACAACAGGATCAGCACTCCGAGTGCCCCTCCGAACATCGCCAGCGGGGCCAACTCGTGCTCACCCGTTCGCTCGGCGCGGGCACACAAGATCACCCACATGACACTTGCCACGGCGGAGATCACCAACAGTGCGATGTCGCCGCGATGCCACAGGCCGGCCAGCACGGCGCTGACGACGACCGCAACCGGCGCGACCACGACCGCCGGCCACACGCGGTCGGTCAGCCGTCTTGACACGTCCGCGATGCCCACCGCGATCAGCATCACTGCAAGCCCGCTCACCGGACGCTCCGCAGGTATTGCGACGCCAACACAATCAAGTCCAGACCATCGCGGCCGACGCGCTGCGACACTGCCGAGGCGCTGATGCCCTCAGCCGCCGCGATGTCCTTCTTGGTGTGGTTACTCAACAGGCCCTTCAGAATTCGTAACGATCGGTCATCGAGTGATCCAAGCAGGTGGTCCCGACAAATCAGCGCGGCGTTGATCGCATCAGCGTCCGGTCGGGTTTCGCCGTTCGCCCGAAACGACGTGCGTACCAGCACCAGGCCGGGTTGCCGCTGCGCCGATGCCGTCCACTCGATGGCCTCGCGCGCCGACCACCATCCCGGCCCGTCCTGGATACCCGCGCCGGCGTCGAGCACGATCACCGAACCCCAGCCGATCCCGAACCGGATGTCGATGGTCGGTGCCACGGCTAACCGCAGCGACAGGGCCGCGTCGATCGCCGCGCCGACCGCCGGATAGCTGCCCTGAAACTCGTCGCCGACGGTGAAGGCCGGCGGATCGATCGCTTCGGCCGCGACATCGCGAAGGGCCCGGTTCAAAATGCGATGCTGCGCGCTGCGATCCGCGACGCGGCGTGAGCCGATCACGTCGCCGATAAGCGTCGCTAGTGAAGCTATATCCTTCACTACAGCCATATGAAGAGAATACCTTAATTCATATGCAGTGAAGCAAATAGCTTTAACAGTTCACGGCCGACTTCCAGGGTCTAGGCGTTGAGATCAGCCGTGGGGTCGCGAGCACCGGCACGTCGCCGCTGACGATGGCTGCGGCTGTATCGGCATCAGTCACTGGCACCACACCACGCCACGTCGCGGTCGACCTATCACCGGCGCTCGCCAACCGAGCCTCGACGCGTTTGGCCGTTCGACTCGCCTCGCCGATCGGCAGTTCGCCACCCGCATCACCCGTACGGGCGATGGCTGCGCAGGACACAGGCATTGGGGTAGGAGCTGCGGGGGGAGTGGAGCGCGATCGTCTGAGGAGGTGGACTGCTGTGGTCGATGGTGCGAGGCGTGGGCTTGGGATGGGCCAGAGCCATTTTCCGCCGATCGAAGACTATGCGTTCCTTTCCGACTGCGAGACAACAGCGCTGGTCGCGCCCGATGGGGCAGTGGAGTGGCTGTGCTTGCCGCGCATGGACTCCCCCAGCGTGTTCGGCGCCATTCTTGATCGCGACGCCGGAAGGTTCCGGATTGGTCCCGCCGGGGTCGACGTCCCGTCCGCGCGTCGCTACATCCCCGGCACGCTGGTGGTCGAGACCAGCTGGTGGACACCCGGGGGCTGGCTGGTCGTCACTGACGCATTGTTAATGGGGCCATGGCATCACGAGGATGAGAGGTCGAATACCCATCGCCGGGCACCCACTGACTACGATGCGGCGCACGTATTGCTGCGCGTGCTGCGTTGTGTCAACGGTCAGGTGCAGGTGGACATGGACTGCACTCCCGCGTTCGACTACGGTCGGTCGCCTCCACGCTGGTCCTACACCGGCGACGGCTACCACGAGGCGATCGCCGAGCCGGAGGACGTCGGACCTCGGCTACGGCTAACGACTGACCTCAACATCGGGTTCGAGGGCCCCATGGCCACCGCACGCACACTGCTCAAGGAGGGGCAGCACCGATTCGTCGCGCTGTCGTGGAGCAAACACGCACCGCCGACGACACTGCGCGACGCGCAGGATCGGCTGCGCTGGACCTGCCACCACTGGCAGCACTGGCTCGATCGCGGCACGTTCCCCGACCATCGATGGCGCGACCATCTGCAGCGCAGTGCACTAACGCTCAAGGGCCTCAGCTTCGCCCCGTCCGGAGCGATGGTGGCGGCTGCGACCACGTCGCTCCCGGAATCGCCTGGCGGCGAGCGCAACTGGGACTATCGCTACACCTGGATACGGGACACCGCCAAGACGTTGTGGGCGCTGAACGCGTTGGGCCTCGACTGGGAGGCCAACGATTTCTTCCGGTTCGTCGCCGACGTCGCCGAAGCCGAGAATGGCGACCTGCAGCTGATGTATGGCGTCGACGGTGAGTGTGCGCTCCCGGAGACGACCTTGGATCATCTGTCCGGATACGAAGAGGCGCGGCCGGTCCGGGTCGGCAACGCCGCCTACAACCAACGTCAACACGACGTGTGGGGCGCGATGGTGCGTGCTATCGACCTGCACACCGGGCCGCATCATCGCGTCGAAGATCGGCTGTGGCGGATCGTGCAGACTCAGGTGGAACGCGCGCTCGAGCATTGGCGCGAACCCGACCAGGGCATCTGGGAGGTGCGGTCGGGCCCGCAGCATTTCACCTTCTCGAAGGTGGCCTGCTGGGTGGCCGCCGACGCCGGCGCTCGGATCGCGGAGGTGCGCGGCGAGGACGAGCTGGCCGCCCGGTGGCGCGCCGGTGCCGAGGAAATCCGCACTGACGTGCTCGCCAACGCGGTCGACGAGCGCGGCGTGTTCACCCAGCACTATGACACCAAAGCCCTCGACGCCTCGGTTCTGCTTATCCCATTGTTCGGATTCCTGCCGCCCAGCGACGAGCGGGTGCGCAACACCGTGCTGGCGATCGCCGACGAGCTGACCGAGGACGAAATGGTGCTGCGGTACCGCCTCGACGAGACCGAAGACGGCCTCAGCGGCGAGGAGGGGACCTTCACGATCTGCTCGTTCTGGCTCGTCTCCGCACTGGTCGAGATAGGAGAATTGGCCCGAGCCAAGACCCTGTGCGGAAAACTGCTGTCCTCGGCAAGCAGCCTCGGGCTCTACGCCGAGGAGATCGACCCGCACAGCGGACGGCACCTCGGCAACTTCCCGCAGGCGTTCACGCACCTGGCGCTGATCAACGCGGTAACCGCTGTGATCGAGGCGGAGCGGGCGCTCGCCAGCAACCGCGGACTTCCGTAATTCCGGCAAGCAGGCGCTCTTGCCCGACTCGTGCCCCTACGCTCGTCTCGACAACGCGACAAGTAGACCGACAACGAGACTAGGAATCACATGCGCCTGTCCACGCGAAATCAACTCACCGGAACGATCACCGAGGTCAACCTCGGCAGCGTGATGGCGACGGTGAAGGTCAGACGCGACGGTGGCGATCAGATCGTCACATCATCGATCACCAAGGAGGCAGCGCTCGATCTCGAATTGGCGGCTGGCCAGACCGCGACGGTATTCGTCAAGTCGACCGACGTCATGATCGGCATCGAATAACGGCCGAACCGTCCTTCGAGCCGCCGCCACATGCCGGCGTCGTCGGAGACCGCATGACCGGCGTCGAGCGCGGCCCACGCCGTGGGGGAATGAGCTCGGAGGTGCTGCGGCCCGCCGCCCCGGCGGCGCAGCACTCACCACCCCTCCCCTCACCCCGGGAGTGGATGTTGCTCAACGGCGGCGCTGGTGTGATCGACGCACGCCGACGACCCATGAGGTGATGGGATGCTGACCGAGCGTTCGACGCTAACTCAATTCCGGCGGCCAAACCTAAATTTGCTGAGCCGCCGCAGCGTCGTTCGCGAGTACCTGCACGGCGCGTATTGGGTGCTGCCGACACTCGGCATCGTGCTCGGCGTCGTGGCCGGAACCGGCTTATCGGCAATCCCTGTGAGATCAGGCTCACTGCTCGACAAGCTGCTGTTTCAGGGCACCGCGGACGATGCTCGGCAGGTGCTGACGATCGTGTCCGCGACCATGATCACCACCACCGGCATCGTCTTCTCGCTGACGGTGCTGTCCCTGCAGATTGCCTCGAGCCAGTTCTCGGTGCGGCTGCTGCGTACGTTCCTTCGCGATGTGCCCAACCAGGTGGTGCTCGCGATCTTCGTCTGCACGTTCGCTTACGCCACCGGTGGGCTTTACACCGTCGGCGAGCACGAGGGTGGAGGTGCGTTCGTTCCCAAGGTCGCAGTGTCAGGCTCACTGGCGCTGGCGTTCATCAGTATCGCGGCGCTGATCTACTTCCTGCATCACCTGGTGCACTCGATCCAGATCGACGCGATCATCGAGCGCATCCAGGTACGCACGCTGGCGCTGCTGGACGAGTTGTACCCGGATGTCGATGTGCCAAACCGGGTGGCGGAAGTGCAACCCGCGCCGCCAGCAGACGCGGTCCCGTTGCTCGCTCCGCAACCGGGTTATCTGCAGACCGTTGACGTCGAGGACATCGCCGAAGCCGCAGCGACCAGCGGACACACGCTGCAACTGGCAACTTTCGTCGGTGACTACGTCACCGGTGGTGGACTGCTGGGCTGGTGCTGGCGCCGGGGTGAACGGCCGCAGCTCCCGTCCCCCGAGTTTCTGCAGCGCTGCTTGCGGCACGTGCACATCGGGTTCGAGCGCACGCTGCAGCAGGACATCAGATTCGGGCTGCGACAGATGGTGGACATCGCGGTGCGGGCGCTGTCACCGGCGATCAACGACCCCTACACGGCCATTCAAGTCGTGCATCATCTTTCGGCGGTGCAGTCGGTGCTCGCGTCGCGGGCGCTGCGCGACGACGTACGCCGCGACGGTTCAGGGGAGATTCTGGTCTGGCTTTCGTATCCAGGCTTCGCCACCTACCTGCACCAAGGGTGTGCTCAGATTCGTCGCTACGGTGTGCGTGAACCGCTGGTGCAGGCGGCTCTGCTGCAGCTACTCAGCGCGGTGGCGCAGAACTGTTTGGACCCGTCGCGCCGCGCCGTCGTGCAAACGCAGATCGATCTCGTCGCCCAGGTGGCTCAGCGGGAGTTCACAGAGGAGTCCGACCGAGCCATGGTGGCGGCCGCTGCGGCCCATGCCACCAAGGTGGTCGAGCGGCCGGGCATGTTGGCGCCGCCGCAGTCCGCGTTCGGCATGGCGGCGGCTGCCGCGGCGGCTGCGGCCGCCGCGGGGCGCCGATCGCTCTGACGGCAGCTAATGGCTGCCACCGGTGGGACGACAGACACGTAGTGGGTCGTGAGCGCCTTGCCGTCTGTCTTCGACAGAACCGTAACCGCTTGTCTCCATGGCCAGTTGGCGTCACTCGGCTGGCCTCAACCTCCGCACGTCATCCCACCGAACAAGTGTCATCTCCTCCCGCTCCCGCACCGAGCCGCCGACGTTCGACGGACGGTGCTCGCAACGGCGGCGCCGAGCGCTCTGCCAGAATGGCCGCCATGCGCGTCTACCTGGGCGGTGACCACGCCGGATTCGAACTCAAGCAGACCATCATCGAGCACCTGAAGAAGACCGGGCAAGAGCCGATCGACTGCGGCGCCTACACATACGACGCCGACGACGACTATCCGGCGTTCTGCATCGCGGCCGCGGAGAAGACGGTGGCCGATCCGGGCAGCCTTGGGATCGTGCTCGGCGGTTCGGGTAATGGCGAGCTGATCGCCGCCAACAAGGTGCCCGGTGCGCGCTGTGCGTTGGCGTGGAACGTGGAGACCGCTTCGTTGGCGCGTGAGCACAACAACGCGCAACTGATCGGCATCGGCGGTCGCATGCATTCCGTCCCGGAGGCGTTAGCCATTGTCGATGCGTTCGTGACCACTCCGTGGTCGAAAGCCGAACGGCACCAACGGCGCATCGACATCATGGCCGAATACGAACGCACCCACCTCGCACCACCGGTGCCCGGCACTCCAACCTGATATCCACCGGCCTGAGAATGCCCGCGGGGTGCACCGGCAGACGCTGCGCAAGCGGATGGACCGCGTGGTGGAGGCAGCGCTCGAACTGGAATTAGCCGCCGGCCGGACCGTCATGGGACACCGACTGGCCACCATGTCATGTCTCTTCGAATATGGTTGTTACACAATGTCTTTCGTGCGCCGTGGATGTTGCGACATAGAGCGTTGTCATGGCCGTAATCGCCCTGGCCGCCTTAATAACGCGGCGTTGCCGTGTCCCGCTCAGTGCTTCGGTGACATACTCGCGTTAGTTGTCACATTTGCTGCGACCCGCACGTCGTCCTGGCAAGCTCGAGCTGCCACTGCGACTGAATCTCGGGTCAGGCGCGTTGGAATAGGCTGATGGCCCGAGAAGTAGTCGTGGATCCTGCGTTTCGACACGCTGGGCAGATAGTCATCCATCATCAACAGCTCTTAACATCCTCCTCGCTCTGAGGCATTTTTCATTTATGACGGCATGCTGCTGATCCAGTGGTATTGATGACGGCATGCTGCTGCGCCAGTTGGAGTACCTCAACGCCCTGGCACGAGAGGGCCATTTCGCTCGCGCAGCGCAAGCATGCCACGTCTCTCAGCCCGCTCTGTCCGCCGGCATCCGCAAGCTCGAGACCGAACTCCGCGTGCAGATCGTTCAGCGCGGGCAGCGGTTCGAGGGGTTCACCCCTGAGGGCACACAGGTGCTGAAGTGGGCACAGCGGATTGTCGCCGAACAGGAGGCGCTGCACCACACGCTGGCCACCATGCGGGGCGGGTTGTCCGGGGTGTTGCGCATCGGAGCAATCCCCACGGCGCTCACCGTTGCATCGCTGCTGACTACTCCGATGCGCAGGCAGCACCCGATGATCCGGTTCTCGTTGGAGTCGATGTCGTCGCGGGAAATCGTGTCCCGCCTCAACGACTTCGACATCGATGTAGGGATGACCTATGTCGACGGCGACCCACTCGGCAGGGTCCGAGTTATCCCGCTCTATCGCGAGCGTTACCTATTCCTGACGCCCCGTGCCGGTGAGTTCACCGGGCGTGACTCGGTCAGTTGGGCAGAGGCCGCCTCGGCCTCACTGTGCCTCCTGACACCGGTGATGCAGAACCGCCGAATTCTCGACGGGATCTTCGCTAAAGCCGGCGTGGAAGCCAAGCCCGTGGTCGAGACCGACACCGTGTCGGCCATCTACGCGCACGTCGCATCCATGCAGTTGTCCAGCATCATCCCGCACGCGTGGCTCCATACCTTCGGTGTACCGGACGGCGCGCGCGTTGTGTCCCTGCCACGGCCAAAACGGTCTTTCCACGTCGGGCTCGTACTGGCCGGCAGCGGGCCGGAGTCGATGCTCGCTCGGTCACTGGTCGACACCGCTCGTCAGGCGGACATACGCAGCGATCTGGATCGGGCGGTGACCCGCCTACTGAGATCCGCGGAGAGCTCATAAATCTACGTTATTAAGCGATCCGAAATTGAACTTTGACGTGGATCACACTCCTGCCTAGTTTTTCAGTCCACGGGACCGCAATGCGACCAATGCGATGCGCGACCGGTTGACGACATCGGGCAGGTGGACATGAACAACTTTCGCACCTTCGGGGCAACTACCCGTCGGCCCGCGCAGCCCCGCCGGAACCACCAAACCACTAACCCACCCTTCCCCCCACCCCGCGGGGTGATGGCCGTCATCGGCGCCGTTGATGTGCTCATGAGCACGCGAAACGCATCCCTCAGCCGGCGGGGCAGCTCCCACGAGTCCTGACTCGAAACCCCACATTCTCACCCTCAAGGAGGTGCGCAATGGCCGCGCTATCGTTCCTAGACCGGCAGCACACGGTTGCTCCGTACGGTTACAGCAGGTGGTTGATTCCGCCGGCAGCCCTCGCCGTTCATCTGTGTATCGGCCAGGCATATGCCACGAGCGTGTATAAGGAATCGCTCCGCGAGCACTTCCACACCAGCCTCACCGCGATCGGAGTGATCTTCTCCATCGCCATCGTCATGCTCGGGGTGTCCGCGGCCATCTTCGGCACCTGGGTGGACAAGGTCGGGCCGCGCAAGGCCATGTTCACCTCTGCGTGCTGCTGGGCTTCCGGATTCCTGGTCGGGGCGGTCGGCATCGCCACCAAGCAGCTATGGCTGGTCTACCTCGGCTACGGGTTCATCGGCGGCATCGGCCTGGGGATCGGCTACATCTCCCCGGTGTCGACGTTGATGAAGTGGTTCCCGGACCGGCCGGGCCTGGCCACCGGGATGGCCATCATGGGTTTCGGCGGTGGAGGCATGGTCGCCGCGCCACTGTCGCGGCAGCTGCTCTCCTTCTACAGTGACGGAGCGAAGGTCCCGCCCGGCGATGCGGTGGTCAAGCTGTTCATCACCCTGGGTGTGGTCTATTTCGTGGTCATGATGCTGGGGGTCTTCACCGTCCGCGTGCCCCACCCCGGGTGGAAGCCTCTTCATTTCGACCCGACAAAGGTCAAGACGAAGGCGTTGATGACCGAGGGGAACGTCTCGGCCAAGAACTCGATCAAGACGCCGCAGTTCTGGATGCTATGGACGGTCTTGCTGTGCAACGTCACCGCCGGCATCGGGATTCTCGAGCAGGCCGCCCCGATGATCAAGGACTTCTTCCGCGATGGCGGTACGACGACCGTGACCGCGGCCGCTGCCGCCGGCTTCGTCGGCCTCCTGTCAGTCGCCAACATGTCCGGCCGGTTCGTCTGGTCGTCCACATCGGACATCTTGGGCCGCAAGCCGTCGTACATGATGTACCTCGGTGGCGGCATGCTGCTCTACACAGGGCTGGCGCTCTTTGGTGCCTCGTCCACGGCAGTGTTCGTCCTCTTCTGCTTCTTGATCATCACCTTCTACGGCGGTGGGTTCGCCACGGTCCCGTCGTATCTGCGTGACCTATTCGGGATGTACCAGGTGGGCGCCATCCACGGCCGCCTGCTCACCGCGTGGTCGACAGCCGGCATTCTGGGGCCGCTGATCGTCAACCGCATCCTCGACGCGCAAGGCAAGCCGGGAGAGCTCGTCGCCGCCAACTACCGGCCCGCGCTGTTGACCATGGTCGGCGTCCTGGCGGTCGGGTTCACCGCGAACCTGCTCATCCGCCCGGTGTCCGAACGCTGGCATGAGAAGACACCGGTGGTCGACGCCGTCGATGCCGCACATCGTCCCGCCGCCACCGAGGACGAACCGGTCGAACCCGAGGACATCCCGATCGTCGACGAAGAGCACCTCCTGGCCAGCCGCAATCGGGCCCGGCATGCGTCGACCGGACAGCCACCCCAACTCACCGACCGCCTGAAGTAGAGAGGAGCGCGGATCATGTCGGGATCCAGCACCGAGGAACACACACCAGGCAAGTACAAGGTCGAGATCGCCATTACCTGGACGATCGTCGGCATACCCCTGAGCTACGGGGTGTACAACGCCGTCAAAGCCGCTCTGCAACTCTTCAGCGGCTGAGTACGAACAACATTGGAGCGCTTCATGAATCACGCGACGGTGAATCTGTCGGAGCTGGTCCGGTCTGTCGTCGATTCGCACCGACACGAGCGCGGTCCGCTGCTGGTGATCCTGCACGACATTCAGGACCGCCTGGGGTACATCGACCCCGACGTGGTGCCGCTGGTGGCAGCGGAGCTGAACCTGTCGCGAGCCGACGTGCACGGGGTCGTCACCTTCTACAAAGACTTCCGTTCGGAGCCGGCGGGCAGACTGAAACTCCAGGTGTGCCGCGCCGAGGCCTGCCAGTCCGTGGGCGCCGAGCAGCTGGTCGCCCAGCTCGAGCAGTGGCTCGGCATCAAGGTGGGTCAGACGACTCCCGACGGCTCGACGACGCTCGACCAGGTCTTCTGCCTGGGCAACTGCGCCCTCGGCCCGTCCGCTCAGATCAACGGCCGGGTGTACGGACGGCTCGATCGGGATCGGGTCGTCGACATGGCGCGGACGGAGGGATCATGATCACTGTCTACGTGCCGCGCGACTCCGCGGCGACATCGGTGGGGGCCAACGAGATTGCCGTCGCCCTGGAACGCGAGGCCGCGATCACCGGCAGGGAAATCCGGTTGGTACGCAACGGAACCCGCGGAATGCTGTGGCTCGAGCCGTTGGTCGAGGTCGAAACCGAACACGGCCGGGTCGGGTACGGGCCGGTCTGCGCCGAGGACGTCGGTGATCTGGTTGCGGCCGGAATGCTCGAAGGCGCGGCGTACGGGAAGTGCCTTGGCATCGTCGAGGACCTGCCGTGGATGCGCGATCAGCAACGGCTGTGCCTGGCCCGCGTCGGCGTCACCGATCCGCTGTCGCCCGAGGACTATGTGAGCCACGGCGGTCTGGCCGGACTGCGCCGGGCCTTCGAGTTGGACCCGGTCGACGTGGTGGCCGAGGTGACCGAATCCGGCCTTCGTGGCCGAGGGGGCGCGGGGTTTCCGGCGGGCATCAAGTGGAAGACGGTCGCCGAGACAGCGGGAGACCTGAAGTTCGTCTGCTGCAACGCCGACGAAGGCGACAGCGGCACCTTCGCTGACCGCATCGTGATGGAGGGCGACCCGTTCTGCCTCCTCGAAGGCATGACCATCGCCGCGTACGCCGTCGGCGCCTCGGAGGGCTATATCTACCTGCGCTCGGAGTACCCGGACGCGGCGGCCGTGACGCACAAGGCGATCAAGATCGCCCGCTCCCAAGGATGGCTCGGCGAGAACATCCTTGGCTCCGGGTTCAGCTTCGATATCCACCTGCGCGTGGGCGCCGGCGCCTACATCTGCGGCGAAGAGACCTCGATGCTGGAGAGCCTGGAGGGCAAGCGGGGCATGGTTCGGGCCAAGCCGCCGATCCCGGCCATCACCGGACTCTTCGGCAGGCCGACGGCGGTCAACAACGTGCTCACCCTGGTCAGCGTGCCCGCCATCCTCGCCGACGGCGGCAAGGCATATGCCGCACTCGGTGTCGACCGCTCGCGCGGCACCCAGGTGTTCCAGCTGGCCGGAAACATCGCCCGGGGTGGAGTGTTCGAGACCGCGTTCGGTATCTCACTGGCCGATCTGGTCAACGGATACGGCGGCGGCACCCGCTCCGGTCGACCAGTGCGCGCGGTACAGGTCGGCGGCCCCTTGGGCGCCTATATCCCTGGCACGCAACTCGATCTTCCGACCGATTACGAGGCCTTCGATGCGGCCGACGCGATGCTGGGACACGGCGGCATCGTGGTGTTCGACGACACCGTGGACATGGCCGCGATGGCGCGGTTCGCCATGGAGTTCTGCGCCGAGGAGTCGTGCGGCAAGTGCACCCCCTGCCGGGTGGGTTCCGTGCGCGGCGTCGAGGTGATCGATCGCATCGTCGGCGGCGAGGACCCGGACGGAAACCTCGGGCTACTGAACGACCTGTGCGAGTTGATGACCGAGGGCTCGCTGTGCGCGATGGGAGGGCTGACGCCCAACCCCGTGCGCAGTGCGCTGCTGCACTTCCCGGAGGACTTCACCGCTCGAGGCAAACAGGGGACGCGATGACACTGTTTAAGGATTACGATCTCGGCACTCCGGCTCCGCCAGCCGACGCCAAGCCAGTGACGGTGGAGATCGACGGTCTGCCCGTAACCGTCGGCGACGGCACCTCGGTGATGCGCGCGGCCGCGCTGGCGGGAATCGAGATTCCGAAACTGTGCGCCACCGACAGTCTCGACGCGTTCGGCTCCTGCCGGTTGTGCCTGGTGGAAATCGACGGGAAGCGCGGCACGCCTGCCTCCTGCACCACCCCGGTCGCCGACGGGATGAAGGTGCGCACCCAGACGTCACGGCTGGAGAAGCTGCGCCAGGGCGTGATGGAGCTCTACATCTCCGACCATCCGCTGGACTGCCTGACCTGCCCGGCCAACGGCGACTGCGAACTTCAGGACATGGCCGGCGTGGTCGGCTTGCGTCAGGTCCGCTACGGCTACGAGGGTGAGAACCATCTGGACCTCGAAAAGGACCGCAGCAACCCGTATTTCGACTTCGATCCGTCGAAGTGCATCGCCTGTTCGCGATGCGTACGCGCCTGCGGCGACATCCAGGGCACGTTCGCGCTCACCATCGAGGGACGCGGTTTCGAGTCCAAGGTGTCCGCGAGTGCAGGTGAGGCGTTCATCGACTCCGAATGCGTTTCCTGCGGTGCCTGTGTGCAGGCCTGCCCGACCTCGACGCTGCAGGAGAAGTCCGTGGTCGAGCTCGGCATCCCGACCCGCACCGTGGTGACCACTTGCGCGTACTGCGGCGTCGGATGCTCATTCAAGGCCGAGTTGCGCGGCGACGAGCTGGTCCGGATGGTTCCCGATAAAGACGGCGGCGCCAACGAGGGACACGCGTGCGTCAAGGGACGGTTCGCCTTCGGATACGCCACCCACTCCGACCGCGTGCTCGAACCGATGATCCGGGAGAACATCACCGACGAGTGGCGCGTGGTGGACTGGGACACCGCCATCAACTACACGGCGGAGAAGATGCGGGCGATCCAGGAGCGGTACGGAGCCGGCGCGATCGGCGGGATCAGCTCGTCGCGCACCACCAACGAAGAGGTGTACGTGGTGCAGAAGATGGTGCGAGCGGCGTTCGGCAACAACAACATCGACACCTGCGCCCGCGTCTGCCACTCGCCCACCGGATATGGCCTGCGGCAGACGTTCGGCGAATCAGCCGGCACCCAGGATTTCCGATCGGTCGCGCAGGCCGACGTGATCGTGGTGATCGGCGCGAACCCGACCGATGGGCACCCGGTGTTCGCCTCCCGGATGAAGCGACGGCTGCGCGAAGGCGCCCGGCTCGTCGTCATCGATCCGCGGCGGATCGATCTGGTCCGCTCGCCACACATCGAGGCCGAGTACCACCTGCCGCTGCGGCCGGGCAGCAATGTCGCGATGGTCAACGCCCTGGCCCACGTGGTGGTGACCGAGGGCCTGGTCGACCGCGAGTTCATCGACGCCAGGTGCGAGGACTTCGACCAGTGGGCGGAGTTCATCGCCCGGCCGGAGCACAGCCCCGAAGCCGCCGAGGCGATCACCGGCGTGCCCGCCGACGACGTGCGAGCGGTCGCGCGGCTGTACGCGACGGGCGGCAACGCCGCGATCTACTACGGCCTCGGCGTGACCGAGCACAGTCAGGGTTCGACGATGGTGATGGGGATGGCGAACCTCGCCATGGCCACCGGAAACATCGGCCGCGACGGGGTGGGCGTTAACCCGCTGCGGGGTCAGAACAACGTGCAGGGCTCGTGCGACATGGGTTCGTTCCCGCATGAGCTGCCCGGCTACCGGCATGTGTCCGACGACGCCGTGCGCGACGTGTTCGAAACCCTCTGGCAGCGGCCGCTTTTGGCCGAACCCGGGCTGCGTATTCCGAACATGTTCGATTCGGCCATCGACGGCTCGTTCCGCGGGCTGTACGTGCAGGGCGAGGACATCGCCCAGTCCGACCCGAACACCCGCCACGTCTTCGCGGCCCTGGCAGCGCTGGACCTGCTGGTCGTGCAGGACCTGTTCCTGAACGAGACCGCGAAATTCGCCCACGTGTTCCTGCCGGGTACGTCGTTCCTGGAGAAGGACGGCACCTTCACCAACGCCGAGCGCCGCATCAACCGGGTGCGACCGGTGATGGCATCCCGGACCGGCAAGCACGAATGGCAGATCCCGTGCGAGATCGCGCAAGCGATGGGCTACCCCATGTCGTACGACAGTGCGAGCCAGATCATGGACGAAATCGCCTCGCTCACACCGACATTCACCGGGGTGTCGTTCGACAAGCTGGACCGGCTCGGCAGCGTGCAGTGGCCGTGCAACGACGAGGCGCCGGAGGGGACGCCGATCATGCACGTCGACGAATTCGTCCGGGGCAAGGGCAGATTCATCGCCACCACGTTCGTCCCGACGACCGAGCGCTCCACCCGCAGGTTTCCGCTGATCCTCACCACCGGCCGGATCCTGTCCCAGTACAACGTGGGTGCGCAAACGCGGCGAACTGCCAACGTCGTCTGGCACGAGGAGGACATCCTGGAGATCCACCCGCACGACGCGGAGGTGCGCGGCATCACCGACGGCGACGAGGTGACACTGACCAGCCGGGCCGGAGAAACCACGCTGCGCGCCATGATCTCGGATCGGATGCCGGTGGGCGTCGTCTACACGACGTTCCACTACCCGGAGAGCGGCGCGAACGTGGTGACCACCGACAACTCCGACTGGGCCACCAACTGCCCCGAGTACAAGGTCACCGCGGTGCAGGTCTCGCTGCGGCCCTCGCCGGTGCACGACACGTCACGGCACGCCGAGTCCGACGACGCTGGTCGACTCCGGTGAAGCGAGGTGACGATGGGTGCCCCACCGACGATGCGACTGGCCACTGAGATCGCCGCCCAGTTCCGGCACGTGCCGCCGGATGAGGCGGCCCACACGATCGCGAGGCACATCCATACGTTCTGGGATCCCCGGATGCGCGCACAGTTGAAAGACCAGGTGGCCCAAGCGGGTGAAGAGTGCGATGACCTCGTCGCGGCAGCAGCCGGTCTGATCGACGATGAGCCCGCTGAGCTACTGGGCGAGTGACCGTCATCTCATAGGGGTGAACGCATTATGGGGCGAGTGACCGCGCGCCGGCCGATTCTCCGCATCCGGGACGGCCAGTACTCGAGTCGCCCGGACACCCTGGCGGCCGAGGAGCCGCTGGAGATCCGGGTCGGCGGGCGTCCGCTCACGGTGACCATGCGCACGCCGGGCCACGATTTCGACCTCGCGGCCGGATTCTTGGTGAGCGAAGGCGCGGTCAGCACGGCGGATCAGGTGGCCGGCGTTCGCTACTGCGCGGGCGCCACTGCCGACGGCGCCAACACGTACAACGTCGTCGACGTCGTCCTGGCGCCGGGGGTGGCTGCCCCGGACGCGTCGCTCGAGCGCAACTTCTACACCACGTCCTCCTGCGGGCTGTGCGGCAAGGCCAGCCTGGAGGCCGTGCGAACCTCGGCGAAGTGGTCCGTCGCTGATGATCCGCTGAGCATTGCGCCCGACGCGCTGGCGACGTTTCCCGACCGGCTCCGCGCCGCCCAGCGGGTGTTCGACACCACCGGTGGGCTGCACGCAGCCGGCCTCTTCACGGCCGGCGGTGAGCTGCTCTGCCTTCGGGAGGATGTGGGTCGTCACAATGCGGTGGACAAGGTCGTCGGGCACGCTCTGCGGTCGGGGCTGCTCCCGTTGAGCGAGACGATCCTCATGGTCAGCGGTCGGGCATCCTTCGAGCTCGTGCAGAAGGCGCTCATGGCGGGGATCCCCATGCTCGCGGCGGTCTCAGCGCCGTCATCGCTCGCCGTTGACCTCGCTGCGGAGAACGGGCTGACACTCGTCGGCTTCCTCCGCGGCACCTCGATGAATGTCTACGCCGGCGCCGGCCGTCTGGAACCACTGCCGGTAGGCTGACCCGCCCAACCTAAAAGCGTTGGGCGCCAAGATTGTTCGCGGAGCCGGTCTCAGTCCGGACAGTCGTCGGGTGGGTCGGGGTCGCCGCGGAGGAGTTCGTCGGGGTGGTGGGCGTGGTTGATTTCGGGTGGGCCGGTGCCGTCGGTCCAGGCGAGTCGGCCGGTGTCGGTGGCTTCGGTGGTGAGATCACCGCGGCTGGCCATGGCGTGGTCGGGTGGGCAGGCGAAGAACAGCTTGTCGGCGTCGGTGGCGCCGTTGGGCGTCCAGTCCGGGCTGTGGTGGACCTCGCAGTGATAGCCCGGTGCTCGACAGTTCGGGCGGGTGCAGCCGCCGTCGCGGGCGTAGCAGATGATGCGTTGGTCGGCGGTGGCGATGCGGGCCTGGCGGCCCAGGTAGAGGGGTCGGTCGCTGTGGTTGTCGAACACCGCCAGGTAGTGGATGGCGTCGGCGGCCATCCGGATCAGGTCGCGCATCGGTAGCGCGGTGTCCCCGCCGGTGCGCGCCGGCGGCGGCATCGGAATATCGGGGTTGGTGACGGCGTGGGCGGCCTGATTGAGCTCGGCCAGGGTGGTGCGGGCGATCACCGTGACCGGATGGCCGCGGTGGGCGCCCAGCTCGCCGGAGGCGATCCCGGCCTTGAGCCCCAGTTTGACGCCGTCGTGGCAGCGCTGGGCCGCCGACCGGTCGTCGCGCACCTCGGCCAGGGTGCCGTCGGGCAGGTGCCGGCCGGGACGCACCGCCGCGGTGACCGCCTCCACGTAGCAGCGGGTTTCCGGGTCGATGAATCCCGACAGCCGCGACATGCCGTCGGGGCCCTGCGGGCCGAGCTGCAGGCCGCGGCGGCGGGCCCGGTCGGCCTCGTCGTAGTGGCCGTCGGGGTTGAAGATCTCGTCGATGTGCCGGCCGGCGGCCTTGACGATCTCGGCGTCATTCTTGCCGGCTTCGCGCACCAGGCTGCGCTTCGACGTCCTCGCGATCGGTGTCCGATACGCACGACGGCAGCACGTCGAGGGCCCGGCAGATGGCCCGCAGGTGATCCTCGCCGATCACACCGGCCTCGACCGCCTCGGCGACCAGGGGAAGCTCCGGCGGCAGCGGTGGGCCGGCCAGTTGGCGGCGCGGCCGGATCCGGCCGGCCAGCTTCATCCGGCGTTTGATCTCCTTGGGCGGGATGCGTAACCGCGCCCACAGGCGGTCGGCCAGCGCCGGCACGAACCCGGCCTCGTCGGGCGGGTCGGCGAGCTGCCCGAACACCCGATACATCAGGCCGCGGTTGGTGCGTTCCTGGGTTTCCAGGCGCTCGGCCAGCTCCACCCGAAACTCGTTTCCCACCCCGTCGGAGGACAGGGCGCGCATCTCGTCATGGGCAGCATCCACCTGATCGAGCAGCTCGCGAAACCGCTCGCGCGCCGCCTCTCCGGTGATGAATTGCCCCATACCGCAACGCTATCGAACACATGTGCCAAGCCCGACCGCTCAACCACCGCCAACACGCGAGCTGTGGATGAAACCCGAACTGTGAATAACCCCTGCGCCAACACAGCCAGATGTCGGTGGCAAGTGATAGGCCCGCGGCCAAGCCTGCCGTCTGGGCCACGTCCAGGCCGAAGCCGCCACCGCCGCACGGTGTTTGCTGAACCTCAGCACCGTCGGCCTCCAGCCGGCGGCGAAGCGCCCAGGGCTGACGGGCGGCACCACCAGGACGAAAAGCGGGCGCGTCGCCAGCTTCACCCGTTGACTCACCCCGTGGCTGCATCCAGTCACCGCCACAGTGACACCAGACTCGGAGGCAACTCCCCAACACAGGTCTTGTCCCAACGCCGTGGACGGACTGCGTTACGTCCGAGGAGAACCTCGTGTCCCAAACCTCCACTCCGATCGGCTCCTTGGGAGGTCGCCCGCAGGGGGCAGAGGGTGCCACGCTGAGTCAACGCCGTCTCATCGGGCTGGGCGGGCTGGTCGCGGCCTCGTCGCTCACGGCCTGTCTGGGCGACCCAACCTCCGACAACCCAACCGGTCCGGCTGCGTCACGCAGCACTACCACCGAGTCGGCAACCAAGATCACGCGCGCGGATGCCCTCGCTAATCTCGAGGCCGGCAACGCATCGCGACCGGTGAGGCGACCCACCCGAACCAGGGCTTCCAGGCTCGTAATGCCGTCGCCGAACATCAGCACCCGTGGGCGCTGATCCATGGTTGCGTTGACTCGTCGCATTGCGCCGGAGCTGGTGTTCGACCAAGGAGTGGGCGACGTATTTACCACTCGCACTGGTGGGGCCGTTCTGGACGACACCATCGTCGGGAGCATGGAATTCGCCGTCGGCACCCGCTACGAGACCCCCTCATTGTGATCTTGAGCCACAGCGGCTGCGGAGCGGTAACTGCGTCCGTGGACGCGTCAGGGCCGCCCCCTCCCGTCCGAGTGCGCCCGGTGAGGTGCTCGACATCGTGAACGAAATCGTCCCCATTGCTCGACAGGTTCCGCCCAACCCGGACAAGGCTGCGTTCGTCGATGACGTGGTGCGCGCCAACACGATCGCAGTTGCGGATGCCGTTGTGCGACGCTCGAAGATCATCCGCGAACGCCGTCGACGCCGGCCGAACTCGGGTGATCCCCGCGGTCTACGACCTCGCGACCAGTCGGGTGAGCTGGCTAGCCCCCACGGGATGAATGCTGTTGTCGCCGAATAACTCCCACTTCAGCTTGCAGCGCTTGCGGGCTCCAGACGGACCACGATGCCTTTGGACGTCGGCGTATTGCTGATGTCGGCCACGCTGTCGAGCGGGACCAAGACGTTGGTCTCAGGATAGTAGGCGGCCGCCGAGCCGGGAGTGGTGGGGTAGGAGACAACCCGGAAGTTCGGGGCGCGCCGCTCGATCCCGTCATGCCACACGCTGACGATGTCCACTGGGTCGAGGTCCGCCAGGCCGAGCGCGACGAGGTCGACGGGGTTGACCATGACCACCCGGCGGGCATCGTGGATGCCCCGGTAACGATCGTTCATTGCATAGGGGATGGTGTTCCACTGGTCGTGCGAGCGCAGGGACTGGAGCACCAGATGCCCGTCGGGCTTCTGCAGCATCGTGAATTCGTTGCAGGTGAACACCGCCTTGCCGCTCGGGGTGCGAAAGACCCCGTGGTTGACGGGGTTTCGCAGCCGCAGCCCCCCGGGCTTGACCACGCGCTCGTTGAAGTCCTCGAACCCTGGTACGACACGGCCAATGCGGTCCCGGATGGCGTTGTAGTCGGCCTCGAACTCCTCCCAGGGGATGGATACCGTCTGCCCGAGTGTGCGCCGCGCCAGGCGACAGAGGATGGCTACCTCACTCAGCAGTGCAGAGGACGCCGGCTCCAGCCGGCCTCGGGAGCAGTGCACTTCGCTCATCGAATCCTCGACCGTCACGAACTGCTCGCCCGAGGCCTGGATATCCCGGTCGCTGCGACCGAGCGTCGGCAGTATCAGCGCCGTCTCGCCGCACACCGTGTGGGAGCGGTTGAGCTTGGTGGAGATCTGGACCGTGAGCTGGCACCGTCGCAGGGCCTTCTCGGTGACCCGACTGTCCGGCGTGGCCCGCACGAAGTTGCCCGCGACGCCGACGAAGACCTTGGCGCGACCGTCGCGCATGGCCCGAATGGCGTTGACCGAATCCAAGCCGTGCTTCGAGGGCGGGGTGAAACCGAACTCCCGGCCCAGCGCGTCCATGAACTCCTGCGGCATCTGCTCCCAGATGCCCATGGTGCGGTCGCCCTGCACGTTGCTGTGGCCACGTACCGGGCACACCCCCACCCCGGGCCTGCCGACGTTGCCCCGCAGCAGCAGGAAGTTGACCACCTCCCTGATGGTTGGGACAGCGTGTTTCTGCTGGGTCAGCCCCATCGCCCAGCACACAATGATCTTCTTGCTCGCCAGGACCAGCTCGTGCACACGTTCGATCTCATCGCGGGCCAGCCCGGTGGCGGTCAGCACGTCGTCCCAGGTGAAGGTCCGGGCGTGCTCGGCGAAAGCCTCGAACCCAGTGGTATGGGATCCGATGAACTCATGGTCGAGCACGGTGCCCGGGGCCGCGTTCTCGGCCTCCAGCAGCAGCCGGTTGAGCGCCTGGAACAAGGCAAGATCACCACCGGGGCGGATGTGCAGGAATTGGTCGGCGATCGCGGTACCTCGGCCGATCACCCCCCGAAGCTTCTGCGGATTCTTGAACCGGATCAGCCCGGCCTCGGGCAGCGGGTTGACGGCAACGATCCGCCCGCCGTTGAGCTTGGTCTCCTCCAGCGCGGAGAGCATCCGCGGGTGGTTGGTGCCCGGGTTCTGTCCCACCACGAAGATCAGGTCTGCGTTGTAGATGTCGTCCAACGACACGCTGCCCTTGCCGATGCCCAGCGTCTCCTGCAGCGCGAAACCGCTGGACTCGTGGCACATGTTCGAGCAGTCCGGCAGGTTGTTGGTGCCGAAGGCGCGGGCAAACAGCTGGAGCAGGAAGGCGGCCTCGTTGTTGAGCCGGCCGGAGGTGTAGAAGAGCGCCTCGTCCGGAGAGGCCAGCCCTCGGAGATGCTTCGCAATCAGGCCGAAGGCGTCATTCCAACCGATGCGTTCGTAGTGGCCGCGACCAGGCCACTTGACCATCGGCTCGGTCAGCCGTCCCTGCTGATTGAGCCAGTAATCGGACTTGCTGTCCAATTCCGCGATGGAGTACCGGCTGAAGCAGCCGTCGGTCACTCGGCGCGTGGTGGCCTCGTCGTTGATGTGCTTGGCGCCGTTCTCGCAGTACTCGTTGCGGTGCCGATGACTGGGCTCCGGCCAGGCGCAGCCCGGGCAGTCGAATCCCTTGACCTGATTGATGTTCAGCAACGTCAGCGCGGTCCTCGGGACCGAAGTCTGCGAGAGCGAGTACTCGATGGCGTGCGCTACCGCGGGAACGCCCGCCGCCCACGTCTTGGGCGGGGTGACGGATAGCTTGTCCTTGGGATCCTCGATCGACGTCATTGTCTGCTCTACCTCTTTCTGCACGCGCATTCGCGAGTGAGAAAAGGGTCTGCCAGATCATTCATAAATGTCAAAGACTGAAAATCGATCGCCTAATAAACGTCGTCGATCACCTCATCACATCTACCTCTTTGACTATGTCGGGGCGATCATCGACCGTGGTTATCAACCTGAATTCGGTGTCCACACCTTGCAACTCTTGGAAAAGCCAGCCTGTGCCATCGCCTTTGTCCGCCCGTACGGACCCGCTCGTCGACCGGTTCGGCCGGGTGCATACGGACCTGCGGGTCTCGCTCACCGACCGGTGCAACCTGCGGTGCACCTACTGCATGCCCGCCGAGGGCCTTGCCTGGTTGCCGCGGGCAGAGGTACTGACCGACGACGAGGTGGTCCGGTTGGTGCGGATAGCCATCCGTCGCCTGGGCATCACCAAGGTCCGACTGACGGGCGGCGAGCCGCTACTCCGCCGTGGACTGCCCGGACTCGTCGCCCGCCTGTACGGACTTGACCCGGCACTGGACCTGTCGCTGACAACCAACGGCGTCGGGTTGGCCCGCAGCGCGGCCGCCCTGCGCGATGCGGGGTTGCGCCGGGTGAACGTCAGCCTGGACACGCTGCGGGCCGAGCGGTACGCCGCGATCACCCGCCGCGACCGCCTCACCGACGTGCTGGAGGGGCTGCGCGCCGCCCGCACCGCAGGCATGGCCCCGGTCAAGGTCAACGCGGTGCTCGTGCGGGGCGTCAACGACGACGAGATGGCGGATCTTGTCGCATTCGCCGTCGAGCACGGCTATCGCTTGCGGTTCATCGAATCGATGCCGCTGGACGCCCAGGAAGCCTGGGACCGTGACCGGATGATCAGCGCCGAGGAGATCTTGAACCGCCTCGGGGAACGCTTCGAACTCGATCCGATCGGCCGAACCGACAATGCGCCCGCCGAGGAGTGGCGCATCGTCGGCACGGATGCCGTGATCGGCATCATCGCCAGTGTCACCCGGGCGTTCTGCGGCAGCTGCGACCGGGTGCGGCTCACCGCGGACGGTCAGTTGCGCAACTGCCTTTTTGCCACCGAGGAGTCAAACCTGCGGGCACTGCTCCGCGGCGGGGCAGACGATGGAGCGATCGAGCATGCCTGGCGTGTATCGGTCGCGCGCAAGGGTCCCGGCCATGCCATCAACAGCACAGCGTTCCGCCGCCCCGAACGGCCGATGTCCGCCATCGGTGGCTGACCGCCGGCGCTGGCGGACTCACGCGAGGATGGGTCGGTGTCTGCTGAGCGTCAGTCCTGCGGATCCTCGGCAAACACGCTGCTTCCGTAGATGTCCTCCGCTGTGAGCGTGACGAGATCGTCCTTCCCCAGCGGCCGGTCCAGCGAGACCAGGCGGCGTGCCTGACGCAGCCGGCAGCGCTCGATGGCGTTGCGGACGCTGCGTGCGTTCGAGAAGCGCGGCTGTTCCATCCGACGCGTGAGGTACTCCGAGAACGCGTCACGCGCGCTGTCGTCGAATCGGAAACCCTCCGATTCCACCATGAGGTCCGCGATCTGCATCAGCTCCCCGTGGTCGTAGTCCTCGAAAGCGATGTGGTGCGGCACGCGCGAACTCAAGCCGGGGTTCGCCGCGAAGAACGTGGCCATCCTGTCCGGGTAGCCGGCGAAGATGACCACGAGGTCGCCTCGTTCGTTCTCCATCTCAGTGAGAAGGATCTCGATTGCCTCCTGCCCGTAGTCCCGCTCGTTCTCCGGACGGAACAAGAAGTAGGCCTCGTCGATGAAGAGCACGCCCCCGGCAGCGCGGGCGATGGCCTCCTTCGTCTTGGGCGCCGTGTGCCCGATGAACTGGCCGACCAGGTCGTCGCGGGTGACCGCGTGCACCCTTGGCGCCCTGATGTAGCCGAGGGCATGGAGGATGGTCGCCGTCCGCATGGCAACCGTGGTCTTGCCGGTCCCAGGGCCGCCCGTGAAGCTCATGTGCAGCGTGGGCTTCGACGTCGCCAACCCGAACTGACGACGGGCCCGGTCGACCTGGAGCAGTGACGCGATCTCACGGACCCGGCGCTTGACCGACGCAAGGCCGATCAGCTCGGCGTCGAGAGCAGCCAGGGTCTGCTCGACCCTGGCTGCCGCCTCGTCCGCCGAGAGGTCGAGCACCTCGTCGTCACCGAGGATCACCGGCTCCGCCGGCTGCTCCTCGGTTTCCGTCGCGGCCTGCGCCGAGCCGTCGGTGGACGGCCGGTGATACCCGAATCCCTTCGGCTTGTCCATCAGATCACTCGCCTATGTACCGATCGCCGGTCGGCTTGGTCGTGGCATACGACTTCACCGAGTAACGCTGGGTGCGGTCGGGTCCCTCTATGCGCTCCAGCAGGAATCCGGGCTCGTGCTCGGGACGCTGGACAAGGAAGGACATGGCCGTCGATTGCCGGCCCAGGTTCGCGTCGTACGCCAGCACCCGGACGTAGTGGCCGGGGAAGGCGGTGCGGCACTCGTTGAGCTGCGTGAGAACGCCGTCGGGCTCGGCCAGGTCGAACATCGGCAGGCCCCACATCTCCCAGTAGATATTGCGTGGATGCGGGTCGTCGGTGTATTCGATCGACACCGGCCACCCCTGGTCCAGGGCGTACTTCACCTGGGCTCCGATCTCCTCGTCGGTGAGGTCGGGCAGGTAGGAGAAGGTTCCGTAGCGAAGTTTCATGATGTGCTCCCTTCAGTGAGTGCGGTCAGGCCGACGGCGTCGCGGTCGGCACGAAATCGGGTGCGTCGGTGCTGGTGTAGTCGAAGGTCACATCGCCCCAGGTGGACAATGCGGCCTCCAGCGGCTGGCAGCTCTTCGCCGCGTTACGGAGCAGGTCGGGCCCCTCGCGCAGCAGGTCGCGGCCCTCGTTGCGGGCCTTCACCATGGCCTCCAGCGCGACGCGGTTGGCCTCGGCGCCGGCAGCGATGCCGTACGGGTGGCCGATGGTGCCGCCGCCGAACTGCAGAATGACGTCATCGGAGAACAGATCCAGCAGCTGGTGCATCTGCCCGGCGTGGATGCCGCCGGATGCCACCGGCATAACGCCCGGCAGCGACGCCCAGTCCTGGTCGAAGAAGATGCCGTTCTGCAGGTTGGTCGGCACGTAACCATCGCGCAGGGTGTCGTAGAAGCCGCGCGTGGTCGCGGGATCGCCCTCGAGCTTGCCGACGACGGTGCCGGCGTGGACGTGGTCGACGCCCATCATCCGACACCACTTGGCGATCACCCGGAAGCTGACGCCGTGCGTCTTCTGCCGGGTGTACGTCGAGTGTCCGGCACGGTGCAGGTGCAGTAGCACCCCATTCTCCCGCGCCCAGTGCGCCATCGACTGGATCGCCGTGTAGCCGATCGTCAGGTCGATCATGATGACGACGCTGCCGAGTTCCTTGGCGAACTCCGCCCGGCGGTACATCTCCTCCATCGTCCCGGCGGTCACGTTGAAGTAGTGGCCCTTGATCTCGCCGGTCTCGGCCATCGCCCGGTTGACGCCCTCCATGCCGAACAGGAAGCGGTCACGCCACCGCATGAACGGCTGGGAGTTGATGTTCTCGTCGTCCTTGGTGAAGTCCAGTCCGCCACGACAGGCCTCGTAGATCACCCGGCCGTAATTGCGCGCCGACAGTCCGAGCTTGGGCTTGATGGTGGCGCCCAGCAGGGGCCGTCCGTACTTGTTGAGCAGCTCGCGCTCCATGACGATGCCGTGCGCCGGCCCCTGGAAGGTCTTCATGTACGCGACGGGGATCCGCATGTCCTCGAGGCGCAGCGCCTTGAGCGGCTTGAAGCCGAACACGTTGCCGATGATCGAGGAGGTCAGGTTCGCGATGGAGCCCTCCTCGAACAGGTCGATGTCGTAGGCGATGTAGGCGAAGTACTCACCGGGCCGCCCCGGAACCTCGTCGACCCGGTACGCCTTGGCCTGGTAGTGGGTGTTAGCGGTGAGCCGGTCGGTCCACACCACAGTCCAGGTGGCGGTGGAGGATTCGCCCGCCACGGCGGCTGCCGCCTCGATCGGGTCTACACCCTCCTGCGGTGCCACACGGAACACTGCGAGCACGTCGGTGTCCTTGGGGACGTAATCGGAGTTCCAATAGCCCATCCCGGCGTAGCTCTGCACACCCGGGTCCCAGCGCTCCTTGGTCTGCTCGCCGTTCTCGGTGATCGTCATCGTCATTCCCTTTCCGGTCGTTCATGCGAAGCAATCACCAGTCTGTGGGCATGACTGATCAACTACAATTGAAACTTTCCTGTTGACCAATAAGGAATCATTTAACTATGCCTGCCACCCCCGATCTGCCCGCCGCCGTCACCTGGGGTCGGCTCCAGACCTTCTTGGCGGTCTACGAGACCGGCAGCGTGCGGGCCGCCGCCGAAGCAATGCACGTGACGCCACCTGCGGTCTCGGCAGCCATTGCGGCCCTGGACGCTGCGCTCGGCACGCCGCTCTTCGGCAAAGCGGGCAGGGGCATCGTGCCCACGGACTCCGGGGAAATCTTCGCCGCATACGTTCGCAAGCTGCTGGGCCTGCTCGCCGAAGCCGCCGGCGCAGTGCGTGACGCCGACCGGGGGCGGGTGCGGATCGGTGCCGTGGCAACGGCCAGCGAGTACGTCCTGCCGCGGCTGATGGCGTCGTTCGTCGAGGAGCATCCGCACGTCGAGCTCTCCCTGTCGGTTCTGCCGCGGGACGAACTGTTCTCGCGAGCCGTCGACCATGCCTTCGACGTGGTGCTGGCCGGCCGGCCGCCGCGACTGTCCGGACTCGTGACGAGAGCGCGGCGCGCGAACCGGCTGGTCCTTGTCGGCCGGCCGGGCCTGAAAGACGATCCGCTGACGACAACCTGGTTGCTCACAGGCTTGGGGTCGGGCACGCGAGATACCGCGCTGTCGTTGCTCAACCGACTGCAGGCATCACCGCCGCTGCTCACCCTCGGTACCTCGGGAGCGGCTGTGGCCGCTGCCCGCGAGGGCCTCGGTGTCACGCTGGTGCACGAGGAGGCGGTGCGCGAGCAGCTGGACTCGGGCGAGCTCGAGTCGTACACCATACCGGGGACACCCCTCGACCGCCCCTGGCAGTTCTGCACGACGTCCGAACCGACCGCGGCAACCCTCTTGTTCCTCCGGCACGTGTGCGACCCACGCCGGGTGGGTGCGGCGGCGTTTCACACCCGGCATCGCCCCAAGGGGTGAGTACACCGAAGCGGTCTGATCACATCCTGATCGTCATGACGACCACTCTTCGCACCAACCGTCCCGCCCTCGCAGAGATCGCGCAGCAAATGACCAGCGGCGGCCGCGGCATCCTCGCCGCCGACGAATCCATCAAGACCATGTCGGCCCGCCTAGAAAAGGAAAGGATCCCCGCGAGCGCGACCGCCCGTCGCGACTATCGCGAGCTGCTGCTCACCGCCGACGGGCTGGCGGAGTCGATCAGCGGGATCATCCTTGCAGACGAGACGTTCGGGCAGCAGCTCGACGACGGCCGGGCCTTCCCCGACGCCGCGCGCGAGCTCGGCATCCTGCCCGGCATCAAGGTCGACACCGGCACCACGCCGCTGCCGGGGCAAGCGGGTGCGCTCATCACCGAAGGGCTCGACGGGCTCGGCGACCGGCTGGCGTCGTACGCGGAGCGCGGGGCTGCCTTCGCCAAGTGGCGAGCCGTGTTCGACGTGCGCACGATCATGCCGTACACCGCGCGAGCCAACGGCCACGCGCTGGCCAGGTATGCCGCACTGTGCCAGCAGTACGGGATCGTCCCGATCGTCGAGCCGGAAGTCCTCTGCAACGGCGACCACGACCTCGCCGCGTCCGCGCAGGCGAGCCGGCTCGCCCTGGCATCGGTGTTCGACGAACTCGACCAGGCCGGCGTCGACCTGACCGGCATCGTGCTCAAGCCGAACTTCGTGACGCCCGGCCTCGACGCCACACCGGTCTCGGCGGCCACGGTGGCGTCCGTCACGTTCGACGTGCTGCGCGAGACCGTCCCCGCCGCCGTGCCGGGCATCGCCTTCCTGTCCGGCGGGCACCCGACCGTGGATGTGTGCGCGTTCCTGAGCGAGCTCAACGCCATCCCCGATCGCCCGTGGCAGGTCACCTTCTCGTTCGGACGTGCGCTGGTCAGCGCCGCCCTGCACATCTGGGGCGGAGACGCCGTCAACATCCCGGCTGCCCAGAAGGCGCTCCTCGGCAACTGCCGGCGCGCAGCCGACGCGGCCCGCTGCGGTGACTCTCAGATCGGCAGCTCGACCAGCAGCGTGGTGCCACGGCCCGGGACGGACTCGACCCGCAGAGATGCCTCGATGATGGCGCAGCGCTCGGCTATCGAGCTCATGCCGAAGTGCTGCCCCCCATCGGCGTCGGCCGCGCGTGCCATACGGCGTTCCGCTGGGTCGAAGCCCTTCCCGTCGTCAGTGCAGCCGAGGACGATCGAGTCGCCGACCCGACGCAGCGAAACCACGATCCGGTGCGCTTCGGCGTGCTTGACCGCGTTGGCCAGGGCCTCCTGGGTGATCCGGTAGAGCGCGGCCGCTGCATGGTCGGGGATGTCCTCGACCGCGGCAGCGGGGTCCACGACGAGGTCGATGGACGGGCCGCCGTCACGACTGGCCATCTGGACGAGTGACTCGATCGCCGCGACCAGGCCGAGGTCGTCGAGCACGAGGCTGTGCAGTCCCGAGATCGCCGCCCGCGTCTGGTTGTAGGCCAGGTCGGCAAGTTCGCGTGCGCTCCGCAGTTCGGCGCGCGCTCGCTCCAGCTCCGGGAGGCGCATCGAGTCGTCCGACTTCTCCTGCGCCGCGACTTCCGAGACGGTGAGGTCCGCCGCCGAGAGGTGGAACGCCATCGACGCAAGCGCTGTGGTGACGCCGTCGTGCAGGTCGAAGGCGATCCTGCGCCGCTCCGCCTCCTGGGCCGAGATCGCCTGCTTGATGAGCTGGTCGCGCTCGGTGCGGTGCCGGTTGACCGTCCGCCACAGCTGCTCCGCGTGCAGCCGCAGCCCGAGGATCGCCGCGTACGGTTCGGCGGCGTCGAGGTCGGCCTGGCCGAACGGCCGGCCTGGATCTCGGTGGACGGCCAGGACACCCACGACATCGCCCTCAAGCCCCGGGAGCGGGAGGCACATCCGGGCCACGGTCTGCTGTGGCTTGAGACCAAGCAGCTGGCGGTGCAGCGCATTGCGGGGTGAGTCGGCGTCGAGCAGCACCGGTTTGCGGGTGCGGGCCACCAATCCGGTGACCCCGAAACCGACCTGCAGCTTCAGGGAGCCCGCGGAGGGGTGCGCGGGCCAGATGTCGAAGATGCTGAGGTCCTGACCATCGATGGCGTAGACGAGCACACCGTCGGCGTCGAGTAGTCGGACAAGGTCGGCCGCGGTGGGGACCGCACCCGCGGCAACGCTCAACGGAACAGCCCTTCACGCAACGCGACGGCGATGGCACCGCTCCGGTCGGAGACCCCCAGCTTGCGGTAGAGCCCGCGGATGTGGGTCTTCACCGTGTCCTCGCTGACCACGAGCTTGCTCGCGACCGCCTTGTTCGAGTGCCCCGAGACCAGCAACTCCAGCACCTCCGACTCACGCTGGGTGAGGCCGAGGTGCGCACCGGGCCAGAACTCCCCGCGGCTCAGGTGCGCAGCAGAGAGCGCCACCCGACCGGCCAGCCCCTCGTCGACGACGGTCTCACCCTCGCGGATCCGACGCAGGTGGCCGACGAGCTCCTGCCCGTCGACGCGCTTGAGGATGTAGCCGGAGGCACCGACCCGCAGCGCCTGGTAGAGGTAGTGCTCGTCGTCGTACACGGTCAGCAGGACGACTTTCGTGTCGGGATACTGCGTGTTGATCTGCCGGCACAGGTCCAGGCCGCTGTCCTTCCCGATGCGTATATCGCACAGCACGACATCGGGTCTCTCCTCGGCAACCATCCGCAGCGCCACCGCCGCCGTCGTCGCCTGACCGACGATCACGACCTCCTCGGGGAAGTGGCCGAGCATGGTATCGAGCCCGTGCAGCACCATCTCGTGGTCGTCGACGAGCACGAGACGCAGAGGAGTCGGAGGAGCCGGATGCGATACCAGCATGCCGTCAAGCCTACGGCCGTCAGCACGACATTCCACGGAATATCACCCGGTCCTCCACCCACGTGGGTGAATGCGCCGCGGACGTGACGCGGTCGGATGAACACACCCGATACAGAAAGGCCGCGCCCATGACCGAATGCCCGTGTCACACAGCCACTCATCGTGCCTTCGGTGTTGCCTGCCGACTTCGCCCGCCTCGGCGACGAGGTGCGGGAACTGTGCGAGGCGGGCGTGGACCGGATCCAGTGGGACGTGATGGACGGCGTGTTCGTCCCCAACCTCACGTTCGGTCCCGACGTCATCGCGGCATCGCGCCCACACAGCACGGTCGGGTTCGAAGCCCATCTCATGGTCGTCAACCCCGACGAGCTCCTGGGACGCTACGTCGATGCGGGATGCGAGCTGATCATCGTGCACGCCGAGGCTTGCACGCACCTCCATCGCACCCTGGCGCGCATCCGCGACCTCGGCGCGCGCAGCGGCGTCGCGCTGAACCCGCACACTCCCGCCGAGGTCGTCGACCATGTCCTGTCCGAGACCGATCTGGTCCTCGCCATGACCGTCAATCCGGGATTCGGCGGCCAGTCCTATATCTGCGCCGTGGAGCCGAAGATCGCGCGCCTGCGACGGATGATCGACGAATCCGGTCTGCCCATCGAGCTCGAGGTCGACGGCGGCATCACAGACCAAACCATCCGGGGGGCGTCCGCCGCCGGCGCCGATGTCTTCATCTCCGGCTCGTGGATGTATGCGTACCCGGACGGCAAGGCGGCTGCCGTCAAACAGTTGCGTGCCGCCGCGATCGAGAGCACACCACAAGGAGGGGCAGCCCGATGACCAACGTCCTGGAACCAGCCTTCGTGCCGTCGGTCGAGACCGACCAGCTGGCCGTCGACACGCTTCGCTTCCTCGCCGCCGACATGGTGCAGGCGGCCAACTCGGGGCATCCGGGCATGCCGATGGGGGCCGCTCCGATGGCCTGGACGCTGTGGAGCCGGCACCTGCGCCACGACCCGGCCGCCCCTGACTGGGCGGACCGTGACCGCTTCGTGCTGTCGGCGGGCCACGGCTCCGCCCTGCTGTACGGGCTCCTGCACATCTTCGGCTACGACCTTCCCGAGGCCGAGCTGCGCAGGTTCCGTCAGCTGGGCTCGCACACCCCGGGCCATCCGGAGTACGGGGACACACCAGGCGTCGAGTGCACCACCGGACCACTCGGCCAGGGCCTCGCCATGGCCGGCGGCATGGCCCTGGCCGAGCGCATGATGTACGCCCGGTACCCCGAGATCACCGACCACCACACCTACGTGATCGTCGGCGACGGCTGCCTGATGGAGGGCATCAGCCACGAGGCCGCATCGTTCGCCGGACACCTCGGTCTCGGGCGGCTGATCGTGCTCTGGGACGACAACTCGATCACCATCGACGGCGGCGTCGACCGCTCGTGCAGCGACGACCAGCTGGCCCGCTTCGCGGCGTACGGGTGGCACACGGAGGCGGTGCTGGACGGCACCGACATCGACGCGATCGACCAGGCGATCACCCGCGCCAAGGCCGACCCGCGACCCAGCTTCATCGCGGTCCGGACCGTGATCGGCAACGGCGCCCCGGGCGTGGAAGGTACGGCGAAGGCGCACGGGTCGCCGCTGGGCGAGGAGCTGCTGGCCCAGACCAAAGAGCTCGCGGGATGGGACTATCCGCCGTTCACCGTGCCCGAGCCGGTGCGCGAGGCATGTGCCAAGTTGGCTGAAATCGGCGCGGAGGAGCACGCCACCTGGCGCGAGGAATTCGCCGCCTTCGAGGCCGCTTTCCCGGAGCGCGCCGCGGAGTTCCGCCGGGCCCACGAACGGAGACTGCCGGATGGCCTGCCTGGAGCGCTGGAACGCATCGCCGGCGAGAAATCCCGGGCCACCCGGCAGTCCTCCCAGGCCTGCTTGAACGCCGCGCTCTCGGTGATGCCGGAGCTGGTCGGCGGCTCGGCGGACCTCTCCGGGTCGACCGGCACGGTGTGCGGCGACGTGGTGACCCGGGACGACTACTCGAGGAGCGCGATCGCGTTCGGAATCCGCGAGTTCGGCATGGCCGCGATCCTGAACGGGATCAGCCTGCATGGTGGCTTCCGGGTCTTCGGCAGTACCTTCCTGGTCTTCGCCGACTACCTGCGGCCGGCACTGCGGCTGTCGGCATTGATGGGGCAGCCGGTCATCTACGTGTTCACCCACGACTCGATCGCGGTGGGCGAGGACGGCCCCACGCACCAGCCCGTCGCGCACATCGAGTCACTGCGGATCATCCCCGGGCTCCAGGTCCTGCGGCCGGCCGACGACGCCGAGACCGCGAAGGCCTGGCGGCTGGCGCTCGAACGCACCGACGGGCCGACCGCGCTGATCCTCTCCCGGCAGTCGGTTCCGCAACTGAACACCGACGATTTCGACGGCGACGACCCCGTGTCGGTCGAGATCGTGGCCACCGGCTCGGAGGTGTCGCTGGCCGCCGAACGTCGCCGACGCGCTGCGGGCCGATGGATACGGCGTCCGCGTGGTCTCGGCGCTCGACCGTTCGCGCTACATCCCGGACCCGTCCGCGACCACCGTCAGCATCGAGGCCGGCACCACCGGCGGCTGGACGGGGCTCGTCGACCTCGCCATCGGGATCGACGGGTTCGGCAGCAGCGGTCCGGGGGACGAGGTCATGGCCCACTATGGCTTCACCGCGGACGCCGTGCTCACCCGCATCCGCGCGCACCTCGACAACAGATGAGCCGTCTCGAAGCAGTCATCTTCGACGTCGACGGCACGCTCGTCGACAGCGAGCGAGACGGCCACCGGGTGGCCTTCAACGAGGCGTTCGAGGAGGCCGGGCTGCCCGATTACTGGGACGTCGATACCTATGGGCAGTTGCTGACGATCACCGGCGGCGCGAGGCGGCTGGCGTTCTGGTTCGAAAGCAACGGCCGGTCACCGGCCGAGGCCGCCGAGCTCGCAGAGCGGCTGCACAAGCGGAAGACGCAGATCATGCGCCGGCTGATCGCGGACGGACGCGTGCAGGCCCGACCCGGCGCGCATCAGCTGATCAACGAGCTCGAGGCGAGCGGCGTCCAGATGCACGTGGCGACAACCGGCACCCGCGCGTGGGTCGAACCGCTGCTGAACCACACCTTCGGCAACAGGTTCCATACCGTGATCACCGGAACCGAGGTTGCCGACCTGAAGCCGAGCCCGGCTGTGTACGTCGAGGTGTTGAACCGGACCGGCTGTCCACCCGAGCGCGCGGTTGCGGTCGAAGACTCCGCGAACGGCGTGCAGGCGGCGGTCGCCGCCGGCCTGCCCTGCCTCGCCGCGTACAACCCGTACACCCGCAACGACGACCTGTCCGGGGCGACGCTCGTCGCCGACGGGCTCAACGACCCGGCGCTGGTCGGGTGGTTCCACGACCGCCTGCCGTGAGGGGTTGGCTGCTCAGCGCAGCACCTCGACACCCGGGAGTGCCTTGCCCTCAAGGTATTCCAGCGAGGCACCGCCGCCTGTCGAGATATGGCCGAACGCGGACTCGTCGAATCCGAGTAGCCGTACCGCCGCCGCAGAGTCACCACCACCGACGACCGCCAGTCCGTCGACTTCCATGAGTGCCTGAGCGACCGCTCGCGTGCCGTCCGCGAATGCGTCGAACTCGAAGACCCCCATCGGGCCGTTCCAGAAGACCGTCCGGGCGTCCGCTAGTGCCGCCGCGAAGGTCTTCGCGGTCTCGGGCCCGATGTCCAGTCCCATCGCGTCGGACGGGATTGAGTCGGCGGCGACGACGTGCCCCACCGCGTCGGCAGCGAACCGGTCCGCCACGACGACGTCGGTCGGCAGCAGCAGCTCGACGCCGTTCTGCCGTGCCCGCTCGATGTGATTGCGGCAGGTATCGATCTGGTCTTGCTCGAGCAGGCTGGTACCGACTTCGAAACCCTGGGCCGCCAGGAACGTGTAGGCCATTCCGCCGCCGATCAGCAGCTTGTCAGCCCGTTCCAGCAGGTTGTCGATCACGCCGAGCTTGTCGGAGACCTTCGAACCGCCGAAAGCGACGACATACGGGGCCGCCGGTTTTTCGGTGAGCTGCTTGAGCACGGTCAGCTCGGCGGCGACGAGGTCGCCCATTCCGCACGGCAGGCGCCGCGCGATGTCGTAAACCGACGCCTGTTTGCGGTGCACGACCCCGAATCCGTCGCTGACGAAGGCGTCCGCCAGCCCCGCAAGCTGCCCAGCGAAGGCCGAACGGACCTCGTGATCCGTGGCGGTCTCGGCGGGGTTGAACCTGACGTTCTCCAGCAGCGCGACCTCGCCATCACCCAGACCTGCCACGGTGGAGCGTGCGGACTCGCCGACGGTGTCGGTGGCGAACGCGACCTCTCTGCCGAGGAGCTCACTCATCCGCTGCGCGACCGGGCGCAGCGAGTACTTCGCGTTGTGTTTCCTGTCCGGCCTACCGAGGTGAGCCATAACGACGACGCGCGCGCCCTGCTCGGCGAGCCGCTCGATGGTGGGCAGGCTGGCGCGGATCCGCCCGTCGTCGGTGATCACGCCGTCGTCCATGGGCACGTTCAGGTCGGAGCGCACCAGCACTGTTTTGCCGCGCAGGCCACCCAGCTCCGCCGCGAGGTCGTCGATCGTTCCGCTCACAGCGTGCGTCCGACGTAGGTGACGAGATCGGCGAGGCGGTTGGAGTAGCCCCACTCGTTGTCGTACCAACCGACGACCTTGACCAGGTTGCCGATCACCTTGGTCAGTGGCGCGTCGAAGATGCAGGAAGCGGGGTCGGTCACGATATCCGAGGAAACGATCGGGTCGGTGGAGTAACGCAGATAGCCCTTGAGCTCACCCTCGGCTGCCTTCTCCACGATCGAGTTGACTTCCTCGACCGTGGTGTCACGACGCGCCTCGAAGGTCAGGTCCGTGGCCGAACCGGTCGGAACCGGCACCCGGATCGCGTAGCCGTCGAGCTTGCCCTTCAACTCGGGAAGCACCAGCCCGATGGCCTTGGCGGCACCGGTCGAGGTCGGTACGACGTTCAGCGCGGCCGCCCGTGCGCGGCGCAGGTCCTTGTGGATGTTGTCTTGGAGGTTCTGGTCGGCGGTGTAGGCGTGGATCGTTGTCATCAGGCCCTTGGTGATGCCGAGCCCGTCGTTGAGCGCCTTGGCCATCGGAGCCAGGCAGTTCGTGGTGCACGAGGCGTTGGAGATGACGGTGTCCTTCTCCGGGTCGTACTCGTCCTGATTCACCCCCATCACCACGGTCACGTCTTCGTGGGTCGCCGGTGCGGAGATGATCACCTTCTTCGCGCCGCCGGCGTCGACGTGTGCCCGGGCCTTCTCGGCGTCGGTGAAGAAGCCGGTCGACTCGACGACGATGTTGACACCGAGGTCCTTCCACGGCAGATCGGCAGGATCGCGCTCCGCGAGCGCGACGATCGACGTGCTCCCGACGTCGATGGTGTCACCGGTCGCGCTGACGTCTGCGTCGAGCCGGCCCAGGATCGTGTCGTACTTGAGCAGGTGAGCCAGCCGGGTGTTGTCGGTCAGGTCGTTGACGGCGACGATGTCGATGTCGGCGCCCGAAGCACGGACGGCGCGGTAGAAGTTGCGGCCGATGCGACCGAAGCCATTGATGCCGACGCGGACTGTCACGGAGATCCTCCTGGGTTGGGGATGATGTGCTGAAAGGGGTTGGGGCTCAACGGGCTTTGTCGCGACGCTCGAGGAGCCGCCACAGCATCGGGGTGAAGATCAGCTGCATCGCCAGATCCATCTTTCCGCCGGGGCAGACGATGGTGTTCGGGCGCGACATGAACGAGTCGTGCAGCATCGAGAGCAGGTAGGGGAAGTCGATCCCGCGTGGGTTGGCGAAGCGGATGACCAGCATTGACTCGTCCGCCGTCGGGATCGTCCGTGCGATGAACGGGTTCGACGTGTCGACCACCGGCACCCGTTGGAAGTTCACATGGGTCCGGGAGAACTGCGGGCACATGTAGTTCACGTAGTCGTGCATCCGGCGCAGGATCGTCTCCGTCACCGCCTCGGTCGAGTAGCCCCGCTTGGCCTTGTCCCTGTGCAGCTTCTGAGTCCACTCGAGGTTGATCACGGGCACGACGCCGATGAGCAGGTCGGCGTACTGCGCAACGTCGACCTTCTCGGTCACCACCGCGCCGTGCAGCCCTTCGTAGAAGAGCAGGTCCGTGCCGGCCGGGATGTCCTCCCAGGGCGTGAACGTCCCTGGCTTCTGGCCGTATGGTGCCGCCTCCTCCTCGTCGTGGAGATACTTGCGCACACGTCCGGTACCGGTCTCGCCGTACCCGCGGAACAGGGTCTCCAGTTCCTCGAACAGGTTGGCGTCGGCGCCGAAGTGGCTGAAGGTGTGATCACCCTCGGCGACCGCCCTGGCCATCTCATCCTTCATGCCCATGCGGTCGTATCGGTGGAAGCTGTCACCTTCGACGAACGCCGCGTTGACGTTCTCCCGGCGGAAGATCTGCTCGAAGGTACGCATCACCGAGGTGGTGCCGGCGCCGGAGGATCCGGTGATGGCGACGACGGGGTGCTTTGTGGACATGGAGTTCTCCTCAGGTGGTGGCGTGGTAGAGACCGCGCAGGCCGTACAGCGGGTTCCACTGCTCGTCTGGCTCACCCGGCAGCTCGGTGTGATAGCGGATGATCCGCTCAACCTCGTCGCGGCTGCCGAAGATGAACGGGATCCGTTGGTGGAGATCGGTGGGTGTGACCTCGAGGACGCGCTCTCGGCCGGTCGTGGCAAGCCCGCCGGCCTGCTCGATCAGGAACGCGATCGGGTTCGCTTCGTACAGGAGCCGCAGCCGCCCCTCTTTCGCGGGGTCCTTGGAATCGCGCGGGTACAGGAACACGCCGCCGCGGGTGAGGATGCGGTGACACTCGGCCACGAGGGAGGCCACCCAGCGCATGTTGAAGTCCTTCTCGCGTGGCCCGGACGCGCCTGCCAGACACTCTTCGATGTAGCGCCGGACGGCGGGCTCCCAGAAGCGTCGGTTGGAGCTGTTCACCGCGTACTCCGCGGTGGCGTCTGGCAGCCTCATGTCCTGGTGCGTCAGGAAGAACTCGCCGAGATTCGGGTCCAGCGTGAAGCCGTGAACTCCCGTTCCGACCGTCAGCACCAACAGCGTGGACGGGCCGTAGATCGCGTACCCGGCAGCCACCTGCTTCGTTCCCGGCTGCAAGAAGTCCTCGGGCGGGGCGTCTTCGCTCGGCACCGATGCGCGCAGGATCGAGAAGATGCTGCCCACCGCGACGTTGACGTCGATATTGGACGAGCCGTCCAGCGGGTCGAACGTGAGCAGGTACTTGCCACGCGGGTACTCCGGCGGGATGGGGTATGGCGTATCGAGCTCCTCGGAAGCCATGCCGGCGAGCTGCCCGCCCCACTCGTTTGTGCGCAGAAAGATGTCGTTGGCTACGACGTCGAGCTTCTGCTGCTGCTCGCCCTGGACGTTGACGGCACCCGCGCCGCCGAGGACGCCGGTGAGTGCTCCCGACGCGATGCGCTTGGAGATCGCCTTGCACGCCAGCGCGACGTCGAGGATCAGCGAGTTGAGCTCTCCGCTCGAACCGGGATGACGTCGACGTTCCTCGATGAGGAACTGGGTCAACGTCGAGCGCTCGGTCTGCATCTCATCACTCCTCGTGGCCGTCGATATGCGTAGAGCACATCAGCGACGCCCACGAGCAACTTCCACCCCAGGGGTGGCGGGAGGGGTGGTTGCTGAGTCGAACGAGTGCCGCGCCGCGGGTCAGCCGGTCGCGTCACCCCCGAGTTCATTCCCACAGGTGAACCACTAGCCCGCAGGCGACAGATACCGTCGGCCGGCAGTCCCCAAGACGTCCGAGGAGTGCCGATGCGCACGATGCGCGAGCCCGCCAGCAAGGCCGAATCCCTCATTGCGCAGTACCTGGGAGTGATCTGCGATCTCGACGGTGTGGTGTACCGCGGCACCACGGCCGTGCCCGGCGCAGTCGGGACCTTGAATCGGCTAGCAGCGGAAGACATACCGGTCGTCTTCGCAACCAACAATGCATCGCGCTCGCCCGACGCCGTGGGCGACCACCTCCGCGACCTCGGCGTCGGGCGGGACGGGTGGGCCGTGGTGACCAGCTCCCAGGCGGCCGCGGCGTACCTCGCGGAGCGGCTGCCCAAGCGGACCGCCGTGCTTGCGGTAGGGGGACCAGGGGTCGCGCAGGCACTCACTGAAGTCGGACTGGCCCCTGTCCGCGTCTCGGAGTTGGCCGGCGCATCGGTCGAGGCGGTAGTCCAGGGGCTCGGGATCGACGTCACGTGGCGTGAGCTCGCGGAGGTCGGCTACCTCGTCGAGGGTGGGGCGACCTGGGTGGTCACCAACCTCGATCTCATGCTGCCGACGTCGCGCGGGCCGGCACCGGGCAACGGCGCGTTGGTCGCGGCCGTGCAGACAGCGACGACTGTGAGCCCGCACGTGGTCGGCAAGCCGGGTGCGGCCCTTTTCGACTTGGCACGCTCCACGCTCGGCGCCGACCGGGCGGAGACCCTCGTGTGCGGTGACCGGCTGGACACCGACATCGCGGGCGCCAACGCGGCCGGGCTGGACTCGCTTTTCGTCCTGAGCGGAGCTTCTCGCCTCCAAGACCTTGCGTTCGCCCCGCCGACTGCGCGCCCGACGTACGTCGCCTCCGACCTGACCGGACTCCTCGAGCCCGGATTGCGCCTGTGCGCGGCGCCGGACGACCTCGTCGAGCTCACGCCCGATGCCGTCTTGCACATCCGGGCTGATGGTGACAGCAACTGGTTGTTGCAGTCCGTGGTGGCGACGGCGTGGGCCGCGCTCGACGCCGGTCGCGCGGTCTCCGACGACGCCGGCACGTGGCGGCGGCTCGAGGGACACCTCGGTCTCGGGCGTACCCAATCACCTTCGCAAAACGGAGAACAACCATGACCACATTCGCCGCATCCACCGACACCCAGACCTGGGTGGTCGCCGGACTCGACACCTGCGACGTGTGCGGGTGCAGCCAAGACGCCGCCATCATCGCCGACACCTGCAACTATGCCCGCTTCTGCCTCAACCACACCGACGAAGCAGCCGGCGTCGCGGTGAGCTACCCCGCGTTCAAAGGCTGGTACCGCATCACCGCCTGCCGCTACGACCACACCCAGCACCGGCTGACCCTGACCGTCCACCCGCTCTGACCGCGCGGGCACCGATCGCCGTGGCCGGGTGCGGGCGAAATCGCCTCGGCAGGGGCATCTTTCGGAGCGCGGGCTGATGCGGTAGTTGGAGTACCTAGATGCGTTGGCTCCAACCGTGGCTCAGCCAGGGTTATCGGCGGGACTTCGCAACCTGTAGGTGTCGGGGCCGAGGTCGACGTCGACGCCTCGACATTCCGCTACGTCGTCTGGGTGTCGCGAATCCGTTGGCGCTCAACAAAGTCCGTTTGGGTCCTGTGCGAGTGGTTCGGCGCAGCGGTGCTCAGCTGACTGTTACTACTCCACGAGTGCGGCCGCAGCCTGCAGATGCTTGACGGCGTCGCTGACGATCGACTCGATCAACTCAGCACATGACGGCAGATCGTCGAGGATGCCGGCGACCTGTCCCGATGCCAGCACACCGGCGTCGGTGTTGCCTTCCACCAACCCGGCCTTCAACAGCATCGGGGTGTTGGCCGCCATCACGACCTGCGACCAGGTCAGCTCCTTGCCGTGCCGCATCTCAAGCCCGTCGCTGACCATCGACCGCCAGGTCATGCCGGACATCTTCTTGAACTTCTGCGCGTTTCGGACCGCGGCGGAAAAGCCCCGCAACCGCGACCCGCTCTCGAGCTTCTCGACCAGCCCGGTGCGCAGCACGCGGTGCGGCATGCCGTCGACGCGGGTGGACACCACGGTGCCGTCCAGCCCCGCTTCGAGGTACCGCTGCTTGACCGCGTCGGGCACGGTGGAATCGGAGGTCAGCAGGAAGCGCGTCCCCATGGCCACGCCCGCCGCACCGTAGGACAGCGCCGCCGCCAGCCCGCGCCCGTCGAAGAACCCGCCTGCCGCGACGACCGGGATGTCGACCGCGTCAAGGACCGACGGCAGCAACAGTGTGGTCGCCACCGGACCGGTGTGCCCGCCACCCTCGCCGCCCTGAACGATGACCGCGTCGGCGCCCCAGCCGGCGACCTTCTTTGCGTGCTTGGCGGCTCCGACCGACGGAATCACCACCACGCCAGCGTCTTTGAGCTTCGCGATCAGGTCCGGCTTCGGCGCCAGCGCGAACGACGCCACCTTCACGCCCTCGCGGATCAGCAGGTCGACGCGATCACCAGCGTCTCCGGCATCGGCGCGGATGTTGATGCCGAACGGCTTGTCTGTCGCGGACTTGACCTTGGTGACCGCGGCCTGCAGTTCGTCCAGCGTCATGGTGGCCGACGCCAGGATGCCCAGGCCGCCTGCGTTGGCGGTCGCCGACACCAGCCGCGCACCCGCCACCCAGCCCATCCCGGTCTGTACCACGGGGTGCTCGATGCCGACCAGCTCGGTCAGCGGTGTGCGCAGCTTGCTCATAGCTTTACTTCCTTGTCCCGCAGCGACTTCGGGTCAACCACCTCGCGGATCAGCTTCTGTTCGTCACCGCTTGGCAGCCGCGTCGTCTCGGCATCGTCGAGACCGTGCACCTCAAACGACGTCGCGTCGCGAACGTCGTCGGGCGACACACCCGGGTGCAACGACACCGCTCGCATCTGATGGTCCGGCCCGTTGAAGTCGAAGACCCCGAGGTTGGACACCACGCGATAAACGTTGACGAATCGGTATGCCGGGTTCGACGCGTCCACCTTGTCCCAGCCGATGCCCGAAACCACGTCGACGGAATCGCAGAACACCCGCGTGGAGTGGTTGCCGACCCAGTAGCTGGTGGCGTGGTTGATGGTATTGCCCGGCGCGCCGCGGACACCGAACATCTGTCGCGTCGGGTGCTGCAGCGGTCCGAACGCCGACAGGTTCTGGTTGCCATGGCGGTCAATCTGGTTGGCCCCCATGACCACATGACGACGTCCCCACGCCAGCGTGTCGAAGACCCGCCCGAACGGCATCCAGCCCTCGACCGCGCCCACGTCGCCGATCGCCGGCGTGTCCGCCAGCAGTTGTGCCTCACCGTCGGTCAGCAGGATGTCGGGGGAGAAGGTCAGCCGCGCCAACCGCGCGCCGACGGACACGACGGTCGTCATCGGGCTGACCATGATCTCGCCCGCATCGCGGAACAGTTCGGCACATGCGACGACGCATACCTCGGCGCGGCTCACGGAAATCACTGCCCTGCCTCCTTAGCCGACTCAGTGAACTTCCGCACGGCGGCCTGGTAGTCGGCCTCGCTGCCGGTCAGGTAGGTCGACACGAACTTCTGCCATGTCTCGTCGGACGCCGTGGCCTCGGCATAGTGCCGCAGAAACTTCTCGTCGCGGCCGTAATCCGGTGCCGCCGTGGTGAAGTGGGCACCACCCGGCGCCTCCACGACGGAGTCGACCATCATCCGGTTGATCAGCAGCGCCTGCGGTGGCACCGCCTTGACCAACTCGTCGGTGGGCACGACCTGTTCCACCGACAGATAACGCCTATCCGCGGCCATCAGGAACAGATCGTCGAAGTACGGATCAATCCCGGTGTAGGCGGCATTGCCTTGCGCGTCACCGAGATTCATGTGCACGAACGCCGCATCCAGCCGCAGCGCGGGCATAGCGATCAACGTTTCGAAACCGCCCTCGGGCGCCGGATACGGCGACGTCACCGTCGAAAGCTCACCCTCCCAGAAGTCCGGCACGGAGCTGCCCAGGCCGGCGCGGATCGGCAAGAACGGCAGCCGCTGGGCGGCAGCCTGCAACCCGCAGCGCAGCATGCCCTCGTCCATCTCGCGGGCCTCGAGCGCGCCCGATGTGCGCGCCTTGGCGAACCACGGGTCGTAGAACGGCGGCGAGTCCAGCGACACGAAGCCGTAGTAGACCCGCCGCACCTTTCCTGCGGCGCAAAGCAACCCGATATCGGGCCCGCCGTAGGAGACGACGGTGAGATCCTTGACGGCGGTCCGCAGGATGGCCCGCACCAACGCCATCGGCTTGCGCCGCGACCCCCAGCCGCCGATGCCGATCGTCATGCCGTCGCGCAGCTCGGAGACAGCCGCGTCCAAGGTGGTCCGCTTGTCGCTCACGCCTTTTCCCCCTTGGCGGTGCCGGCGAACGCGTCGCGGTGCTCATCGGACACCCCAGCGAGGTTGAGCTCAAACGTAAAGCCTTGCTCCATGCGGTAACTGGAGTTCACGCGTTGCACGTCGATGAGGTTCAGCGCCTCCTTGGCTGCCCGGATCACCCGGGTGTCTTTCGCGGCGATATCACGCGCCACACGCAACGCCGCCTCGTCCAGCTCCTCGCGCGGGACGACCTCATGCACCGACCCGAAGTGATGCAGGGTGGCCGCGTCGACGGTGGCCGCGGTGAAGAACAGCCGCCGCATCATGTGCTGGGGCACCAGCCGCGACAGGTGGGTCGCCGCGCCCAGCGCGCCGCGTTCCACCTCGGGCAGCCCGAACGTGGCGTCGTCGGAGGCGACGATGACGTCGGCGTTGCCGACCAGCCCGATGCCTCCGCCGACGCAGAAGCCGTTGACGGCGGCGACCACCGGCACGGCGCACTCGTAAACCGCGCGGAACGCGGCGAAGCAGCCGCGGTTGGCGTCGATCAGCGCCGTGAAGCCTTCGGTGCGCTGCATCTCCTTGATGTCGACGCCGGCGTTGAAGCCGCGGCCGGTCGCACGAAGGATCACCACGTGGGTTCCGGGGTCCTCGCCGGCCTTGGTGATCGCATCGGCGAGTTCGAACCAGCCGCGGGACGGTATGGCGTTGACCGGCGGGTAGTCGACGGTGACCGCGACGATGCCCGGTTCGGGAGTAGTGGAGGTAATCGTCATTGGCACTTCCTGGGGTCGGTACCTAAGCAAGCACTTGCTTGGTACGCTAGCACAGTGACCGAAGCGCCAGACATAAACCTGGGACTCAAGGGCAGGGTCGTCCTGGTGACCGGCGGAGTCCGTGGCGTCGGCGCCGGAATCAGTGCCGTCTTCGCCGATCAGGGAGCGACGGTCGTGACCTGCGCCCGTCGGCCCGTCGACGGGCTGCCGTACGAATTCCACTCCTGCGACGTGCGTGACGACGACGCGGTCGCCGCGATGGTCGACACGATCGTGGCGCGCCATGGTCGCCTCGACACCGTCGTGAACAACGCCGGCGGCTCACCGTACGTGCTCACCGCGGACTCGAGTGCCAAGTTCAACCGACGGATCATCGAGCTCAACCTTTTTGGGCCGCTGTCGGTTTCGCAGCACGCCAACGCCCGCATGCAGGCGCAGCCGCAAGGTGGGTCGATCATCAATATCTCGAGCGTCAGCGGTCGCCGGCCCACACCTGGCACGGCGGCGTACGGCGCGGCTAAGGCCGGAATCGACAGCCTGACCAGCACCCTGGCCGTCGAGTGGGCGCCCAAGGTGCGGGTCAACTCGATCGTCGTTGGCATGGTGGAGACCGAACAGTCGGAACTGTTCTACGGCGACGCCCAGTCGATCGCCGCGATCTCCGCCAACGTGCCACTCGGCCGGCTGGCCACGCCCACCGACATTGGCTGGGCGGCAGCATTTCTGGCGTCGGACGCGGCGTCGTACATCAGTGGGGCCACTTTAGAGGTGCACGGGGGCGGCGAGCCGCCGCATTACCTGGCCACAACGAACGCAATCAAGTAAGGAGACAGCGGATGGGTTTGCTCGACGGCCGGGTGGTCATCGTGACGGGAGCGGGCGGCGGCATCGGGCGGGCGCACGCGCTGGCCTTCGCCGCCGAGGGTGCGCGTGTGGTGGTCAACGACATCGGTGTGGGGCTGGATGGCTCACCGGCCGGCGGCGGCAGCGCCGCGCAGGGCGTCGTCGACGAGATCACCGTCGCCGGTGGCGAAGCCGTGACGAGCGGGGCGAACGTCGCCGATTGGGACGCCGCAGCAGGCCTGATCCAGACCGCTGTCGACACCTTTGGCGGGCTCGACGTCCTGGTCAACAATGCGGGCATCGTCCGCGACCGGATGTTCGCCAACACCAGCGAGGAAGAGTTCGACGCGGTCATCGCCGTGCATCTCAAGGGGCACTTCGCCACCATGCGGCACGCGGCGGCATACTGGCGCGCACAGTCCAAGGAGGGCAAGACTGTTGATGCCCGCATCATCAACACCAGCTCGGGAGCAGGCCTGCAGGGCAGCGTCGGGCAGGGCAACTACAGCGCCGCCAAGGCGGGCATCGCCGGCATGACACTGGTTGCGGCCGCCGAGATGGGCCGCTACGGGGTCACGGCCAATGCCATCGCACCGTCGGCGCGGACACGGATGACCGAGACCGTGTTCGCTGACATGATGGCCAAGCCCGACGACGGTTTCGACGCGATGGCACCGGAAAACGTTTCACCGCTGGTGGTTTGGCTGGGCAGCGCCGAGTCCAAAGATGTGACCGGCAAGGTGTTCGAGGTCGAGGGCGGCGTGATCCGGGTTGCTGAGGGCTGGGCGCACGGGCCTCAGGTCGACAAGGGCGCCCGGTGGGATCCGGCGGAACTCGGCCCGGTCGTGACCGATCTGCTCGCCAAGGCCCGGCCGCCGGTTCAGGTCTACGGCGCCTAGTTGAGCCAAACTGCCGCGAGCGTGCCGTTTCATACGTGACACGCCGCTTGAATTCAGGCGGTGGCTGCAACGAATGTGGACGGGTCTGAGAGTAGTCGGTCGAGTTCTTCGGCGGGGGTGCGCCAGCCGAGTCGTTTTCTGGGTCGGGCGTTGAGTTCGGTGGCGACCTGGTCGAGCCAGCCGGGGCCGTAGAACGACAGGTCGGTGCCTTTGGGGAAGTACTGGCGCAGCAGTCCGTTGGTGTTCTCGTTGGTGCCGCGCTGCCAGGGGCTGTGCGGGTCGCAGAAGTAGATCGGCAGGCCGGTGGCCTCGGTGATCTTGGTGTGTAGTGCCATCTCGCTGCCTTGGTCCCAGGTCAGCGAGCGGCGCAGGATCTCGGGGATCTCGGGGACCTTGGCCGACATGGCGTCGGCCAGGGTGGGCGCGGTGCGGTCGCCGGGCAGGTGCAGCAGCACCACGAATCCGGTGGTGCGCTCCACCAGGGTGCCGATCGCTGAGCCCGAGGCGGTACTGCCGATGATCAGATCGCCTTCCCAATGACCGGGGACCGCGCGGTCATCGGCCTCGGCGGGACGTTCGCTGATGTTGATCATCCCCTTGAGCTTACCTCGGCCAGTTTCCTTGCGGCCCTGCGGTTTTCGCTGAGCACGGCCGGTACGCAGCGCGGTCTTGACCAGCTGGGCCAACTCCCCGCGTGGCTGGACGTAGAGGGCCTGATAGATCGTCTCGTGTGACACCCACATCTCCGGATCGTCGGGAAAATCCTCCCGCAGCCGGCCCGCGATCTGCTCGGGACTGTGCCGCTGCTTCAAGCGTGCCACCACCTCGGCCAACAGCGCAGGCCTGTCCTCGAGGTGGCGCGGTTTGGGGCGCTGGAGGTTGGCCTCGGCGCAGTCCTGACCCACCCGTGCCCGGTATCCCGAAACGGTGTGCCCACGGTCCCTCTCGCGGCGAATCGTGTCCCGATGGCGCCCCAACAGGACCGCGGCCCGCGCCGGCGTGCACTTGCTTTCGAGCAGGTCCTCCAACCGGCAGCGCTCGATGAACGACATCGGCCCCTTCGGCGGCGACGGATCGGGCTCGGTATCGGCAAGCGGCGCAGGGGTTCTCGGCACATAACCAGCCTGGCCCACCCAGCGCCGGGCGGTGTGCTCCGACACGCCCGCGGCCACCGCGGCCTCGGTCACCGTGGCCCCCGAGTGCATCGCCTCCCAAAACACATCCCGGGTGGCCTGCGAATACCGGATGCCGTAGTGCTTGGGATTGGTGTGATAACCCGCCGCCTTGGCCCAGGCCCGGCCCGTAGCGCCGTGCACCCCGGCCACCGTCGCCGCCGCTGTCGGCGACAGCCCCGAATTCACCGCCTCCAAGAACCGCTCCCGCACCGACCCCGGCAACCTGCCACCCGGCGGCAGACCCCGCCGACGAAACCCGGTCTCGTAACCCATGAAGCAACACCTTTCGAATCAGGTGTTGCAGCGACCACTTGAGTCTGAGCCGGTGAGGGCGTATGAAACCGCACACTGGACCCCTAGGTCCGGCTCGACCGGAGTGAGCCGCCGAAGCCGCAATCTGCGGCATTTGGGTGCATTTGCGTCTTCTTGTGCTTGGAGGCGCGCCATGATGGACGGGTGAGACAGCCACGAATTCTCGTTCTTGTCGGTGCAATGTTGTTGCTATTGGCGGGGTGTGGCGGACAGCGCGGTGACGACTCCGCGGCCGCGGAAACCGAGCCGACGTCGTGCGAAGTGACTGCCGACGCCCGGCTGAGCATCGCGACGGGGAACACCACAGGGGTTTACTACACGCTCGGCGGCGCCTACGCCGAAGCGATAAGTCAACAGACCGCGGGCAAGTTGAAGGCCACCGCCGCGGAGACGTCCGCGTCGCTGCAAAACATCCAGCAGTTGGTGGCGGGCACCCATCAGATCGCGTTCTCGCTGGCCGATACCGCCGCCGATGCCATCAACGGCACCGCCTCGTTCACCGAGACGCAGCCCATCGCGGCGCTGGCCCGGCTGTACCCCAACTACACCCAGGTGATCGCCCGCACCGACGCCGGCATCAACTCGATCGCCGACATGCGCGGCAAGCGGGTGTCCACCGGGGCGCCGAACTCCGGCACGGAAGTCATCGCCAACCGGATGCTCGAAGCGGCCGGACTCGACCCCGCCAAGGACATCCAGGCGCAGCGCACCGAACTCGGCAAGACGGTCGAGGGCATGAAGGACGGCTCGATCGATGCAATGTTCTGGTCCGGCGGCTTACCGACCGGCGGAATCACGGACCTTTTCGTCAGTCGCCGCGACCAGGTCAAGTTCATCGACGTGACGGACACCCTGGCGAAGCTGCAGGAGATCAACCCGATCTACGAGCGGGGTGTCATCCCGGCCAGCACGTATCAGACGCCGGCCGACGTGCCGACCGTCGTGGTGCCCAATGTGCTTCTGGTCAAAGACAATATGGACGGAAACACCGCCTGCGTGCTGACCAAGGCGCTGTTCGACCACAAGGCCGATCTGGTCCAAGCCAGCAAGGCGGCCGACGGCATCAACCTTGCCAACGCCCGCCAGACCGACCCGGTTCCGTTGCATCCCGGCGCCAAGAAGGCGCTCGACGAACTCGGCGCGGCCAGCTGACCGAGAGCGAACGCGAAGCCGACCGGCCGGCGCCGGCCGGAGATGTCGCGGCGCCGGCCTCATATGAGGACGAGAAACCGGCCCGCCAGCTGACCGGCTGGGTACGCCAGGTGGTGGCCGCCGGCTGTGTCCTGATCGGGCTGTTCGCGCTGTATCAGGTGTTCTTTCCGCTCGCACAGGGCAACCAGGTCTCGCTGATCTTGTTCCTCGCGGCGGTGCTGCCGTTGACGCTGTTGTGTTACCGCTCCGGTCTGCGGCTACGGCGTCACAAGACCGCGGAGCCCCGCCAGAACCCGATGCCGGTCGACTGGCTGCTCGCCGTCGCGGCAATGGCGGTGTGCCTCTACCCGGTGCTGCCATTCGAAATCGCCGATGGCGGTGGCGGATTCAACGAGTTTCTGAGCCGGCAGGGCACGCCCGCAATGGTCGACGTGATTGTCGGGTCAATCGTGTTGCTGCTCGTGCTGGAGGCCTGCCGCCGGACCACCGGCGCCGCGCTGCCGATCGTCTGCGTGCTCGCCCTTGCCTACGCCTACTACGGCGGCTACCTGCCGCAGGGTGCGGCGATCGCCCATGCCGGCGTGGACTGGGACCAGATCGTCAGCGCTTCCTTCATCCAGTCCACCGGCCTGTACGGGGTGCCGCTGGACGTCGCGGCGACCTACATCGTGCTGTTCACCATCTACGGAGCGGTGCTGGACGCGTCCGGGGCCAGCAAGTTCTTCATCGACCTGTCCTTCGCCGCGTTCCGCCGATCTCGAGCCGCGCCGGGCCGGACCGTGACGCTGGCCGGGTTCCTGCTGGGCAGTGTTTCCGGATCGGGCACGGCGACGACGGTCAGCCTGGGGTCGGTGACGTGGCCGGTGCTGCGCCGCGCCGGCTACCCGAGCGAGAACGCCGGAGGCATGCTGGCCGCCGCGGGAATCGGCGCCATCCTGTCGCCTCCGACGCTGGGCGCGGCGGCCTTCATCATCGCCGAATACCTCGGGGTGCCGTACCTGACCGTGCTGGTCTGGGCGGTCGTGCCGACCATCCTGTACTACCTCGGCATCCTGCTGGCCGTCGAGATCGACGCCCGGCGTTACGGCACGCGTGAGGTCGACGTGGGCGCGGAATCCGCCTGGCGGCTGCTGGGACGATTCGGATATCACCTGATCTCGCTGGCCATGATCGTCGTGTTCCTGGCCATGGATGTGTCGGCGGTCAGGGCGGTGGTCTACGCCACGGCGGTGCAAATCGTGCTGTCCTATCTGGACCGCGAACGCCGGTTGACCCCGGCGCGGCTCTACACCGCGCTGGCCACCGGCGTGCGGGGCGTACTCGCGGTGGCGGCGGTGTGCGCTGCCGCCGGCGTCATCGCCGCGATGATCACCAGGACCGGGCTGGGCCTGCAACTGAATTCCATCCTGGTAAACACCGCCCGCTCGATCAGCGAAAACCCCACGGCTGTCCTGATTTTCACTGCGGTGTTCGCAGCGCTTGCGGTGTCGGTCCTCGGGCTCGCGGTGCCGGTCACGGCGTCGTTCGTGATCAGTTGGGTGATCGTCGGACCGGCACTGCAGGATCTCGGCGTCGCCGCCCCCGCCGCGGCGATGTTCGTCTTCTATTTCGCGGTGCTGTCCGAAGTGACGCCGCCGACGGCACTCGCCGCCGTTGCCGCTTCAGCGATCACTGGCGGCAGGGTGATCCCGACCATGTGGCAGACGTGGAAGTACACGCTGCCCGCGTTCCTGGTGCCGTTCGCGTTCGTGCTGACCGACAACGGCGAGGGCCTGCTCGGGCTGCGGTCGGTCGGTGACATGGTCTGGACGGCGGCGGTCGGCGCGCTGGCCGTGGCCGCACTGGCTGTGGTCACGGGCGGTTGGCTGATCCGCCGGGCGGGCTGGCCCGAGCGGTTTCTCTGTGCGCTGGCAGCGGCGTTGTTGCTGTACCTGCACCCGATAACGATGGCCGTGGGAGCCGGCCTGCTCGCGATGGCGGTGGCCGTACACCTCGTTATGGCTCGCAGACGACCAGCGGAATCACCCGATCGGCCGCCCTCCGATACTCCCGATACGGCGGTTAGATCCTGATCAGCTTGGGCCAGTAGAGGTTTCGTTCATCCTCGGTCGCGTCACGCGCGACGAGGTCGAGATGCCCGTCCCGAATCTGCACGTGCACCTTGGCAGGTCGTAATCGCCGGTCACGGCTCGCAAACCACGAGCGGGATCACCCGATCGGTCCAGGACTGATAGTCCTCATAGGTCGGATACATCTCGACGAGCTTCGGCCAGTACTTGACGCGTTCCTCTTCCGTGGCGTCGTGTGCGATCAGGTCGAGCACCTCGTCCTTGATCCGCACCTGCACCTTCGGGTTCGCCCTGAGGTTGAGGTACCACATCGGGTTCCTATCGCTGCCGCCCCGCGATGCCGCCAACACGACGGTGTCACCGTCGCGCAGGAAGTACAGCGGACTGACCCGCGGCTCGCCGCTCTTGCGACCGGTCGTGGTCAGCAGCGCGACGGGAATGTTCTGGAACGTGCCGCCAAGCCCCTGACCGTTGTTGCGGCGATACATGAATGTGTTGATGCGGGACGTCCACTTGAAGAAATAGTCGGAGTAGCGCGAGTTGAGGAACCGCGGCGGTGACTTCGGCATGCCGTCCATCCTATGCTCGGCCGATGGACACCGTTTCCGACACCGACCGCATCGCTGCGGCCGACGCATATGTCGACGCCCTTGTCAGCCACAACGGCGATTCGGTGCCGTTGGCGCCGGAATGCGTCCGCATCGAACAGGGAATCAAGACCGGCTTCTCCGGAGATCACTTGCGGCGCAGCCTGAATCGCGGTCCGCAGTACCGCATCATCGCGGCGACCACCGACCGCAACTTCAGAGTGGACGGCGACGAGGTGCATGCCACGTTCACGGTCGTCACCAAAGCCAAGGTCGCCGGCCGCCGCGTCGTCGCGCCCGTCGAGGAGACTTTTCTGATCCCCGCCACCGACGGCAAGATCCACCACATCCGGGCGCGGTTCCACCCGACCATCCAGCGGGAGGACTAGGTCCGCGGATCGCATCGAGTGTGCGTCTACCGCGTCGAGTGTGCGCCCACCGCGCGATTCGTCGCCTTGGATTCAAGCGGTGGCTGCAACGAATGTGGACGGGTCTGAGAGTAGTCGGTCGAGTTCTTCGGCGGGGGTGCGCCAGCCGAGTCGTTTTCTGGGTCGGGCGTTGAGTTCGGTGGCGACCTGGTCGAGCCAGCCGGGGCCGTAGAACGACAGGTCGGTGCCTTTGGGGAAGTACTGGCGCAGCAGTCCGTTGGTGTTCTCGTTGGTGCCGCGCTGCCAGGGGCTGTGCGGGTCGCAGAAGTAGATCGGCAGGCCGGTGGCCTCGGTGATCTTGGTGTGTAGTGCCATCTCGCTGCCTTGGTCCCAGGTCAGCGAGCGGCGCAGGATCTCGGGGATCTCGGGGACCTTGGCCGACATGGCGTCGGCCAGGGTGGGCGCGGTGCGGTCGCCGGGCAGGTGCAGCAGCACCACGAATCCGGTGGTGCGCTCCACCAGGGTGCCGATCGCTGAGCCCGAGGCGGTACCGCCGATGATCAGATCGCCTTCCCAATGACCGGGGACCGCGCGGTCATCGGCCTCGGCGGGACGTTCGCTGATGTTGATCATCCCCTTGAGCTTACCTCGGCCAGTTTCCTTGCGGCCCTGCGGTTTTCGCTGAGCACGGCCGGTACGCAGCGCGGTCTTGACCAGCTGGGCCAACTCCCCGCGCGGCTGGACGTAGGGGCCTGATAGATCGTCTCGTGTGACACCCACATCTCCGGATCGTCGGGAAAATCCTCCCGCAGCCGGCCCGCGATCTGCTCGGGACTGTGCCGCTGCTTCAAGCGTGCCACCACCTCGGCCAACAGCGCAGGCCTGTCCTCGAGGTGGCGCGGTTTGGGGCGCATGAGGTTGGCCTCGGCGCAGTCCTGACCCACCCGTGCCCGGTATCCCGAAACGGTGTGCCCACGGTCCCTCTCGCGGCGAATCGTGTCCCGATGGCGCCCCAACAGGACCGCGGCCCGCGCCGGCGTGCACTTGCTTTCGAGCAGGTCCTCCAACCGGCAGCGCTCGATGAACGACATCGGCCCCTTCGGCGGTGACGGATCGGGCTCGGTATCGGCAAGCGGCGCAGGGGTTCTCGGCACATAACCAGCCTGGCCCACCCAGCGCCGGGCGGTGTGCTCCGACACGCCCGCGGCCACCGCGGCCTCGGTCACCGTGGCCCCCGAGTGCATCGCCTCCCAAAACACATCCTGGGTGGCCTGCGAATACCGGATGCCGTAGTGCTTGGGATTGGTGTGATAACCCGCGTTCTTGGCCCACCTGCGGCCCGTCGCGCCGTGCACCCCGGCCACCGTCGCCGCCGCTGTCGGCGACAGCCCCGAATTCACCGCCTCCAAGAACCGCTCCCGCACCGACCCCGGCAACCTGCCACCCGGCGGCAGACCCCGCCGACGAAACCCGGTCTCGTAACCCATGAAGCAACACCTTTCGAATCAGGTGTTGCAGCGACCACTTGAGTCTGAGCGCGGTTCTTCGCAGTGTGCGCACGGTGGAAACACTGAGCGCACACTCGAAGCCGTGAGCGCACAGTCGACGCTACCGCTCAGATCCGCTCGATGATCGTGCCGGTGGACAGCGCGCCGCCGGCGCACATCGTGATCAGCGCGGTGCTCTGATCGGTGCGCTCCAGTTCGTGCAGCGCCGTGGTGATCAGCCGGCTGCCGGTGCTGCCGACCGGATGCCCGAGGGCGATCGCGCCACCATTGACGTTGACCCGCGCCATGTCGGGCTCGTGCACCCGCGCCCACGACAGCACGACGGACGCGAACGCCTCGTTGATCTCGACGATGTCGATGTCGCCCATCTTCATGCCGGCCTTCTCCAGCACCTTCGCCGTGGACTGCACCGGCCCGTCGAGGTGGTAATACGGCTCAGCCCCGACCAGGGCCTGGCTGATGATCCGTGCCCGTGGCGTCAAGCCGAGCGCCTTGGCTTTGTCCTCGTCCATCCACAGCACCGCGGCCGCACCGTCGGAAATCTGCGACGACGTCCCCGCCGTGTGGATGCCACCCTCGAGCACCGGGTCCAGCGAGGCCAGGCCCTCCAGCGTCGTGTCCCGCAGGCCCTGGTCGCAGGTGACCACGTGGCGATCCGCAGTCGGCTGCTTGTTCTTGTCGAGCACCGGCGCCTCGATGCCGCTGATCTCCCGGTCGAACCGGCCCTCGGCCCAGGCCTGCTTGGCCTTGCGCTGCGAGTCGAAGCCGAACTGGTCGATGTCCTCGCGGGTGATGCCGCGCCGCTTGGCGATCCGCTCGGCGGCGGTGAACTGGTCGGGCAGGTCGATGTCCCACGACTCGGGCCGCAGGATTCCGCGATCGGGGCCGGCGTTCGCGCCAAGCCCGACGCGGCTCATCGCCTCGATGCCGCACGCGATGCCGATGTCGATGGCGCCTGCCGCGATCAGCCCGGCGACCAGCCCGTTGGCCTGCTGACCGCTGCCGCACTGGCAGTCCACCGTCATCGCGCCGACGTGTTCCGGCAGGCCGGCAACCAGCCAACTCACCCGGGTGATGTTGTTGGATTGCTCGCCATACTGCGTGACGCAGCCGCCGATGACCTGTTCGACCTCGCCGGCGTCGATGCCGGCCTTCTCCACGAGAGCCTTCTGCACGGCGCCGAGCAACTCGGTCGCATGCAGGCCGGACAACCACCCATTTCGCTTGCCGATGGGGCTGCGGGTGGCTTCAACGATGACAGGGTTACCCATCTCGCCAGGCTAGAACACGTTTCATTACTCTGACAAGCGACGATGCCACCAGGCCTTTTATCTACTAAGAAGGCATGTTTTACTGGAACTAGAACACGTTGCAATTGAGGAGTGCAGACCCATGCCAACCCCCAATATTCCCGCTGACTTCGACTTCCTCGACCCGGATGTCAACCTTGCGGGGCTGCCCGTGGCGGAGCTCGCCGAGCTTCGCAAGGCCGAGCCCATCCACTGGGTCGACGTGCCCGGTGGCACGGGTGGTTTCGAAGACAACGGCTACTGGATCGTCTCCAAGCATGCGGACGTCAAGGAGGTGTCCAAGCGCAACGACGTCTTCTCGAGCTGGCAGAACGGGGCCATCCCCGTCTGGCCGAAGGAGATGAAGTTCGAGCAGATCGAACTGCAGCGCAACATCGTGCTCAACATGGACGCGCCGCACCACACCCGGCTGCGCAAGATCATCTCCCGTGGGTTCACGCCCCGAGCCATCGGACGGCTGGAAGAGGAACTCGCACAGCGCGCTCAGAACATCGCCAAGACCGCGGCCGCGGAAGGGAGCGGCGACTTCGTCGAGCAGGTGTCGTGCGAACTCCCGCTGCAGGCAATCGCCGGCCTGCTCGGTGTTCCGCAGGACGACCGCGACAAGCTCTTCCGGTGGTCCAACGAGATGACCGGCGGCGAGGATCCGGAGTATGCCGACATCGATCCCGCGCAGTCGTCGACGGAGCTGATCATGTACGCGATGGCCATGGCGGACGAGCGCGGCAAGAACCCGGGCGAAGACATCGTCACCCAGCTGATCGAGGCCGATATCGAGGGCGAGAAGCTCTCCGACGACGAATTCGGCTTCTTCGTCATCATGCTGGCCGTCGCCGGCAACGAGACCACACGCAACTCGATCACCCATGGCATGATCGCGTTCTCGCAGAACCCCGACCAGTGGGAGTTGTTCAAGAAGGAGCGCCCGGAGACCGCCGCCGACGAGATCATCCGCTGGGCCACCCCGGTGTCGGCGTTCCAGCGCACCGCGCTCGAGGACACCGAGTTGTCCGGCGTGACCATCAAGAAGGGCCAGCGGGTGGTGATGTCGTACCGGTCGGCCAACTTCGACGAAGAGGTCTTCGACGACCCGGACACGTTCAACATCCTGCGCGATCCCAACCCGCACGTCGGCTTCGGGGGCACCGGTGCGCACTACTGCATCGGCGCGAACCTCGCCCGGATGACGATCAACCTGATCTTCAACGCGGTCGCCGATCACATGCCGGATCTCAAGCCGATCGGCGAGCCCGAGCGGCTACGGTCGGGGTGGCTGAACGGCATCAAGCACTGGCAGGTGGACTACACCGGTAAGTGCCCGGTCGCTCACTGAGCGCGCATCGGATCAAGGAGGATTCGGTTGGATTTCACACCGGAGCCTGAGCAGCAGGCTGTCGCTGACGTTGTCTCCGCAGTGTTGGACCGGGACAACAGCTGGGGCGCGTTGGTCGCCGGGGGTGTGACGGCACTGGCGGTGCCAGAGCGCCTCGGCGGTGACGGCGTCGGGCTGCCCGAGATCGCGACGGCGCTGACCGAAATCGGCAGGCACGGCACCATCAGCCCCGCCCTGGCCACGCTCGGGCTCGGCACCGCCGTGCTGCTGGACCTCGCGTCGGATACGCAGCAGGACCGCTACCTGGCCGGGGTAGCCAAGGGTGCGGTGCTGACCGCGGCCCTGAACGAACCCGGCGCGCCACTGCCCGACCGGCCGGCGACGACGTTCGCCAGCAGCAAGCTCAACGGCACGAAGGTCGCGGTTCCCTATGCGGAACAAGCGGATTGGATGGTCGTGACGGCCGACAGCGCGGTCGTCGTGGTGTCCCCGAAGGCCGACGGAGTGCAGCTGACCAAGACCCCGACCTCCAGCAGAGGCGACGAATATTCGGTGACGTTCACCGATGCCGAGGTCGACGGGGTCCTCGATGGCGCCGAACCGCACCGCGTGAATCAATTGGCGCTCGCGACGATCGGCGCGTTCGCGTCCGGCCTGGTCGCGGGCGCGCTGCGGTTGACGGCGGACTACGTGGCCACCCGGCATCAGTTCGGCAAGCCGCTGTCCACTTTCCAGACGGTCGCAGCGCAGTTGGCGGAGGTCTACATCGCTTCGCGCACACTGACATTGGTGGCGACATCAGTGATCTGGCGGCTGTCCGAAGGCCGCAACGCCGACGACGATCTGGACGTACTTGGCTACTGGCTGGCCTCGCAGGCGCCTCCTGTGATGCAGATCTGCCACCACCTGCACGGCGGTATGGGAATGGACATCACGTACCCGATGGACCGCTACTACTCCTCAATCAAGGACCTGACCCGGCTGGTGGGCGGTCCGTCGCACCGTCTCGATCTGGTGGGAGCGCAATGTTCATCGAACTGACCCCCGAGCAGCGACAGCTGCAAGCCGAACTGCGGCAATACTTCTCGAACCTCATCTCACCCGAAGAGGTCAAGGAGATGGAGGCCGACCGACACGGCAAGGCCTACCGCGCGGTGATCAAGCGGATGGGCTCCGACGGCAAGCTCGGTGTCGGCTGGCCCAAGGAGTTCGGCGGCCTGGGTTACGGGCCAATCGAGCAGCAGATCTTCGTCAACGAAGCCCACCGGGCTGACGTGCCGCTTCCCGCGGTGACGCTGCAGACCGTCGGGCCCACCCTGCAGGTGTACGGCAGCGAGGCACAGAAGAAGAAGTTCCTTCCCGCGATCCTGGCCGGCGATATGCATTTCGCGATCGGCTATACCGAACCGGAGGCCGGCACCGACCTGGCGTCGTTGCGTACCACCGCGGTTCGTCAGGGCGACAAATACATCGTCAACGGGCAGAAGGTCTTCACCACCGGCGGGCATGACGCTGACTACATCTGGCTGGCGTGCCGCACCGATCCGGAAGCCGTGAAGCACAAAGGCATTTCGATCCTGATCGTGGATACCAAGGATCCCGGCTATTCCTGGACGCCGATGATCCTCAGCGACGGCGCCCACCACACCAACGCCACTTACTACAACGACGTTCGCGTGCCTGCCGACATGCTCGTCGGCGAGGAGAACGGCGGCTGGCGACTGATCACCACACAGCTGAACAACGAACGGGTGATGCTCGGCCCGGCAGGCCGGTTCGCCGGCATCTACGACCGCGTGCACGCGTGGGCGTCAAAGCCGGGCGGTAGCGGAATCACCCCGATCGACCACGAGGACGTGAAGCGCTCGCTCGGCGAGATTCGTGCGATGTGGCGGATCAACGAACTGCTCAACTGGCAGGTGGCGGCGGCGGGCGAGACCATCGACGTCGCCGATGCGGCGGCGACCAAAGTGTTTGGCACGGAGCGCGTTCAATATGTCGGGCGGCTGGCCGAGGAGATCGTCGGCAAGTACGGCAACCCGGCCGAACCGGAAACCGCCGAACTGCTGCGGTGGCTCGACAGCCAGACGAAGCGGAATCTGGTGATCACGTTCGGCGGCGGTGTGAACGAGGTGATGCGCGAAATGATTGCCGCGTCTGGGCTGAAAGTGCCGAGGGTTCCGCGATGATTGGCGATGAGCGCTTGCGCGAAGAACACACTGTAGCGGACATCCAGGCGGCGGCCGAGCGGGTCAAGGCCGAGGGTAAGAGCAAGCCGCGTGTCGGCCGCCATCCAGTCAACCAGCCGATGGTCGACCACTGGCTCGACGCTATGGGTGACAAGAACCCGATCTACGTCGACGAGGAGTCCGCGAAGGCGGCAGGCCATCCCGGCATCGTGGCACCCCCGGCGATGATTCAGGTGTGGACGATGATGGGCCTCGGCGGTGTTCGTACGCCCGACGACCCGCTGACCAAGATCCTCGAATTGTTCGACGAGGCAGGCTATATCGGCGTTGTCGCGACCAACTGCGAGCAGACCTACCACCGGTATCTGCGCCCCGGTGAGGAGGTCAGCGTCGTGGCCGAGTTGACAGACGTCGTTGGCCCGAAGCGGACGGCGCTGGGCGAAGGCTTCTTCATCACGCAGAAGATCACCTGGCAGGTCGGCGACGAGGACGTCGCCGAGATGATGTGGCGCATCATGAAGTTCAGGCCCGCCGACGCTGATGCCGGTGCTCGGGTCCCGGACGATCTCGACGCCGACGCGATGATGCGCCCGGCATCGTCGCGGGATACGAAGTTCTTCTGGGACGGCGTCAACGCGCACGAGCTGCGCATCCAGAAGCGGCCCGACGGCAGCCTGCAGCATCCACCGGTGCCCGCACTCTGGCAGGACAAAGAGGCGCCGATCGAATATCAGGTGGCCAGCGGCAAGGGCACCGTGTTCACCTTCGTCGTGCACCGCGCCCCGAAGGTGCCCGGCCGCACGCTGCCTTTCGTCATCGCGCTTGTGGAACTCGAAGAGGGTGTTCGGATGCTGGGTGAGCTCCGCAACGTGGAACCCGCCAATGTGGAGATCGGAATGCCTGTTCGCGCAACGTATATCGACTTCCCCGCCAACGACGTGGGTCCGGCATGGACGCTCTACGCATGGGAGCCCGACGCGTGAGCGCGCCCGCCATCGAGGTCGGCACCAAGCTGCCCGAGTTGTCGCTCTACGGCGATCCGACCTTCATCGTTTCGACGGCGATCGCCACCCGCGACTATCAGGACGTCCACCACGACCGCGACAAGGCGCAGTCCAAGGGCAGCAAGGACATCTTCGTCAACATCCTCACCGACACCGGTCTCGTGCAGCGCTACATCACCGACTGGGCAGGGCCGAACGCCATCATCAAGTCGATCGGTTTGCGGCTCGGTGTGCCGTGGTACGCCTACGACACGGTCACTTTCTCCGGTGAGGTAACGGCCGTCGAAGACGGTCTGGTCACCGTGAAGGTGATGGGCCGCAACAGCCTCGGCGATCACGTGATCGCGACGGCCACCCTCGTCCTTGGCTCTTCGCGCGAGCGCTCATCGCTGACGACGGGAGGTGCCTGATGCTGTCGGGTAAGGCGGCGATCGTCGGTATCGGCGCGACGGACTTCTCCAAGAACTCCAGCCGCAGCGAATTGCGGCTGGCCGCCGAGGCGGTGCAGGACGCCCTGAACGACGCCGGGCTGACACCGGCCGACGTCGACGGCCTGACCACGTTCACGATGGACTCCAATACCGAGATCGCCGTGGCGCGGGCGGCCGGCATCGGCGAGTTGAAGTTCTTCTCCAAGATCCACTACGGCGGCGGCGCCGCGTGCGCGACCATCCAGCAGGCCGCGATGGCGGTGGCCACCGGCATCGCCGACGTGGTGGTCGCGTACCGGGCGTTCAACGAACGCTCCGGTATGCGGTTCGGCCAGGTGCAGACCCGGCTCACGGAGAACGCCGACTCCACCGGAGTGGACAATTCCTTCTCCTATCCTCACGGTTTGAGCACACCGGCGGCGCAGGTAGCGATGATCGCCAAGCGGTACATGCACCTGTCCGGCGCGACCAGCCGGGATTTCGGCGCGATCTCGGTGGCCGACCGCAAGCACGCCGCCAACAACCCCAAGGCTTACTTCTACGAGAAGCCGATAACCATTGAGGATCACCAGAATTCGCGGTGGATCGCCGAGCCGCTCCGGTTGCTCGACTGCTGCCAGGAGACCGACGGCGCCGTCGCGCTTGTCGTCACGTCGGCGGAGCGGGCCAAGGACCTCAAGCACCGACCGGCCATCATCGAGGCCGCCTCGCAGGGATCCAGCCCCGACCAGTATTCGATGGTCAGTTACTACCGGCCCGAGCTCGGCTTACCCGAGATGGGTGTGGTCGGAGACCAGCTGTGGTCGCAGTCCGGACTGAAGCCGACGGATATCCAGACCGCGATCCTCTACGACCACTTCACGCCGTTCACGCTAATCCAGCTCGAGGAGCTGGGATTCTGCGGCCAGGGTGAGGCCAAGGACTACATCGCGGACGGCGCGATCGAGATCGGCGGCAAGTTGCCCATCAACACCCACGGCGGCCAGCTTGGCGAGGCGTACATCCACGGCATGAACGGCATCGCCGAGGGTGTGCGGCAGCTGCGGGGCAATTCGGTGAACCAGGTGTCTGATGTCGAGCATGTGCTCGTGACCGCGGGGACCGGGGTCCCGACCTCGGGCCTGATCCTTGGTTGAGGTCGATTCCTTCGCAGACAGCAGTAAGCTCAATGCCCGGCGTATAGAGACGTCCGAGTGACATCCATTCCGCACGCACGGCCCACCAATTCGGAAGGTGGTGGCAGCCCAATGGCTTTGGAGACCAACCCCGGCTGCAGCCACACACGCAGAGGGTGGTGACCTAGCCGCGATGGGTGATTCAAGGGGCGGACGAGGCGTCGTCGTGGTGACTCGGGTTCGGTACAGGAATCAGGCGCGCTGCACCTGCGGCTGGATCGGCAAGGCCAGCTTGCTGCTGTCCTCGGCCAAGGTCGACGCTCTGCTGCATGCTGCGCGAGACGACTGTGAACCAGCTATCCCCCTGTTCCAGCCGGGGGCAATTGTGCCAACCAAGCCGGGCGATCCCTAGGCCGACAACCCCACAAACTCCCGAGCCGGACCACCGACGAACGCGTCCTCGTCGCCGACGTCCCCGGACGAACGTGAGTCGATCGACCATGACCACGATCTTTACAAACCGCCCCGACGGCCGAGCGGGTCATTCAACTGTTCAGTTTGGTTTTGCCATTGCTGCTACCGCAACGTTGAAATTGCAACTGTGTAATATAGCTGCAACTCACGCCAACCAGTGGGTCTACGTCCATGCAAAATATTGCTGGATCTCGACATAGGGGTGCGTTCTGGCCCCGACGGTGTGGCCATGGCAGCGGAGTGGGCTCACACCGGCCGACCATGTGAGCTGGTAAACCTGCAGATGACGGGCAGACTAGCAAACTTATTAGATGAGCTTGATTATGAATACGCAACTAACCGTCAAATTTTGCTTAATTTTGGTTGCTGGTGGCGTTCGGCGGTGGTACGTTCGGCGAATCGCGGGCGAGCCGCGCCCGAGATCGTAAGGCAGAGCTAATCAGCCTGTCTTTGCGACGGGTTGAGGTGGTTGGCCATCGCGACGAAGTCGTCGCGCGGACGAAGGGGGATGGTTCTTTGACTGCGATCGATATCTCCGCATGTCCGCGTCCTTGGCATGATTCATCGCTGGCGGGGTCGGTGAGCAGCATCACCCGACTCCGCCGGCGGCCACGGATCCATTCGTCGTTCCGGGAGCGGCCGGCCCGAGTCCGCTCGGGGATAGCCCGATGACTCAGGAGACCGTTGACGTTCAGCCCTCCAGTGCCAACGGGGAACGTCCGGTGGTGATCGATCACCGAAACACGTTGGTGCTGAATAAGAGTGACGTACGTGCGCAGATCACGGTTCGCAAACAGTCCGCCGAAGCGGCTGCGGGAGAACGATCGAAAACAGTACACGATCGATCGAAGTGGGAACGGCGCTACGCCGCCAACATACGAATTACAGACACACTTGTGGTATGCGGAGCAGTAACGCTGGCGCAGTTTGTCCGATTCGGCACTCCTGCCGCCGCGCCCAGTTATGTGAACCATTATGTGACGGCGTACTCGGCCCTGATTGCCGTTATATGGCTGTCGGCCCTGGCCGCATTTCGTACTAGGTCCCCAAACTACATCGGTGCCGGCATCGAGGAGTATCGCCGAGTAGCGGCCGCGTCCTTCTGGACTTTCGGAGCTATCGCAATGGCCGAACTGCTCCTCAAGCTCGCTATCTCGCGAGGCTATCTCGCGGTGGCTCTTCCTGCGGGCATTCTCGGACTGTTGCTGAGCAGATGGATGTGGCGGGTGTACGTTGCGCGCAAGCGCGCTCATGGGGCATATAGCACTGCCGTGTTGGCTGTCGGGGGAAGTGATGCGGTCGCGAATTTAGCCAGCGAGCTGACCGACGATCCCAAGAACGGGTATCACGTCGTGGGCGTTTGCATAACTGGGTACGGAGCCCCACGTGACGAACAGCTCATAGTCAACGACCGGGAGATCCCAATCGTTGGCGGGGTCACGTACGCGCTGCAGGCGATCCGTCATTGCGGTGCCGACACAGTTGCTATTGCGGGTACGGGAGATTTCGGCGTTCAGGGGCTTCGCAGGCTCATCTGGGAGCTGGAGCCGATGGGCGTTGATCTCATGGTGTCGCCCGGAGTGATGGATGTAGCGCTCAACCGGTTGGTGATGCGACCGATCGCCGGATTGCCGCTCTTGCATATTGACAAACCGCAATATCAAGGAACGAAGCGGTTCCAGAAGCGTGCCTTTGACATCTGCTTCGCGTTTGCGGCCCTCGCCGGAACCCTACCGGTCCTCCTCGTCACTGCCCTCTTGATCAAGCTCACGAGTAGGGGGCCCGTCTTCTACTCGGCTGAACGGATCGGAATCGACGGCAGGCCCTTCTCCATGCTGAAGTTCCGCACCATGGTCCAGGATGCCGACAAGCAGCTGGCAGAGCCTCCTCGGCAACAACGAAAGCGATGGTCTTCTTTTCAAGATCCGAGACGATCCGCGCATAACACCAGTCGGTCGAGTATTGCGGCGTTTCAGTATCGATGAGCTGCCGCAGTTCATCAACGTGCTCCGACAGGAGATGAGCGTCGTCGGTCCGCGGCCGCCGTTGAGGCGGGAAGTTGAAGCGTACGACGATGATGTGCAGCGGAGGCTGCTCGTTAAACCCGGCATTACCGGTTTGTGGCAGGTCAGTGGCCGATCCGATCTGTCGCTGGGATAGATCCGTTCGCCTAGATCTGTCGTATGTCGACAACTGGTCGATGGTGGGCGACATCTTGATCATTGCAAAGACAGTGCGAGCAGTCTTTCAGCGCAAGGGAGCCTACTGAGATGCGGTGCCGACTGTGCGACTCAAACCGCCTGTTGAGCGTTCTGGATCTTGGCGCGACCCCGCCTTGCGAGAAGCTCCTCACTGCCGATGAGCTCGACTTGCCCGAGCCGACATTTCCGCTACACCTTCGGCTCTGTGAAGACTGCCTGCTGCTGCAGGTGCCTGCGCTAATCACCCCGGAAGACACATTCACCGAGTACGCATACTTCTCCTCGTACTCCGACAGCTGGGTGCAGCACGCGAAGACGTTCGTCGACGACGCCGTGGAACGCCTCGGACTCGGTCCTCGATCCTTCGTGGTCGAAGTCGCCAGCAACGACGGTTATCTGCTCCAGCACGCGGTCGCAAAGGGCATACCGTGCCTGGGCATCGAGCCGTCGGTCAATGTCGGGGCCGCCGCGCGCAGACGTGGCGTGCCGACCATAACGGCCTTCTTGGAAGAAAAGCTGGCCGCATTCGTGCGCGGCCGGCATTGGCCCGCAGATCTTGTTGTTGCCAACAATGTCTACGCCCACATACCTGACCTCTTGGGCTTCACCCGATCGCTACGCGGACTGCTGTCCCAAGACGGCTGGTTGAGCATCGAGGTGCACCACGCACTGAACCTCGTCAGTCTTGGCCAGTTCGACACGATCTACCACGAGCATTTCCAGTACTACACGGTGCTGTCAGCGATGCGCGCGCTGGGCACGGCCGGCTTGACGGTCGTCGATGTGGAGCTGATCCCGACGCATGGCGGCTCGATTCGAGTATGGGCGCGCCCCGAGGAAAACGCCGGACCACCGAGTGAACGCGTAGCCGACGTGCTGGCGATCGAGGAGGCGGCCGGCCTGCATCACGTGGATGGCTACCTGCAACTTCGGCCGCGGACTGAGGCTGTGCGCCACGAGCTCCTGCGATTCCTGCTCGACCGTCGCGCGGAGGGCAAGCGAGTCGTCGGTTACGGAGCGCCCGGTAAGGGCAACACGCTGCTCAACTACTGCGGAATCCGCAGCGACCTGCTCGAGTACACCGTCGACCGCAACCCGTACAAACACGGTCGGTTCACGCCGGGGACACGCATTCCGATCCACGATCCGGCCCAGATCGACAAAGACCGACCCGACGTTGTGCTGGCACTGCCCTGGAATCTCGAGACCGAGCTGACCGAGCAACTCGCCTACATCACCGAGTGGGGCGGCCAGCTCGTCTTTCCACTACCCACGTTACATACCGCCGGCATTCCGAATCCGGGGAAGCACGGGAGGCAAACAATATGAAAGTCGTCCTATTCTGCGGCGGGTACGGGATGCGCATGCGCGACTCAAGCGGTGACGGCATGCCAAAGCCAATGCAGATGGTCGGACCGCGACCGCTCATCTGGCACGTCATGCGCTACTACGCCCACTTCGGCCACAGGGAATTCATCCTGTGCCTGGGGTACGGCGCGTCGCACATCAAGAATTACTTCCTGACCTATCAGGAAGCCGCGTCGAACGACTTCGTGATGCGCGGAGGCCGGGTCGAGCTGATGCACTCCGACATCAGCGAGTGGTCGATCACCTTCGTCGACACCGGACTCGAATCGGCGATCGGCGAGCGGCTTCGCCGAGTGCGCTCTTACCTCGACGGGGACGAGTACTTCCTGGCGAACTACGCCGATGTGCTGACCGATGCGCCGATGGACCACATGATCGAGAAGTTCCACGAGTCCCGGGCCGCCGCGTCGATGATGATCGTCCCGCCGGAATCGTCGTTCCACTGCGTCGAGGTCAGTGAGGCAGGGGAGGTGAAGGAGATCATGGCGGTTTCCCAGTTGCCGATCTGGGTGAATGGCGGATACTTCGTGCTTTCCCAAGAAATATTCGAACTGCTGCCTCCCGGTGGAGATTTGGTCGCGGACGTCTGCGGCACGCTGGCAGGGCAGGGCAGGCTGTTCGGCTACCGGTACCACGGATTCTGGAAGCCTGCTGACACGTTCAAAGAACGGGCCGAACTCGACGCCGGGTACCATCGTGGCGATCGGCCGTGGATGGTTTGGGATCACGCCGCCGATGAGTTGCCGCTGGACGTCGCCGCAGGGGCCCGATGATCCCACTCACCACCGGTCCGCTCATTGAAATCGCGGTCGTCGGTGCGCATTGCGACGACATCGCGATCGGAATGGGCGGCACACTTCTGACCCTGGCCAGAGCCGATCCGGGGCTTCGCGTGCGCGGACTCGTCCTTTCAGGCGGTGGCACCGAGCGCGAGGCCGAGGAGCGCGACGCACTGACGACGTTTTGCCCCGGTGCCGACGTGGAGGTCGTCGTCCTCGACATCCCGGACGGGCGGGCGCCGGCCTATTGGGACCGAATCAAGAATTACCTGAGTGACTTCCGCCAATCGTGCAGTCCGGATGTGGTGTTCGGTCCGCAACGCGGCGACGCTCATCAAGATCATCGATTGCTCGCCGAATTACTGCCGACAGAGTTCCGCGATCATCTAGTGCTCGGCTACGAGATCCTCAAATGGGAAGCCGACACGCCGCGCCCGACGATCTATCATCCGCTGGAAACCGAAGTGGCAGAAGAGAAGGCACAACTGCTGCTCAAGCACTACCCCTCGCGGGTGATCCACGACTGGTTCGACGAGCAGGCGTTTCTCGGGCTTTCCAGACTTCGTGGGGTGCAGTGCCGCAATCAGCATGCAGAGGGCTTCGTTCTGGAGAAAACAACCATCTCATTCGAGCGACGCTGACGGCGCGGGAGGTCTTCGGGAATGCGAGTACTGGTCACTGGGTACCAGGGCTACCTGGGCACCGTCATGGTGCCGATCCTGCAGGCGGCCGGGCACGACGTCGCCGGGCTGGACTCGGGCTACTTCGCCGAGTGTGTGCTCGGGCCGGCGCCGACGGATCCCCCGGGGATGAGGGTAGACCTGCGAGACGTAACGGCAGATCAACTGCGGGGGTTCGACGCCGTCATCCACCTCGCGGCGTTGTCCAACGACCCGCTCGGTGCGCTGGCGCCGCAGATCACCTACGACGTCAACCACCACGCCTCGGTCCGGTTGGCCCGCTTGGCGAAAGAGGCGGGTGTGCGGAGGTTTCTTTACGCCTCCACGTGCTCGGTGTACGGGGCGGCGGGCGAGGATCTCGTCACCGAGAGTGCTCCGCTGCGACCGCTGACCCCTTACGCGGAGAGCAAGGTCCGGGTGGAGGACGATGTGGCCGCGATCGCCGACGACTCGTTTTCGCCAGTGTTTCTGCGTAATGCCACTGCGTTCGGGTTCTCGCCGCGGCTGCGTGCTGACATCGTGCTGAACAACCTGGTCGGTCATGCGGTCCTGACCGGCGATGTTCGCGTTCTCTCGGACGGCACGCCGTGGCGGCCGCTGGTGCACGCTCGCGACATCGCGACCGCATTTCTCCTCGCGCTGGAAGCCCCAATCAGCAAGGTGCACTGCGCCGCCTACAACGTCGGAACCGAGTCGAACAATCTCACCGTTGCCGAGATCGCGCAGTCGGTGGCCGATGTGGTTCCCGGCGCCAAGCTGCTGATCACGGGTGAGACAGGATCAGATCCGCGTTCGTACCGGGTGGATTTCTCCGCGTTCCGCAATGTGCTTGATTTCGAAGCCGCGTGGTCCATACCCGACGGTGCCGCCGAGCTTTACAAGGAATACACCTCGGCAGGGTTGACCGAACATGATTTCGCTAAGAGATTCACACGGTTGGCACACCTTGAAGCGCTGCGCGCCGCAGGCGTTCTCGACGAGTCGATGCGGCGGATCACGACAGCCGCTTGACTGCCTATACGAGCGGCGGCAGATTGTCGTCAACGGTAATTGAACTCGATATTCCAGACCTTGAAGGCTTTGGGCAGCACTGCGCCTCTGAGGTGCACTCTTGGGCACAGAGGGACTCTGTGGCCAGTATGCGGTAGTAGCGCTTCATCTTGTTGCCATTGTGGCGCGTTTCGTGAAACCCATCTTCGTGAAAGCTCTTTCGACGGGTAGTACTCCGACCCGCCCCATGCGGCAGCGAAATTTTCATGTCCTCGAGCACATTGGTCATCGGACAAAGTCTGACACCACTTCACATCCTGCTACCGAAGGACCTGTCCCGTGCAACAACTTGCTGGCAGCCAGCTTGCGGCACCCGTCGTATCGCTGGCAAGATTCGAAACCCACAGCGGCTACTTCGGTAGGCAAGATCCGGGTTCGTTGTTGGCAACGTGCATACCCTCGGACGGCTGAGCGGCACCGTAGATTGCGCATCGCCAGGCCCAGAATCGATTACATCAAGCCGGGAGCTTGCCGCGGTGCGCCCGTATCGGAATCTATTGCGCGGCAACGGCCTTGTCTATACTCACCCATTTTCCACCGGTTGCCTCGATCTCCGGCTATGCATCGATTGCGGCGACTGACCGCACTCACCCGCCCGGCCGCGCTGCGACGAATGCCACCGCATCCGGCTCACCACAGTGGACGGCTACGAACGATGACCGCCATCCGCTTCACCCGCCGCGGCGACATGATCGCGATCACCTTCACCTACGACCGCGACGTCGTCGAACTGATCAAGGTGTGTGTGCCCAACTACGCCCGGTCGTGGTCCCCGGTGCGTCGAGAATGGCTCATCGAGGACGTATACGGCAAGGCAGCGACCAAGTATTGCACTGTCACGCTGCTCGCGCTCATCGGCACCCGTGCGAGCAACCGCGCGCGGCTCGCGCCGGATCCGATCAGGTTGGTGGCGCCGGCTTTTCGAATCGATCGAATCGATATCGGTCGACGTCGAGCATGATCTTCTCGGCATGGGTGTGGTCGAGGCTCAGGAGGGAATCGAGCAAGTCGTGGACCTCGTCGCCATCGAGCATCGCGCCCATGGGAGGTGCGTAGTGCACGAGGACGAGCGCCCCGCCCGGTGCAAGAGCTCGTTCGAACGCCGAGAGCGAGGCCTCGAGGTCGGGCGGTGACAGGTAATAGAGGACGTCGGATGCGACGATGAGATCGCAGGCGCCTGCCTGAAACTCGGCGGGCAACGTGCCACGCTCGCACGACACACCCGGAAACGCTCGGGTGCGTTCCGCCGCCCTCCGCACCGCCACGGCGGAGATGTCCACAGCGTCGAGCTTCCGACAGCGCGGCGCCAGGCGCTCGGTGAAAGCACCCTCGGCGCACCCGATCTCTAATGCATGCCTGAACGGGCCGGGGCCGCAGAGCGCGAGCGTGCGCTCGTACTTGAGCGCCTCACGCGGATTGCTGTCGAACAAGAACGGGTCCTCCGATTCGAAGACGCCGTCCCACCATGTTGGCTTTCCCCCCCAACGCATCTCCGCCGGTGCGAGCCATCCGGTGACGCGCGTGATGACGCGACCTCTCATGTGCGGAGGTATCCGCCGAAACAACTCAAGCCGGATCCGCAGCATCCGACCACGTACACGCTGCGCCAAGCCCATCGAGATACCCCCTCCCCGTTTTCGAGCTCATCCCGACCGTTCGTGTGCCCCGCTAGATCGTACCGTCGGACAGAAAATGCCACTCGGGGTTGACCAATCACGGGCGCGCCGGAATAGTGATGGAATGCCGGGGGCTCAGAAACACGCCTATCGAGCGGGCGATCTCGTTCGGGTCCGGTCCGCGCGCGAGATCCTCGCGACGCTCGACAGCCGCGGGACGTGCGACGAATTGCCCTTCATGCCGGAGATGCTCCCGTACGTGGGTAAGACCTTCAGAGTCTCCGTCGCGGTACAAAAGATCTGCTGGTACACGCCGGAGAGTTGCTCGCGACGAATGCAGAGCACTGTCATCCTCGATCAGCTCCGCTGTTCTGGCGAGGGTCACTCGGGCTGCGCGGCGGAGTGCAGGCTCTATTGGAAGGAAGCGTGGCTGCGCCCGGCGACGCCAGACGACGCTCATGCCGATCCCGAGGTCGAACCGGACGAGATCGCCGAGCTTGGGCGCATCAGTTACGCGAACACGAGGGAGATCCGTACGTTCGACGGGGTCGACGAGGAGGTCTATCGGTGCCAGTACACCGATTTGGTTCGCGCAAGCGCGCCAATCGGCGAGCTCGAGCCCAGCCAGTACATAGGCGAGTTACGCAGCCGCAACATCGGCGTGCGGCGCTTCGTCACCGTCCTCCTGCGCGCATTCTGGTGGCGCGTGTCCCGCAGGCTCTTACGAAGAGTTCCCGAGATGCCAAAGGTCGCTGGCAGCGAACGCATCGACGGCGAGCGGCTCGATCTCGAGGTGGGCGAACTCGTTGAGGTGCGTTCGCTCGACGAGGTCGGCCGCACGCTGAATAAACAGTCGCGCCACCGGGGCCTCACATGGACGCAAGAACTCACGCCCCGCTGTGGCAAGAGGTTCAGAGTACGTGCACGGGTCGAGCGGCTCATCGATCGGGAGACTGGGCGCATGATCGAGCTCAAGAACGACTGTATCGCCCTCGACGGAGTCGTCTGCAGCGGCGACCGGACCCCTGGGGCGTGGTTCTGCCCCGCGGATCATTACACGTTGTGGCGTGAGGCGTGGCTCCGTCGCGTCGAAACTCCTGCAGATTCCTAGCTTCCGGCCGACCTGACGCGCGCCCTATGCAGCGACAGCTGAACATCGTGGTGGGAGTCATCGGCGCGTTTGTGGCCGGCCTGGTGCTGAACCTGCTCGGCGTGGATGCGAACAGCGGCGGATAGTGGTTCACGTTCTTCGTCGCTCTTGGCGGCGCCGTCGTCCTGCTCTGGCTCGTCAAGCTGGTCCGGCGCGCATAGCCGACCGCTCACCGCGGGCCCATCCGCGCTCACCGTACGGCACCTCGAAGCTTTTCGCGTATTGGGCGGCCCGTAACTATCGCGAAGCATACGGACTCTTCATCGTCAACGGGATCCTGTTCAACCACGAATCACCGCGGCGCGGCGAAACGTGGCGATGTCAACCTGAACTGGCCCCGCCGTGACGGCTGTAGCTGGCCCCACTTGCGTCGAGGCGAGTGAGGTGTCTGGTGGCGGAGCTGGTAGTTAGCCCCAGAAGATGCAGGTGGGGTCCCGGTCGAGCTCGGTGAGGAGGTCTTCGACTCGGTGTGAGGGAGCCATTGGCAGGTAGAGGTGGAAGCGAAGGTTGCGGTCGCGCCAGTACAAGGTCCAGGACTTGTCGGCGGCGGTGTAACGCAGGCGGGCGATCGGAAATGCGGTCCATTCGGGCCCGAAGTCCTCGCGCCAGGGGGCGCGCCGCTCGACGATCGTGAGGTGTCGTGGGGCGACCTCGCATTCGACGCGGACTTGGTGGCGGGCGTGCTCGGGCACCCGCGCAGCGCACCACCGCTGCACTCGTGCCACGTCCAGCTCTGGCAGGGCCATCGAATCACCAGCCGTCTGGTGTCTGGGTTGCGGCGTTGAGCACGCCGAATGCGGCGTCGAGTCGCTGTTGACGGCGCCGGTTGGGCTCATGGTTTGCCTCGGCTGCCACGGACCCGATCAGCTCGTCGAGGTCGTCGTCGGTGGCAGCAAGGATGGCGCCGTCGTTGTGGGCTCGGATAGCGAATATCATTCGCTCGCAATCGGTGTCGAGGAATTGCAACTCGCGCAGCGTCGCGGCGACCTCGGCGCCGATGACAATCTCGTGGACGGGACCGGCGAGGGCCAGCCGTTGGCGGCGCAGATCGAAGGGCGATTCTTCCCAGTTGCTGATTACGCCTTCGTCGCCGCAGACGCTGCACTTCCACCGGATCGGCGTCTGCGGCTCGGTCCGTAGCACGATCATCTGACCCAGGCAGCGGCGGTTGGCCGGCCGGCGTCGGCACGGCAGCGCGCTTCCCCAGGCGGTTCCGGCGTCACCTGCTGTTGCCGCCCGAACGATGTTGCTCAGGTGTTCGGCCAGTCGGCGTGCTGGGCCCGGCGTGTCTGGGGGTAGGTCGAGGAAGTGGTGCAGGTCGGTGACCAACATTTCCCAGGACTGTAACCCGATTTCGGCTTGGGCGACTCCGCTACTGGTCGTAGGTCAGCCGGGGGTGCGCCGTTGGGCGGGCGTGGGCGAGCCGGTAGGAGGTGGTGCCGGTTTCGATGATCTGCCCGGCGAACGTTAACCGGTCCACGATGGCCGAATTTATCTCGACCCTGATCTTGAAATATGCTGTCTGACCGTGTGCTTTGTGTTCTGGACTTGTGTCTATGACGTTGGTTGAAAGGGTCGTCTTGGTGCGGGTTACTGGGTGCGCTTTGGGCTAGTCCACGATGAGGGGCCCGATCTCTCGCCTGTCCCCGAGGGGCGAGTCCATCATCGCGCCGGCGCGCCTGCCGCGCGGAGTTGGCCGCAGGCGTGCGCAAGTGCTTCTCGGAGCTGTTGGTTTTCCTTGCGCAACTGGGTGATTCGCTCGTGTGCCAGAGTTAGTCGGCGGTGCAGCGATTCGTCGGTGGCTCGCGTGACTATCTGGCGGGCGGTATCGGAGTCCGAATGCGAACGTTGGTGTTGTTGGATCTGTTCGCGCAGCTCGGACTGGGTGTAAATCCATGATCGTGAGACGCCGGCCCTGCTGGCGAGTTCAGCGACGGTTACCGGCTGGCCAGTGTCGGCGAGTTCGACCAGTGCCCGGCGTGCGCGCTCGAGGGTCTGCTGGTGGCGCTGTCTGGAGCGCTCGATGAGGTAGCGGGTGTTGTCAGCAAGCATCTGAGTGGTCTCTTTCCGTGCAGGCACAAAGAGATTCGGTGCCACAACCGCATCCCGGTGTGGTGAGGCCGTCGATGATGGCGAGCAGATTCTTCTCGACGGTGCGGTTCATTTCGGCGAGGCGCTGCTGGCCGTCGCGGTCGGCCTTCTCGATCAGGGACTGGGTGTGGTCGAGCTGGCGATGATGCTGGGGCAGAAACTCGGCGGTAGTGACGAAGACGGGGCAGGTCAGACACGAGTTGGCGTATTGGCAGCTCTGCTGCAGGGGCAAGGTGCAGTATCCGTTGGGCAGGGCCATTTTCGCGCGAGCCAAGTTGTTTTTCATCCAGACGGCTTCGGCCAGTGGGCCGGTGTCGCTGCTGAGTTGTTCGCCAGCGATATTGACTTTGCGGGCGCGCTCCCATTGTTCTCGAATGGTCTTGTCCGACAGTCGTGCATAGCGCGCGGTCATCTGATGAGACGAGTGGTCGAGCAGTCGACGCACCGTCTCCTGCGGAACCTCATTGTTGATCATCCGGGTTCCGAAGGTATGGCGCCATTGGTGTGGCGTGACGTGGACTGGGCGGCCATGCTCGTCGCGAATGTCGCACTCACGCAGCCATTCCCGTAGCTCGCCGCGGAAGGTGGCGGTGCTAAACGGTAGCTTTCCTTCCGGATTGCGGGTGGGGCGCGGCAGCAGGTATTCCGGTTCAGCGAACTCCTCAAGGACCGCCTGTTGCTGGGCGGTGATCGCTTCGGCCAGGTCGGTGTCAATGGGCACGAACGCCTCACGGGCCATCTTGTGATTGGTGTAATGCAGGTAAGGCGCACCTTGGCCGTCGCGCACGATGCAGTCGACGCGCAGACTGCTGGCGTCACCGATCCGTAGCCCGGTGCTCATCAGGATCCGGGCCAGCAGTCGGCCCCGAGGATCGGGAAATCGGGCCAGAATGTCTTCGCGCTCCAGCTGCGCCATCACCGCCTCTGACAGCGCTCGGGGCGCACCGATCATCTGCCGCGGATAGTCCTCGTGGAACAGGTCCACGCGGGGTTCCAGCCGTGGTTCCCACCCGTGCTGGCGGGCGGTGCGCAGCAGGCCGGCCAGGCTGCTGATCTGAGAGGTGCGACTCTTGGCGTTGGGGAACCGCACCGCCAGATGTGCCAAATGGGTCTCGATGAGCTCGCGGGTAAGGGCCTCGGGCCCGCGGTGCAGCGCCGGAAAACATTGCGCGAATCCGGTGATCGCCCGCACGTCGGCGCTAACGGTGCGTACTGAGATGCCCGTCGACAATCGCCAGCGCGCCCACCGCTTGGTCAACTGCCGCAACCAGATCGGCTCAATCTCGGTGAACCGCAGACAGGTGTCGCGACCGGGATAGCCCAGTCGGCGCAGCAGCCAGACATCGCGCGGATATTCAGCGTCCCAGCCGACACCCTCGATCAGGTCGCGTAGGTAGCCGATCGCGTCCAGCAGGAACCGGCGCTCGATATAGCCACGCTCACTGGAAAACCCGAGATAGCTCATCCACGATTCGGAGCTGCGGTCCAGCAGTGACGCCACGCCGCCGCCAGGCAGGGCGCGCAGCAGGCGGCGGATATGGTGTGGTCGGGTCATGGTGCGCCGCTCATCGACGCGGCATTGGATCGCATAAGCGATCTCCAGGCGCATCGGCATCGGCAGCGGTCGCAGATCGAACCGATCCCGGCCAAACGTTTCGCAGGTCAGCAGCCACGAGTCAAGCGGCGGACGGCCAGCACGGCACCACCGATCCCGGTGGTGCCCACAAAACCCGGCGCTGCCCTCGGCATCAAGTTCACAGCCTGGAAAGTGACAACACTGGCCCGATGGAAGGGGTGCGCCACCGCCGCCCCCTCCGATCCAGCTTTCCAAGTCTGGTCGGCCTTGACCGTCCCAACGGACGGCATGAGAGTGGCAGAGATCGACCTCGCGACGAGCCCGTCGGCAGGTCGTGATCGCGCATTTGCGGGGCTGTTGCAGCCACCGTCGACTGGCCGGGACTGTTGCCGCCCACGCTTCAATCTCGGGGCGACCGTCGTCAATCCAGCGCCGATGATGTGCCGAACACTTGCCCTCCAGCACCGCCAGCCGCTGACAGGCCGCAACAATGCACTGCGGTCCGCCGATCACCGGGTCGCTCGCGTCGACCAGGATTACCGGCTCGGCGAACATCGGCCGCAACCGTGCCTTCAGTCGGGCCGCCAGCCCGAGGGCTTCTGCCCCGATGGGCCGGGGGCTGCTCATGCGGTTGGCTCCCTTGTTGAATCGGCCAGAAAACCGGCCGCGGTCAACTCACGGCGGGCGTCCTCGATGCCCAGATGGGAGTAGGTGTCGACGGTGACGCTGACGCTGGAGTGCCCCAGGAGCCGCTGCACCACTTCGGGAGAGACACCGCGGCGCAGCAGCGCGGTGGCATAGCTGTGTCGAAACATGTGCACCGAGAACGAGATTGCGGTGCGCTGCCGCAGCCTACGCACCAGCCGGTCGACGCTGGCATAGCTCATCGGCTGACCGACCGGCTCACCCCATAGGTTGACGAACACGTAGTCGCAGTCCAACGCGCCATACTCTTCATGCAGGTAATCGCTATAGAGACGGAACAATTCAGCATCGGCGGGAACCTCACGCGACCAAGTCTTGGCCCGCGCCCCATTCACATTTGATCGTGGCCGCACCAGCACCAGCCGGCGGCGGGCATCAACGTCTTCATGCCGCAGCCCCAGCGCCTCACCGATCCGTAGCCCTTCTCCAGGGGTCAATAACCTGTCGCATGACGTTGCTTGAACGCGTTGTGCGCCTGGGTTCCACGGCGGGTCTCCCGGGGTGTGGTGCTCGTGGCTGGTAGTTGTTCACTGAGCCGACCATGAGATCCGGAGGATCCAAGAATGCGAGCTTTTCCGGTGATATTGCCGTCGGGTGCGTGTTACTGGACGGTGCTGGATGAGGACCTGGCGGTGGTAGCGGTCGCGGACGGTTTCCTGCGTCAGGTCCGTTTCGGTCGGGACGGCGCGGAGTCGACGACGAAGAGCTACGCGCATTCGATCGCGTTGTTCCTGCGGTGGTGTACCCGGACGGGCCGGACCTGGCAGGCCGGCGCGGAACAACTACCGCTGTTCACGATGTGGTTGGCCCATGCCGGCCCAGCCGTTTCGAGTGCCAACACATCGTCGGTGGTGGTGTCGGCCGGGCCGGGCAGTGTCCCGGCCCGCGGGGCGCGGCGGATCAACGGGGTGTTGACCGCGGTGCGGGCGATGGTGGTGCATGCGGTGAGTACCGGGCAGGTGGACGGGAATCTGTTGTCGGTGCTGTACGAGGTGGCCGACGACCGGGACCTGCCGCAGGCCGCCCGGAGCGGGGACGGGCCGATGTCGTGGCGGATGCGGGCCCGGCATCGGTTGCATGAGCCGGAGCGGCCGGTGGATCGGGCCAGTGACGTCGATATCGTCGCGTTGCTCGGTGCGTGCCGGTCGGCGCGCGACCGGTTGATCGTTTTGTTGATGGCCCGGGCCGGGTTGCGGCGCGGCGAGTTGTGCGGGTTGCGTCGCAGTGATGTGCACCTGCTCAACGATTCTCGTCCGTTGGGTTGCGAGATCACCCGCGCGCACGTGCATGTGGTCCGCCGAGGCGACAATCCCAATGGGGCGTGGGCGAAGTCCCGGCGGCAGCGGGCGGTGCCGCTGGATTTCCTGACCGTGCAGGCCTTCGACACATACGTGTTCGAGCGGATGACGGTTCCGCGGGCCGCGGCGGGTGATTTCGTGGTGGTCAACCTGTTCCGTGAACCGATTGGTGCGCCGATGCGACCGGACGCGATCGGTGAGCTGCTGGCCGCTGCGTCGCGGCGGGCGGGGCTGACGACGGTGATCACGCCGCACCGGTTGCGGCACGCCTTCGGCAGCAACGCCGCCGATGCAGGATGCGGCATCGATGTGCTCGCCGATTTGCTCGGACACGCCTCGGTGTCCTCGTCGCAGGTATATCTGCACCCGGACCCGGGTCGGTTGCGTGCGGCGGTGGACCGGGTGCCCAGTCCCCGGGAGCACACGGCAGTAGCCGGGGTGACCCGGTGACCGGTGCGACCGCAGCGGCCTTGGCTGCGACCGGGCGGGCGACGGCAGCGGCCGTTGACCCGGTCGAGTTCGGCCACGTGCTTGTCGGGGAGGCCGTGGCCGGCATGGCCGCGGAGTTGGCCGACCGGTTGGATCCGGCGTTCCTCACCGAGGCTGGCTGGGACCCGGTGGGCCGGGTGTTGTCGCTGCCCGCCGAACATCCGCTGTTGGGCCGGACCGTGTGCCGGGTCGGTGGCTGCACATCCACCGCTCATGGCGGGCCGACCGGCGGTGTGTGCTGGCGGTGCTTCACCAGGCTGGGCGCCCAGGGGCTGACCGGGCCGCAGATCGCGTCGTTGTCGGAACTACCGCCGTTGCCGGACCGCCCGGCCGGATGCGCCGTCCCGGGCTGTCAGCGGATGTCGCCGGCTCCGCGGTCCATGTTGTGCGCCCCGCATTCCCGCCGGTTCCGGCGTCGGCCGGGGAGGTCGCTGGAGGAGTTCCTCACCGATCCGGGGGTTCGGCCGTTGACGGCGCTGGGACCATGCCAGGTCGCGGCCTGCACCCGCAGATCGGAATCCGAACACGGCTACTGCCCGACCCACTATGTGCGATGGCGCACCGCGGTCACCACCGACCCCGACACCGACCGCCGGCTCTGGCAGCTCACCGAGTCCGAGGTCTCCGAGGGCGGCCAGGTGAGTCTGCGCGGGCTGCCACCGTTGGTGGTGATCGAGGTGCTGTTCGGTGTCCAGCAACGGGTCCGGGGCGGGGCGAAGGTTCTCGATGTGACCCTTCGGGCGGTGTGCGACACGCTGCGCCGGCAGCAGGCCCTTACCATCGGCGCCTGCCCGACCGAGGGTGTGTCGACCAAGGCCACCCGGGTGTTGCTGACCGCGGTTGCCCGTGATGTCCGCCGGGCGCTGACCGATCCCGGTCGTGAACGGGCCGCCGACAGTTGGGACCTGGCCGTGTTCGGCCACCGGGGGCGGCTCTCGTTCACCGGGATCAGCCAGCCGTGGCTGGCCCGGGCCGGCAAGGCATGGGCGAGTGAGGAACTGCCCCGGCACCGCGGCGGCGGCGCCACCAAGGTCCGGGAGAAGGTCAACGCGCTGGCCCGGCTGTCGGAAAGCCTACGCGCCCGCGACGACCACGGCCTGGCACCGGAACTGTTGGGCCGCAAGGACATCGACTCCTTCCTTAACCGGCTCGGCTACCTCGAATCGACCGGCACGATCAGCCGCTACCACCGCAACGTCATCTGCCGGGACACCCGGGCAGCCCTGTCCGGGATCCGCGCCCTCGGGCTGACCCGACCCGGACGGGTAGCCGCCGGCCTACCCGGCGACTTCGCACTCGGACCCGGCGACATCCCCGCCGAACCAGCACGGGGCGAACCGGGCCGCGACCTGCCGCCGGAGATCATGGCCGCGCTGTGCGCCCACCTGGACAGTCTGCAACCGGTGGAGGTCAGGACCGCGACGCAGATCGGCATCGACACCGGGCGGCGCCCCGAAGACATCCTCAACTTGCCGGTGGACTGCCTGCACCACGACACCGACGGCGCTGTGGTGCTGGTCTATGACAACGCCAAGGCCGACCGGCTCGACCGGCGCCTGCCGATCACCCGGGCCACCGCCGCGGTGATCACCGCCCAGCAGGCACGGGTCCGGGCGCGTTTCCCCGACACCCCGATCGGTGAGCTGAAACTGCTGCCCTCGCCACGGCGAAATCCTCACGGGCACAGGGCAATCACCATCGCCATGCTCGACGAGCGGCACCGTGCATGGGCACGCGGGTTGGGGCTTCAACACCGCGACGGCACCGAGTTCGACCCGGCCCGGCTCGTTCCCTACGCGTATCGGCACACCTACGCCCAAAGGCACGCCGATGCCGGGGTGGCGATCGACGTGCTCGCCGAACTACTTGATCACCGCAACCTGAACATCACCCGCGGGTACTACCGGGTCGGCGAGGACCGCCGCCGGGACGCCGTCGACACGGTCACCGCGATGAGTTTCGACCGGCACGGGGACCGGATCTGGCGGGACGCCGCCGCCCTGCTGGGCGCCGAACACGCCCGTTACGCCATCGGCGAGGTCGCCGTGCCCTACGGGCGCTGCACCGAGCCGTCCAACGTGCAGGCCGGCGGGGGCGCCTGCCCGGTCCGGTTCCGCTGCGCCGGCTGCGACCACTTTCGCACCGACGTGTCCTACCTGCCCGACCTGACCGCCCACCTCGACGACCTGCTCCGCACCCGGGAACGACTGGCCGCGGCCATCGACGGCGTCGACGACTGGGCCCGCGCCGACGCCACCCCCACCCAGCAGGAAATCACCCGGATCCGGCGGCTCATCACCCGCATCAACGGCGACCTCGACCAGACCAACGACATCGACCGCGTCGCGATCGACGAGGCGGTCACCGTGATCCGCCGGCACCGCGCCGTCCACCTCGGCATGCCCGCCGCCCGCCCCGCCACCACCACCCGCACGGAGGCCACCGAATGACCGGCAACACCGCAACCACAGACCAGCCCAACCCCCGAACCACAGGGATAAGGAAAGGGCGGCAAGCGGATTCGGCCCGCCGCCGGCAACGTGTCATCGCCGTACTGGGCCGCGCCACCACCGACGGCACCGAGATCAGCGCATCCGGCATCGCCCGCGCCGCCGGTGTCGACCGCAGCTTCCTCTACCGGCACCGCGACCTGCTCGACCAGATCCACGCCCTCGAGGCCACACCACCGGCCGCCGGGGACACACCCGGACCGACCGTCACCCGCGCCTCGCTGCAGGCCGACCTGCTCGCCGCCGGCGAACGCGCCCAACGGCTGCACGGCCGGGTCCGCCAACTGGAGAAGCGCCTATCCGAAGCACTCGGCGAAAAGGCCTGGCAGGAGTCAGGTCTCGGCGTTCCCGCGGACATCGACGCAGTCAACCAGACCGTTAACAACCTCGAACAACAGGTCATCGACCTGCGCCTGCAACTCGAAGAACGCGACCAGGATCTCGCCGCCGCACGCGCTGCGAACCGCGAACTCATCGCCCAACTCAACACCGCGACACGACACCGATAACACGCCGAACGACGTTCCCGCACAACACCTGTGGCGCACGCTAAAATCTCACGATCAGCCTCTGACCCGCGCAAACGCCCGGAGCAGAGACCCGTCCCCAGGGACGACCCCCGGAGAAAATCCCCGTCGAGCGCAGCAGAGTCAGCAAGAACTTGTCCCGCAACCGAACACAGCCGTCGATCAACGCGGTCATCTCCGCCTGGCTCAACTCCCGGGGCGCACGCCGTTCAGCGCGTAACGTGATCGCCCGGTGCCGCTCCGGGCGCCCTCCCAGGTGCGCCAGGAACGGCTTCCATGACCCGCCCCGCCGGCCCGGTCGCCACCGTGTTAGCAGCTCACCCAACTCGACGCCGTGCCGTTGATGGAACTCATAAAACGACGCCAGCGCTGACAACTTCCGATTCACCGTCGCTGCGCACACATCCGCATCAACCCACGGCAGCACAGCAACCCGACCGTCGCGAGCCCCGGCGGGCAACCGAAGCCAGGTCACGAACCGCCCAAGATCCTCCAGGACTACCCGATCCCACTGCAGCTCGCGACATTCCAAGAATTCGAAATAGTCCCGTAGATCATGGGCATAGGCCCGCACGGTGTTCGGTGAGCTGGTCTACAGCCGTCAGATGCGCAAGGAACCGATCAATCGGATCGACAGTCATGCCGCCGCGCAGCACCGTCGACGACTCCACCCCCGACGGCATTACCACTCGCTGCACCCGCAGCTCGACTGGCGTCACAGACACAGCAAGATAATCGGTCCAACACGCGCTTTCCCTTAGGCGCGCCGACACGACTTGGACGTCGTGGAGACTGATCCCGGATGGTTAGATAACCGAATCACTGCTCGACCGGCTGATCAACACCAGCCACCAAACCACGCCGCTGACCTCACTCGGCGATGCTGGCGTACTCGCGCTGATTCGTGTCCAGCGCGGCGTAGTCGGCGTGCCCTGATCGCCACCGGCGTCAACGCCGAGGGCTACCGAGAGATCCTCGGAGTTCAGGTGAGCTCCGCCGAGGGCGGGGGGCCTGGCAACGACGCAAAACCCACTACACGACCAACCTGATGTCAGTCACCCCAAAGTCAGCGCCCATCAGTCGGATCGAGAAAGTGGGCCAGCAGCCCGAACTGTGGGCTGTATGCCGCCCGTCGGGCACCACGGCGAAGGTGGCGGACATTGGGGAGTGTCGTGAATAGTTCGCGCCGGGCTTGTAGATCCAGGCTTTCGCCATTTATCGACCAACCGCACATCCGAGGATGGACAGAATGACCGAACCCACCCTTCCGACCGAGCCGTTGCGGGCCGAGCACCGCGACCTGCTGCCCCATCCGCAGGGGCTAGAGACAATCGCCGACGAGGTCGACCGCTGGAATGCCGACGAAGCCGCCCACGTACTCGGCGAGATCGTCGGGTTCCTGCGCGGGCACCTGGTCCCGCACGCCAGGGCCGAGGAGCAAGTGCTCTATCCAGCCGTCGAGGACGCGATGGCCGCCCCCGGAGCCACCGCCACCATGCGCGCCGACCACGCCGAGATCGTCACCCGCATCGACCGCCTGGCCGACACTGCAGCCACCGTAGCGACCCGATGGCCCGACGACACCCTGGCCCGCGACCTGATCCACCAGCTCGTGGGGCTGTCCGCCATCCTGCTGCTGCACTTCCGCAAAGAGGAGGAAGTGCTGCTGCTGGTGCTCGACACCACACTGGGATCTGATGACGCCGCCGCGCTGTTCGCCCGGATGGGCCAGGAGGCCCACCCGTAATCCCGGATCCGGGCTTACAGCGGACGGCGGACTTGCCGCCATGCTGCTCTTTCTTGCCTTCGACTGCCTCTACCGCGCCGCTGGGGCGGATTGAGTCGGCCACCTCATAACGCGGCTTGACAGGGAACACCCGCGCGGGTTGATTTAGCGAATCTCCGCTGTACGGGCGAGGTGAGCGTCATGGCGGTTGCAGAGGTGAACGGCGTTTGTCTCTACTACGAGATTTGCGGCGCTGGCGATCCCGTGGTCCTGGTACATGGGTCTTGGGGGGACACTACGCAGTGGGGAGCAGCGATCCCTGGCCTGGCCGAGTCCTTCACGGTTCTTGTGTACGACCGCAGGGGTCACTCGCAAAGCGAGCGGCCCGCCACTCAGGGCAACCTGGATGAAGACGGCGACGATCTCGTCGGTCTACTCAATGCGCTTGACCTGGCCCCGATACATGTGGTGACGAACTCGTTGGGGGGCAACATAGCCCTGCGGCTGGCAACGCGGCGTCCGGACGTCTTCCGCTGCCTGATCTGCCACGAACCCCCGCTATGGAGCTTGCTCGAGGGTGACGCCGAAAGCCAGGCGATGCTCCAGCAGGGCGCGAAGAGCCTGGAGTCCGTAGGTCGGCGGCTGGCCGAAGGTGACTACGAGGGCGCAGCGCGGCAGTTCGTCGAAGAGGTCGCGGTCGGTCCGGGTGCGTGGGAAACGATCCTGCCGCCCGAGGTCAGGGCCATGTTCGTACGAAACGCTCCGACTTTCCTCGACGAACTCCGGGACCCTGCACAGTTCAGCATCGACGAGGACGCGCTCCGGCGGCTGGGGATGCCGGTGCACCTCACCCAGGGATCAGAAAGTCCACCATCGTTCCCGCGCGTCATCGATCGACTGATCGAGCTGATTCCCGGGGCCAGCCGCGAGACGATCGAGGGCGCAGCACACCTCCCTCATATGACGACGCCGGAGGCGTACGTAGCAGCTACGGCACGCGCGGTCCGCCTGGCAGGCCAAGCGGAATAGGCCGCCACCTGTCTGGTCCGCCACAGGCCGGGGTGATGCCGGGGCGGAAGGCCGTGGGTCGGTGTAGTTACGAGGCCCTCGCGGACCGGATACCTCGCCGTTTACGGCCTTTAGCGGAAACCGGAACTTTGCCCTCTGCGCCTTGTACAACTCGAACTCGCCCGTGATGCTGCCCTCCCTCTGCGCCCGGCAGACTCGTAAGTCCGACTGCTGCCGACTTGAACCACGTTCAGGACGACTACGCCCGAGGTTCTCCAGCACCCGGACCAATCGACCGACGCCGGTCAACTCTGATCGGGCCAGTGGGCCAGCAGCCGGAGTGTGCGGGCGGTGTGCCGACCGTCGGGCACCCCGGTGAATGTCTCGGCCACCTTCCACAGCTGCGCGGCGACCTCGCGCTTCTGCGCCGGGTCGAGGGCGGCCAGTTCGTCGAGCAGCGCCCCGTAGGACTTCTCCGTACAAGGTCGTGGTCGACATGACCGCGGCTGCCCCATCCTGTACGGGTTTTCAGGTCGATGAGCCTTTCGCCCTCCCCCTTCAGGCGGGTGACCGCCTTACCCAACCGCTCTGCTCCAGCTCTTCGTCGTCTACGAAGACGAGCACCTGCTGGTCGGGAGCCATCATCATGGTCACGATGAAGCGCAGCGGGATGTCGGTGCGGTTGTTGGCATCCTGATAGTGGATTACGTCCCCGCCGGGTTCCCAGAATGCCTCGCCTTGATCACTCGCGGAGGTTCACCTTGTAGTTCGAAGACCATTTCGCCCTCCAGCACGTAGCCGAAGCAGGGCCCGCCGAGGTGGCGCGTCGTGCAGCGCGACCGCGACCGCTTCCAGGTCGTCGTCGAGCGACGGGGGAGCACACCTGTGGGTGCGGGGCGGCGGTGCTGCCGCCCTCCCTGCATGGCGAGACTGGCATGCCCTACACGCGGGTCGACGGCCCACTCCCGGTCCCCCCCGACTGGTTCGTCGAGCTGGTCACCCCGCCCCCGTCAGAGCGCCGCTCTTGGGCCCCAAGGTCCTTGCGCGGGCCCTCGGTGGCCGACGCCTTCTGCGCCTCGACGTCGTGGCACGAGGTGCTGGAGCCCCACGGGTGGGAGTGCTTGGACTACGACGGCGACGAGGACGGGGCACGCTGGCTGCAGTCCGCACGCCACCCCGACCACATCCGCATCACGGTCTCCGGGTCGCAGCGGGCACGGGGCGATTGAGCCGACCGGCCGATAGGTTGCTGCCCCGGCGGGCTACCCCAACGATGGGGCACTTGACCTGCGGGTTTAGAAGTCCCAGTCCTCGTCGGTGGTGTTGACCGCCTTGCCGATCACATACGACGAACCCGAACCCGAGAAGAAGTCGTGGTTCTCGTCGGCATTGGGTGACAGCGCCGAGAGGATGGCCGGGTTCACGTCGGTCTCGTCGCGCGGGAAGAGCGCCTCGTAGCCGAGGTTCATCAGCGCCTTGTTGGCGTTGTAGCGCAGGAACTTCTTGACGTCCTCGGTCAGCCCGACCTCATCGTAGAGGTCCTGGGTGTACTCGACCTCGTTGTCGTAGAGCTCGAAGAGCAGCTCGTAGGTGTAGTCCTTGAGCTCCGCCTTCCTGGCGTCGTCCTCCAGCGCCAGCCCCTTCTGGTACTTGTAGCCGATGTAGTAGCCGTGCACGGCCTCATCGCGGATGATCAGCCGGATCATGTCGGCGGTGTTGGTCAGCTTGGCTCGGCTGGACCAGTACATCGGCAGATAGAAGCCGGAGTAGAACAGGAAGCTCTCCAGCAGCGTGGAGGCGACCTTCCGCTTGAGCGGCTCGTCGCCGCGGTAGTACTGCATCACGATGTCGGCCTTGCGCTGAAGGTTCGGATTCTCCTCCGACCAGCGAAAGGCGTCGTCGATCTCCGCGGTCGAGCACAGCGTGGAGAAGATGTTGCTGTAGCTGCGCGCGTGCACCGACTCCATGAACGCGATGTTGGTGTAGACGGCTTCCTCGTGCGGGGTCAGCGCGTCGGGGATCAGGCTGACGGCGCCGACGGTGCCCTGGATGGTGTCCAGCAGCGTCAGGCCGGTGAACACCCGCATCGTCATCTGCTTCTCGTGGGCGCTCAGCGTGCCCCAGGACGGGATGTCGTTGGACACCGGAACCTTCTCGGGCAACCAGAAATTGCCGGTCAGCCGGTCCCACACCTCGGCGTCCTTCTCGTCCTGCAGGCGGTTCCAGTTGATCGCCGAAACGCGGTCGATCAGCTTCACTCTCTCGGTCACCAGAACCCCATTTCGCCGCAGAAGTTTGTTTGCCGAACCGGCACTTCAAACACTACCCCTGGGGGGCGACAACGTCCGGAACCGCGACATCTTGTGTTGGCGTGTCGCGCCCGACCCCAAGGAATATGTACTCCGACGGCTTCAGCGACCGGGTCGTCCGCCAGTACTGCCATGTCATGCCACTCCACAGCGTCCGATTGACCCCGTGCTCGTCGAGATACCAGCTGCGGCAGCCACCGGTGTTCCACACCGAGCCTGCCAGATCATGCTGCAGTTCGTCGTTGTACCGCTGCTGGGCGGCCGGGCTGGGCGCCAACGCCTGCGCCCCGTACATGTCGACCGTGGCGATGGCCTGTGCCACGTAGCGGATCTGCGATTCGATCATGATCACCACCGACGTGTGCCCCAGCGCGGTATTGGGCCCCAGCAGAAAGAACAGATTGGGCATACCGGCGACCGCGATGCCGCGGTGGGCCGCCAGCCCGTCGCGATTCCAGCGATCGACCAGGTCCTCACCGTGCGGACCCTTGATGTCGAAGTAGGTGTACGAGTCGATGACGTGGAAACCAGTGGCCCAAACTATGACGTCGACGCGACGTTCGGTGCCGTCGGCCGTGACGATGCCGGTCGGGGTGATACGAGCGATCCGGTCGGTGATCAGCTCCGCCTTTGGGTTGGCGACGGCCTGATAGTAGTTGGGCGAGTACAGGATTCGCTTACAGCCGACTCGATATGTCGGCGTCAGCCGACGGCGCAGGTCCTTGTCTGCGACGTGGCGGCGGATGTTCCACCTGCCCACCGCTTCGACCGCACGCAGTAGGGCCGGCCGTTTGGTCATCGCGTACCCAAGTCCCTCGAGGAACCAGTAGATGCCGGTCCGCACCGCCAGGCGCAACCCCGGGACGTTTGTGAACGCGGTCTTCAGCCATCGCGGAAACGGCTTGTTCGGTCGCGGAACCACCCAGGGCGGGGTGCGTTGGTAGAGCTGGAGTTCCGCGACCTGGCCAATGATGCCCGGCACGATCTGGATGGCGCTGGCGCCGGTGCCGATCACTGCGACCCGCTTGCCGGTGAGGTCGACGTCGTGGTCCCACTCCGCGGAATGGAAAGCGGGGCCTTGGAATTCGGCGAGTCCTTCGATATCGGGCAGGCGTGGAATGTGCAGCGCGCCGGCTCCCGAAATGAGGAACTGCGCGATGTACTCCTGCCCGGAGTCGGTGAACACATGCCAGCGGAACTCGGTGTCATCCCAGTGCGCGCGGGCGGCGCGCGAGTTGAACCGGATGTAGCGGCGCAGGCCGTACTTGTCGGTGACGCCCTTGAGGTAGTCCAAGATCTCAGGCTGCGGCGAGAACAGTTTGCTCCAGGTCGCCTTGGGCTCGAACGAGAACGAGTACAGATGTGACGGCACATCGCAGGCGCAGTCCGGGTAGCTGTTGTCGCGCCAGGTGCCGCCGACGTCGTCGGCCTTCTCCAGGATCAGAAAATCCACGCCCTGCTGTTGCAACGCGATGCCCATCCCGAGACCAGAGAATCCCGTGCCGATGATCAGCGCACGGGTTTTCACCGGTCGCTGGGTCGTGGTCTCGGCCGCCTGCTCGGCAACGGTCATGGTCCACCCTTCCTGGGAACGGCGGTACTGGGTACTTCCAGTGTCCCGGTCGCCGGAGGCGGGTGTCAACGAGGCAGGTCAGGCCACGTGTTCGCGCGGTTGCCGGGAGTGGCTCACTGATCACCAGGAAGGCCGCCGTACGCCTCAGCCCATGCGCGCGGAAGAACGGGACGTCGTTGCTGCCGCATGCGCAGGCCCGCGAGATACTGTTCAGACATCTCGCGGGCCCGACCGTGCTAGGCCGTCATCGCCGGGATGCGCCAGGCGCGGACCGCCGGTCCAGTACCCACACCGTGGCCAGCGTGAGGACAACGGCAAACAAGGCGAGCGCGATGAGGCTGGCGCCGGTGCCTCCATGGAAGGTGTCGCGGTAGGCGGACATGGCCGGCAGCGTGGCCGTGTGCCGGTCGAGATCCAGGTCGCGACCCAATGCTTCGAATGCGTGGCGGTTGGACAGGCCGAAGCTCATCAGGCGTCCCGGGGCGGCCATCTCGTCAACGGGGACTATGGCACCACCGAACAGAACCTGCGGGAAGCAGAGCATCGGCAGGGCGAGGGCGGCCTGAGCGGCGTTGGAGACCGCCGCCGAGGCGAGCAGTCCGAGCGCCAGTGCCGACGTCGCCTCGATCACAATCGTCACGAACAGCAAGGCATACACGTGCCATCCCAGGGCGGGGAGCCTGCCGAGCGCTCGCAGCACACCGAGGAGCACCGCGCTCACTCCGGCCAGCACCGGGAGCAGCGCTGTGACCTTGGATGCCACGTAGGCGCCGACGCTGAGGCCGGCCAGGCGCTCCCGCCGGAAGACCGCCATCTCCCCGACGATCTGGAGCAGGCCGTATGTCAGGCCGAAGAAGAAGCCATCGAATGCGATCCAGAACACGATCTGCGCCGGGCCGATGTCGGCTGCGCTATCAAGATCGAACGCGCCGCGCTTGAACAGTGTCGCCATCATCGCCGTGACCAGCACCGGTGAGCCCAGCAGGATGGCTAGGGTCAGCCGGTTGCGAAAGAGAACATCAACATTGCGCCGTGTCAGTAGCCACCATTGCCGGACCACGCCCGTGCGCTTGACGTCTGAACGGGTGGCCGGGATGGGCAGTAGAGCGAAGCCAGGTACAGCTTCCGACGTCTCACGGTTGTCCGCGAATCGCTCCGCCCAGATCTGAGGGGTGTCTTCACCAGCGAGCCGCTCGTACACCTCGGCGAGATCCTGCACGCCGAAGTAGCGCCGAGCCTCGGTCGGGCTGCCGGTGAAGGCCAGGTGGCCGTCGCGAGCGAGGAATACCACCCGGTCACACCTGTCTATGCCCGCCGGCTCATGCGTCGTGAGGACGACTGTGACTCCTCGCTGGCTGAGTCGGCGCAGCAGGCGCATCACGTCGGCCGCCGTCGACGGATCGAGCCCGGAGGTGGGTTCGTCGAGGAAGAAAAGACGTGGCCGGGTCAGTAGCTCCACGGCGATACTGGCCCGCTTGCGCTGGCCGCCGGACAGCGCACGGACCGGTACCTCGGCCCGATCAGCCAGGTCGAGGTCATGCAAGGTCTCCTCGACTACCCGGTCCGCCTCGGCTGCCGATGTGCCGGCGGGCAGTCGTAGCCGCGCCGCGTAGCGCAGCGTGCGGCGCAGAGGCATCTCGAGGTGGATGATGTCGTCCTGGGGCACGTAACCGATACGGGAATCCACGCTGACTCGGGCACGGCGAACGACGCCGTCGTGCCAAACCTCCCCGGCAGACGGTGGTTGCAGTCCCGCAAGGATCTCCAGCAAGGTGGTCTTTCCTGCTCCACTGCCGCCGGCGATGGCGACCAACTCGCCTGGTTTCACCGTCAGCGACAGCTCCTGGAGGATCTGCCGCGCGCCGACATGCCGGCTCACGTTGACGGCGTCGATCCGCCCGCCTCCCGGCGCTTCGGGTTTCTGATTTGACGGGAGCGTACCGAACCGCTCGATTGTCGTTGGGTTGAACGTCAATTCGGTCATGACCGGTGATCTCCTATTCCTGAACTTGCTTTGTCAGGTCCTGATCATCGGTCCGCCGCTTCCCTGGTCGCATGAGGCGTTTGCCTCAAAATCGCAAAGTCCGTGACAGCCGCCGGCCAAGGCTCCGCAGGTGAAACTCCCCGTGTGCGTGACCGAAAACGGACAAACCGCGGTCGCTCGGCACGACGCTAAACCCGTTGGGCGCCAAGCCTATTGCGGCTCCTCATGGCCCCGTGGCCGCGTCCACCGGGAACGCCGCCAGACCCCGATCGATCGCCGCGAGAGTCGCCTGCGTGCGGTTGTTGACGCCCAACTTGGCATAGACACGCTCGACGTGGTTGCGCGCCGTCTTTTCGGCGATGAACAGCTCGACGGCGATTTCACGGTTCGATCGGCCCTGCGCGACGAGTCGCAGGACCTCGACCTCGCGGGCGGTAAGCCCCGCCGACCAGGGCGTCCGCCGCGATGCCCGATGCCCGGCCGCCGCCAAAACGGCCTCCACCGAGTCGGCGTCGAGGCGTCCGGCGCGCGCCTCTTGGCGCAGCTGACTGGCAGCACCGCGAGGATCGAGGGCGGGCTGATGTGGACGCGGCTCGAGCAGTTGGTGATAAGCCACCGCCGCGGCGAGCAAACGGTCCTGTGCGGTCAACTCCGCGCCGGCGAGCCCTCGGGGAAAGCCGGACCCGTCGAGCCGTTCCTCGTGTTTGGTCGCGACGGACACCACCGACTCCAAACCGCCTACCCGGCTCAGTATCCGTCCGGTCAGATACGGGTACATCCGTACCCGCTCCCATTCCGCCGTACTGAGTGGCCCTTTCTTCTCCCAGATCTGGTTCGAAACGCCCAATCTACCGAGACCGTGCACGAGGCCTGCACGGTAGAGCCGCGTGATCTCGGCCGACGGCATCCGCAGGTGTCGGGCCGCTGCGGCCACCAGATCCGCAACACCACGCGAGTAGCCCGGAGAACACGGACACTTGAGGTCGACGAAATCCGCTATGGCCCTTAGTAACTCGTCGATCTCGTTACCGTCGAGAGTACGGTGACGATCCGGTGCCTGCGCCAGCGCCGCAGTCCAGACATCCATTTCGAGCAGCCCGTCGACGATGGCGGAGGCATCACGCTCGAACACCTCGGCTACGGCCGGGCTGAACTGCGTGCCACGCCGGGAACGGACGACGTCGACGGCCCGTCCGAGGCCACCCGTCCGCAGGTGCACCTCGACGACATCGGCCAGGTGAACGATGTGGATTTCGAGCGGAATGTCTTCTCCGCGAGCGCCGTTCGGCAGCCCCCGGCCGTCCCAGCGCTCGAAGATATACGCCAGCGCCTCGCCAACCTGCCGGTCCAGACCCATCCGATCGGAAAGAACCCCGGCAGAACTGCAATGCGAATGGATCAGCTTGGCAACCGAGTTACGTGCTGTGAGCAGAAAGGCGGCCGAGCGAATGCCGCGCTCCCAGCCCGGCAATCCACGCCCCACATGACTGACCATCAGCCGCAGGAACGGCAGGCCGGTCATGTCCACCGCGTAGGTGTCGGCCCGGTAGGCGATGTCGTCGCCGAAGAGCGCCGAAAGCTCGTGCGAATCGGCGTGACAACCGATCCAACCGACCAGATTGGCGTAGTACACCGTCGCCCTCTGTTGGGCATCGAGGCCCATCCGCTCTGCGATGCGTGTCGCGATTAGTGACGACCGAAGCATGTGCTCCATCGGCTGCCCCAGACCGAGGTCGATCGCCAGCGATGTCGCCGCCAGCAACTCGGCTTTGCGCAGGCCCTTTTTCGAGCCGTGCTGCGTCCCGGTCGGGTGCACGCTCCCATTCTGCATCTGAACGTCACGATTTCGGCACGAACGGAGGCCTCGGTCCCGGCAACGCATTACTCAACTGCGAGGGTTTTTGAGGCGGATGCCTCATGTGCCGAAATGGCTGTCGGGTAAATCATTTCCGCATGGTCATCGTCAACATCCCACGTGATACCGCTCCCGCGATCCAGCGGCACCCCTGGGACAAGGTGCTGACGGAAGGTCACGCGTCTTTAGTGAGGGCGCGACGGCTGTTTCGCTATCTGCCCTCGGCGCCGCGATGCAAGGTATGCAACAACCCGTTTGGCGGCCCGGCCGGACGTGTTCTCGCCGCTGCTGGCTTCAGCCCATCGCGCAAGAATCCCAATTTGTGCAGTCGCTGTTGTGATGCGCTTCCCGCAGGTGGCGCTGAGGTGGACGTCGCGGTCCTGTTCGCCGACGTTCGTGGCTCCACCGCGCTGGGCCAGCGCGGCGCTGCGGCAGACTTCGCCTCGTTGCTCAACCGGTTCTACATCGCTGCGACACAGACGCTTCTGCGGCACGACGCGGTTATCGACAAGCTCATTGGCGATGAGGTCATGGCTTTCTTTGTTCGGGGCATCAGCGGTCCCCAGTACCGACGCCGCGCGGTCCGGGCAGGGATGGATTTACTCAAAGCGGTCGGTTACGGCAGCGACGAGGGGCCTTGGCTTGAGTTAGGCGTGGCGGTCAATGCGGGCATCGCATACGTCGGCAATGTTGGGGGCGCGGTGGTCGACTTCACCGCTCTTGGTGATCCGGTCAACGTCTCGGCGCGGATGCAACAACACGCCGCCGGTGGGGAGTTGCTCGTCGCATCTGGAGTGGCCGATGAGCTCATGGCGAAAGCGCCGCGGCGCGTGCTGAACCTGCGGGGGCACGAGCAGCCGATCGACGCCTTCGTCCTCGGCACGTGAGGCGCCCCTACCGACCTTTGGCCGTTCAACGTCAACTCACTGTTCACGGCACCAATTGCGCGAGGCGGTTGCCGCAGACCCAGAGACGCCTCAGGCGACGTGTTCGCGGCGACGGACGCCCTCGTGCAGGGGCAGGTCCGGGTCGATCTTGATGCCCAGCAGCTCACAAGTGCCGTTGATGGCGCCGACCATGATCGTGGTCAGATGCGCGACGAACTCGTCGGGCGGCATGCGGCGCGGACTATCCTCTTTCGGGCCCAGCCACCAGTCGGTGGCCGACGCCGCCGAGCCGAAGGTCGCGAACGCGGCGAGTTCGATGGCCGCGCCGTCGAGCTCCATTTCCCGCAGCTCGTTGTTGAACATGTCGGCCATCGCCAGGGTGATCCCGCGGCCTTCGTTGAGCGCCCGCATGGCCGACGCGCTCTGCTCGGCGAATCTGCCCTGCATCAGGAAGCGCACCACGTTGGGGTGCTCGTCGACCAGGCGCACGTACTGCTCGACGCTGCGGCGGATGACCTCGCGGGCAGGATCGTTGGCCAGGTCGATGGACGGGAAGATGGCGGCCCACAGCATGTCGCGCAGTCGCTCGCCGATCGCCTGGAACAGATCCGACTTGTCGGTGAAGTGGCGGTAGATCTTGGGCTTCGCCGTACCGGCTTCCTCGGCGATCTCACGCAGGGACAGCTCCGGGCCGAGACGGTCGATCGCGCGGAAGGCGGCGTCGACAATCTCCGACCGCACTTTCTTGCGATGCTCGCGCCAGCGTTCGCTGCGCGCGTCAACCTTGACGCCCGCCTCGCCGCCAGAACGTGACCTCGACACTCGTCGCACGGGATAACTGTACCGCCCAGACGCCGCTGACCTGCTCAGACCGTGCCGCAACACGGTATTTCACGGCGCTGGCCAGGCAACTCAACTGGCGCGATGGGGACTGCCGGCTTGGGTACTATTCCTGCGACAGCCAATCAACGAGAGAGTCTTATGACGCAGCGATACGACCTGGTCATAGCCGGTGGCGGGCCCTCGGGTTCGGCCGCCGCATGGCAGGCCTCGCAGACCGGTGCGAAAGTTGTGGTCCTCGACAAGGCCGAATTCCCGCGCGACAAGCCGTGCGGCGACGGTCTGACAGCACGCGCGACCAGCTATCTGCAGAAGATGGGCCTGGCCGACGAGGTTGCGAAGTTCCATCGCGTCAACCGGGTCACGGTGTTCAGCCCGAGCGCGTGGGAGTTGTCGTTCCCGCGCCGACCCGGCATGCCCGATCACGGCCACACGGTGAGCCGCACCGAGCTCGACACGCTGCTGCTCAAGCACGCCGAATCCGCCGGTGCCGAGGTGCGCCAGTCGGCGGAGGTGACGGGGCCGATCGTGGAGAACGGCCGCGTCGTGGGCGTGACGCTCAAGAGCGGCGAGAAGGTGTACGGCGACGCCGTCATCGCCGCCGACGGCGCGTACTCCCCGATCAAGCGCGCACTGAAGATCGACTCGGAGTACAACGGCTACTCGGCAATCGCGATCCGTTCGGAGATGCAGGCGAACCGACCGGACTCCGACAGTCTCGACATCTACCTGAAGCTGGAGTTCGAGGGCGATCAGCTGCCGGGCTACGGCTGGGTCTTCCCGATGGGTGGCGGACGGTTCAACATCGGCCTGGGCTACGTCAACAGCTACAAGAACTGGCAGTCGATCAACGCCACCCAGTTCCTCGGCGAGTTCCTGCGGACGCTGCCACGGGACTGGGAACTCCCGCCGATCGAGGAGTTGAAGAAGAACAAGAGCGTGCGGGCGTGGCGACTGCCGATGGGCTTCACCGCCTGGCCGCCGTGGCGTCCCGGCGTGCTGTTCACCGGCGACTCACTGGGCGCGGGCAAGCCGGCGTCCGGTGCGGGCATCTCCAAGGCGCTGGAATCCGGGCTCGCCGCGGGCGAATGCGCGATCGCGGCACTGCAGAACAGCGGACCCGACGACTTCACCAACTACGCGCAGCGGATGGAAGCGGCGTGGGGCAAGGAGTACCGGCGGGGCCGCTACTTCCACAAGCTGTTGGGGCAGCCGCGGCTCGCCAACGCGGGGATCAAGCTCATCGACAATGCCCGCTTCCGCGACCGCATGCTGAAGGCGATGTACAAGAAGGCGCAGGGCCCGCAGCACACACCCAAGTGAGTCGCCGAATGGCCAGTTATATCACGCGATATGACCGTGCGCGTGCACTAACTGGCCAACGGCGAGTCCCTAATCCCCTATCGCGGGCGGCGGCGACACCCCGTAGCCGGGCCCGCAACTGACGGGCGTCCGCCCCGTTTTGGCGATCACGGCACCACTCGAAACTTGGATGCACCACAGCACATCCAAGAAAGCGAACGACCATGATCACCAAACAATTGATGCGCCGCACCCTGGCGACGGCCGCCCTGACGGCGGGCCTGGCGATCGGGTTCGCCCTGACCGCGAATGCCGAACCAATCGGGCAAATCGGCGACGAGGCGGGCTTCAACGAGTGCGTCAAGGAGCATCCCGACGAAGAGGGTTTCGCGGTGTGCTGTGTCTTTTACGGCGGGTCTCTCGACGAAGGCCCAAACTATCAGGCATGCACCATCGGGCCGGTCACCACGCCCGAGGATGAGGAGGCCAGTGCGCCCCAGTCGCCCAAGGGGCCGATGGTCGTCCGCCCGGGCCTGATCGACTCCGGCCAGATTCTCGAGCCGGCCACTGCCACTCCGGTGCTGACACCGGTGCCCCGCGCGCCAATCGCCTCCCTGGGCTAGCGCGACGCCGAGTGTGGACTTATTGCACGGTTACTCCCCCCGCTCCGCGTGTATCAAGTCCACACTCGGCCTGCGAGTCCTACAGCATGCAGGACACGCAGCCCTCGACCTCGGTTCCCTCCAGCGCCATCTGGCGTAGCCGGATGTAGTACAACGTCTTGATTCCCTTGCGCCACGCGTAGATCTGCGCCTTGTTGACGTCCCGCGTGGTCGCAGTGTCCTTGAAGAACAGCGTCAACGAGAGACCCTGATCCACATGCTGGGTGGCCGCGGCATACGTGTCGATGATCTTCTCGTAGCCGATCTCGTAGGCGTCCTCGTAGTACTCGAGGTTGTCATTCGTCAGGTACGGCGCCGGGTAGTACACCCGCCCGATCTTGCCTTCCTTGCGGATCTCGATCTTGCTCGCGACCGGGTGGATCGACGACGTCGAATTGTTGATATACGAGATCGACCCCGTCGGCGGCACCGCCTGCAGGTTCTGGTTGTAGATGCCGTGCTGCTGCACCGACTCCTTGAGCCTGCCCCAATCCTCTTGCGTCGGAATGCGAATACCCGCATCGGCGAACAGCTGCCGCACCTTGTCGGTCTTCGGCTCCCACACCTGCTCGGTGTACTTGTCGAAGAACTCCCCCGACGCATACTTCGAGCGCTCGAAGCCCTTGAAGTGCGTGCCGCGTTCGATCGCTATCCGGTTCGACGCCCACAGTGCGTGATACAGCACCGTGTAGAAGTAGATGTTGGTGAAGTCGACACCTTCTTCGGAGCCGTAGAAGATCCGTTCCCGCGCCAGGTAGCCGTGCAGGTTCATCTGCCCGAGCCCGATCGCGTGGGCGTCGTTGTTGCCCTGCTCGATCGACGGCACCGACCAGATGTGGGTCTGGTCGGACACGGCCGTCAACGCCCGGATCGCCACCTCGATCGTCTGCGCGAAGTCCGGCGAGTCCATCGTCTTGGCGATGTTCAACGAACCGAGGTTGCACGAAATGTCCTTGCCCACTTGGGCATAGGTCAGATCCTCGTTGAACACCGACGGCGTCGACACCTGCAGGATCTCCGAGCACAGGTTCGAGTGGGTGATCTTGCCCTCGATCGGGTTGGCCCGGTTCACCGTGTCCTCATACATGATGTACGGGTAGCCCGACTCGAATTGCAGCTCGGCCAACGTCTGGAAGAACTCGCGCGCCTTGATCTTGGTCTTGCGAATCCGCGCATCGTCGACCATGTCGTAGTACTTCTCGGTGACCGAGATGTCGGCGAACGGCACACCGTAAACACGCTCGACGTCGTACGGCGAGAACAGGTACATGTCCTCGTTCTTCTTGGCCAGCTCGAACGTGATGTCCGGGATCACCACACCCAGCGACAGCGTCTTGATCCGGATCTTCTCGTCGGCGTTCTCCCGCTTGGTGTCCAGGAACCGGTAGATGTCGGGATGGTGGGCGTGCAGGTACACCGCGCCGGCGCCCTGCCGCGCACCGAGCTGGTTGGCGTAGGAGAACGAGTCCTCCAGCAGCTTCATGATCGGGATGACACCCGAGCTCTGGTTCTCGATGTTCTTGATCGGCGCGCCGTGCTCACGAATGTTGGACAGCAGCAACGCAACCCCGCCACCGCGCTTGGACAGCTGCAGCGCGGAGTTGATCGAGCGGCCGATGGACTCCATGCAATCTTCGATACGCAACAAAAAGCAGCTCACCGGCTCACCGCGCTGCTTCTTGCCCGAGTTCAAAAACGTCGGGGTGGCCGGCTGGAACCGGCCGTCGATGATCTCGTCGACCAGCTTCTCGGCCAACGTCGTGTCGCCGGCGGCCAGCGTCAGCGCCACCATGCACACCCGGTCCTCGAACCGCTCCAGATAACGCTTGCCGTCAAAGGTCTTCAGCGTGTAGGAGGTGTAGTACTTGAACGCGCCCAAGAACGTCGGGAACCGGAACTTCTTGGCGTACGCGCGGTCGATCAGGCTCTTGACGAAGTTGCGCGAATACTGATCGAGCACCTCGCGCTCGTAGTAGTTCTGCTGGATCAGGTAGTCGAGCTTCTCGTCCAGATCATGGAAGAACACCGTGTTCTGGTTGACGTGCTCCCGGAAGTACTGGTGAGCGGCTTCCCGGTCCTTGTCGAACTGAATCTTGCCGTCGGCGTCGTACAGATTCAGCATCGCGTTGAGCGCGTGGTAGTCCGTCTCGCCCGGCAACGCGCCGTGGCCGGCAGTCGTTACAGGCTCTGCAGCTGCGACGGTTGGTGGCACGTCTGGTCCTTCCAGAAGTCAGCGAGGCCCGCGCGGACGGCATTGACGTCGTCCTCGGTTCCCATCAGTTCGAAGCGGTACAGGTACGGCACGTCACACTTGCGGGAAACGACATCGCCCGCATAGCCGAACTCGGCGCCGAAGTTGGTGTTGCCCGCGGCGATGACGCCGCGCAGCAACGACCGGTTGTGTTCGTTGTTCAAGAATGCGATGACCTGTCTGGGGACATAGCCACCGTCGTTGATGTTCGGGGTGGCGCGCCCACCGCCGTAGGTCGGCAGCACCAACACGTAAGGCTCGTCGACCTCGATGTGCCCGTGCAGCGGGATCCGGGTGGCGGGCAGGCCGAGCTTCTCGACGAAGCGGTGGGTGTTCTCGGACACGCTGGAGAAGTACACGAGATTGCTCATCGTCGTCTCCTTCCTGCCCTCCGGATACCCCTATGTCTTAAGCCGTGACCACTGCGCCTTCGAACGCACCGGTCAGCCCTTTGATGCGATCGGGCCGGAACCCCGACCAGTGGTCATTGCCGGCCACCACGACGGGCGCCTGCAGATACCCCAACGCCATGACGTAGTCACGGGCTTCGCTATCCAGGCTGATGTCGACCTTCTCGTAGGCGATGCCCTGCTTGTCCAGCGCCTTGTAAGTCGCGTTGCACTGCACGCATGCGGGCTTGGTGTACACGGTGACGGTCATCTTCGGTACGGCTCCTCTGCGGAAAGTGTCTGGCAACTGGTCGGGTACTGCATATCGCTATAATTCAGCGGCCCGCAGGCCCTCAAAATTCCTGGCGTCCGGACCACGTCCCCGGGGCGACTGGGAACCAACACCGCCGGATTCTGGCCTCCGGCCGACCTCCGAACCGTGGGGGTCTGTCGGTGTTTGAAACACTACACCTAGTGGCCGACAATCAGAAGGGATACCAGATGTTCTGAATGACATTTTTGAAATTCCCTGGTCGTAAGCTCACTGTTCGGCGTGTCGCGTCGGGTGCGTCGCGCTATGGCAATGTCTACCAGGCGGCACCGACAGACACGGCTACACCCAAGATCGCGGTGCCATAACAGCAAAGCCGCCGGCGGGTCACGACGGACCCGGCCGGCGGCCTGTGCGAGTGAAGTATTACACGACCTCGGCGGCCAACTTGCCGACCACATTCCGCAGGTTCTCGGCGACCTCGCCGTTCTCCCGCGGGTGCTTGCCGTCGAACGCCGTCGCCTGCACCGACAGCTTCAGTTCCTCGACCACCCGCGGACCGGCGATGCCGAACGACTTGCGGGTCTCGTCATGCGCCCACACGCCGCCGTACTGGCCCAGCGCCGAGCCGACGACCGCGAGCGGCTTGTCCTTCAGTGCGCTGTCGCCGAAGGGCCGGGACAGCCAGTCGATGGCGTTCTTCAGCACGCCCGGAATGCTGCCGTTGTACTCCGGGGTGACGACGAGCGCGGCGTCGGCTTCCGCGGCCGCCTCACGCAGCGCCGACACAGGCTCGGCCACCTCACCGTTGTCGATGTCTTCGTTGTAGAAAGGCAGCTCTCCCAGCCGATCGAACAGCTGCAGGCTCACCCCGTCCGGAGCCGTCTCGGCCGCCAGCTCCGCCAGCTGACGATTGACCGACGCGGCGCGCAGGCTTCCCAGCAGCACCAACACCTTGATGTCCGACACTTGTTTTTCCCTTCGGTGGTTCCAACAGATCCTCGCATGCTCCAACCGGACCATGGTCCGATTAATTCCGGCTGAGCTAAAGTTGCGAAGGTGAGCGTCTCCGACCGGTTGATCGACCTGCCGGTAACCGATTCTGGTCCACAGGAGCGGGGCGACGCAGCACGTAACCGTGTGCTGCTTCTCGATGCCGCCCGCCGGCTCATTGCCGAGCGCGGCGCCGACGCGGTCACCACCGACGACATCGCCGCGGCCGCCGGCGTCGGCAAGGGCACGCTGTTCCGCCGATTCGGCAGCCGGGCCGGGCTGATGATCGTGCTGCTCGACGAGGACGAGAAATCCGAGCAGCAGGCCTTCCTGTTCGGGCCGCCGCCGTTGGGGCCGGGGGCCCCGGCGCTGGACCGGCTGCTGGCCTATGGACGGGACCGGCTCAAGTTCGTGCACGCCCACCACGCGCTGCTCTCCGACGCGAACCGCGACGCGCAGATGCGCTTCAACGCCCCGGCGACGCTGCACCACCGACACGTTCGGGTGTTGTTGGAGGCCGCGGACACGGCCGGCGACCTCGATGCTCAGGCCACCGCTCTGCTTGCGCTGCTCGACGCCGACTACGTGCATCACCAACTCAGCGACCGCGGCCGGACACTCGACGAGCTGGGCGACGCCTGGGAAAGCGTGGCGCGCAAGCTCTGCGGCAAATGACACCGCGCTGGGTCCTGCACGTCGACCTAGACCAGTTTCAGGCTGCGGTCGAAGTGCGTCGCCGCCCCGAACTCGCAGGCCTGCCAATCATCGTCGGCGGCAACGGTGACCCGAGCGAGCCCCGGAAGGTCGTCACGTGCGCGTCTTATCCGGCGCGCAAGTTCGGTGTGCACGCCGGCATGCCGCTGCGCACGGCGGCGCGCAAGTGCCCGGACGCGACGTTCCTGCCCTTGGATACGGACGCCTACGACGAGGCCTCCGAACAGGTGATGGGCCTGCTGCGCGACTTCGGCCACCCGGTCGAGGTGTGGGGATGGGACGAGGCGTACGTCGGCGCAGACATCGACAATCCCATCGCGTTTGCCGAACAGATCCGTGAGGTGATCGCCGCCGGGACGGGCTTGTCGTGCTCGGTCGGCATCAGCGACAACAAGCAGCGGGCCAAGGTCGCCACGGGGTTCGGCAAGCCCGCAGGCATCTATCAGCTCACCGACGAGAACTGGATGGCGGTGATGGGCGATCGCGAGGTCGACGCGCTGTGGGGTGTCGGTCCGAAGACGGCGAAAAAGCTTGCCGGGCTGGGCATTACCACCGTCGCGGACCTCGCCGCCACGGACGCCACACTGCTCACGTCGACGTTCGGCCCGACGACCGGGCTGTGGATTCTGCTGCTGGCCAAGGGCGGCGGCGACACCAACGTCAGCGCCGAGCCCTGGGTGCCACGCTCGCGCAGCCACGTCGTCACCTTCCCCCGCGACCTGACCGACCGCGCTGAAATCGACTCGGCTGTCATCGAACTCGCGCGCCAGACGCTCACGGAGATCGTCGAACAACAACGCGTGGTCACCCGGGTAGCGGTGACCGTGCGCACCAACACGTTCTACACCCGAATCAAGATCCGTAAGCTCCCAGCGCCGAGCACCGACGCCGACGTGATCACCGAAACCGCACTGGACCTCCTCGGCCTCTTCGAACTCGATCGGCCCATCCGCCTGCTCGGTGTGCGACTGGAACTCGAGCCGCCGCAAGGCGGGTACTGAGTTAGATGCTGCACACGGTCGCCATCCGCGGTTACCGCTCGCTGCGCGACATCGTGCTGCCGCTGAGTCCGCTCACCGTCATCACCGGCGCCAACGGCACCGGCAAGTCCTCGCTGTACCGGGCATTGCGCCTGCTGGCCGACTGTGGGCGCGGCGAGGTGATCGGCTCGCTCGCACGCGAGGGCGGGCTGGACTCGGTGCTGTGGGCCGGCCCCGAGCAACTCGGCGGCGCGCGCCGGACCGGGAGGGTCGAGGGCACCACCCGAAGCGGGCCCGTCTCACTCGAACTGGGGTTCGCCTCCGATGATTTCGGCTATCTGGTCGACCTCGGGCTGCCGCAGATGGCCGGGCATCGTTCGTTGTTCGCCCTCGACCCCGAGGTCAAGCGCGAGGCGGTGTTCGTGGGCCCGGTGATGCGGACCAGCTCGACGCTGGTTCGTCGCACCCGCGACTACGCCGAGGCGAGCGCGGAATCCGGGCGAGGCTTCGACGAACTGTCGCGGTCGCTGCCGCCCTACCGCAGCGTGCTCGCCGAATACGCCCACCCAGGCGCTCATCCGGAACTCGCTGCGGTCCGCGAACGGCTGCGCAACTGGCGGTTCTACGACGGTTTTCGTGTGGACGCGGCGGCGCTGTCGCGACGCCCCCAGGTCGGCACCCGAACACCCGTGTTGTCCGATGACGGCAGCGATCTCGCGGCTGCAATCCAGACGATCATCGAGGCCGGATTCGACGACCTGCAGCGCGCCGTCGCCGACGCGTTCGACGGTGCGACCGTGTCGGTGGCCGTCCACGACGGTCTGTTCGATCTCCAGCTACAGCAGCGCGGCATGTTACGCCCACTGCGCGCCGCCGAACTGTCAGACGGCACACTGCGATTCCTGCTCTGGGCCGCCGCGCTGCTGAGTCCGCAACCGCCGTCGCTGATGGTGCTCAATGAGCCCGAGACCTCATTGCACCCAGATCTTGTGCGGCCGTTGGCATCACTGATCGGGGCAACCGCGAGCCAGACGCAAGTCGTCGTCGTCACCCACTCGAGGGCAATGCTCGAGTTTCTGAACACCGCGCCCGTCGCCGACGCCGCCGACGCCTCCGAGGACGGCATCGCGGTGGAGATCGGGCTGTACAAGGAACTCGGTGAGACGCGGGTCGAGGGGTTGGGCATGCTCACGACGCCGCCCTGGGATTGGGGAAAGCGCTAGGGCCGCGGCGCCGGCCGCAGCGCACGGGTGAAAATCACGTTGGCTCGCCGCATCGCCACGCTGTAGGGCCACCACATCGTCCGCTTGAACATGTACAGCGCACGGATATCTGGTGAGGTGTAGATCAAGAACCGGTTGCGGCCCACGCCGTCGAGGATCTTGTCAGCGACGTGCTCGGGCGACACCGCGTGCCCGCTGAACCGGTTCGTCCACCGTTGCACCCGGGGATCGTCGCGATCCACGCCGGCGATCTGAACCGACTGCACCAGAGGCGTTTTCACCGCACCTGGCACAACGACCGACACGCCGATGCGGTGCCGGGCCAGGTCGAATCGCAATACCTCGGAGAGCCCGCGCAGGCCGTATTTGCTTGCGCTGTAGGCCGCGTGCCACGGCAGTGCCACCAGCCCGGCGGCCGACGACACGTTGACCAGGTGCCCACCCCGGCCCGCGGCGACCATCGGCGGCACGAATGTCTCGATGACGTGGATCGGCCCCATCAGATTGATGTCGATCATCGACTTCCAATGCTGGTGCGTGAGTTGGTCGACCGTGCCCCACGCGGACACCCCGGCGATGTTCATCACCACATTCATGGCCGGGTGGTTGGTGTGGATGTCGGCGGCGAAACTCGCAACCTCGTCGTAATCGGAAATGTCGAGTGCCCGGTGTTCGGCCACCTGCGCGCCCAGCGCGCGGGCGTCGGCGACGGTTTTCTCCAACCCCTCGGCGTCACGGTCGGTGAGATACAGCTCGGCGCCCTCGGCGGCCAGTTTCAGCGCCGTCGCGCGCCCGATGCCGCTTGCGGCCCCGGTGAGAAAACAACGCTTGCCGGTAAAGCCGCTCCCCTGCGCCATGGTTGGTGACATTACCGTCGCGGCGGACGGGCTCTCTGCGCGATCGCCCGTCATCAGATGATGACGCGCACGGAAGGGGTGGTGCTGTGGAGAACGATCGCAAGCCTGTTCACAGTTGTCACAGGGGCGACGCATACTCCGTGAAAAGCGCGTCAACAATTGTTGACGCGCGCGGAAGGGGTGGTGCTCCGGCAGAGGACGCCCGCAAACGACTAATCCCGCAGCTTCGCGTCGCCACCCCACAACCCGGACATCCACAACCGTTCGACGATTTCGACGGCGCGATCGGGATCGTCGCCGCGGCCAACGAACGCGCTGTCGTGCGTCAACGTCATCGCTGTCGTCGCCGCCAGCGTGCGCACAAGGGCGGGGAGATCATCGGATATCGGCCGCGCGTCGGCGTCCTGCTCGATGAGTCCGACGATCTTCTCCATGACGGTGTCATAGAAGTCGTCCATCATCTCCCGGATCTGCGCGTCGGTGTTGCGCGCGACCGCGCATGCCGTCATCACCGGGTCGTTGCTGGCGTAGACCGCCGCCGCGCTTCCCACCATGCGCTTGGCGAACGCCGCAGGCGTCTCCCCCGGCTCGCGCGGCGCGAAATCGTGAGTCAGCTTGTCAAGTAATTCGCTCGCGTCGGCGAGGATCACGGCGAGCACCGCGTACTTGGAGTCGAAGTAGAAGTAGAAGCCGGACCGCGCGACACCTGCGCGCGCACTGATGGTGCTGACCGACAGATCGGCGAACGAACGCTCCTCGAGCAACTCGCGGACCGCGGTGACGATGGCGTCGCGCTGCCGGTCGCCCCGGCTGCGACGAATCTCCTGTGGTGCGGGTTGGGCCGTCATGGCTGTAGACCTTTTCATCGCGACTCACCAGAACCAAAACTTGACAGGCGTCAAGTCAGCCTATCAGGATAGCTAGTTGAGTGACATCGACCACAGCCCGTGAGCTCAGGAGCGTTCGGATGCCAACCATCAGCACCAAGGATTATCTGCTCGACCAGGCCAAACGACGGCTGATTCCCACGGTGAACAACATCCCCGGGATGGGTGCGCTTGAGCAGCGGCTGCTGGAACGCGACTGGAAACAGATCACGCTGGCCGAGCCACCACCGGGCAGCGACCTCAAACCTGTGGTCGGCGACGCGGGCCTACCCATCGTGGGCCACATGATCGAGTCGTTCCGCGGCGGCCCTGAATACGCGTTGCGGGTGTACCGGACGTTCGGTCCGGTCTCCTATTCCTATTCCACCGCGCTGCAGTCGGTGATCGCGCTGGGCCCCGACGCGACCCAGGCCGTCTTCTCCAACCGCAACAAGGACTACTCGCAGAAGGGCTGGCACCCGGTCATCGGGCCGTTCTTCAACCGCGGCCTGATGCTGCTGGACTTCGACGAGCACATGTTCCATCGGCGGATCATGCAGGAGGCATTCACCCGGACCCGGCTGACGGGTTACGTCGAACACATTGACCGGGTGGCATCGGACGTGGTGGCCAACCAATGGGTTGCCGACGACGCGCGGTTTCTGTTCCACCCGGCCACAAAGGAGCTGACACTGGACATCGCGTCGATGGTGTTCATGGGTCACGAACCGGGTACCGACCACGACCTGGTCACCAAGGTGAACAAGGCCTTCACGACGACCACCCGGGCCGGCGGCGCGATCATCCGCACCGGGGTGCCCCCGTTCAAGTGGTGGCGCGGCCTGCAGGCCCGCAAGGTGCTGGAGGACTACTTCGCCGCGCGCGTCAAGGAACGCCGCAACGCCGAGGGCACCGACATGCTCACGGTGCTGTGCCACACCTCCGACGAGGACGGCAACAGCTTCTCCGACGACGACATCGTCAACCACATCATCTTCGTGATGATGGCCGCGCACGACACCTCGACGTCAACCCTGACGACGATGGCCTACCACCTCGCCGCCAACCCGGAGTGGCAGGAACGTGTGCGCGATGAATCGGCCCGGCTCGGCGACGGTCCGCTCGATATCGAGGCGCTGGAGAAGCTCGAGACCCTCGACCTGGTGATGAACGAGTGCCTTCGCCTGGTGACACCGCTCCACCTCAACGTGCGCCAGACCGTCCGCGATACCGACCTGCTCGGCTACTACCTCCCAGCCGACACCATGGTGGTGACCTGGCCGAGCATGAACCACCGGCTGCCCGAGCTGTGGACCGATCCGAACAAGTTCGATCCGGACCGGTTCGCCGAGCCGCGCAGCGAACACAAGAAGCACCGCTACGCCTTCGCTCCGTTCGGCGGTGGCGCGCACAAGTGCATCGGGATGATGTTCGGCCAGCTCGAGGTGAAGACGGTCATGCACCGACTGTTGCGCCGCTACCGGCTGGAACTTTCCCACCCCGGGTACCGACCCCACTACGACTACGCGGGGATGCCGATCCCGATGGACGGCATGCCGATCGTGCTGCGCCCGTTGCGGTGACGGGTCGCCAGAGAGTCAGGCCGCTGTCAGCAGGCGATTCGCGCAGGCGATCACGGCCCGCAGCGCCGACTGCGTCGGGTCGTCCGAGAGGCCCATCGCCCATTCAGACCGGGCGCCGTCCGAGCCGCGCACAAAGGTCGCGGTGTGCTCACCGGCCGGAACCTGGTGAAAGGCCGTCATCTCGACCGCAATGCCGCGGTCATAGAGCATCGCGGTGAGCGCCGCGACGGGTCCGGACGCCGCCGCGGAAGACGTGCAGATGCGGTCGCCAACGGCCAGGGTGGCCTGGTAATTGCGGGCCTGTGGACCCAGCCGCGTGGCGGGACGCTCGGCGTCGGTGCACGTCCAGTGGCCCAGCCGGAGCGGGCCGGAGCTGGACGCGTACTCGGCGAGAAACGTTTCGAACGACATCGCGTCGGCCTCCTCGCGCAGACCGCGGGGCAACGGGACGTCGAAGCGGGCCGCGAACGCCGGATGCGGCGCGGTTGCGGACTGTGTTGCGTAGGGGAAGGACATGTGCCGGGCTTCTCAGTTCAGAGGAAGAGACCGACGTAATAGCTTCGACCCACAGCGAGGGGTCGGTCAGGATCAGACCCCGCTGCGGGTTGCTACTACGAGTCGCCTCGGCACGATCACCGATGCTAGGCGCTCGCCCGCGCGCCGCGCAATCAATTCCGCATTTCGCATTCCGGACAAACGGGCTGATAGGTCTTCGTCCATCGACTGTTCCCGGCCTTCTGCAAGTGGGACAGTCCTACTACGACTACGAAATCCGTAGGTGGAAGAAGCGCGGCCCATGACGGCAGTTGATCATTCGAGGCCTACTACGTCGGTGAGCAGCCTGATTCCGGTGGGGGAACGCGTCGGTTCGTTCCGCTATTTCCGTACCGAGGACCGGTGGGAGTGGTCCGACGTCGTCGCGCACATGCACGGGTATGCGCCGGGACAGGTTGAGCCCACTACCGCGCTGGTGATGTCGCACAAGCATCCAGATGACGCGGCAAGCGTCGCGTTACTCATCGAGGCGATGACTGAGGACGGCCACGCGTTCAGCAGCCGTCACCGCATCATCGACACCCACGGCCACATTCACCTCGTGTTGGTGGTCGGCGAGCCGATGTCCGCCGACGACGGCGCCGTCATCGGCAGCCAGGGCTTCTACGTGGATCTCAGCGACGTCGAAGACACCCACACCGTCGACGCCGTCGTCGCCGATTTCACCGCGCACCGTGCGCTCATCGAGCAGGCCAAGGGCGTCCTGATGATGACGTACAACATTTCCGCCGACCGAGCCTTCGACATCCTTGTCTGGCGGTCCCAGGAGACGAACACGAAGCTGCGCAGCCTTGCCGCGCAGCTCATTCACGACTTCACCCACCTGCAGGTGCCCAGCGACGTCCGCCATCGTGCCGACCATCTGCTGTTGACCGCTCACTGTCGCATCGCCCCGCCGGCACGGCCGGTAGACCCACACAGCGACGCCTGTTGACGGCCTTAGCGCACCGCCCCGACGAGCAGCGGCAGAAACGGCCGGTGACTAGGCCGGCCGTCGCGGCGAAACGGCATGCTGTCGCGCGAGGCCGCATACCAGTCCTCACGGGAAACCGCGGTGAGGTCGAGCCGACGGCCGCACCCTGTGGCGACGGTGTGCAGAAGCAGGGTGCCCGCCCGGCCGTTGCCCTCGCGGAACGGATGGATGTGGTTGTAGTCGGCGTACAGGCGGGCGAGCCGGTACGCAAGCCCGGGTGCGTCGAGCCCGTTGCCGGTGGCCGCGAGTGCGCGAGCCGATTCCTCGACCAGCGCCATCAATCGGCCGACGGATGACTGCCACGCGAAGATCGACTCGCCGCGGCGTAACTCGGTGACGCGGTAGTTGCCGGCCCACTTGTAGACGTCGGCGAACAAATGCTGGTGGATGGCACGGACGTCGACATCATGGGAGCGAATGGCTCCCTCGGCCAACCGACAAAGCCAGCCCACCATGCGGCCAGCGCTGGCGACGAACTCGAGCTCGGACAGCTCGGCGTGCGAGTCCACCCCAAAGTTGTTGCGCAGCACCGTCGTTCCCGGTATCAGGTAAGGCCGGTTACGACGGAGGATCTGTCGGTAGTCCCGTCGCGGCGGCGGGCTCGCGGACGGGTAGCGCGCCTGGTAGACCGCGAGGTATTCCCCGAAGGGCATCTCCTCGCTGACCAGCGAAACCAGTGCGCTGATGTGCTCGTCGGTCGGCTGCCAGCCCTCCAATCGCTCGGCGGCGATGGTCTGGTCGATGACGTGCCGGAGCGGTTCCGGCAGCCCGTCGCGGGTGGCCATGGGCGGTCAGCGGAATGAAGACGTCGACGCCAAGAAGGTCAGCTTGCGCCGGATGCCGCTCACTTCACGCGCCACCGTCCGCAGGGCGGCGCGTTCGGCAGGCGCCAGCTCCGACAACGACACGCGCTCGGTGACGGGTTCGCCGTTCATCCAGGCACCGGCTCGCACTCGCCACCGGATCCGCGACAGCGAGCAATAGCAATCGCGAAGGATCGAGGCGTCGTCGGCGTCAAGAACTTTCGCCGTCGCCGCGTCGTTGAGGCGCTCCAGCGTCGCGACCGCGTCCGATCCCGCCGACAGCGCCGCCCAGCGGGCGATCTTGACGATCGGGTCGACGGCGGCCAGCTTCAGATCGGCGGTGTCGTCATGCGTGGCGAAGACCCGCAGTCGCGACGGAATGTTGGCGCGCACCGCGGTGGCGTCCTGCAGCATGGCGCTCCGGGTGGCAGAGTGGCGGCCCGCCGCTTCGATGGTCCACCGACGTAGCTCGTCGTCGCGGTCGCGCACCCCGGTGGCGTCGGCCAGCAGGCCGGTCATCACCACGCCGCGGTCTTCGGCGGGTTCGGCGCACCAGCGCTCGATCCATTCCGCCCAATTGGCCCGCCTGCGGCAGAACCGGCCGCGGCTGGCCAGCACGCCGTTGGTGTCCGGGCGCAGCTCGCAGCGCTCCAGCAGTGCGTGGGCGTCGGCGGCCATGCCGAGCGCCTCGCTCTTGCCGGCATCGTCCACGGCGTCGTCGAGCGCGATCAGTGTCTCCACATCGGATCCCGGTATGGCCTCGCCGCGCGCGACGCTGCCCGAAACGAACCACGTCCACCCCAGCTGCCTGTCGCCGGCGGCCAGCCGCGCGGCCGTGGCGACCGGTCGATGGCCGAGCCCGGCCCGAACCTGGTGATGCCGTTCAGAAAATCCTTAGTGTCAGTGATGACGCGGTCGGGCGCCGGAGCGATGGTCCTTGGCATGTTCGGACGTTGTCAGATGGGTTCCGGCATAGTCAAGAGCCGTGACGTGGTGGGATGCAGCGTTCCTGGTGGCCGCGGGGATCGTCGGCGGACTGACCGGCAGCATCGCGGGCCTGGCGTCGGTAGCCACATATCCCGCCCTGCTAGTGGTCGGGTTGCCGCCGGTAACGGCGAACGTGACCAACACCGTGGCCCTGGTGTTCAACGGCATCGGATCGGTCTGGGGCTCGCGCCCGGAACTGGAGGGTCAGGGTCGCTGGATCAAGCGGATCGTCCCGGTGGCCGCTCTGGGCGGTGCAACGGGCGCCGCGTTGCTACTCTCCACGCCCGCAGAGGGTTTCGAGAGAATCGTACCGATCCTCCTGGGGTTCGCCGCGATCGCGATCCTGCTGCCGCGCAGCGGCAACCGCCAAGCGAGGGTCGCGAGCCATCAACGGCACACCGCTACGGTGCTGCTGGAATCCGCCGCGATCTTCGCGATCTCCATCTACGGCGGCTATTTTGGTGCTGCGGCCGGTGTGCTGCTGCTCGCGCTGCTGTTGCGCGCGGGCGGTGCGACGCTCGCCCATGCCAACGCCGGCAAGAACGTGATCCTCGGCGTCGCGAATGGCGTGGCCGCGGTGGCGTTCGCGTTTCTCGCGCCGGTGCAGTGGCTCGCCGTCATCCCCCTCGGCGTCGGATGCCTGATCGGGTCCCGACTGGGCCCGGTGGTGGTCCGGCACGCGCCGGCCGGTCCGCTGCGGGTGGTGATCGGCGCGGCGGGACTCGCCCTTGCCGTCAAACTCGGTATCGACGCCTACGTCTGACACCGCAAGGGCAGACGCAAAAGTCCCGACACGCCGAGGTTTTGGAGTCCTTTGCGTCTGTTCGCGCAGGAAGGTCAGAGATCAAACGGGCTGTCGCCCTTGGCAACTCGCGTGCCCAGATCGATCAGATTCTGCGCCGACGAGTGCAGCCGCTCGCCAGCATCCCGGCTCGCCTGCCCGACCAGATAACGAGACCAGGTGCCCTCGATCACGATGCCCAGTTTGAAGCACGCCATCGCGACATACCAGTCCAGCCTTGACGTTTCGCGGCCGCCGGCGGCCAGGTAGGCATCGAGCAGTTCGCGCCGGCTCGCCAGACCACCTAGCGCGGCCAGCTCCGAGCCGGCGTTGATGGGGTTGGGCTCAAGAGGCCAACAAATCAACATCCAGCCGAGGTCCAGCAGTGGGTCGCCGACCGTGCACATCTCCCAATCGATAAAGGCCGCGAGCTCCGGCGTTTCACGCCGCAACAACACGTTGTTGAGATGCGCGTCGCCGTGCATGATCCCCGGCTCTGAATCGGGCGGCCGGTTGGTTTCCAGCCACTCCGCCAACTCTGCGACAGCCAATGATTCGGGCGAATAGCGCTCGTGCCGATAACTGTCGAGCAGCCGCAGAAACTGCGGAACCTGGCGCTCCAGAAAGGATCCCGGCCGCTTGATCTCCGCGAGCGGGCTGCCCTCCCACGCGACGTTGCCTAAATGCGCGAGGCTGGCCGCGTACGACAGCCCGACGTCGTGCCGCATGCCGGCGTCGCGGACGTACGCCTCGGCCATCTCGTTGCCGGGGTTGAAGCCGTCGACCTCCTCCATCAGGTAGAACACCACCCCGAGCACGCCGACGTCGTCGCAGCCGGCGATGAATCCGGGGTGCGGCACCGGCGTCCCGGCGAGCGTGCGCAGCACCGCGATCTCGCGCAGCATCGTCTTGTCGCTCGTCGGCCGCGGGTGAACGGGTGGGCGCCGCAGCACCATCGGCCGACCGTCGACCCGCAGCCGCACCACGATGTTCTGGGTGCCGCCGGTCAGCGGCGCGATATCGCTGACCGACGACCCGATGCCCTGCTGCCGAATCCACCGCTGCAGCGCAGCCTGATCGTCGTCGTTCAGTGTCGCCAGCTGCTGCACGTCCTCGGGCATGGGGACATGGTGTCAGCCCTTGCGCGCGGTCAACAGCAGGTACTCCCACTCCATGGTGGATCCACCCTGCAGGAAGCCGTCGCCTATGCGCGCGATGTCCGCATCGAGCGCGGCGACGCGGTCCGCATCGCCCTCGATGTTGCGGTACGCCGAGATCGTCGGCCCGTAGACGGCCTTGAAGTAGTCACGGAAGGCGGCGCCATCGGCGAAGTGGTCAATGGTCAGGGTGCGTCGCTCGGTAACGACATCGGTGACTCGGTCGCCGAGCAGCGCGCGGACGTGGTCCTCTTGCCCCCACAGCGGCGGCGGTTGCGCGCCGGGCGGCGGGGCCGGAACGTACGGCTTCATGGTCGCGAACAGCTGCCCGATGTGACCTTCGGGCGTCCAGCTGATCAGACCGATCCTGCCGCCCGGTTTGCACACCCGGACCAATTCGCCGGCGGCACGCTGGTGGAACGGTGCGAACATGACGCCGATACACGACATCACCACGTCGAATTCGTTGTCGCTGAACGGCAATGCGTGGGCGTTGGCCTCGCGCCACTCGAGTTCGACGCCGCGCTCGGCGGCCAGCCGGCGCCCGTGCTCCAACAACTCCGGGCACAGGTCGCTGGCGACGACGCTCGCGCCGGTCAGTGCGGCGGGAATCGCCGCGTTTCCGGTGCCTGCGGCTACGTCGAGTACGCGGTCGCCCGACCCTACGCCGGTGGCTTCCACCAGCACCGGGCCGAGCGGCGAAACCAGCTCCGCGGCGAGTTTCGGATAATCCCCGGACGCCCACATGGCTCGGTGTTTGGCCGCAATCTGGCCGTCGTCGACGGTTGTGGTGGGGTTGCTCATGGTCTTCGTCCTCCCTGATCGGTGCAAACATCGTCTCGCCGCCGATCGTGCAGATCTAGTTACAGATCTGTACTGGCACTGGTTCTATATCTGTACTGGGTGTTTGCGCAGCGGAGGTAAGCAAAATGTCCGGATACGGCCAGTTCTGTCCAGTGGCCAAGGCAATGGAGTTGCTCGACGAGCGGTGGACCCTGCTCGTTGTGCGCGAACTGCTGCTCGGTAGCAGGCACTTCAACGATCTGCGCCGTGGCGTGCCGAAGATGTCACCGGCGCTGTTGTCCAAGCGGCTGAGGTCGCTGACCCGCGCCGGCGTCGTCGAGCGCGCCGAAATCGACGGCCGCACCACGTACTCCCTCACCGGGTGCGGAAAGGAGCTCGCCGAGGTGGTCGACGCGCTCGGCACCTGGGGTGTGCGGTGGATCGGCGAGCTCGGCGAGGAGGACCTCGATCCGCACCTGCTGATGTGGGACATCCGGCGCACCATTCGCGTCGAGGAGTGGCCGCGGTCGCGCACCACGTTGGCTTTCCAGCTCGACGGGGTGGCGCCGAAGGCGTCGCGCTGGTGGCTGGTGGTGGCCGACGGCGAGGCCGACGTGTGCGACTTCGATCCCGGTTATGACGTGACGGGCACGGTCGAGACGAGCCTGCGCACGTTGACCCGCATCTGGCGCGGTGACGTCAGCTGGACGCACGCGCTGCTCGACGGCAGCGTCGCGGTGTCCGGACCCGCCGAGGTGCGCCGGGCCATCCCGACGTGGATCGGACAGTCGTTGTTGTCCGCCGTGCCGCGCCCGGCATAAGCCTCTGCGCGAGTGTCCAGTTATGTCACGCCTCCTCGCGAAAAGCGTGTCATAAGTTCACATTCGGCGTGCGAGGGAAGTGCTACGCCTGGTAGTCCAGGCACGGCTGCGCGCCGTTGATGACGCCCTCGCGGAAGGCCCGCACCCGGGCGAAGCCCGCGCCCTGCCGCTCGACGTCGCCCTCACCGCGGAACACCAGCAGCGCCTTGATCGCCTCGTCGAGGTCGCCGGGCGAGATGTGGTACGTGCTGGTCTCCGGACGGTTGTAGAGGATGACGCTTGCCGTGTACGCCCCCGCCAGTCAGTCGCCGCGCAGCGTCGAGGTCTTTTCGTCCGACTCGTCACCCAGCCGGGTCAGCGCCGCCAAACCCCACTGGGTGGCCAGAAGCGAGGCGACCGCGTAATCGCCGCCCTGCTTGTACACCTGCGGCATGCCCACGACGTTGTCCCAGCCGACGTAATCGTCGGGCACGCAATAGAACAACACGAAACCCTCCGCGGACTGGCCACCGCACAGCGTATGCGATTACTTGGGGGCGAAGCGCTGGCCCGCGTCCAGACGGATGCACTGGCCGTTGAGCATCGCGTTCTCGACGATCGCGACCGCCAGCTTGGCGTACTCCTCGGGCCGGCCCAGCCGCTTCGGGAACGCCGCGTCCTTGGTGAGCTGAGTGGCGAACTCGTCGGGAATGCCCTCGGTCAAACCCGTGGCGAACAGGCTCGGCGCGATGGCCAGCACCCGGATGCCCATGCTGCCCAGGTCACGCGCCATCGTCAGGCACATACCGGCGATAGCGGCCTTGGAGGCGGTGTAGGCGACCTGACCGATCTGCCCCTCAAACGCGGCGATCGACGCGGTGTTGATGATGACGCCGCGCTCCTCGTCCTCCGGCTCGTTTTTGCTCATCTGCCATGCCGCCAAGCGACTGATGTTGAAGGTGCCGATGAGGTTGAGGTCGACGCTCGCGCGGAACGAGTCCAGGCTGTGCGGACCCGTCTTGCTGATGGTGCGCTCGCCGATGCCGCCGCCCGCGGTGGTCACCGCGATATGCAGCCCGCCGAGGCCGTCGATGGCCTGCTGCAGGGCCTGCTCGGTACCGGCGAAGTCCGTGACGTCGAGTTCGTAGAACGACCCGCCGATGGCGTCGGCGACTTCCTTGCCCTTTGACTGCGGCCGATCCAGGATTGCCACGCTCGCGCCCCGCTTGGCCAGCGCCTCGGCGGTCGCCCGGCCGAAGCCCGATGCTCCACCGACGATGACGGCCTTCTTGCCCTCGATCTCCATCTAGCTCCCTTTCAAGCCCTGTGCTCCAACCGCCCTGCAACCTATATCACGCACATTACTGTAAGCCTTTCGGGTCAGGCTTCTCGGGCGATGTGCGGCGTAATGACTTCGTAAGGTCTTCGCCCTCCGCTCACAGGTAGGTTTTCGCTATGCCCGTACCCGCCCGCGGAACGCGGATGGTGGCCGGCATCGCGGCCGCTGCCGTCGCGCTCGGAGTGACCCAGCTGCTCGCGGTGGCGTTCGGCCCGCAGTCCGACGCCCGCACCGCGGTCGGATCGGCGGTGATCGACCTGACACCAGGCCCGGTCAAAGAGTGGGCGATCCAGACGTTCGGCATGGCCGACAAGCTGGTGCTGTCGGTTCTGGTGGTGGCGGTCATCTCTGTCATCGCCGCGGTCAGTGCGGTGGCCGAGACGCGCCGCGTCCCGGTGGGCAGCGCGGCGATCGTCGTCGCCGGGATCGCGGGTTGCGCGGCGGTGCTGTCGCGCGCCGGCGCGACGATCGCGGACATCGTGCCCACCTTGGTGGGCACGGCGTGCGGCGTTGCGGTGCTGCGCCTGCTCACCTCCGGGCGGTTCACCGACGACCCCGATGCCGCGGAGACTCCCGATGCCTCCGATTCCGTAGACCGTGGTCGGCGGCTGTCACTTGTGACGATGGGGTTCCTCGCCGCGGGCGCGCTTACTGGCGTTGGCGGCGTCGTGCTGTCTCGCCTGAAGTCGTCGGTGGCCGGCGATCGCGACACCTTCGCGTTGCCACGTGTGGGCGTCGCCGCCGCACCCGTGCCGCCGACCGTGCAGCCGAAAGGCGTTGCACTGCCAACCTTTATCACCGGCAACGCCGATTTCTACCGGATCGACACGGCGCTGAGCGTGCCGCAGCTGAGCCGTTCGGACTGGCAGCTGAAGATCCACGGCATGGTGGACCGCGAGATCACTTACCGCTTCGAGGATCTGGAACGCTTCGAGGCCGTCGAGAAGCTGGTGACACTGACGTGTGTGTCCAATCCGATTGGCGGCGACCTGATCGGGAACGCCTCCTGGACGGGCTATCGGGTACGGGACATCTTGGCCGATGCGGGTATTCATGCTGACGCCGACATGGTGCTGTCCATGTCGATCGACGGGTTCACCGCCGGCATGCCCGTCGAGGTCCTCACCGACGGCCGCGACTCACTGTTGGCGATCGGGATGAACGGCGAGCCGCTGCCCACCGAACACGGCTACCCCGCACGCCTCGTCGTTCCGGGTCTGTACGGGTACGTGTCGGCTACCAAGTGGCTGGTCGACCTCGAACTGACCCGATTCGACAGGGCCGAGGCGTACTGGACGCGGCTGGGCTGGTCACCGCGAGGACCCATCAAGACGCAATCCCGCATCGACGTACCGCGTAGTGGCCAGGACGTCGCCCGCGGGCCGGTGACGTTCGGCGGCGTCGCGTGGGCACAGAACCGCGGCGTGCGCGCCGTCGAGGTGCGCATCGACGAGGGTGACTGGCAGCGGGCCGACCTCGGCGCGAGCTACTCCAACGACACCTGGCGGCTGTGGAGTTTCGGTTGGCAGGCCACCGAGCCGGGGCTGCACACCATCACGGTGCGGGCCACCGACAACACCGGCGCGGTCCAGACGTCCGAGCAGGCCGATGTGGTCCCCGACGGCGCCACCGGCTGGCACACGGTCTCGTTCGCCGTCAAGTAACTGCTCCGGCGAGCGTGCGTCCCTCGACACGCCGAATATTCATGTGCAAACGCGCACGCTCGCGCCTAGTTTTGCGAACCGTGAGCAACCAACCCGCCCAACAATGGCGCCGCACGCTGCGTGACGCGCTGCTGGCCGCCCGCAAGGACCGGGACGCCGCGCGGATTTCGGCACTGCGTTCGGCGTTGAGCGCCATCGACAACGCCGAAACACCCGACGGTTCGCATCTCGACGCGCCGGCGAGCGGAAAGATCGCCGGCGGCGTGGTCGGGCTCGGCGCCGCCGAGGTGGCGCGGCGGGACCTGTCCGACACGCAGATCCGCGAGCTGTTGCACGCCGAGGTCGACGAACGGCTGACCGCTGCCGAACAGTTCACCGCGGGCGGCCACACCGACCGCGCTGCCACACTGCGCGCCGAAGCGGACGTGCTCACCGCGCTGCTGGGGGATGTCTGACTGTCGTGCAAGGCTGACCTGGTGCAGCTCGTTGACGTCGCCACCGCGTCGGCCGAGGTCGGCGCCGCCTCGGCCCGTCTGGCCAAGATCGCCCGGATCGCCGAGCTGCTGCGCCGCGCGGGCGAACAGGGCGACCCGAAGCTGGTGGCGGTCGTGGTGTCGTGGCTGTCCGGTGAGCTGCCGCAACGCCAGATCGGCGTCGGCTGGGCGGCGCTGCGCTCGTTGCCTGCACCGGCGGCGGAACCGTCGCTGACCGTCCTCAAGGTCGACGCCCGGTTCACCCAGATCGGCGAGGTCGCCGGAAAGGGTTCGCAGGCGCGGCGGGCCGAACTGGTCGCCGGACTGTTCACCGCGGCGACCGACGCCGAGCAGACCTTCCTGCGCCGCCTGCTCGGCGGGGAGCTGCGGCAGGGCGCCTTGGTCGGGGTGATGGCCGACGCGGTCGCCAAGGCCGCCGACATCCAGGCGACGGTGGTGCGTCGCGCAGCCATGCTCGGCGGTGACCTGCCCGCCGTGGCGGCCGCGGCGCTGACCGGCGGCGAAGCCGCGCTCGAACAGTTCACCCTGCGGGTCGACCGGCCGGTGGGTCCGATGCTGGCGCAGACCGCGACCGGTGTCCCCGAGGCGCTCGAACGTCTCGGCGGCACAGCGGTTTTCGAGGCCAAGCTGGACGGGGCGCGGGTGCAGATCCACCGCGCGGGCGACGCGGTCTCGATCTACACGCGCAGCCTCGATGACGTCACCGAACGGTTGCCGGAGGTGGTCGAGGCGACGTTGGCGCTGCCCGTCACGGACCTGATCGCCGACGCCGAGGCGATCGCTCTGCGTCCGGACGGACGCCCGCACCGGTTCCAGGTCACCGCGTCGCGGTTCGGCCGCTCGGTCGACATCGCGGCGGCCAGGGCGTCGCAACCGCTGTCGGTGTTCGTGTTCGACCTGCTGCATCTCGACGGCACCGACCTGCTGGACCAGGCGACCAGCGAGCGGGTCGCCGCCCTGGACGCGATCGTCCCGAAAGTCCATCGAGTGGACCGGTTGATCACGTCCGATGCCGACGCCGCCCAGCGGTTCCTGGACGTGACGCTGGCCGCCGGCCACGAAGGGGTGATGGCGAAGTCTCTGACAGCGCCGTATGAGGCGGGCCGCCGCGGCGCCGGCTGGCTGAAGGTCAAGCCGGTCCACACGCTCGATCTGGTGGTGCTGGCCGTCGAGTGGGGTTCGGGCCGGCGCACCGGCAAGCTGTCCAACATCCATCTCGGCGCCCGGGATCCCGCGACGGGCGGATTCGTCATGTTGGGCAAGACGTTCAAGGGGATGACGGACGCGATGTTGGAGTGGCAAACGACGCGATTCATGGAGCTGGCCGATGGTCCCACCGACGGCTACGTGGTCAAACTCAAGCCGGAGCAGGTGGTGGAGATCGCGTTCGACGGCGTGCAGGGCTCGTCGCGCTACCCCGGTGGCATGGCGCTGCGGTTCGCACGGGTGCTGCGGTACCGCGACGACAAGCCACCAGCCGAGGCCGACACCATTGACACCGTGCGCGCGCTGTACGGGCGCGGTGCGTAACCCGATCGATACCCCGGTTTCGCCCAACACGGTTTTGTGCGGTGGAAGGATCATCGAAGGGCACCTGACACAGTCGAGCCGACGAGGGAGAGACCGTGGCCACACCCACCGCCGCACCATCGGACCGCATCGAAGAGCACGACGGCGACGTCACGTATATCCGCACGGATAGGGACCTGCCGCCGGTAGCGATCATCGACCGATCGCCGATCACCACCCGGCACAAGATCATCTTCGGCATCATCGCCATCCTCGGCGCGATCGCCTGGGCGATCATCGCGTTCTTCCGCGGGGAGACGGTCAACGCGGTCTGGTTTGTCATCGCCGCGATCTGCACCTACGTGATCGGATTCCGCTTCTATGCCCGGCTAATCGAGATGAAGATCGTGCGCCCGCGCGACGACCATGCCACTCCGGCCGAGGTCTTCGAGAACGACACCGACTACATGCCGACCGACCGGCGGGTGCTGTTCGGCCACCACTTCGCCGCGATTGCGGGAGCGGGGCCGCTGGTCGGCCCGGTGCTCGCGATGCAGATGGGCTATCTGCCGGGCACCATCTGGATCATCATCGGCGCGGTATTCGCGGGATGTGTGCAGGACTACCTCGTGCTGTGGATCTCCAGCCGACGACGGGGTCGGTCACTGGGGCAGATGGTCCGCGACGAACTCGGCGCGGTCGGCGGCGCGGCCGCCATCATTGGGATCATCACCATCATGACGATCCTGCTGGCGGTGCTGGCGCTGGTGGTGGTGCAGGCGCTCGCGGAGAGCCCGTGGGGTGTCTTCTCGATCGCGATGACGATCCCAATTGCGCTCTTCATGGGCGTCTACCTGCGCTTCCTGCGTCCCGGACGGGTGTCCGAGGTTTCTGCGATCGGCGTCGCGCTGCTGCTGCTGGCCGTCATCGCAGGCGGCTGGGTAGCCGAAACATCCTGGGGTGCTTCATGGTTCGGTCTTTCCGCGGTGACGATCGGTTGGTGCCTCATCATCTACGGCTTCGCCGCCTCGGTGCTGCCCGTGTGGTTGCTGCTCGCGCCGCGCGACTACCTGTCGACGTTCATGAAGGTGGGTACCATCGGCCTGCTCGCGATCGGCATCCTGATCGCCCGACCGGTCATGCAGGCACCCGCTGTCTCCGAGTTCGCCGGCAGCGGCCAGGGGCCGGTGTTCGCCGGCTCGTTGTTCCCGTTCCTGTTCATCACGATCGCGTGCGGTGCGTTGTCCGGCTTCCACTCCCTGATCGCCTCCGGCACCACGCCGAAAATGCTGGAGAAAGAAAGCCAGATGCGGCTGATCGGCTACGGCGGGATGATGACCGAATCGTTCGTCGGCATCGTGGCGCTCATCACCGCCGCGATCCTGAACCAGCACCTGTACTTCACGCTCAACGCACCGGCCGCCCAGACCGGCAGCACCGCGGCAACGGCCGCCGAGTACGTCAACAATCTGCCACTCACCGGCGACCCGATCACCGCTGAGCAGATCGAGCAGGCCGCTCGGGACGTTGGCGAGGAATCGATCGTCTCGCGCACCGGCGGCGCGCCCACGCTGGCGATCGGCATGTCGGAAGTGTTGCACCGCGTGTTCGGCGGTACTGGCCTGAAGGCGTTCTGGTATCACTTCGCGATCATGTTCGAGGCCTTGTTCATCCTGACGACCGTCGATGCCGGCACGCGGGTGGCGAGGTTCATGATCTCGGATGGGCTGAGCAACCTCGGTGGCCCGCTGCGCAAGCTCCGCGACCCGAGCTGGCGGGTCGGCGTATGGACGTGCAGCCTGGCTGTTGTCGCGTTGTGGGGCAGCATCCTGCTGATGGGTATCACCGATCCGCTCGGCGGGATCAACTCCCTGTTCCCGCTGTTCGGTATCGCCAACCAGCTGCTCGCCGCGATCGCACTGACCATCGTGACCGTGGTCGTGGTCAAGAAGGGTTACCTGAAATGGATGTGGATACCGGGTATTCCGCTGCTGTGGGATCTCATCGTGACCCTGACCGCGTCGTGGCAGAAGATCTTCTCCGGCGACCCGAGGGTCGGATTCTGGACCCAGCACTTCCAGTACCGGAACGCGCTGGATGCCGGTCAGACCTCGTTCGGCTCGGCAAAGAACGTCGACGCGATGGAAGCGGTCATCCGAAATACCTTCATTCAGGGCACGCTGTCGATCGTGTTCGCCGCGATGGTGGTGATCGTGTTCGGCGCCGGGCTGATAATGGTGATGCGGGTGCTGCGCGGCGGCGGCACCCCGCTGACGGAGGACGAGCCGGTAGCGTCGAAGCTATTCGCCCCATCGAGCCTGATCCCGACCAAGCCGGAACGGGAGGTGCAAAAGCAATGGGACGCGCTGCCGAAATCGCACGCCAGATCGGTTGGTACTGGGGCACATTGATGGGTGATAACCACTACCGGCGCTACGTCGAACATCGTCGTACCAAGCATCCCGGTGAACCGATCATGAGCGAACGGGAGTACTGGCGGATGCGGCACGACGCCATTGAGGCGAATCCGAACCCGCGCTGCTGCTAGCGGGTCCGCGAACCTTGATCGGCGGACAGGACGTCACGGACCCGTTCTGGGGTCTAAACTGTTGGCCATACGGTAAGGGAATCCGGAAGGAGCGCCCCCGTGAACAAGGACGACATGATCCTGATCAGCGTTGATGATCACATTGTCGAGCCGCCGGACATGTTCAAGAACCATCTGTCGAAGAAGTATTTGGATGAGGCGCCGCGGTTGGTGCACAACCCGGACGGCTCGGATACCTGGCAGTTCCGTGATGTGGTGATCCCCAATGTGGCGCTCAATGCGGTGGCGGGTCGCCCGAAGGAGGAGTACGGGCTGGAGCCCCAGGGGCTCGATGAGATCCGGCCGGGGTGTTGGCAGGTTGATGAGCGGGTCAAGGACATGAACGCCGGCGGGATTTTGGGGTCGATCTGTTTCCCGTCGTTTCCGGGGTTCGCCGGCCGGTTGTTCGCGACCGAGGACCCGGACTTTTCGTTGGCGTTGTTGCAGGCCTACAACGATTGGCATGTCGAGGAGTGGTGCGCGGCCTATCCGGCGCGGTTCATTCCGATGGCGTTGCCGGTGATCTGGGATGCCGAGGCGTGCGCGGCGGAGGTGCGGCGCAACGCCAAGCGCGGGGTGCACGCGTTGACGTTCACCGAGAACCCGGCCGCGATGGGCTATCCGTCCTTTCATGACGAGTATTGGACGCCGTTGTGGGAGGCGTTGGTGGACACCGACACGGTGATGAATGTGCACATCGGCTCGTCGGGGCGGTTGGCGATCACCGCCCCGGATGCGCCGATGGATGTGATGATCACGCTGCAGCCGATGAACATCGTGCAGGCCGCCGCCGACCTGCTGTGGTCTAAGCCGATCAAGAAGTACCCGGATCTCAAGATCGCGCTGTCGGAGGGCGGGACCGGGTGGATCCCCTACTTCCTCGAAAGAGCGGATCGCACCTATGAGATGCATTCGACGTGGACGGGTCAGGACTTCAACGGAAAGAAGCCCTCGGAGGTGTTCCGGGAGCACTTCTTGACCTGTTTCATCTCCGATCCGGTGGGGGTCAAGCTGCGCAACGACATCGGGATCGACAACATCTGCTGGGAAGCCGACTACCCGCACAGCGATTCGATGTGGCCGGGTGCCCCCGAACAGCTCCACGAGGTGCTCACCGCCAACGCGGTGCCCGATGACGAGATCAACAAGATGACGTTCGAGAACGCGATGCGCTGGTATCAGCTTCGACCCGTTCACCCACATCACCCGTGACCAGGCCACCGTCGGCGCCCTGCGCAAAGCCGCCGAAGGCCACGACGTCTCCATCCAAGCGCTGTCCCACCACGAAAAGGGCACGCGCGGAGACGCACTGCACGCCGCCGCGAGAGGAAACTCCGGCGACTAGCGGCCAGCCTTGAGCGAATAGCGGATCGGCAGGTGCTTGAGCCCGCCGACGAAGATCGTCGCGATGTGTTGGGGATCGCCGGTCAGTTCGACTGACCGCAGCCGCGGAACCAGCTCGGAGAAGAAGCTGTTGACCTCCATCCGGGCCAGCGCCGCGCCGAGACAGAAGTGCACGCCGTAGCCGAAGGCCACGTGCTTGTTCGGGTCGCGGCCAACGTCGAACCGGAATGGGGCATCGAAGATTTCCTCGTCACGGTTCGCCGACGCATATGACAGCAGCACAGATTCGCCCGCGGCGATCGGGACACCGCGCACAATGGTGTCTTCGGTGGCGGTGCGCATGAACTCCTTGACCGGGGTGACCCAGCGGATCATCTCCTCGGTGGCCAGCGGCATCAGATCCATGTTGTCTTGCAGCCGCTGAAGTTGATCGGGGTTCTCGATCAGGGCCTGCAGGCCGCCGGAGATCATGGCGCTGGTCGTGTCGTGACCGGCGGTCGCGATGATGACGTAGTACGACACCGTGTCCACATCGGAGAGAGGCTCGCCGTCGACGCGGGCGTTGGCGATCGCCGACGCCAGGTCCTCGGTCGGGTCGGCGCGCCGCGAAGCAGTCAGCGTCGTGAAGTACTGGAACATTTCGAGCAGCGCGGCCATCTGCTCCTCTTTTGAGGTCCCGCGTTGCAATTCGGTGTCATCATTGCCGAACAGTTCCTGTGTGTACTGAAGCATCCGGGGGAAGTCGGATTCCGGCAGGCCGAGCAGCGACATGATCACGTACAGCGGGTAATTCACGGCAACCTCTTGCACGAAGTCGCATTCCGTGCCTGACTCCATCATGTTGTCGACATAGACGTTTCGCTAGCTCGTCGACGCGAACCTTCAGTGCCCGCATGGCTTTCGGGCGGAACCAGTCGGCACCGATCGCCCGCACCACGCGATGCTGTGGGTCGTCCATGTGGATCAGCGTGCTGATCCCCACGGCAGCTTGTTGTTCATCGGCCTCGGCCGTCATGAGCACCGGTCGCGGTAAATTGGTGAACAGGGTGTTGGCGCGCTCGATCGCCATGACGTCGGCGTGCTTGGTGATCGCCCAGAACGGCCGGTAGCACGGGACGTCGACCCAGGACACGGGGACGTTGGCTCGCAGATGAGCAAGCGCGGCATGAAGTTTCGTCTCGTCCGCGTAGGCCATCGGGTCGGCGAACACCCTGGCGGCGTCGTCCATCGTCGGCGCACTCATGGGTTGCTCCTCACTGGTGCCTTCGCCTGGCCGCGCAGCTCTTGCAGCACGGCGATAACGGTGTCCTCCGCGATGGAGGACGGAAAGCCCACTAGGACACGATCGATCACGCCGTCGCATCGATCACGGATCTTGCTCGCCACCCCATCGAGAGGGGCGACGACCGCGAACGCGTCGAGGATCTCGTCGTCGATGAGCGAGCCCATGGCGTCCCACTCGCCCTGCAGGCTCAGGCGGTGCAGCTCGGTATGCAGATCTCCCCAGCCGTGCAGCTCGAGTACCTTGCGGTACGCGGGCGTCGACCCGTAGAAAGCGATCTGCTTGCGCGTGCCGACGGCGCCGGCGGCCAACTCGTTCTTCTGACTCCCCCGTCACCACGAAGATCGGAGCTGACAGCTGGAAGTCGCTGCGCTGCCGACCGGATCGCTCCATGCCGCGCAGCAGCGCCGGCGTCGTCACCTCCTGGAAATACCGCTTCGTGGTGAAGGCGTGGGCGAGCAGGCCGTCGGCGACCTCACCGCACATCTCGGTCATCGCCTCGCCGACCGCGGCGACGAACACCTTCGGGAACGGGTGCGGTTGGGGCTCGGGGGTGAACATGGGCGTCATGAGCTTGTGGGTGTAGAAATCGCCTTCAAAGCGCAGCTTCGTGCCGTCGCGCCAGCATGACCAGATCTCGCGTAGCGCCAGCACGAACTCGCGCATGCGACGCACCGGATGGCTCCACGGCATGCTGAACCGCTTCTCGATGTGCGGCTTGATCTGCGAGCCGAGGCCGAGGATGAAGCGGCCTTCCGAGTACGCCTGCAGATCCCACCCGACGTTGGCGACGGTCATGGGATTGCGCGCGAACGCCACGGCGATGCTCGTTCCGAGCTCGATCGTCGTGGTGTGTTCGGCGGCCAGCACCAGCGGCAAGAAGGGGTCGTGGTTGATCTCGGCTGTCCAGCAGCAGTCGTAGCCCCGTCGCTCAAGCGTGCGCGCCGCGTTGGCAACGTTGGCGAGCTGGCTGGACACGGCCCCGTCGACCTTGAGGCCGGCGCCGCTACCCATGCCCGCAGACGCTACAGTAAGCAATTCAGTATGGTCAACGTGAACATGCCGGTGCAACGATCGCTTTCGACGACAGGAAGTGCCCATGACGAACGAGCAGGACTGGAAGGAGACGCTCGAAGACCTCGACCTTCGGCGTCAGCATGCGCGTGCGATGGGTGGACCGGAGCGGCTGGCCAAGCACCGCGGCAAAGGCAAGCTCGACGCCCGGGCGCGTCTCGAGCACCTTCTCGACAAGGGCACCTTCCGCGAGTTCGGCACCCTCGTCGGCGGCGAGGTCGCGGCCGACGGGATCGTCGCCGGCTCGGGGCTCATCGGTGGTTCGCCGGTGATGGTGGGCGCGGAGGACTTCACCACCCTGGCGGGGAGCATCGGGCCGGGCGGCAACGCCAAGCGTTACCGTCTCGCGGAGTTGGCGTTGCGCGACAAGACTCCGCTGGTGATGCTCCTCGAGGGCGCCGGCTTCCGCCCCAGCGGTGAGCATTACGGGCGGACGCCCACCGACCTGCTCGCGCAGGCGCAGTGCTCGGGCCGGGTGCCGACCGTCGCGGCGGTGCTGGGCCCCTCCGCCGGGCATGGCGCACTCGTCGCACCGGTGTGCGACTGGACCATCATGAGCCGCCAGGGCGCGATCTTCACGGCGGGCCCGCCCGTCGTCAAAGAGTCGACGGGAGAGGACATTTCGAAGGAGGACCTCGGGGGTCCCGACGTCGCGCTCGCAAGCGGGGTGATCCACAACCTCGCGGAGGACGACGAAGCGGTGCTTGACGACATCCGCCGGTATCTGTCGTACTTCCCGCCGAGCGCGTGGTCGTATCCGTCGTCGCTGCCTGCCGACGAAAGCTGCGCGCCACGAGCCACTCCCGAACTGCTCGACATCGTGGCCCGCGACCGCCGCCGCGTCTACGATATGCGCGCCGTGCTCGACGTGGTCTTCGACCGATCGGACTGGTTCGAGATCCAGCCGAAGTTCGGCCAGGCGATCATCTGCGCGCTGGCCCACCTCGGCGGCCATCCCGTCGCGGTCGTGGCGAACCAACCGAAGGTGCTGGCCGGCTCGATCGACGCCGATGCCGCCGACAAGGCAGCGCACTTCATCACGGTGGCCGACTCGTTCCACCTCCCGATCGTGTTCCTCGCCGATAACCCCGGCATGCTGCCCGGCAGCCGGTCCGAACGAAGCGGTGTGCTGCGCAGCGGGGCGCGCATGTTCGCCGCCCAGACGGCCGCCACCACGCTGAAGCTGCATGTGACGCTGCGCAAGGCCTACGGATTCGGCTCGATGGTCATGTCCCTGCTGGGTTTCGACAACCAGGTGCGCGACGTTCGCCTATCCCGGCGCGACGATGGGCGCCATGAGCGCGGCCGCGCTCAGCCGTGCGTCGCACGCCGCCGAGGACATCGAGGAGAAGCTACGAAAGGCGGAGGTGGAGGCGTCCTTCCGGTCGGCGGGCCACCTCGGCTTCGATGACCTCATCCATCCGGAGGAGACCCGCAACGCGCTGCTGAGCGCCGTGCAGCGGGGCATCTACAGCCGCCAGGCCGCCGCAGAACCGGTCAGCCGCACCGTCATCACGCCGTAATAAGCGATCTGGGCGAGACGCAGAAGTCGCGCCGAGCGCCGAGGTTTTGGAGTGACTTAAGCGTCTGTCGCCGGGAATCTAAACCGCTTGAGGCCGCGGACGACCTTGGTGAAGGGCAGCATCGTGGCCATGCCGTTGCGCAGGCCCGGTTGCATCGGGCCGAAGTTCACGGTGACGAGGTAGCGCACGCCGTGGTCGCGCCACTCCGCCGCTTGCTCCAGGACGTCATCTACGGTGCCGTGCAGACAGCCGTTGACGGCCGAAAGCGGGACCTGGGCTGATTCGCACCGGAGTTGGCCGAACGCGGCATCGCGCATCGACGCCATCGCACCGGGAGGCACCGCCACCGACATGGCCGCCAAAGCCAGCGCCAACTACACCCCGCCGGCGCTCGCGCGACGGTCCCCTTCGATGCGGTGGTCAAATCGATGAACGCGCTGGGAAGGTTGGCTGAACCCGACGAAATCGCTGCGGCCGCCGCATTTTTGCTCTCTCCCGACGCCTCCTACCTCACCGGCGCCACCATCGATGCTTCCGGCGCGTGGACATAGCTGACCTACTCCTGCTACGCGACCCAGCCGCGGCGACCCGAATTCAGCACCGCCGCCGACGAATCCGCGGCGGACACCGCCTTAGTCAAGGTCTGGTGTTTCCTCACGCTCATGTCACATCTGCCATCAATTCCCTGAGCTGGGTGGTCGCGTCGGAGAAAGCGGCGCCGAACTCGAGCGTGTCGTCAACGCAATAGCGCTCGACGAGAACCACGCCCGCGTCGGGCTGCGACGCCTTGATCGCGTCGCAAGTCCTCAGGGCCGATCCCTTCGTTATCCTGACGGCGGTCAGAGCCACGGGCCCAGATCGGGTGCATCAGTTGTACGTCCGGTGAGCCATGCGGCCAACCCGGGGCCTTCGCCCTGCGATGCACGCCTGCGGACCACGTCGACCAGCAATGCAGCAATGAGGTCAGCGGGCATGCGAGCGAAGTCGGCTCCGGCCGCCAGGTCGACGGCGTGGACGGCCACCTCCCGTGTACGCATCCAGGGGATCTCGGTGGCCGGGACGACACGACCCTGGGCGGTGGTGACCTTCGCCTGCCAAGCTCGGTCATCGAGGGCATCGAGGTCGGCGGCGAGCTGTCCGGCTGAGGTCCTGACGAAATGTCGTAGCCGGGCGCCAGACACGGCTGAGCCCCGTTCGATCTCCTCGGCGCGCTGCTCAGTGGACTCGTACATCCGATTCTCCCGACCGGTGGCAGCCCAGCTCACCAAGCGGCGCAGCGCCTTAGCGTTGGAGTGGACGTGTGCAATGACGTGTCGTCGAGTCCACCCTGGAAGAGCTGTGGGCGCATCGAGCTCAGTGTCGTCTAGTCTCTCGACCGCGGACAGGAACACCTGCGTCTGATGCTCCATCCAGCTGCGGGCTTGGCTCATGGCGCGCTCGCGATGTTCTCCAGCCGACCGATGTGCTCGATCTCGGTCACGACGAGATCGCCGTGGTTGAGGTAGCGGGGAGGCTTGCGGGCGTGCCCGACCCCACCAGGAGTGCCGGTGGCGATGATGTCTCCCGGCCTCAGGGTCGCGATGGTCGAGGCGTAGCGCACCAGGTCGACGGGTGTGAACACTAGGTCAGAGGAGTCGGCCTTCTGCATGACTTCACCGTTGATGGTCGTTGAGATTGCCAGGGCGGGGCTCACTCCCCCGGGCAGCTCGTCGGGTGTGACCATCACTGGGCCGATGGGTGTCGTGGCCTCGAAGGTCTTGCCCTGCAACCACTCCTTGGTGCGGAACTGCCAGTCGCGCATCGACACGTCGTTCATCACGGTGAATCCGGCGATCGCCGAGGCAGCAGCGGCTTGGTCGGCGCGGCGGATAGTGTCGCCGATGACGATGACGAGCTCGGCCTCCCAGTCGATGGCGTCCGACTCGGGGGCCAGGATGATGTCGTCGTTGGGCCCGATCAAGGCGTCGGCGAACTTGGCGAACAGCGTAGGGTGCTGCGGCAGGTCGCGGCCCATCTCGAGGATGTGGCTGCGGTAGTTGAGCCCGACGCACAGGATCTTTCCCGGACTGGATACGACCGGCGCCAACGTCGTGTTCGTGCGCGGATACACGGTGCCGGCGTGTGTTGGCGCGTAGGTGCGCCAGTCGTCGCGGGAGAGCACGCTCGTCAGATCGATGGCGTCCAGGTCGACATATCCCTCGGGCTCGACCCGGGCGGCACGGGTGCCGTTGGGCGTGTGAATGGTCGTGAGTCTCATCGGCCTGCTCTCGCGATCTGGTGGCGGTGGTGGTCGAGCTTTTCGAAGATGGGGGCGTCGCCGAACCGGAAGAGGTCCAGGCCACCCTCGGTCTCCACCGTCAGCGGCTGCCAGGAGGGCACCACGAACAGGTCGCCGCGTTCGACGTTCCAACTGCTGTCGCCCACGCTGACGCGTCCGCTGCCGTTGAAGACCTGATATACCGACGAGCCGACTTCCTGGCATCGCGCAGTGCCTGTTTCGGGCGCCAGTCGATGGAATTCCGCACGGAGAGTGGGCATCACATCGCCACCGGTGGTGGGGTGGCAGTCATCTCCGGCGCCTCAGCTGCGGTCTTCGAGGTTGGTCAGGAACGTCTCGGGCGGCATCGGGCACCACACCGCAGGTGGGAGATCCCACTCGGTGGCCCGCCACGCTTCGGTGATCCGGTCCATGTCGGCGGTGTACTCGATCCAACTACCCCACGGGTCGCGGATGTAGTGGAACAGATTCGACCCAAGGGTGTGGCGTCCGAGGCCCCAGCCCTCTTGGTGTCCTCTCTCCCGCATGGTGCGGGCACCCACGGCAATCTGATCGAAGTTCGTAACTTCCCAACTCGAGTGATGCAGCCCAGGGTGGGTGCTCTGGATGAACCCGAACACGTGGTGATCGCCTGGTCCGGAGTTGAGGAACGTAGCCATTCCGGTGATCCGGTCGGAGAGGCGCAGCCCGAGCAGGGTGGTGTAGAAGTGCTCGGACTTGGCCATGTCGGAGGCGAACATCAGCATGTGACTTAGACGCCGGGGCAGGGCCGGGGCGTCGGCGGTGAGCCAGCGGGGCTGGTCGACGCGCTGGATGTCGTCGCCGAAGTTGAACATCGAGTCCTCCGGCGTGGCCTTTCGCCACGGAGCGATCTCGTCTTCGCGCAGGTTGACCAGGACGCCGTCGGGATCGGCGAACCACAGTCCGCCTTGGGCGACGGTGACCGGTGCATCGACCAGCTTGACTCCAGCTGACTCGAGCCGGCGCTGCCATTCCAGCGTGGAGTCCCTGTCGATGCCGAAAGCCACGAACCGCAGCTTCTTTTTCGCACCTTCGAGCAGCAGAGCCTGGTCGAGGTCGCGCCCCTCACAACTGATGGCGAGCGCGTCTTCCCGCTCGGACACGTTCAGTCCGAAGTTGCTGTAGAAGTCGTGGCCCATCTCCAGGGATGGCACCTGTAGCCCGTAGTGCAGCAGACCGTTCACGCGCACGTGTTCTCACTCCAATCGCGCAGACATCCGAAAGGGCTTGTGTCGACATTTTGCGGTCGCGTCGAGGAGGGCGGTAGGACGCCGCGTCAACATTTCGCTGGGCGGAATGACGTTGCAGGCCGGGACGCCGGTGACGACCGCCAAAGCCTGGCGGGTCGCAGGGGCCTGCGATCCGTCGGCCAGATCGCTGATCATGTGCAGCGCGGTCGGGTGCTCTGCCTCCTTCAGCCTCCGCCGGCGGGCAGCAATTGAGTCAGCATTCGCGACCGCTGGGTCGAGATGGACCGCGTCCGCGTATCCGGCGGCCGGACGGCCGCGGCCAACCTCATGGGCGTCGGCATCCTTCTGCCGACGCCTGCTGCACCCGCCTCGAAGCGCAGCATGGAGGGACTCGGCCTCAGGAAACGTGGCAGGCTGACGACTTCGACGTGGGGGTACTTGGTCGCGGGTCAGCCACGCGCCAGTTGATCACCGATGCGAGCGGCACAGTCGACGAGGAGCGGAACGCACGCGCGGACCTCTTCCGGCTTGGCCTGGGAAGCCGACGCAACGAGCGCCAGCGCTCCGACGGTGCTTGCAGTCCGGGGACTTCTGACCGGAACGGCGACCCCGATGATCCCTCTCTCCGACACCTCGTCATTGAAGGCCCAGCCGCGGCGCCGTACGATCGCGATTCCCCGGCGGAGCTTGCCCATGTCGAAGTCGGGCGAGCGCGGATTGCTCGGCAGCCCCAAGGGGTAGAGCTCCCGAAGTTCTTCGTCAGGTAGGTTGGCGAGCAACACTTGACCAGCCGAGGTGCTGTAGGCGGGCAGCAGCCAACCGTCGCGCGAGCCGACCAGGCTCGAGGGGGACGAGACTCCGACAAGCGAACGAACGCCGTTGCCTTCGAGAATGCAGTAATTCACCGACTGGCCCGTCTGCTCGCAGAGCTCTGCCAGAAACGGAAAGACGATCGTCACCGTACTGCGCGGGCCGCTCTTGGGCGCCACGGCGTCCATGCGCGCTGTGGAGTGATACACGCGTTGGTGGTCCTTGGTCGCGTAACCTCGCGCGCGCAGTGCGGAGAGGAACCGGTAGGCCGTCGGCTGGGAGATGCCCAGGATGGTGGCGGCCTCGTGAACCCGCAACGTCTTCCGGATCTGGAGGACCTCGATGAGCTGCAGCGCCATGTCGACGCCCCTGAGCGGAGACAACTGCCGAGCATCCGGCTTCGACGGTTGACGGGCGTTGATGGCGATCTCGCTCTCGGGCCGGGCCCCTGCTCGAGAACGCGCGAGCGGACGGGTCACGACTTGTGGAAAGCATAACGCGGCCGGCGTGGTCCTGCCGCCCTTGGTGGGCACCCGTTCAACCACTTGGGGGCCTTGTCGGACGTGCTCATGCGGGTCGAACGATCCGGTTCTCGATCCGGCCGACGCCGTCGATCTCGGCGACGACCACATCCCCCACTCCCAAGAACTGGTCGCGCGCAGCGCCGACTCCAGCCGGGGTGCCCGACAAGATCAGATCTCCTGCCTCCAGGGTCACCCACCGGCTCGCGGCGCTGACGAGGTCGGCGATACCCGTGATCAGCTCAGCCGTCGTGGAGTCCTGCATCAGTGAGCCGTTCACGGAGAGCCTCATGGTCAGACGATCCGGCTGCGGGACCAGCCATTCCGGGACGATGCCAGGCCCGCACGGGCAGAATCCGTCCTGACCCTTGTGCGCGAGCCAGTCGTGCGCGAAGACCGGGGCCACCGCCTCCTTGTTGAAGAAGTCGCCACGCGCCGACAGGTCGTTCACAACGGTGTATCCGGCGACATGCTCGGCTGCCGCCTCCGCGGCTATGTGCCTGCCGGCGCGTCCGATGACGATGCCCAGCTCGACTTCCCAATCGAGGCGCGGGTCGGCAGTGACCGGAAGCGCAACCGAGTCGTAGGGGCCCGCGATCGTGGTGCTTGGCGGCTTGAGGAAGAAAAACGTCCGGGCGCCAGGCGTCGGGCGAGCCGTCCCCATCTCGGCTGCGTGGTCGTAGTAGTTCGCACCCGCGCCGAGGACCTTGCGGGGATAGGTCACGGGCGCGACGAGGACAGCGTTCTGCGCGACGCCCAACTGACGGACAGTGGACGTCCCGATGCGCCGGAGAACCGGCTTCGCCTCCTCCCATGATTGAAGGATCGCCATCATGTCGAGCCCAGCAAACTCGTCGGGCAACGTGCGGACGACCCCACCGCTGAGCACCCCAGCGAGCGGGTGCGGGCTGTCGTCGCTCACCCACTGAACGAGGGCCCAGGTCGGGTCTTTCATTGGCTGTCCGTCCTTCGGTGCTGTGGTCAACGCGGCGTCGCGAGAAGCGTTGGAAGTCTTCGCCAAAAGGTCCACGCCCGACGTCGGCGAGATCGGTGCCAATATCGTCGCACCCTGCCGGACGACCACCGTTGCGGGCGGATGCACATTTCTTCCTGAGAAATCCCTAGCGGGCATCCCCGATTCGCAGGGTAAGCGTCGTCACAATTCTCGGCGTGACGAGGCCGCTACGGGCGTCGAAGGCGGTCATCAGAGCACAGCCGGTTGCGAGTGACCGGCCCCGGTAACGGCGAGGAAGAGAAGAGAGCGTGTACTCCGACGGACCCAAGGCAGCCGCTTCACCCGTACTTGCTCGACCGCTCGACTTCGGCAAGCGGGTCATGCGCAACCGAATCGTGCAAGCACCGCTGTCCGTTTGCTACGCGGATCTCGATGGCCATGTGACGCCGAAGACGATCGCGCACTACGCGAGACGTGCGGCCGGCGGCGTGGGGATGGTGATCACGGAGAACTTCGCCATCAGTGAGGCGGGCCGTCAACTCCCCCGTCATGGGCTGGTCTCCGGTCCTGAGCACCTTCCCGGCCTCACCCGGCTCGCCCGCGCCATCCAGTCCCACGGAGCCTTGGCGGTACTCCAGGTGGTGCACGCTGGTCGCTACGCGGGCCCCTGGGAAGAGTACGAAGCGAAGCGCCGGCTGGCGCCGAGCGCCCTCCCGTTTCCGCTGACCGCCGACAGGGTTGTCACACCGGCGGAGATGACCCCCGAGGAAATCGAGGAGGTCACCCAGGAGTTCGTGCGCGCCGCAGAGCTGGCGCGACACGCTGGCTTCGACGGCGTCGAGTTGCACGGGGCCCAGGGATTCTTGTTGTCATCGTTCCAGTCGCCCCGTATGAACAAGCGGGCCGATGAGTACGGAGGCAGCTTCACCGGCCGCACGCGCCTGACCCTCGAGGTCGCGCAAGCCGTACTCGAAGCCGTCGGCGAAGACATGCTCGTCGGCTTCCATCTGATGAGCGACGAGATGATGCCCGGAGGCTGGGAGCCCTCCGATGCCGCCCACCTCGCCGCGATGATCTCGAACCTGGGGATCGACTTCATCGCTCCGATCCCCACGACTTTCGAGTCCCTTCGCGCCCAGCGTGGTCGCGGCCACGGCGATGCGACCGCTCTGCGCCCCGAGGTTTTCCAATTGATCGCCGAGGTGACCACCGTGCCGCTCTTCGCAAACGGTGGGCTCGGGGATCCAGCCACAGCAGAGAGCGTTGTCGCCGACGACCTGGCCGCAGCGGTGATGCTCGGTCGCGCTGTCCTGACCGACCCGGACTGGGCCGACAAGTACCTGGGACGTACCGACGAGCCCCTGGTCACGTGCTCCTGCGACCCCCCGACGTGCCTAGCAACGCAGATGTCCGGCACCGTGTGCCATGCGTGGAGCCCGGGCGACCAGGAGCGCGGGTTTGTCGGAACCCTGGTCGCCGTAGACGAGTCCGAGGGCCACCCTCATGCCGATAGTGGGCTGCCATGACGCCTGTAGTCCTCCCGGTCATTCACGCCAATCCTGATCTCAGCCGAGGAGTTCGTCGATGTTTTCCGCACCGCGCAATTACTTCGCTGTCCCAGTGGCTGGAACCCGGGTGGATCCACGCGCTGGTCATCCCGCTCCTCGCCCTCCTGTCGACGGTTCCGTTCGTCATCCTGCTGCGACGGCACCGGCGCAAGACCTGCTCTTTACCAGCCTGACTCCCGTACGAATTCCCCGACCCGGGACGCCGACCGTGCGCACCGGTTCCGACTCGCCATGCCCTGCCGACGGCCGGGCGCCCCATCCTCCCAGGAGTATCCAATGCCCCCTGCAACTATCACCGCTTCATCCAAGACGGCCGTCCACGGCGCAGGCCGCCCCCTGGCGCCGGCCGCCGTCGCCGTCGGCTTCGCGGTGCTGTGTCTGTCCTTCATGCTCAACGCCATGGACCGGCAGGTCTTCTACCCGCTGCTGCCCGAGATCCGAGAGGATTTCGGATTCTCCCTCAAACAGTCCGGGTTCCTGGCGACCGGATTCACCGTCGGCCTGGCCGTGGCGGGCTTCATCGCCGGCTTCATCGTGGACAGGTACTCACGCAAGACCGTGATCATCGGCAGCGTCCTGGTGTACTCCCTGGGAACACTGGCCATCCCCCTCTCGCAGGGATTCTTCGACATGGCCGCCTACCGCTTCGTCTCGGGCGTGGGCGAAGGAGTCCAGGCGACCGCGCTGTACGCACTGGTCGGGTCTTTCTTCTTCCACCGGCGCGCCTTCGCCGCGGGGTTCATCGGTGTCGCCTTTGGTGCCGGTATCTTCCTCGGCCCTATCATCGGCGTCCCGTTCGCCGTCCAGTTCGAGAACTGGCGTGCCCCGTTCTTCCTGTTCGGCGGGCTGGGACTGGTCATGGCGGTCCTGATCCTGCTGGCCGTCTCCCGGCGCATGTCGGAAGCGAAGGTCGGTTCCGGCGGGGTCGCTGCCACGCAGGACTACAGCCACGTCCCGTCCAGGCCGTACAACCGCAACACGCTCGGCTTCGGCATCGCCTGCGCGGTCAGCGGCACGGTCTTCTACGGCTTCCTGGGCCTGTACCCGACGTTCCTGCGCGAGGAACTGGGCTTCGACACCACGCAGGCCGCCTTCGCGGTGTCCA
>CAWKCR010000002.1:0-122613 GCA_963848185.1 uncultured Actinomycetota bacterium
ACCGCGCCGGCGTAGAAGGCCAGTACGTGCTGGAAGCCGTACACCGCGAGTTTCGGGATCGGCAGGATCTCGTCGACCGGGTGCTTCTTGGGACGCGGTTTGTCGATGGTCGCGGAGGTGGATTTGGTCACGGGTGCCGTCCTTTAGCAGAAGCCGGGGGTGTTAAACCAGGCGTCTCCGGGGTCGGAGCCGCCCTCGCGCACGACGGAGGCCTCGATGAGGCCGTAGGGCCGGTCGGCGGCGATGAAGACCTCGTTGTTGTTCTCCACGCCGAACGGCGACAGGTCGACCACGAAGTGGTGTTTGTTGGGCGCCGAGAACTTGATCTCGGCCACCTCGGGGCGCGCCTCGAGCACCGCCTCGCCCATCAGGTACAGCGTCTGCTGCAGGGCCTTGGAGTACTTCCTGGCGAACACCTCGAGCAGGGTGCGCTTGATGTCGTCGTAGGTCTTGTTCCAGTCGTCGACGTTCGTGTGCTCGTAGCGCCACCGTGCGGTCAGCGCGGTGGCCATGATCCGGTCCTCGGTCTCCTGCAGGGTGGTGTACTTGTCCTTCAGGAAGCCCTTGAAGCCCGATCCGGTCGACTTGAGGATGACCAGGTCCTGCACGCCCGAGACGACCCAGACCCGGCGCTCGCCCGAGCTGTCGTCGGTGGTGACCACGGCGGTGCGCACCTCTGGACCGCGCCGGACGAACGAGTGGTCGTGCCCGTGGCCGTCCACCTCGATGCGCTCCCAGGCGTACTCCTCGATCCCGATCCGGGACGCATTCGCCTTGGGGGTGACGTCGAGGAAGTGGGCGCCCAGGGCGATCCCGAACTGCTCGGGGGATGTGATGCCCTTTTCCTTGGCGAAGGCGAAGGCGGTGTTTTTCTGTGTGTCGGTGGGCAGCACGTCGCCCTGTTCGCCGGTGATGTGGGCCTCGCTGAAGTCGCCGCGCAGCGAGGTCGACACGTTCAGGTCGCGGATTTCGTGGCGGTCGGTGTCGCGGTAGATGCGTACGACCCGGTTCTCTGCCTTTCCGTACTGGTTCGGTCCGAGGGCGATGCCCATGGGTGCTCCCTTGCTGTGGTCTCGATCACTTGTCCGCATTGCGGAACGAATTCTCCGTAGAACGAAATGATAGGCGTGGGGTTGGATGGTGGTCAAGGGTTGCGCCGCGGTAGCTTTACGATCCCGATTCGGGCCGCGCCGGGCGGCCGTGGACCTGCGCGATCGCCAGCGACGCGAACCGCCAGGATGGGTTCGGGTGTGTTGGCGGCGTGCTGTCGGGTGGCTGATGGACGGGATTGACATCGTGGTTGCAGCCCGCCCGCACGGAGGCAACGTCTCAGATTCCTCGAGCCGCAGAGCGCTGAACGAAGACCGACGCCGTGCGGGTCGCTGGGATCCCGAACAGCCCATCGGAGGGAAGGCCCGTTGACCGGTCCTCCCGGTCATCTGCACCCGTTGTCTGGGCTGAACCACAACGCCGCCGTGCCCTGTGCTGGCCGGCTTGTGCGTTCGATTCAGATGAACGCGGTCGATAGCACCTGGGTTCTTTGCGCTTCCGGCGAGCGGGGACGCCTCATCGCTCGTGGGACTGCGGGATTACCCGTGCTTGACCCGCGGGCCAATCAGACTGCGGGGTTGTCGCCGAACTGCGTGCTCAATTCCTTCGCGACCCGTCGGAGCAGCGGGACGATATGGTCGGCGGAGTCAATGGTCACCCGCCCCGCAGGCCCCGAGACAGAGATTGCGGTCGGTGTGGGCGCTTCGGGGACCGGAACCGCGAAGCACCGCACGCCGATCTCCTGTTCGCCGTCGTCGAGGGCGTACCCGCGGTGACGGCTGAGTTCGAGGTCCGCGATGAGGGCCTCCGGATCGGTCATGGTGAAGGCGGTCTGGGCGGGCATCCCGGTACGGGCGACCATTTGCCGGACAGCATTGTCGGACAGCTGCATTAGCAGCGCCTTGCCCACCCCGGTGCAATGCGTGTGCACGCGCCGGCCCACCTCGGTGAACATGCGCATCGAGTGCTCGGAGGGCACCTGGGAGACATACACCGCCATGGTGTCATCGAGCAATGCCATGTTCGCTGTTTCCCCGGTGGTCTTGACCACTTCGGCCAGGTGCGGACGCGACCACGCGCCGATCAGGCGGGTGGCGCTTTCGCCGAGCCGGATCAGCTTGGGCCCCAACGAATACCGCCGGTTCGGCAATTGGCGTACGTAACCGCAGTCGACGAGCGTTCTGACCAAACGGTGGATGGTCGGCACCGGAAGCCCGGATGACTCGGCGAGTTGGCTGAGTCCGATGGAGCCGCCAGCGCTGGCCATGATTTCGAGCACGTCGAGCACGCGCTCGACCGACTGCACGCCGCCGCGCCCTGCTGGTCTGGCTGCCATGAGTCCCAACCTCTCCGCCGCGCCCGCTGATATCTCCATACTATTCCACAGAGCGAAAAGCATTGTTCGTAGCCCGATAGAGCCCTGGTAGGCAGGGGTGGTGCGCTGGTCCGGCGACCGTCAATGCGGCGGCGACGCCGTCCACGACGCGGAAAGACCTCCGAGTATTTGGCGCCGAGAAACATTGCGGTGCTCGCGACCCCAGACCAGGGAGAACAGACCCACGGCGAAACCGTAATTGCCCAAGCTGTGCACGTCGTTGGCCCACAGCGTGAAAATGTTGTAGCCGGCCCAGTGCTGCCCTGCTGCCCTTGTCGGACCAAGGTCCTGGTTGTAGAGCCATTCGCTGATCCGGTGCAGGCCGGGCGTGTCCCGCGCCGAGGCATGCGGGTGATGCAGATCGGGTCGTGGTGTTCGTGGTGCGGAGAAACCGAATCGTTGCGCTGCCATCGACTGCCGGCGGTGAGATCGGGTCGTGGTGTTCGTGGTGCGGAGAAACCGAATCGTTGCGCTGCCATCGACTGCCGGCGGTGAGATCGGGTCTACCTGGTCTGACATCCGCATCGGACGCCGGATTGGCTCGGTTCCGACCAAGGCGATCGGCAGCCGCGCAGAGCGGCACACCGCCCAACCATCGATCGCAACGACACGCACACCCTTGACAGTAAGGAGTGCGACACGATTAACTATATCCGCAAAACGGAATTCATCTTTCACAATACGAAAAATAGGTGTTCGGTGGTGAGCACCCGAATGGCCGACACCTGACGACAAGGAGTCGACATATGACTGCGCTGTTCTGCAACGGGGGAGCGATGCGGGGTGGGAGCCTCCATCACAACGTTGCCGCGCACACTTTCCTCGGTACCTTCCGGACCGCCCCCAACTACCGGTTCTATTCCGTGCGGGATGAGTTCCCTGCGCTGCTACTGACCGAGTCCGGCGGCAAGTCGATCGAGGGCGAGCTCTATGACGTTCCGATCGAGGACATTCGTACCGACTTCCTGCCCGAGGAGCCCGAGGAGCTCGAGCTCACCGTGATCGAACTCGAGGACGGCCGTTCGGTTCTCGCGGTCGGACTGCGTCCGGGGCTGGTGGAGGCCAGGCCCGCCGAGCTCACCGACATCACCGATTACGGCGGTTGGCGACGGTACCGAGGACTGCCCGACCCCGATAGCACCACGGTCTCCTGACCGAACCGAGAAGCGAAAGAACAACAGATGGATACCTTTGCCTACACCGTGAACTGCTCGATCCTGTTGACCGACCTGCCGCTGCTGCAGCGACCGCAGGGGGCGCGGGACGCCGGGTTCGACGCTGTCGAATTCTGGTGGCCCTTCGCCGCCCCGGTGCCGGCGGATCGCGAGGTCGACGCGTTCGTCCGTGCCATCGAGGACGCCGGGGTGCAGCTGACCGGCTTGAACTTCGCGGCCGGAAACATGCCGGCCGGCGACCGCGGGCTGCTGTCGGACCCGGCACACACGCTGGCGTTCCGGGACAACATCGACATCGCTGTGGGCATCGGAGAACGCCTGGGCACCAAAGCATTCAACGCCCTCTACGGAAATCGGGTCGAGGGCGTGGCGCCGGACAAGCAAGATGAGACGGCCACCGAGAATCTGGCGCTGGCCGGTAAGGCGGCCGAGCGCATCGGTGCGGTGGTGCTCATCGAGCCGGTCAGCGGCGCACCGGCGTATCCGCTGAAGCGCGCCGCCGATGCCGTCGCGGTGGTCGACCGAGTCCAGGCCGACTACGGTGTCGAGTCGCTGCGACTGCTCGCCGACCTGTACCACCTCGCGGTCAACGGGGACGACGTCGGCGCGGCGATCGACTCGTACGCCGCGCGCATCGGACATGTGCAGATCGCCGACGCACCGGGGCGCGGCGAACCCGGTACCGGAACGCTTGACATCCCGGGCTATCTGGACCAGCTCGCCGGACACGGGTACCGCGGCTATGTCGGACTCGAATACAAGTCGACCCGCCAGGACACCTTCGACTGGTTGCCCCGCGAACAGCGCGCGTCGCGCGCTGGCCTCTAAGACACACCCACCACCCTGACGGAATCGAGGAGACTCGTGAGCACTATCGCATTCATCGGACTCGGAATCATGGGCAGCCCCATGGCCGTTCATCTCGCCAAGGCGGGCCACCAGGTCGTCGGCTACAACCGTTCGCCGCAGCGCACCGCCGCGCTCGTCGAAGCCGGAGGCACCGCCGCCGACTCCATTGCCAAGGCAGTGGCGGGCGCCGACGTCGTCGCCGTCATGGTCCCGGATTCACCCGACGTGCAGGCCGTGCTCGCCGGGGAGAACGGAGTATTCGACAACGCACCGGCCGGCGCGCTGATAATCGACTTCTCCAGCATCCGACCCGACGTCACCACCGCTCTGGCCGCGCAGGCCGCCGAACGCGGCTTTCGACTGATCGACGCCCCCGTCTCCGGAGGCGAGGCCGGTGCGGTCAACGCCGCACTATCGATTATGGTCGGCGGCACCCGAGAAGATTTCGAGTCGGCCAAGCCGATCCTCGACATCGTCGGGAAAACCGTTGTCCACGTGGGCCCGAACGGCGCCGGACAGACGGTGAAGGCTGCCAACCAGCTGATCGTCGCCGGAAACATCCAACTCCTCGCCGAGGCGATCATCTTCCTCGAGGCCTACGGTGTCGACACCAAGGCCGCGGTGGAGGTACTCGGCGGGGGGCTCGCCGGCTCGGCCGTCCTGAATCAGAAGGCACAGAAGATGCTGGACCGGTCCTTCGAACCCGGATTCCGGATTGAATTGCACCACAAGGACCTCGGCATCGTGACCGCCGCGGCTCGCGAGGCCGGTGTGGTGGCGCCACTCGGCGCCGTCGTCGCCCAACTCATGGCCTCTGCCCGAGCGAATGGCGATGGCGGGCTTGACCATTCAGCACTGCTGCGCGGAGTCGAGCGGCTGTCGGGCCGCAGCTCCGAGTGAACTTATTTCAACTACTTTTCATTTGATGGAGAACTGACATGCCTCGTATGCGCGCCGCGGACGCAGCGGTGAAGATTCTGGAGCTCGAAGGTGCCACGCAGGCCTTCGGCGTTCCCGGAGCGGCGATCAACCCGTTCTACGCAGCAATGCGTGATCATGGCGGGATCAAGCACGTCCTCGCCCGCCACGTTGAGGGCGCATCTCATATGGCGGAGGGATACACCCGCGCCAAGGCCGGCAACATCGGAATCTGCATCGGCACTTCCGGACCGGCGGGCACCGACATGGTTACCGGGCTGTATTCGGCGATAGCGGACTCGATCCCGATCCTCGCGATCACCGGCCAGGCACCGGTCGCGCGGCTGCACAAGGAAGACTTCCAGGCCGTCGACATCGCGGCGATCGCCGCGCCGGTCACCAAGATGGCAATGACGGTGCTCGAGCCGGCCCAGGTGCCGGGGGCGTTTGCCCAGGCATTCCACCTCATGCGTTCGGGTCGGCCCGGTCCGGTGCTGATCGACCTGCCGATCGATGTGCAGTTGGCCGAGATCGACTTCGACCCGGACACCTACCAGCCGCTGCCGGTGCACAAGCCGGCCGCGACGCGGGCGCAGGCGGAGAAGGCGCTCGACATGCTCGCCGAGGCAGAGCGACCCTTGATCGTCGCGGGCGGCGGCATCATCAACGCCGACGCCGCGGACCTGCTGGTCGAGCTGGCCGAGCTGCTGGACGTGCCGGTGGTGCCGACTCTGATGGGCTGGGGCACGATCCCCGACGATCACCGCCTTTTCGCCGGGATGGTCGGTCTGCAGACCGCGCACCGCTACGGCAATGCAACGATGCTGGCCTCGGACTTCGTCCTGGGTATCGGCAACCGGTGGGCCAACCGCCACACCGGCGGGCTCGACACCTACTGCAGGGGCCGCAAGTTCGTGCACGTCGACATCGAACCCACCCAGATCGGCCGGGTGTTCGCACCCGACTACGGCATCGTCTCCGACGCCAAGGCCGCACTCCAGCAGTTCGTCGCCATCGCCCGGGAGCGCAAGGCCCACGGCGCGACGCCGGACCGCTCCGCCTGGGTGGAGGACTGCGTGACCCGTAAGCGCACCATGCAACGCAAGACACACTTCGACGAGGTTCCGGTCAAGCCGCAGCGGGTGTACGAAGAAATGAACCGCGTCTTCGATCGCGATACCCGCTACGTCAGCACGATTGGGCTCTCGCAGATCGCCGGCGGGCAGTTCCTGCATGTGTACAAGCCGCGGAACTGGATCAACTGCGGCCAGGCCGGGCCACTCGGCTGGACCATCCCCGCCACGCTCGGAGTGGTGACCGCAGATCCGGGCGCGACGGTGGTGGCGCTGTCGGGCGACTACGACTTCCAGTTCATGATCGAAGAACTGGCGGTCGGCGCCCAGTTCAACCTGCCCTACATCCACGTGGTGGTGAACAACTCCTACCTCGGCCTGATCCGGCAGGCGCAGCGCGCGTTCAATATGGACTACTGCGTCCAACTCGGCTTCGACAACATCAACTCTCAGGAAAGCAGTCAGCACGACATGTTGCCTGCGATGCCGAAGGGCTACGGCGTCGATCATGTCAAGGTCGCCGAGGGACTGGGCTGCAAGGCATTACGCGTGACCGAACCGGGTGAGATCGCCGGCGCGCTCGAGCAGGCCCGCAGGCTGGCCAGTGAGCACAAGGTGCCGGTGCTCGTCGAGGTCTTCCTCGAACGGGTCACCAACATCGCGATGGGAACCGATATCGACAACGTCGCCGAGTTCGAGGACCTCGCCGAGAGCTGGGAACACGCCCCCACCGCCCTCATGCTGCTGGACTAGGGGGCACCGTGACACGTGTACTGGTCGCGCCAGACAAGTTCAAGGGCTCCCTGACCGCAGCCGAAGTCGCGGACGCTCTCGCCGAAGGACTCGCAGCGGGGAACCCGTCCTGGCGCATCACGTGTGCTCCGGTGGCCGATGGCGGAGACGGAACGGTCGCGGCCGCCGTCGCCGCCGGCTGGTTGCCCGTCGCGGTGAAGACCACCGGGCCGACGGGTCGGTCGATTGCGACCTCGTATGCGGTGCGCGGATCGACTGCCGTGGTGGAACTCGCCTCGGCAGTCGGACTGGTGACCCTCCCGGGAGGTGAACTGGACCCGCTGGGTGCCAGCACATTTGGACTCGGCACCGTCATCAGGCACGCGCTGGATGAGGGTGCTCGCGAGATCGTCGTCGGTCTCGGCGGCAGTGCGTCAACCGACGGCGGTGCTGGGATGCTGCAAGCACTCGGCGTCCGCATTCTCGATGCCCAGGGAAACGACGTCGCGCACGGCGGGGGGGCGCTGCGCCACGCAGTCAGCGTGGATCTGAGCGGCCTGCACCCGGCGGCGCGCGGGGCGCATTTCCAGCTAGCCTGCGACGTCGACAATCCGCTGCTCGGTCCGAACGGCGCCACTGCCGTCTACGCACCCCAAAAGGGCGCGGATGCAGAGGAACTGGTTGTGCTCGAGGACGCCATGACTCAGTGGGCGCGGGTCGTGCGCACCGCGACAGGCCGCGACAACAGCCACACCGCGGGGGCGGGCGCGGCAGGGGGAGCCGCCTTTGGCGCGATGTCTGTTCTCGGGGCAAGGACCCGTCCCGGGATCGACACCGTCCTCGACCTCGTCGACTTCCGGCGCAAGCTTGCCGGGACCGACCTCGTCATCACCGGTGAGGGATCGTTGGACGTGCAGAGCCTGCACGGCAAGGCGCCCATCGGCGTCGCTGCGGCAGCCGGCGAGGCCGGCGTGCCCGTTGTCGCGGTGGCGGGACGCAGTGTGCTCAACGACATTCAACTACGCAACGCCGGAATTCGCATGGCATACACGCTCGCCGAGCTGGAGCCCGACATTCACAAATCGATCGCGAATGCGGCGGAACTGCTGCGCCGGATCGGACGCACGATCGCGGCAGCGTCGACCGGCTTCCTCACCACGAATCATCAAGGAGAATCATGACCACGCACGACTTCACCGCGCTACCGGACCTCGCCTCGCGCGCCCTCGGCGGCAGTGTGTCCGCGGCGAACGACGAACTGTTCGCGCAGCGGGAAAACCTCATCCGGCCCGAAGCTCCGTACTTCGACCCGAACGAATTCGGTCACAAGGGCAAGGTGTACGACGGATGGGAAACCCGTCGCCGCCGCGACGACGGTCACGACTACGCCATCGTACGGCTCGGCACACCGGGAATCATCCACGGAATCATCGTCGACACTGCGTATTTCAAGGGCAACTACCCACCGTTCGTCTCGATCGAGGCAGCGTCCATCGAAGGTTATCCCTCCATCGAGGAGGTCATGAAGGCCGATTGGCATACCATCGTCGACAAGTCCCCGGCCGACGGGCACACCGCCAACGCCTACGTGGTCGCCGACCGGCACCGGTGGACTCACGTGCGACTCTCGATCTATCCCGACGGTGGCGTCGCGAGGCTGCGCGTACACGGCGAGGTGGTGCCCGACCCCCGGTTCCTCGACGGGACGGTGGACCTGCTGGCCGCGGAAAACGGAGGCCGGCTGGTCGGCTGCTCGGACGCGTTCTACGCATCGCCGGCGAACATCATCCTTCCCGGCCGGGCCCGCAACATGGGGGAAGGCTGGGAGAACGCGCGCCGACGCGGCGGCGGCAACGACTTCGCGGTGTTCGCCCTTGCCGCAGCCGGACGCCCACGCAACGTCGAGATCGACACCAGCTACTACGTCGGTAACGCACCAGGATGGGTGCGCCTGAGCGCGATTGACGCCCGATCCGCGGACATCGACGACGACAGCGCATGGACCGAACTGCTGCCCCGGACCGCCGTGCAACCCGACACCCGGCACCGGTTCGTTCTGCACGCCACCGGCGCCGCGACACATTTACGGCTCGACGTCTACCCCGACGGCGGACTGTCGCGCCTGCGCCTGTTCGGGGACCTCGACGAGCAGGCCCTGTCCGACGCCCGCCGGACGTGGTGGGACGCCCTGCCGCCAAGTCACCAAACGCTGATCGGCGATCAGGCGCCCCGCTAGTCAGACGACAAACCAACAAGGAGCACCGAATTTCGAAGCCCAGCGCCCTTTACTCGATCACGGTCCGCGTCACCGCCCCGGTCGGTGCCGGCACCACCTCTACCCCGGCCGGGGCGGTGGCGTCGGTGGTGTTCGACGCAGCGGTTGCACCGGCGGTCGCCGCAGCGGTTCGCGAGGTTGCCGGTAAGGATGGTGAGTCCGATGTCTGACAAGTTGGACCTGCTGTTTCGCGCACCCCGGGTGATCACGGCGGCCGGCGAGGTGGCCCGCTGTATTGGGGTGCGGGACGGTCGAATCGTCGTCATCGAGCCCATCGACGCCGAACTCGACGCCGACGGGATGGTCGAACTCGGTGACGACGAGGTCCTGATCCCTGGTCTGGTCGACACCCACGTGCACGTCAACGAACCGGGACGAACCGAGTGGGAAGGGTTCGCCAGCGCGACACGCGCGGCCGCGGCCGGCGGTGTGACAACGATCGTCGACATGCCACTCAACAGCATCCCTCCGACCGTCGACGTCGAGGCATTGGCGGTCAAGCGGCGGGTGGCGGCCGGCCAGGCGTATGTCGACGTCGGATTCTGGGGTGGTGCGGTGCCGGGCAATGTTCCGGACCTGCGTGCGCTCCACGACGCGGGAGTGTTCGGCTTCAAGTGCTTCCTGCTGCACTCTGGCGTGGACGAGTTTCCACCGCTCAATCCGGAGGGACTCGAACTGGCCTTGAAAGAAATTGCGTCGTTCGGCGCGATGATGATCGTGCACGCCGAAGACGCCCACTCAATCGACCGTGCGGCCTCGCCCAGGGGCGACAACTACACCGACTTCCTGTCATCGCGACCTCGCGGCGCCGAGAACCTCGCGATCGCCGAGGTCATCGAACTGGCGAGGTGGACGGGTTGCCGGGTGCATATCCTGCATCTATCCAGCTCCGACGCACTCCCGATGATTGCGTCCGCGCGCAGGGACGGCGTCAAACTCACTGTGGAGACGTGCCCGCATTATCTGTCGTTCGTCTCGGAGGAGATTCCGGCGGGCGCGACCCAGTTCAAATGCTGTCCACCGATCCGCGAGGCCGGCAACCGGGAACTGTTGTGGCAGGGCCTGGCCGACGGTGTCATCGACTGTGTCGTGACCGATCACTCTCCGTGCACCGTTGACCTCAAGAGATTCGACATCGGCGATTTTGGAGTCGCCTGGGGCGGCATCGCCTCGCTGCAGATTTCTCTGTCCGCAGTGTGGTCGGAGGCGAAGCGACGCGGCTACACCCTGAACGACGTGGTCCGGTGGATGGCGGAGAACCCGGCTCGGCAGGTCGGAGTGAACACCAAGGGCCACATCGCCCTCGGGTATGCCGCAGACTTCGCGGTCTTCGCACCGGACGAGGCCTTCATCGTCGATGTGGCAAAGCTCCAACACAAGAATCCCGTCTCCGCCTACGACCGGCGGCCGCTCGCCGGAGTCGTGCGCAGCACCTGGCTGGCCGGCAAGCGGATAGATCTGGACGAGGATCCGAGAGGACGCCTGCTCAGCCGGGGAATGGCGTAACGAACAACGCCGATGTCGATCATGCCTCCTTGCAGCGACGGATAACGTTCGCAGCACCAAGCATTCGAAGATACAACGGGGTTGATTGCGAAACGGGATGCCCGAGTTTCGTTTACGGTGATGAATCTTGGTCGGCGAGTCGTCCACGTCAGCCGGCGGAATCGCCGGCGGCGCTGCGGTGTTACGGGTGAACGTGAAGGACTCGTCGGTGATCTCGATGGTGGTAATCAAGCGCGACGACGCCCGCACCGGGAAGACGAAGTAAATGCACGCACCGCTCGTTCCGAGCCGGGATAACCTGCACGTGATGACCGATGAATTGGCCGACGTCGACGGGCAAAGGCCCATCGAGCATGCCCTCGCGGGCGGCGAGCCTCAGCGTGTCGGCTGGTTCCGGTTCTACTTCGCTGACGAACGCTGGGAGTGGTCACCGCAGGTCGAACGCATGCACGGTTACGAGCCCGGCACGGTGCACCCGACTACCGATCTGGTGCTGTCGCACAAGCATCCAGACGACTATGGCCAGGTCGCCGCCACGCTGGACGAGATCCGCCGCACCTCCGGCGCCTTTTCCACCCGGCACCGGATCATCGACACCCACGGCGACGTTCATCACGTGGTCGAGGTGGTCGATCAGCTCCACGACGACAGCGGCGCGGTGATCGGCACGCACGGCTTCTATGTCGACGTCACACCGTCGATTCAGGAGGCCCAAGACGAGATCGTCACCGAGGCGGTGGCCGAGATCGCCGAGGCCCGGGGCGGCATCGAACAGGCCAAGGGCATGCTGATGCTGATCTACCGGATCAACGCCGACTCCGCCTTCGAGCTGCTCAAGTGGCGGTCGCAGGAGACCAACACCAAGCTGCGCGCCCTGGCAGAGCAAATTGCCACGGACTTTCTCGAGCTCCGCTACGACGAGGTATTGCCGTCCCGCAACACCTACGACAGGCTGCTGCTGACCGCGCATTTGCGCGTCAGCTCCTGAGGTTTATCCCGCCGGGGCCCAGGGAATTCTCCCGACGTCAAAACAGTGGCGTTCGAACGGCGAATTGGCGGAGAATGAGTCATGGCGGTCTGCGCCACCTGTGGCAATGACTACGACAAGGCATTTACGGTGAGCTGGAACGGGCACACCGAGACGTTCGACAGCGTGGAATGCGCGGCGACGAAAATCGCGCCGCTATGTGATCACTGCGGTTGCCGGATCCTCGGCCACCGCGTCGAGGTGGCCGATGCGATCTACTGCTGCGCGCACTGCGCCCGCGAGTCCGGGCATTCCGAGCTGGTCGATCGGCAGCCGCAACCAGCAAATTCCGGGTAGGTGGGTGTGTATCAGAATCCCAACGACTTGCGGCACGATGACGCCAACGTGCGCGAGGCCGTGCGCTTCGGCCTTGTGGTCGCCGTCATGGGCGTGGCGTTCCTAGTAGTCGCTGCCGTTTGGGTCAGCACCTGCGACGGCGCGACCATAGACACCGCGGCCTGCGGGGCGCCGCAGCGCACCCTGCTGGCTCTGGGCGCGCCGGTGATCCTGCTGATCGGCGGTCTGCGCGCATTCTTCCGGACGTATCAGACCTGGAAGCGACATGAAACGTGGTGGGCATGGCAGGGCGCCGGCTGGTTCCTCATGACGCTGATGCTGCTCGTGTTGACGATGACCATGCCTACCTTGGCCGGGCTGACGGTGATCGGCGGATGACCGCGATGGCGGCCCGCGATGCTACGCACCAGCGGTCCGCTTGGTGCCGCCAATATCCGCCCTACCAGTGATGTTCGTTTCCCAAACAACCGGTTCGGGTAGTTCTACCGTTGAAATCAGCCCATGTAAGCCGGGCAGAGGTATGCCGAGAGAGGAGTACCCATGAAAGGCCCGAAGGATCCCGTCGACCATTCGAGAACGACACGACCGCACGCCGGCGAGTCGATGAAGGACAACAGGATCATGCCGGCGCTCATCGTGATCGGTTTGGCGCTGGTGTCATTCGTCGCGTGCCTGGCGGCTTTTGCCACCCGTCATCATGACGTCGGTCTGACGCTGGCTTCGCTGGCTGGTGCCGGATTTGTCATCGGCGCTGCGTGGCTGCTCGTTGAGCACATGCGGGTTCGCCGCATCGAAGAGCGTTGGTACGCAGAGCATCCCGACGCGCAACGGCAGCGCCCGAGCAGTTAGGAGATGACAAAGCGACCCAGCGTCATCGGTGACCGTTTCCTCAGGCGTTGCGGTCGAACGACGGTCGGGTACCCCACCGGACGTTCTCAAAACCGCGTGCCAGCGACTTCGACGGCCCCGTAGAAATTCGGCAAACGTGTTTGACACCCGACCACCGCGGGGTATGCGACGTGAATCATGGCGAACACAGGACCAGCAGGCGCGACCGCGTTCTCCTCGTCGCTGTCGGCGTCATTGCATCATTGGCGCGAGGATGATGAACGCCCCGGCGTAAATCGCCACCGCCACCAGGATCAGAGCGACCAGCACCAGCCCAACCGTGATGAGTATTCGGCGCAGCGGCCGCGTGAGGCGGTCGGTGTGGGCCCGCGGGGAGATCTCCTCCATGATGGGGGATTACCCGGCCTGCGCCGTTGCCACACTTCTTTGCTAACGGGTAGGTGGAGCACCCTTGAATAGCTGGGAATCGCGCTGGGGTAATCTCGCTTGGAAATTGCCGGGAGGTCATATGGCCGACGTTGTGAATACGAACAACGGGCAGCTACACAACGCCCGGTCGGTCGAACTCCGAGTGGCAGCCAAGCTGGAAAACCTCGCGGTGGTGCGCACGCTGGTCGCAGCCGTCGGGACCTTCGAGGACCTCGATTTCGACGCCGTCGCCGACCTGCGACTTGCGGTCGACGAGGCCTGTACCCGGCTGATCTGGTCGGCTGTTCCCGACTCGACGCTGCTGTTGGTGGTCGATCCCCGAGATGACGCGGTGGTCATCGACGCGTCGACGACCTGCACGAGCCCGGACATCCTTGCGCCCGGCAGCTTCAGCTGGCACGTGTTGAGTTCGCTGACCGACGAGGTGCGTACGTTCCAGGACGGGCAGGGCCCCGAGGGCGGCCAGGTGTTCGGGATCTCCATGACGACGAGGCGAGCGAGTTCGCTGCGGTGACGCCGTCGTCCTCCCAGGGTTCGTCATCACGATCGAACTCTGAATACGCGGACGTCGCCGACATGTTCCGCGAGTTGAAAGACTTTCCCGAATCCTCGGCACAGTTTCTTCTGCAGCGGGACCGCATTGTCGAACGATGCCTGCCGCTGGCCGACCACATTGCCCGGCGTTTCGACGGGCGCGGCGAGCCCCGGGACGACCTGGTGCAGGTGGCTCGCGTGGGCCTGGTCAACGCGGTGATTCGATTCGACGTCACCGCTGGATCGGACTTCGTGTCATTCGCGGTGCCGACCATCATGGGCGAGGTCCGCAGGCACTTCCGGGACAACAGTTGGTCGGTCAAGGTGCCACGCCGGCTGAAGGAATTGCATCTGCGGCTCGGCGCCGCGACGGCAGAGCTGTCGCAGCGGCTCGGCCGGGCGCCGACCGCGTCGGAGCTTGCCGCAGAGCTGGAAATGGAGCGTGACGAGGTTATCGAAGGCCTGGTCGCCGGGAGCTCGTACAACACGCTGTCGATCGACAGCGGTGGCGGTGGCACCGATGATGCGCCCGCGATCGCCGACACGCTCGGCGACCTAGACGCCAGCCTGGACCAAATCGAGAACCGGGAAGCGTTGCGCCCCTTGCTGGCTGCGTTGCCGGAGCGGGAACGAACCGTGCTGCTCCTGCGGTTCTTCGAGTCGTTGACGCAGACGCAGATCGCCGAGCGGGTCGGCATCTCGCAGATGCACGTGTCCCGGTTGTTGGCGAAATCCCTAGCGCGTCTTCGAGACCAGTTGCAGTAGGCGACGCGGTTCGCGCTGCACGGCCGACAGCGCGGCGTCGACACTGGCGCAGGTCGGCAGCGCCGAATCCGGGTCGCAGATCCGCAGCAACCGGGTGACCGCCGCACTGGGCACCAGCGCCCATCCGATGTTCTCGCCAGCGCAGCGCACGTTCACGGTGTGCAGCGCGGAAAAGCCTGCAGTGCCGAAGAAGTCCACACCGCTCAGGTCGATTACCAGGCGCTCCGTGTGCGGGGTGTGGCGCAGCGCATAGTCGACGAACTCCTGCGCATTGGCTGCATCGAGTTCGCCGTGTGCGGTGATCACCGCTATTGATGGCTGCAGCCACCGGGTGGCGAAATGCGCCGTTCGGCTATCGGCGCGTTCGATGAGGGACTCCGGCGAAGCCGGGTTAACGGTGGACATTGTGACTCCATCAGTCGGAATACGCGATTTCGTACTGTGGCTCACGTCAAAAAAATAGGCCCTGCATCCTCAAAGCCTCCGCTGCAGGGCGGGAGTTCTGCCCTGCAAGATGACGCTTCCAGCTGGCTGTGAACTCAACCTGTTCTGAACCATACGCCGAACGGCGGCCGTTGATCAATCGGTGTCAGAAATTTCTAATAGAGCCAGTTCAGGACGCCGGCCGAGCCCGCAATTCAAGACAGCCATCGGAGCTGACTGTCCCACGCGGGCCCGGCGCCGGCGCGCCGTCACGGGTCACCATCGCCTGGATCAGGCCGTAGGGTCGGTCGTCGGCGTGGAACACTTCGTTGTTGTTCTGCAAGCCAATTCGCGACAGGTCGTAGCGGAAGTGGTGTTTGTTCGGGGCCGACAGTCGTACCTCGGCGATCACCGGGTAGGTCTCCAGCACGGCCTTGCCCATTTCGAAAAGCGTCTGCTGCAGCGCGAGTGAGTGCACGACCGCAAACTCTTTCACGAGTTGATTCTTGACGCCTGCGTAAATATCGTCCCAGGTGACATTCACGGTGGTGAACCGCCACTGGGCGACCAGCGATGTCGCCATCACACGGTCATGCGTGGGCTCCAGCACGGTGTAACGATCGGTGAGAAATCCGGCGAACTCGGAGCCGGTCGATTTCAGAATGACGAGATCGAGGTCAGTCCCTTCTCTTTCGCGTAGGCGTACGCCGTCTGTTTCTGGGTGTCGGTAGGCAGCACGTCGGATTGGTCGCCCGTCAGGTACGCCGCGCTGAAATCACCTCGTAGGCAGGTAGATACGTTGATATCGTGGATCTCGTGGCGGGGCGTGTCGCGGTAGAACCGAACGACTCGGTTCTCGGCTTTGCCGTACTGGTTCTTGCCCAGGATGATGCCCGACACGTTCAGCTCCCTCGGTAGGTCGAATAGGCGTACGGCGATAGCAGCACCGGAACGTGGTATTTTGCTGCGGCGTCGGTGATTTCGAAGGCGACGACGATTTCGGGGTAGAAGCCGGTGGTCCCCTGTGCGGCGAAATACGCTGCGGTGTCGAACCGTAACCGGTATAAGCCGGATAGCTCGCCGGCATACAGCTGGCTGATCCGGCCATCGCCGTCGGTGCTTGCTTCGGCCAGCGGGGCGCCGTCGGCGTCGGTCAGCGTGACCGGAACACCGGTGGCAGGGCGGCCGGTGACCGCGTCGAGAACATGGGTGCTCAGGTGCGTCATGCGCACTTCCTCGCGCGAGAAGAGACAAACTTCCCTTGTTTGTCGGCGGCGTGTCGGGGGACTTTGCAGCTCGGCGCGCACATGCGCTGCGGCATCCGCAATACCGGCTTGTTCCCGCTCCGATGACGGGTTGTCGACACGGCCACCGATGCGGGGATGCCCTTCGAGCGCGGCCTCGATCTCGGCGTCGGGCAGCTCGGCGAGCACCTGATCGGCGCGGTCCAGCAGCGCGTCGACGTCGCGGAACGGAGCGCCGGCCAGCACCCGCCGGGCCCAGATCGTCGACGAGCACACTGCGAGCAGCTGGTCCGTGGTCGGGGTAGGCATTGCTCAAGAATCGGCCAGGTTCACACTGTTCGCATGTCGATTCCCGAGCTTGCGGCCGGTGTGCTTCTGGCTGCCGGCGCTGGGACGCGCTACGGAGAGCCCAAAGTGCTTGCCGAGCACGGCGAGTGGCTGCGTTGGGGTGTAACGGCGCTGGATGACGGCGGGTGTGACGACGTGGTGGTGGTGTTGGGGGCCGCGATCGTCGACGTGCCGGCACCGGCCCGGGCGGTGATCGCCGACGATTGGGCCGACGGGCTGAGCGCGTCGCTGCGCGCGGGGCTGTCGGCGATCGACGCCGATTACGCGGTGCTGCACACCGTCGACGCTCCCGACGTCGGCGCGGACGTGGTGCGACGGGTGCTGGACGCGGCGCGCTCATCACCGTCCGGCCTGGCCCGCGCCCGCTACGGCGACCGACCGGGCCATCCCGTCGTCATAGCGCGCCGGCATTGGCCGGAACTGTGCGAGCAGCTGGATGGCGACGAGGGCGCGCGGCCGTTTCTGAGCGCGCGCACCGACGTGGTCGCGGTGGATTGCGCCGACCTGGCGACAGGCCGGGACGTCGACGTCAGGTGACCGTCAGGCCCAGCACGGCCGCGGCGAATCGACGCACGGACAGTTCCGCGATGGCCGCCGCGTCGGTGTGGCCGTCGCGTGCGCGGGTGCGCACCGTTGCCGCCGCCGGGTCGAGCGTCACCTCCGCCAGCAACTCGCCGGTGGTCGGTTCGCAGACCGCCCACGTGTAACCGGTGTCCGAAGCCCACAGCGCGCTGCACTGCGTGACGTAGTTGGGATCGGTCTCACCGAGCAAGGCCAGCGCGGGCCGGTCGTTGATCAGCTCGTCTTCCCGCGGCGCTCGCAAGTACCAAGCACCGGCATTGATTTCGACGGGTTCCACGGGATTAGCGGTCGGTCGGAGCCCGGCCGAGTTGGTCTATCACACACGTAACGTACAAGGCGACCGCGATGCCCGGTTCATCGAGCGACCCCTCCAGAAGACGCGCCGCCGCGGTGCGCTAGAACGGCATCATGCACGACTTCATGATGCTCAACCCGCTACGCGAAAACCGCAGCGGCGACCGCCGCCGTCGAGCAAGCTATCCACATACTGCGAAAGGAGTTGGGACAGTGAAAATCACCGTTATCGGGGCCAGCGGGCTCATCGGGACCAAGCTCGTCGGCCTCCTCTCCAACGACGGACACGAGGTGATCGCGGCGTCTCGCAACTCGGGGGTTGACGTGCTCACCGGAGAGGGGCTCGCCGAGGCGCTCGCCGGCGCCGACGTTCTTGTCGACGTGGTCAACTCGCCCTCATTCGAGGATGACCCCGTACTGCAGTTCTTCACCACGTCCGCGACCAATCTGGTGGCCGCCGCTAAGGCCGCCGGGGTGGGGCACTACGTCGCGCTGTCGATCGTCGGCGTCGACGGATTGCCTGAGAGCGGTTACATGCGCGCCAAGGTCGCTCAGGAGAAGGTGATCGCCGACTCGGGTCTGCCCTACACGATTGTGCGCGCTACGCAGTTCGCTGAATTCGCCGATGGCATCATCGCCGCGGCGACGGAGGGTTCGACGGTGCGGGTGCCCGATGCGCTGATCCAGCCGATCGCCGCCGACGATGTGGCCGCTGAGGTGGCCCGCGCCGCCGTGAACCAACCGCTCGGCGGCACCGTCGACATCGGCGGACCGGACAAGATCTCGTTCGAAGAACTCGCCCGAACGGTGTTGGCCCGCAGCGGCGACGACAAGGAAGTGGTCGTCGACCCGCAGGCCTGTTACTTCGGCACCCCGCTGGCCAAGAACAGTCTGGTCACCGCCGACTAGCTACTACTTGATCTCGGCCAGCACCGTGCCCTGAGTGATTGCGGCACCGGCCTCCACGGCCAGGCCGGTGATGGTGCCGTCCTTGTGAGCGGTGACGGGGTTCTCCATCTTCATCGCCTCGAGGACGACTACGAGATCGCCCGAGGCAACCTGCTGGCCCTCTTCGACGGCCACCTTCACCACGGTGCCCTGCATCGGGGCGGTCACCGCATCGCCGGACGCGGCCGCACCGGCGTGTGCGCCGCGCTTGCGCGGCTTGGGCTTCTTGCGAACGACGCCCGCACCACCGCTTGCCGCGCCGTTGCCGATCGCCAGGTCGCCGGGCAGCGACACCTCGAGCCGGCGGCCGCCCACCTCGACGACGACCGTCTGCCGCGGGATGGTGTCCTCCTCCTCGATGGGATCGCCGCCGGTGAAGGGCTCGACGGTGTTGTTCCACTCGGTCTCGATCCACCGGGTGTGCACGGTGAAGCCTTCGCTGTCGCCGATAAACGCGGGGTCGGACACGATCGCGCGGTGGAACGGGATGACGGTGGCCAGGCCCTCGACGTGGAATTCGTCCAGGGCGCGCCGGGACCGGGCCAGCGCCTCCTCGCGGGTGGCGCCGTGCACGATCAGCTTGGCCAGCATCGAGTCGAACTGGCCGCCGATCACCGACCCGGTCACGACGCCGGAATCCACCCGCACGCCCGCGCCGCTGGGCGCCTCGAACTTCGACACCGGCCCGGGCGCGGGCAGGAAGCCGCGACCGGCGTCCTCGCCGTTGATCCGGAACTCGATGGCGTGCCCGCGCGGCTCAGGGTCTTCGGTGAGGTCGAGCTTTTCGCCGTTGGCGATCTTGAACTGCTGCAGCACCAGGTCGATCCCGGCGGTCTCCTCGGTGACCGGGTGCTCGACCTGCAGGCGGGTGTTGACCTCGAGGAACGAGATCAGGTCGTCCTGGCCGACCAGATACTCGACGGTGCCTGCGCCGTAGTAGTGCGCTTCCTTGCAGATCCGCTTGGCCGACTCGTGGATCTCCTTGCGCTGCGCGTCGGTCAAAAACGGCGCCGGCGCCTCCTCGACCAGCTTCTGGTGACGGCGCTGCAGCGAGCAGTCGCGGGTGCCCGCGACGACCACGTTGCCGTGCTGGTCGGCGATCACCTGCGCCTCGACGTGACGTGGCTTCTCCAGGTAGCGCTCGACGAAGCACTCGCCGCGACCGAACGCCGCAGTCGCCTCGCGGGTCGCCGAGTCGAACAGCTCCGGGATCTCCTCGATGGAGTGCGCGACCTTCATGCCGCGGCCGCCGCCGCCGAACGCCGCCTTGATCGCGACCGGGACCCCGTACTCCTTGGCGAACGCGACGACCTCGTCGGCGTTCTTCACCGGGTCGGGGGTGCCGGGCACCAGCGGCGCCTGGGCGCGCGCGGCGATGTGGCGGGCGGTCACCTTGTCGCCGAGGTCGCGGATCGCCTGGGGGCTGGGCCCGATCCAGATCAGGCCGGCGTCGATCACCGCCTGCGCGAAATCGGCGTTCTCCGAAAGGAATCCGTAGCCCGGGTGAATGGCGTTGGCGCCGGACTTCTCGGCCGCGTCTAGGAGCTTGCCGAAGTCGAGGTAGGACTCCGCCGAGGTCTGGCCGCCGAGCGCGAACGCCTCGTCGGCCAGCCGCACGTGCAAGGCGTCGGCGTCCGGCTCGGCGTACACGGCCACGCTTCCCAGCCCGGCGTCCTTGGCCGCCCGGATCACTCGGACCGCGATCTCCCCGCGATTGGCGACGAGCACCTTGGAGATCTTCGAGCTGGCGTGACTAGGCACTTCGCCTCCTGATGGCTTTTCTCTAAGAAACGTCTTTAAGAATGTATCCCCGGGCAGTTTAAGGGGCGCTCATGTGAGTATCCGATCCGGTGCGCCTTACCCGCGAGTAGCGTTACGCGTCGCCCCGCAGTCGCCGCTTGATCCGGGCCAGCATCGCCGACATGCCCCGCAGTCGCAGCGGGCTGATCAGCGCGGCCAGGCCCAGATCAATGTAGAAGTCGTCCGGCACGGCCAGGATGTCCGTGGCCGGCTGCTCGTCGAGCCCCGCCGCCAGGATCGCGGCGAAACCACGCGTCGTCGGGGCCTCGGCCGGTGCGCTGAAGTACAGCCGCACGCGTTCCCGGTCGGCCGCGTCGACATGCAGGAACAGCGGCGACTGGCATTCAGGCACCGGCTCCATCGCCGCCTGCTCCAGGTCGGCGGGCAGCGGTGGCAGCTCGTCTGCGAATTCCAGCAGCAGCGCCAGCTTGTCCTGCCCCTGGACGTCTGCGAAGTCGGATACCACCTCGGCCAACGCGGCCGGCATGCTCATGGCGCGGATCCGGGCTCTTCCCCGACGGCGACGGGCACCCGCACCGCGTTGCCCCATTCGGTCCACGAGCCGTCGTAGTTGCGCACGCCGGGCAGGCCCAGCAGGTGGGTGAGCACGAACCAGGTGTGGCTGGACCGCTCACCGATACGGCAGTAGACGACCGTCTTGTCGTCGGGCGACAGGAACCCGTACAGCTCGTCGAGTTCGGCGCGTTTGCGGAACCGGCCGCTGTCGTCTGCGGCCTTGGCCCACGGGATGGACCGGGCGGTCGGGATGTGGCCGCCGCGCAGGGCGCCCTCCTCCGGGTAGTCGGGCATGTGGGTGCGCTCGCCGGTGTACTCCTGCGGTGAGCGCACGTCGATCAGCGGCTGGCCGCCGAGGATGCCCAGCACGTCGTCCTTGAATGCGCGAATCGGCGCGTCATCGCGCTCGACGACGGGATATCCGGTGGTCTGCTTGGACGGCACGTCCAGCGTCGTGTCACGACCGTCGGAGATCCACAGGTCGCGCCCGCCGTTGAGCAGCCGGACATCGGGGTGGCCGAACAACGTGAACACCCACAGCGCATACGCCGCCCACCAGTTGCTCTTGTCGCCGTAGATCACCACGGTGTCGTCGCGGGCAATTCCCTTGCGGTCCATCAACTCCGCGAACTGGGCGCCGTTGATGTAGTCGCGGATGTGCGGGTCGTTGAGGTCGGTGTGCCAGTCGATCTTCACCGCGCCGGGGACGTGGCCGGTGTCGTAGAGCAGCACGTCCTCGTCGGACTCGACGATGGCCAAACCGGGACGGCCCAGGTTCCCGGACAGCCAGTCGGCGGTGACCAGGCGTTCGGGGTGGGCGTAGGCGGCCAGGGCGGGATCGGGGTCAGCAGGCAGCGGCACACTGCGAGCCTACCGATCAGGCGTTCAATCTGTGCTCAGGGCGCAAATGTTCGAGCGACGCGCGCCCTCATCGCAGAGTCGATCGCGAATCCCACGCGTGAGCGGGAGTTCACACGCTCAGCGCGACCTCGTACGCCACGGCGTAGCGTCGATCGCCTGATTTCGGCCGGAACAAGGATCCGCCGTCCTGGCACCACGTCACTACCCGAAGCAGTCGCTTGCCCGGCGATAACCGCTTGGCTACAACCTCGGCCAGCGCGGCGCGCAGCCTTTCCAGGTCAACGGTTTCGATATCCCGCGAAACGGTGACGTCCCACATGGCCTCTTCCACTGGCATGGCCCCAGTGTCGACCGTCTGGTCGATGGGCCTGGCCTTTGCGCCCGGTGTGCCGGGCCTCAGACAGGCCGCATTTACATTGCGATTACGTCACGGCGCTGCCGTCACTGTCAGCACGCAACTGGGCCGTGGCGTGAATCCCACGGCCCAGTTGTTTGACTGTCTGAGGTCAGTTCCAGAGGAAGGGCACGACCATGGTCGCGAGAAGTGCCCGCGGACGCCTCGGTCAACGCAGAGCCCTAGCTGATGGCGTTGTCCACCCACAGCTGTGCGACCGTCAAGCCCAGCCGAGTCACCAAAGTCCGCAGCAGCGGCAGGCTCAGCCCGATCACGTTGGAAGGGTCGCCCTCGATGCGGTCCACGAACCAGCCGCCCAGGCCGTCGAGGGTGAACCCGCCCGCCACCTGCACCGGTTCGCCGCTGTCGAGGTAGGCGTCCAGATCCTGCGCCGTCGGATTCCCGAAATGGACTGTGGTACTTGCTGATTCGTTCTCGCGATGGGTCACCGCCCCGTCCCGGACCGACCACACGGCGTGCCCGGTGTACAGCTGGCCGACCCGTCCGGCCATGGCTTGCCACTGTCGGCGGGCGGCCTCGACCGAGCCGGGTTTGCCGCACAGCCGGCCGCCCAGGTACAGCATCGAATCACAGCCAATGACAACGCAATTCGCTGCCACGTCGGCGGGCAGGCGGGCCACCACGTCGTCGGCCTTGGCGGCCGCCACCGCACAGACCACCTGTTCGGGCGGTGCGTCGCCGTCCAGCGATGCGATGATGGCGTCTTCATCCACACCGGAGACGACGATCAGGGGATCGATGCCGGCTTGGCGCAGCACGCCCAGCCTGCCTGGCGAGGCCGAACCCAGGACGACCCGGGTCATTTCCGCATGTGCGTCCGTTCCAGCAGCGTGACTCGCTGCCAGCTAAAGGTGGTGTAGCGCAACCGATCCACAGGGTGGCCCCACAGGTTCTGCTCGGCCTCGCGCGGCTCGGGCCGGCCGCCCGACGCACCGGCAAGGACTGCCATCAGCGCGGCCAACTCCTCCGCGGTCGGCTCGCCCTTGACGATGTTGATGTGCGGTTCGTGCTGCTCTTCGCTCACAGTGGAATGTTCCCGTGCTTCTTCGGCGGAATCTGGGTGATCTTGCGCTCCAGCAGCCGCAGCGCCGTGGACACGTAGCCACGGGTGTGCGACGGCGGGATAACCGCGTCAACATAGCCACGCTCGGCGGCGATGTACGGGTTGACCAGGGTGTCCTCGTAGTCCTGTTGCAGCTCGAGACGCAGTGAGTCGACATCCTCGCCCTTCTTGGCGGCCTCGCCGAGCTGCTGACGGTAGACGAACCCGACCGCGCCGGAGGCACCCATCACCGCGATCTGCGCCGTCGGCCACGCCACGTTGACGTCGGCACCCATGTCCTTGGAGCCCATGACGCAGTAAGCGCCGCCGTAGGCCTTGCGGGTGATCACGGTGATCTTGGCGACGGTGGCCTCGCCGTAGGCGTAGAGCAGCTTGGCGCCGCGGCGGATGATGCCGTTGTATTCCTGGTCGGTGCCCGGCAGGAAGCCCGGAACGTCGACCAGCATGACGATCGGGATGTTGAAGCAGTCGCAGGTGCGGACGAACCGTGCCGCCTTCTCCGAGGCGTTGATGTCCAGGCAGCCGGCGAACTGGGTGGGCTGGTTGGCCACGATGCCGACCACGCGGCCGTCCACCCGGCCGAAGCCGACGATGATGTTCGTCGCGTAACCCGCTTGAATCTCCAGGAATTCGTCGTCGTCGAGGATGCGGGTGATCACCTCGTGCATGTCGTAGGGCTGGTTAGGGGAGTCGGGGATCAAGGTGTCCAGCTCGAGGTCCTCGTCGGTCAGGTTGTCCTCGACCGCACCCGTCGGCACCGGCGCGGGGTAGCGCGGCGGATCCGCGTAGTTGTTGCTCGGTAGATAAGACAGCAGGTCGCGGACGTAGTCGAAGGCGTCCTGCTCACCGGAGGCGACGTAGTGCGCGGTACCCGACTTGGCCATGTGGGTGTGGGCGCCGCCCAGTTCCTCCATGGTGACGTCCTCGCCGGTGACGGTCTTGATGACGTCCGGTCCGGTGATGAACATCTGGCTGGTCTTGTCGACCATCACGACGAAGTCGGTGAGCGCGGGCGAGTATACGTGCCCGCCCGCGGCCGCGCCCATGATCAGCGAGATCTGCGGGATGACGCCGGAGGCCAGGATGTTGTTGTGGAAGATCTGGCTGTAGAGCCCAAGCGAGACGACACCCTCCTGGATGCGGGCGCCGGCGCCGTCGTTGATGCCGATGATCGGTCGGCCGGTCTTGATCGCCAGCTCCTGGACCTTGACGATCTTCTCCCCGTACACCTCGCCGAGGCTGCCGCCGAACACCGTCGCGTCCTGGCTGAAGATGCAGATCTCGCGGCCGTCGATGGTGCCGTAGCCGGTGACCACGCCGTCGCCCAACGGGCGGTTGCTCTCCAGCCCGAAGTTGGTGCTGCGGTGCTTGGCCAGCGCGTCGAGCTCGACGAACGAACCCTCGTCGAGCAGCGCCAGGATGCGCTCCCGGGCGGTCAGCTTGCCCTTCGCGTGGACCTTCTCGACCGCGGCCTCACCGACCGGGTGCAGAGTCTCTTCGGTCCGCTTGCGCAGATCGGCCAGCTTGCCCGCGGTGGTGTGGATATCGATCTCATGCTCTGCCGCGGGTTCGGCGGAGGCCTCGGCTGTACCCGCGCCGGGGTCGGTAACGCTCGTCATGGGTGACGATGCTATCGACATCCCGCCCCAGCCAGCCGTCCGGGGCGCCTGCTCCGCCACGTAAGCGCTGGGAATAAAGCTACGCCCTGAGATTGCTGGGACCTAAGCTGCCGGGATGACCCGAGAGCCACTCGACGTGCAATCCGTGCGCGATGCCGCCGGCTCGTTCTGGGCCCGGCTCGACATCGTCGACGAGACAGCGTCGACCAACGCCGATCTGCTGGCCCGCGCCGCCTCCGGGGAGGACATCGACAAGGCGGTGCTGGTGGCCGAACATCAGACGGCCGGCCGCGGTCGGCACGGTCGGCAGTGGAGCACACCGGCGCGCTCAGGGCTTGCACTGTCGGTCGGAGTGGGTGTGGCCGACATCCCCACGCAGGCGTGGGGCTGGCTGCCGCTGGCGACCGGCGTGGCGGTGGTCGACGCGGTGGCCGCGTCAGCCGGGGTGGCCGCCGGCCTGAAGTGGCCCAATGACGTGCTGGTGGGTCCTGTCGAGTCGCCGGGAAAGCTGGCGGGCATCCTCGCCGAGGTCGCTGCCCCCAAGCCGGCAGTTGTGGTAGGCCTCGGTCTGAACGTGACAATGACCGCCGACGAGGCGCCCGATCCGGTCGCCGTCTCGCTGGCGATGCTGGGCGCATCGGTCACTGACCGAAACGTATTGCTGGCAGAAGTGCTTCGTCAGCTCGCGGCCCGCATCGAGAGCTGGCGCGCCGCGGGCGGTGCCGACGCCGCGCTGGCCGCCGCCTACCGCGCGCACAGCCGGACGTTGGGCAGGCGGGTGCGGGCCAGCCTGCCCGGTGACCGCACGGTGGAAGGCATCGCCGACGACATCGACGAGTTGGGTAGGTTGCGCATCGAAACCGGCCACGGAAAAGTGACCGTCTCGGCGGGCGACATCACACATCTGCGGGCGCTGGAGCCGTAGAGTGCCAGCGTGGGCTACCCGGAGAATGTGCTGGCCAGAGACGAGCAGGTGGTCCTGCATCGGCACCCACACTGGAAGCGGTTGATCGGACCGGTGCTGGTGCTGATCGTGGCCACCGCGCTGGCCACGTTCGTCGCGGGCTACCTCAACACCTTGAATTGGGACACCACCGCCAAGAACGTCATCTTCCTGGTCATCGGGGCGATCTGGATGGTCGTCGTCGGCTGGCTGACGGTGTGGCCATTTTTGAACTGGTGGACAACGCATTTCGTCATCACCGACCGGCGGGTGATGTTCCGCCACGGGCTGATCACCCGCTCCGGCATCGATATCCCGCTGGCCCGCATCAACAGTGTGGAGTTCCGGCACGGTCTCATCGACCGGGTCGTGCGGACCGGAACCCTGATCATCGAATCAGCGGCGCAGGATCCTTTGGAGTTCCACGACATCCCCCGCGTGGAACAGGTGCACTCACTGCTGTATCACGAAGTCTTCGACACCCTGGGTTCGGAGGAGTCGCCCAGCTGACGCCGCACTATTGACCAACGCGATGGTTAAGAGTTCCGAAATGCCCCGCCGCACAACCGGTATCGCCGTGTCACCGCCCGGCCCGGCCCGCGAGTCGGCCTGAAAGTGTGACGTGCGTCAGCGGTGTTGCGTTGTGCGGCAAACTTCACGGTCTGCTCCGCCAACGGCGGTGACATGCCGGTTTGCCTGGCGAATACTTGACTTCGCAAAGTTTTGAAATCTAAAGCGGCTAGGGGAGCAGGTTTTTCGAGTTGTGCACTGTGCAGTGAGGTTGTCCCGGGTCTCGTAGAAGTTGAGGTGGCGGTCCCCCGCTCGAGACCTGCCGTGTGGTAGGTGTCGGGCGTCGTCCAAGACACACCAACAGCAAGGGGACCGCCATGAAGAAGAGTAGCCAGAACCAACCCGCGGACGCGACCGCGCTGGCGATGCCGGAGCAGGTCAGCGTGGCGATGGCCGAGATCGCCGAGGACATGCAGGAGGGGCTGCTGGCGCTGGCCGTCGGCGCCGGCCTGCAGGTCATGCAGGCGATGATGGAGGCCGACGTGACCGACCTGGCCGGGGCGAGGGGCAAGCATGACCGAGAGCGCACCGCGGTGCGGCATGGCCGTGAGCGCGGGTCGGTGACCCTGGGCGGGCGCCGGGTGCCGGTGAGCCGCCCGCGGGTGCGGGCCGTCGACGGGTCGGGCGAGTTGGCGATCGCATCGTATGGGCTGTTCAGTTCGACGGAGATCCTGGGCAAGATGGCGATGGAGAAGATGCTCGCCGGGCTCTCGACCCGCCGCTATCCGGTCGGGCTGGAGCCGGTCGGCGAGCGGGTCGGCGAAACGTCTTCGGCGACAAGCAAGTCGGCGGTCTCGCGCAAGTTTGTGGCGATGACCGAAACCGCGCTGGCGGAACTGCTTTCGCGGGATCTGTCCGGGCTGGATCTGGTGGCGCTGATGATCGACGGGGTGCACTTCGCCGAGTCCTGCTGTGTTGTCGCGTTGGGCATTGACATCGAGGGCAACAAGCATCCGCTGGCGCTGGTGGAGGGCTCCACGGAGAACGCCACGCTGGTCACCGATCTGCTGGTGGATCTGCGGGAGCGGGGCCTGGACGTCACCCGCCCGATGCTGGTGGGCCTCGACGGGTCCAAGGCGCTGCGCAAGGCCGTGGTCGACGTGCTCGACCGTCCGGTCATCCAACGCTGCCAAATTCATAAGATCAGAAACGTCAAAGACCATCTGCCACAACGTCTTCGGTCTAGTGTGGGCCGCAAGATGACCGACGCCTACCACGCCGGATCGGCGCTGGAGGCCGAGGCCGCGCTGCTCGCGCTGGCCAAGGAACTCGACCGCACCCACCCGGGCGCGGCGGCCAGTCTGCGCGAAGGCCTGTACGAGACCCTCACGGTCTTGCGGTTGGGCGTGCCGCCCACACTGGCCCGCACGCTGCGCTCGACGAACTGCATCGAGTCGATGATCTCGGTCTGCCGTGAGCACGCGAGCAACGTCAAGCGGTGGCGCGACGGGCAGATGGCGCTGCGCTGGTGCGCCGCCGGCATGGTCGAGGCCGGCAAGCAATTCCGCCGCGTCAACGGCCACCTGCACCTACCGTCACTCCGAGCAGCCCTCGAACGCGAGTTCGCCGAACCTGTCGGACCCGCCGTGCACAATGACCAAGTGAGCGCAGCCTAGTGCTCACCGGACCGCCACCGAAGTTCCACGGAACTCGGGACATCCTCCTGTGCAGTCGGCGGGGTTCAATGATGCCATCGGTCATGTAGCGATGCCAGCAAACGACGACGTTCGCGGCGCCTGACTGAGGCGGACGGCGACGTTCGTGGATCGAATACCGGCGTACGGAGGCAACAGATCAGCGAACCGCGGGTGGCCATCGCCCATGACTACCTCACCCAACGCGGTGGTGCGGAGAAAGTGGTCCTGGCAATCAGCCGAGCTTTCCCCGACGCGGCCATCCACACGTTGTTGTTTGATCCGTCCGGTACCTACCCAGAATTCGCCGACCGCGACGTGCGGGTGTCGCCGCTGAACAGGATTGCCAGCCTGCGCAGGAACCACCGCGCCGCACTGCCACTGTCGCGGTCCGACTTGCGGCCCACCACAGCAGGATCCCGAACGCTCCGCCGAGCGCCACAAACAGGGTCATGGGGCAAGGGCCCGCCCCAACCGCAACCCGGCCATCAAGCCGAGCAGGGCTGACAAGGGCGTCAAGACAAGGAAACTCGCTGCCAACCACAGTGTCTGCCCGACAGTGGTGACGACGAACGCGCTCAGACTGGCGGCGGCGCCGCAGATCGACAGCACAGTCACGTGCACGAGCCGGGAAACCCTCGCCGCCAACACCGCGCCGGCGACGGCGAATGCGACGGCCGCCGTGAGCGCCGTGGTGAACAGTACTTGGTGCGGTGACGGCCACACCGACGTCAGCGCGTAGCGCACCACCGCGCCGACAGCACCGCCCGCGGCGGCACCTGCCAGTTCGGCGGGAGTGAGATGACGGGAAGCCGGGCATCGTTGGCGGACAGTCCGTCTGGGGACCGGCCGCCCGATCACGACGTCTTCGACGCCCGCGGTTCGTCGTCGCCTAGCTCACGCAACCGCTTGCTGCGCGACGGGCGCAGCGGGGTGACGTTGCCGGTCTGGCGCCCATGCACGACATGGTCCTCGATGGCCTCGGCGATACCGCCATCGGTGAGGGTGGATTCGATCGCCTTGTCGGGATTCCGGCCGAACTCGTAGGGGAAGACCCAGCGGCGGAAAGCCCAGAACCGGAAGCCCATCTGCAGCAGGTTGCCGATGATGTAGGCGGCGATGAAGTCGGCGATGTTCTCCACAGTCAGGCTGACTTCGGGGACTCGCAACATCAACACGTAGCTGGAGAACCACAGCGGCGCCATGGAGAGCAGCACCCCGACCCCGCTGAATGCGAAGAACATCAGGGCCTCGTGATGACGCTCCCGGCCGCCGCGGTCGCGGAAGCTCCATTCGCGGTTGAGGATGTAGGAAGCGATCACCGCGACGATGCCGGCGATGATCTTGGCCGTGACGGGCTTGGGCTCCAGCACCGTGAGCTTCAGCGTGTAGAACACCGCCGAGTCGATGACGAACGTCGTCGCGCCGACGATCGCGAATTTGATGAGCTCATGATGCCGTTCGAAGTACGGCCGAATCGGTCTCGGCAGCCGCGCGATCGTGGCATCGGTGAAGGACACAACAGCGCAGTCTACGGAAATCAGCCGAGGTACGCGTACTCGCACAGGTCGCGGCGCGTAAACCGGCCGTTCAAGGCCGTGACAACATATTGCTGTGCCACGTGACCCGAGCGCCCCCCCGGTCGTGACGATGATCGGCGGCGGGCAGTTGGCCAGGATGACCCATCAGGCCGCGATCGCGCTGGGGCAGACGCTGCGTGTGCTGGCCGTTGCCGCCGATGATCCCGCGGCGCAGGTCACCCCAGACGTCGTGATCGGAGCGCACACCGACCTCGACGCGCTGCGCCGCGCCGCCGCCGGAGCCGACGTGCTGACCTTCGATCACGAACATGTGCCGACCGAACTGCTCGAGAAGCTCATCGCCGATGGGGTGAACGTGGCGCCGCCGCCGTCGGCGCTGATCTGTGCCCAGGACAAACTGGTGATGCGGCGGCGGCTCGAGGCGCTCGGTGCTCCGGTGCCGCGGTTCGCACCGGTGACCGAGGTGGCCGACGTGGACACGTTCGCGGCCCGCGTCGACGCACCGATCGTGGTCAAGACGGTGCGCGGTGGCTACGACGGCCGCGGGGTGACGCTGGCCCGTGACGTGGCCGAGGCCCGCGATGTCGCGGCCCGGCATCTGGCCGACGGGGCGGCGGTGCTGGTCGAGGAGAAAGTGGCCATGCGACGCGAGTTGTGCGCCCTGGTGGCGCGGTCGCCGTTCGGGCAGGGCGCGGCCTGGCCGGTGGTGCAGACGGTGCAGCGCGACGGCATCTGCGTCGAGGTGATCGCGCCGGCGCCCCGTCTGGACGCCGAAAACGGCAGCGCCGCAGGGCAGCTCGCGCTTCGGTTGGCGGCCGAACTCGGTGTGGTCGGGGTGCTGGCCGTCGAATTGTTCGAGACCATGGACGGGGCGCTGATGGTCAACGAGCTGGCGATGCGGCCGCACAACTCCGGGCATTGGAGCATGGACGGGGCCAGAACCGGTCAGTTCGAGCAGCATCTGCGCGCGGTGCTGGACTATCCGCTCGGTGACACCTCGCCGATCGCGCCGGTGACCGTGATGGCCAATGTGCTCGGCGCTCAGCGGTCTGTAGCGATGAGTATCGACGAACGGCTGCACCACCTCTTCGCGCGGATGCCGGAGGCCAGGGTTCATCTGTACGGCAAGGGCGAGCGGCCGGGCCGAAAGATCGGGCACGTCAACATCCTCGGCGCGGTCTCCGGATCGCTTGACGACGATGCGTACGTCGCGGATGTGCGGGAACGCGCAACTCGGGCCGCACACTGGTTATCGCACGCCGAATGGACCGACGGATGGGATGAACATGCCTGACGCACCGGCGCCGCGGGTCGGCGTGATCATGGGCAGCGACAGCGATTGGTCCGTGATGGCCGATGCCGCGCACGCGCTGGCCGAATTCGATGTGCCGTTCGAGGTCGGTGTCGTCTCCGCGCACCGCACTCCCGACCGCATGCTGGACTATGCGCGCAGTGCTGCGGGCCGCGGCATCGAGGTGATCATCGCCGGCGCCGGCGGCGCGGCGCATCTGCCGGGCATGGTGGCCTCCGCAACGCCCCTTCCGGTGATCGGGGTGCCGGTGCCGCTGGCGAAGCTGGACGGCCTGGACTCGCTGCTGTCGATCGTGCAGATGCCGGCCGGCGTGCCGGTGGCGACGGTGTCCATCGGCGGTGCCCGCAATGGCGGGCTGCTGGCGGTGCGGATCCTGGGCGCCTGCGACCCGGCCATGCGAAGCAGGGTCGAAGCGTTTCAGGCCGACCTGAAGGCGGTGGTGCTCGAGAAGGACGCCGCGCTGCGGGAACGCCTGCTCCGGGCCGAGTAAGGTTACCGGCGAGTAGCAAAGGAGAAACTGATGGCTGGCTTGGGGGGTAACCCGTCCTTCGATCTGTTCAAGCTCGCCGACGAGCACAACGAGTTACGTGCAGTGATGCGTGATCTGTGTGAGAAGGAGATCGCGCCGTATGCGGCCGATGTGGATGAGAAGGCCCGTTATACCGATGAGGCTCTGGCGGCGCTGACGTCGTCTGGGTTCGCCGCGATCCACATTCCCGAGGAGTACGGCGGGCAGGGTGGGGATGCGGTGGCGGGCTGCATCGTGATCGAGGAGGTGGCGCGGGTGTGTGCGTCCTCGTCGTTGATCCCGATCTGCAACAAGCTGGGCACCACGGGGCTGTTGATGCGTGGCTCGGAGGAGCTCAAGAAGCAGGTGCTGCCGTCGATCGCCGCTGGCGAGGCGATGGCGTCGTATGCGCTGTCCGAGCGGGAGGCCGGCAGCGACGCGGGGTCGATGCGCACGCGGGCGCGCCGTGAGGGTGACGAGTGGGTGCTCAACGGCGCCAAGTGCTGGATCTCCAATGGCGGTAAGTCGACGTGGTACACGGTGATGGCGGTGACCGATCCCGATAAAGGGGCGAACGGGATTTCGGCGTTCGTCGTGCACAAGGACGATCCGGGGTTCGTCGTCGGGCCGAAGGAACGCAAGCTGGGCATCAAGGGGTCGCCGACCACCGAGCTGTATTTCGAGGATTGCCGCATTCCGGGGGATCGGATCATCGGCGAGCCCGGGACCGGTTTCAAGACGGCGTTGGCCACGCTGGATCACACCCGGCCGACGATCGGCGCGCAGGCCGTCGGTATCGCCCAAGGCGCCCTGGATGCCGCGATCGCCTACACCAAGGAGCGCAAGCAGTTCGGCAAGCCGATCAGCGATTTTCAGGCGGTGCAGTTCATGCTCGCCGACATGGCGATGAAGCTGGAGGCCGCCCGGCTGTTGGTGTACACCGCGGCGGCGCGGGCCGAACGCGGCGAGCCCAACCTGGGCTTCATGTCGGCGGCGTCGAAGTGCTTCGCCTCCGACGTCGCGATGGAGGTGACCACCGACGCGGTGCAGCTCTTCGGCGGCTACGGATACACCACCGACTTCCCCGTCGAGCGGTTCATGCGCGACGCCAAGATCACCCAGATCTACGAGGGCACCAACCAGATCCAACGCGTCGTGATGTCACGCGCGTTGTTGACGTAGGGAGACGCTACATATCGTTCGCGCGTGGGGTGCCCAAGCTCGCTGCAGGGGACGTGGTCCATCGGTCGCGCGGGACGGTCCACGAAGCGGGAGCTAAACGCAGTCAGGTCAGCCGCGGGTGACCTTCTCGGTCTGCCTTCGCCGGTCGAGCACAGATGTGTCCGGGTTCGCCACCTGGACCAGCGATGCACCCGCCACGAGCACCGCCAAGAGGTTGTCGGTCAGTTCATCGGCGGTGTCCCAGCGTGCGGTCGACAGCACCCGGTCGTCAGCCGTGAAACCCTGTGCGGCGGCTGAACCTTGGGCGCCGGCAAGGACTTCGGTGACGGAACGGCCCTCCAGCGCGGGACCGGGACGGCGTTCGGGCGTGATCTGGTCACCGTGCACACGCACCGAGGTGGCGTAATCCGTCACCCCGACCGGCAGGTCGGGCACCGGCTTGCCGAACGGGTCCAACGACAGCACCGCGATCTCGCCCGTGCCGACAGCGTCGTCGGCCTCGGGCAGACGGTCCGCCGTGCACAGCGCGATGTCGGCGTCACCGTCGAGCACGACCTGGGCGCCGATCCACCAGATTCCGAACAGCACGGCGGCGGTCTGCCAATGCGCGGGCAGCATCACCGCGACGCGGCTGGCCGGTCCGGCGCCCAACTCGTCGCGCAGAAGATTGCCGGTCTTGGCGGCCCAGTTGGCCAGCGTGACTGTGGACAGCTCGATGCGTTCGGCGGTGGCGTCGTCGTAGTAGGTGATCCGCGGCCCCACCGGGTCGGAGGCCATGAGCGGATCGAGCACCGCGGAACTGACCGTGGTCACGTCTAGTTGACGCACTCGGGGTCGTCAGAGCCCGCGGTGATGACCGGCGATGGGGGAGGGGCGGATTCGGTCGAATCGGTCGATCCGCCGGCGACGGGGTCGGCCGTGGCGAGCAGTGGGTCGCTGCCGTCGAGCCCCGAACCGGGGCCGGTGTAATCACCCGCCAGCACCACCCGGACCGATCCGGGTGCCACCGACGCGTCCTCGACGATCGGCAGCCCACCGAGCTCGTTGGAAACCGCCTGTGCGCCAAGGTCATCGGCCTTGGCGGCCTGTACCTGGCTGCCGGTGACGTGACCGGCTTCGTTGTTGCCGGTGGTGCCGGCCGTGAACCCCTTGTTGGTCAACACATTGGAGACCGCGGCGGCCAACCCGTTGATGTCGGTGTCGTTGACGACGTCGGCGGTGGTTTTGCTTGGGGTGTAAGCCAATTCCTCGGTCTTGCCCTCGTCCTGCTCCTCCAGCAGGCCGCCCACCCACTCCTGCACCGCAGTGTCATCCACCCGCACCACGCTTTGCATGCCGTCGTCGCTCCAGCCGTTCTCCTCCAGCACCGGGATGGTCGCGAAGGCCACACTTCCGGCCGCCAGCTTCTGCAACTGTTCGGCGAAATCCATGACGTCCCAACCGTCGGAGATCACCACGGACCGCTGGACGGCCTGCTGCAGCCGGTCCAGTGTGGCCGGGCTGGACAGCGTCTTGCTGGAGATGACCTCGTGGGCCAGCGAGGCCATCACCGCCTGCTGGCGCACCACCCGGTCCAGGTCGCCGCGGGGCAGGTTGTGGCGCTGCCGGACGAAGCTCAGTGCCTGCGGTCCGTCCAGTTTCTGCCAGCCGGCCGGGAAGTCGGCACCCGAAAGTGGTTCGTAAACAGCTTCTTTCAGACAGACGTTGACGCCGCCCAGCGCGTCGGTGATCAACGCGAAGCCAAGCAGCCCGATCTCGGCGTAGTGGTCGACGGTCACGCCGGTCAGACTGGCAACGGTCTTGATCAGGGCCTCACGGCCCGCTTCGGTCGCCTGCGGTTCGGCCTGTGCCGGATCCATGCCGTCGTGTTCGACGAGCTCCGTCTTCTTCTCCAAGTGGACCGAGCCGTACACACCGTTGATCTTCATCTTGCCCACGCCCGGCGCGTCGACGTAGGAGTCGCGGGGAATCGAGATCGCGGTGGCCGACTTCCCGTTGTTGGGAATGCGCACCAAGATGATGGTGTCGGTGTTGGTCGCCTCGTCGTCACCGGCCCGCAGCGTCGCCAGCTCCTCCTCCGAGAGGGGATTGCCGTGCGCGTCGGTGCGGCTGTCCATGCCGACCAGCAGCACGTCGATCGCGCCGTCCTCGCCGCCCTCACCGAGCGCGATCGGGGAGATGTGGTTGATGCCGGATTCGAACGAACGGATCCGGCCCCACGCCACGCCGGTGCCCACGACGATGGCCAGCGCCACCGTCACGGCGATGACGCGAAGCAGGCGAGCGGACATCTGCCCAGGCTACTTGCGAGATGGGCGCAGGCCGGGTAGCAGATCCTCGGCGTGCCAGACTCGTCGTCATGTCTGGCCGAATCGTTATCTCCGGCGCGGGCGGCATGGTTGGGCGGGTTTTGGCAGATCAGGCCCGCCGAGAGGGCCGCGACGTGGTGGCGCTGACGTCGTCGCAGTGGGACATCACCGATGCAGGAGCGGCCGAGCGTTTCGTCGAGGCCGGTGATGTGGTGATCAATTGCGCCGCCTACACCAAGGTGGATGCGGCCGAAACGGACGCGGAGCGGGCGCATGCGGTCAACGCCGTGGGGCCCGGGAACGTCGCGCATGCCTGCGCCCGTGCCGGCGCGAACCTCATACACATATCGACCGACTATGTCTTCAGCGGGGCGCAGCGCCACCCGTATGAGATCGACGACGAAACGGACCCTTTGGGTGTATACGGCCGCACCAAGCTCGCCGGTGAGCTGGCGGTGCTGGCCGCGATGCCCGATGCCCACATCGTCAGAACGGCGTGGATCTACGAGGGCGGTGACGGCACCGACTTCGCAGCGACCATGCGCCGACGGGCGGCCGGCGACGGGCCGGTGGACGTGGTGGCCGACCAGGTCGGCTCACCGACGTATGTCGGGGACCTGGTGGGTGCGCTGCTGCAGGTCGCCGACGGATCGATTCGCGAGCCGGTGCTGCACGCCGCGAACGAGGGCGAGGCGAGCCGCTTCGAGCAGGCCCGGGCGGTGTTCGAAGCCGTCGGCGCCGATCCGCAGCGGGTCCGGCCGGTCGGCAGCGACCGCCATCCCCGCCCGGCCCCGCGGCCGCCGTACTCGGCGCTGTCCGGGCGGCGGTCCGCTGCGGCGGGACTGACGCCGCTGCGGCCGTGGCGTGAGGCGCTGGCCGCAGCGCTCAAAGGCGGCGGCTTCTGATGGCCCGTTACCCTCTACGCCGTGAGTGACGAACTGGTCGCGGTCACGTGAGTGACGATTCGGCAGCGGTCACGTGAGTGACGAATTGGTTGTGGTGACGGTGACGTACTCACCGGGACCACACCTCGACCGGTTCCTGGCATCGCTGTCGCATGCCACCGACCGGCCGGTGACGGTCGTCATGGCCGACAACGGCTCAACCGACGGTGCCCCCGAAGAAGCACTGGGGCGTTATCCCAACGTCCGGCTGCTGCGCACCGGCGCGAACCTCGGCTACGGCACCGCTGTGAACCGCGGGGCCGCCGAAATCGGGCCCGAATCAGAGTTTTTCGTCGTCGCCAATCCCGACGTCCAGTGGGGGCCGCGCAGCATCGACATCCTGCTGGAGGCGGCCGCGCGCTGGCCGCGCGCCGGGGCGCTCGGGCCGTTGATCCGCGACCCCGACGGCTCGGTCTACCCGTCGGCGCGGCACCTGCCGAGCTTGATCCGCGGCGGGATGCATGCGGTGATCGGGCCGGTGTGGCGATCCAACCCGTGGACGGCCACCTACCGGCAGGAGCGACTGGAGCCCAGCGAACGTCCGGTGGGCTGGCTGTCCGGTTCCTGCCTGTTGCTGAGGCGCGCCGCTTTCGATGAGGTGTCGGGCTTCGACGAGCGTTATTTCATGTACATGGAGGACGTCGACCTGGGTGATCGCCTCGGCAAGGCGGGCTGGCAGAACGTGTACGTGCCGTCGGCCGAGATTTTGCACGACAAGGGTCATGCGACTGGTCGAGACCCGGCCCGCAACTTGGCGGCCCACCATAAAAGCACCTACACTTTCCTCGCAGATCGGCACGCCAAGTGGTGGCAGGCGCCGCTGCGGTGGACGATTAAGAGCGCCCTAGCCGCACGCGCGGGTCTGGTGGTCGCTAATTCTCGACGTAAGCAGGCGAAAGGACGGCGCTAGTGGTGAACCCGGCAGAGGTGGACGCCGTCGTTCTGGTGGGTGGTCAGGGCACCCGGCTGCGGCCGTTGACGCTCTCGGCGCCAAAGCCGATGCTGCCGATCGCGGGTCTGCCGTTCCTGACCCATCTGCTGTCGCGGATCGCCGAGGCCGGCATCGAGCATGTGGTGCTGGGCACGTCCTACAAGGCGGGAGTCTTCGAGTCGGAGTTCGGCGACGGGTCCAAGCTCGGCCTGCAGATCGACTGCGTGGTCGAGGACGAGCCGCTGGGCACCGGCGGCGGCATCGCCAACGTCGCCTCGAAGCTGCGCCACGACACCGCTCTGGTGTTCAACGGTGACGTGCTCTCCGGCGCCGACCTGCGGGCGCTACTGGACAGCCACGAGAACAGCGGCGCCGACGTCACCCTGCACCTGGTGCGCGTCGGCGATCCCCGCGCCTTCGGTTGCGTGCCCACCGACGCGGACGGCGTGGTCACCGCGTTCCTGGAGAAGACGCAGGATCCGCCCACCGACCAGATCAACGCCGGCTGCTACGTGTTCAAGCGTGACGTGATCGACCGCATCCCGACGGGCCGGCCGCTGTCGGTGGAGCGTGAAGTGTTCCCGATGCTGCTGTCCGACGGGCTGAAGGTGTGCGGCTACGTCGACGCCACCTACTGGCGCGACATGGGCACACCGGACGACTTCGTGCGCGGCTCGGCCGACCTGGTCCGCGGCATCGCGCCGTCACCGGCGCTCGGCGGCCAGCACGGGGAGAAGTTGGTGCACGACGGGGCGGCCGTCGCGCCCGGAGCGCTGCTGATCGGCGGCACGGTCGTCGGTCGCGGCGCCGAGATCGGAGCGGGCGCCCGCCTGGACGGTGCGGTGATCTTCGACGGTGTGCACGTCGGCGCGGGCGCGACGATCGAACGCTCGATCATCGGCTTCGGCGCCCGCATCGGCCCGCGCGCGCTGATCCGCGACGGCGTGATCGGCGACGGCGCCGACATCGGCGCGCGCTGCGAGCTGCTGCGCGGCGCGCGGGTGTGGCCGGGGGTCACCATTCCCGACGGCGGCATCCGCTACTCGACCGACGTCTGAGCTTCTCCGCGAAATGGAATTCCCGGTTGTCAAGGCGCGGATTTAGGGACCGGGAATTCCATTTCGGCGAGGTGCGGCCGCTGCGGCCAGCTGAGTGAGCCCGAAGTCGCAGTCGTCGGGCAGCGCGTCCAGCGGCCACCACCGCAGGTCCAATGATTCGTCGCTGCAGGCGATTTCGGCGTTCTGCGGCGCATGCACGATGAACTGCATGTCGAGGTGACGGGTGGGCACCCCCAACGAGCAGGTGACGGGGTGCACGTGCAGCGCGGCCAAGGCCGGGTCGATCGTCAGCGCGTCGACGCCGGATTCCTCGGCGGCCTCGCGCAGCGCGGCGGCGACGATGTCGGCATCGGTGTCCTCGCAGTGCCCCCCGAGTTGCAGCCACCGCCCGAACCGGGGATGCAGCGTGAGCAGCGCCCGGGTGCCGCTTTGGTCGAGGACGAGCGCCGAGGCGGTGATGTGGCCGGGTACGCACTCGCGCAGGCACGCGTCGGGTCGGGCGGCCAGAAATGCCAGCACCGAATGCCGCAGCGTGTCCTGGGCGGGGTCGGGTGCCTGCCAGTCGGTCAGCATGTGCACCGCCGAGGTGTGAAGGCTCACTTGCGCACCAGCAGGTCGTCGGTCGGCACCGGGTCGCGCGGCCCGGACTGCTCCTCGGGATAACCGATCGCGATGGCGCCCAACGGTTCCCAGTCGGCCGGCAGCGCCAGCTCGTGGCGGACCAGGTTGGCCGTGAAGATCGTCGAGCCGATCCAGCAGCTGCCCACACCGCGGACCGCCAGGGCGACCAGCAGGGCCTGCACGGCGGCGCCGACCGCGACGGTGAACATGGTGTGCTCGGCCGCCGTTCGGGTCGCGTCGGGATAGTTGTGAGCGCCGTCGGGCACCATGAACGGAATCACCAGTCCGGGTGCGTCGTAGAGGATCTGGCCCCGGCCGATGCGGCGTTCGACGGCGTCGGCCGGTTTGCCATCGCCGGTGAGGTCGGCACGCCACTTGTCGCGCATCCGGTCCAGCAGCCGCAGACGTGCTTGCGTGTCCTGCATCCAGACGAATCGCACCGGCCGGGTGTGGTGTGGCGCGGGCGCGGTCAGTGCTTCGGCGACCGCCGCCTCGATGAGTTCTGGTGCGACGGGCTCGCCGCTGAATCTCCGGACCGATCGGCGCAGCAGCTGCGCCTGGCTGCGGCCGAGGGCAATCGCCTCCTCGGTGCCCAGCCAGAACAGATCCTCCTCACCGGGCCGGAGCAGCGTGCGTGCGTTGGATCCGTTGTCCCGCAACGTCAATCCGCGCACGACCGCGACCGGGATTTCGGTCAGCTTGCCCTTCACCAGGTCGGCCGCGGCGGCGATCTCGTCGGCGACGGCGATCTCGGTGACGATCAGCTCGTTGCCGTGCCGGTCGGTTGACCCGGCGTAACCGTGCAGGACGGTCAGGCCTGCGGCGCCGATCGCGAAATCGGTCTGGCCGTTGCGCCAGGCCCGGCCCATGGTGTCGGTGACCACCACGCCGACGGTGACCCCGAGCCGCTCGCGCAACCCGGAGCGCAGCACCGCGGCGCTCGCGTCGGGGTCGACCGGCAGCAGCGCGAGCTCGGTGGATCCGACGTTGGAGCCGTCGACGCCTGCGGCCGCCTGCACCAGGCCGAGCGCGTTCTCGGTGATCAAGGTGCGGCCCTTGCGCGCCAGCACCCGGACGGCCTCGGCATCGATCAGCTTGCGCCGCAGGGTGTCCCGCTCGTCCGGGTCGGCGGGTGCGGCGACGATGCGGCCCTCGCACTTGGACATCACCTTGCTGGTGACGACCACGACGTCGTCGTCACGCAGCCACGGGGCGGCGGCGGCGATGGCGGTTGCGAGGTCGTCGCCCGGCCGGAACTCCGGAAGTCCGCGCACCGGAAGCATTTCGACGGCTTCGGCGGCGCCGTGTTCTGTCATTTTCGTGGACCCAGGGTAAGTCCGGCGAGATCCAGTCCGGCGCGCACCATTTCGGCGGTGGCCGCCGGGTCGGTCATCAGCAGCGGGACTGACCGCACCTCGATGCCGTCGATCTCGGCGTGATCTCCCTCGTGCATCAGCCAGCCGTCGAGGATGCCGACGCCGGAGCGGGGGCCGTAGTATCCGCCGACCGCTTCGGAGGTGCTGGCCACCCCGATGACCGATAGGCATTCGTCGGCCATGCCGCGCAATGGCTTTCCGGCGATGATGGGGGAGTAGCCGATGACCCGCGCTTGCGTCGATCGCAGCGCGCCGCGGATGCCCGGAATGGCCAGAATCGGACCGATGCTCACGACGGGGTTGGACGGCGCCAGCAGAACCACGTCGGCGTCGGCTATCGCCTCGGTGACGCCCGGTGCGGCTGTCGCCTTGTCGGCACCGACGAACGCGAAACTGTGCGTCGGCACCTTTGCGCGGTAGCGCACCCACCACTCCTGGAAGTGGATCGCGCGCTGTTCGCCATCATCCGGATCGGTGATGACGACGTGGGTTTCGCTGCGGTCGTCGCTGGCTGGCAGCAGCTCCGCGCCGGGCGACCAGCGCTGGCACAGCGCCTCGGTGACCTGAGACAGCGGATAGCCCGCGCGCAGCATCTGGCTGCGCACGAGATGGGTGGCCAGGTCGCGGTCGCCGAGGCCGAACCAGTCCGGCTGAACGCCGTATGCGGCGAGTTCCTCTTTGGCGTGCCAGGTTTCGTTGCGGTGCCCCCAGCCGCGTTCGGGATCGATACCGCCGCCCAGGGTGTACATGCAGGTGTCGAGGTCCGGGCAGATCCGGACGCCGTACATCCATGCGTCGTCGCCGATGTTGACGATCGCGGTCAGTTCGTGATCGCTCGCGGCCCCCTCGGAGAACTGGCCGAGCCCGAACAGGTGCTGGACGCCCAGCAGGAAGCGAGCGCCTCCGACGCCACCAACCAGAACCGTGACCTTCACACCGACCGAGACTAGGCCGTCCGGCCGCAACCGGTTCGCGCGGTCTGGGGGTACCACCCGCTTGCGGGGGACAACAAGACACGCCGAGGCGCCGACGCGCCGAATTCTTGTCACGGAATGGTATGAATTTCTGTTCTAGCGCTTGACCGCGGCAGCTAACACGTGTGTAATCACACCAGTGTCATTTCGCGGTTGGCCGGCCGGTTTCGGTGTCGCAGACCGAGATTCGATCACTTGTTCGAATGAGATGGCCGCACATCACAATAGTGGGGCTCCATTTAGGGATCTACGACACCAGGTGAGGAGGCGGAACATGGCTTATGAGCACGTCGATTTCGATCGTTCAGACCGGTTCGAGAACCGGCCCCTGGGCTCATTAGGCGGTGCACCGCACACCAATACCGGACCGACACCGATTGGGACAACTGCACGTCCTCAATTGAGTTTGGTACCCGACCGAATTGAAGTTGCGCCGGCAACTACCGATGACGAATGGCAAGAGCGCGCTTTGTGCGCTCAAACCGACCCCGAGGCGTTTTTCCCGGAGAAGGGCGGCTCGACCCGCGAAGCCAAGCGAATCTGCATGGGTTGCGAGGTGCGCGATGCGTGCCTGGACTACGCGCTGGCCCACGACGAGCGCTTCGGCATCTGGGGCGGTCTCTCCGAGCGGGAGCGCCGTCGCCTCAAGCGCGGCATTATCTGACCAAGAAGGTCACTCGTCGTCGATCGTCGGGTCGATGACAGATGGTTCGACGCCCAAATACGTGGCCACCTGAGCGACCAAGACCTCATGCAACAGTTCGGCGAGCTCGACGGTGTCCTTCGCCCGTCGCTCGATCGGCTTGCGGAACAGCACAATTCGCGCCCGCGTCGCGTTTCCGCGGACATCGACTCCCGCCGGAATCAGGCGGGCCAGCGCGATCGGACCATCGGCGATGACCTCCGGCGGCCATTGCACGCTCTCGGGGTCCTTCGGCGAGATACGGGGAATTTCGTCGACGGCCACGTCGAGCCCGGACACCCGGTCCTGCCAGCGCCGTTCGATCGGTTCATAGGCCTCGAGCACCGCCATGTCGAAGCGCTCGGCCCGGCTGCGCCAGCCGGGCACGGTCGGTGGTAGCAGCGGCCCGCGCATTTCCCGGCCGCGGCGTGATCCTCGAGGATTCTGCTCGGCCACGGACAAGATCGTAACGGTTGCAGATCGGGAGTTCCGCAGCTGCGCGTGTCCGGCGGCTCACAGCGTTTCCGCACGATAGCCTCTCGCTGTGAACGTTCCCCGTCGCTGCTGTCGGCCCGGGTGCCCCCACTATGCGGTCGCGACGCTGACCTTCGTGTACTTGGATTCGACGGCGGTTGTGGGCCCGCTGGCCACGGTCTCCGAGCCGCATTCGTGGGATCTGTGCGTGAGTCACGCCGGCCGCATCACCGCGCCGCGCGGATGGGAGCTGGTTCGCCACGCCGGGCCGCTGCCGTCCCACCCCGACGAAGACGATCTGGTCGCGCTGGCCGATGCGGTGCGTGAGGGACGCGACCGCGCACCGGCGATCAACGGGGTGGCGGCAGGGTTTTCCGATCCGCTCACCGGTGTGCACGGCGGCGCGCTGATGGCGCCTCCGGCACAACGTCCCGGACTCGGTCGCCGCCGCGGGCATCTCCGCGTGTTGCCCGATCCTGCCGACTGACAAACCGGGTGTCCGTCGGAGCATTTAGCGAGTCGGCACCATCATCGATGCGCCGCCCATCAGCCGTATGGCGAAATCTTCACTCACAGCGCGAATTGCGCGACGCGGTACGTTCAGCACCTTGGTCCGAAGTGCCCGGCTCGGCAGCGTTTCGGCGCCGTGCGTGTAGTTCCAGTCGATGATCTCGTATCCGGAGTCAGTCAGCACCGCGAGCGCCGTCTCCTTGTAAAAATAGTGCTGATGCCCGATTAGCTGCCGCGCGGCGATGATCGCTTTTCCCCTCAGCAGCCCCTGCACGGACAGATCGAGTGGGATCCACAACCCATCAACGGCACGCTGGTCGATTCCGATTAGGCTTGCCAACAGTCCCCTTTGCGAGGAGCCCTATGTCCCGGCCCGCTGCGGCTGTGCACCGCGTGATCAAGGCGTATGACGTGCGCGGCTTGGTCGGCGAGGAACTCGACGAACAATTCGTCGCCGAAGTCGGCGGCGCGTTCGCCCGGCTGGTCGGCGGCCGTGATGCGGGGCTGGGGGCACCTCCCGCTTGCGGGGGAGTGGTGATCGGCTACGACATGCGATCGAGTTCGCCGTCGCTGGCGGCCGCGTTCGCCGAGGGTGTGGTGGCGCAGGGCGTCGACGTGGTGCGAATCGGGTTGGCCTCAACGGATCAGCTGTATTTCGCGTCGGGGCTGCTGGACTGTCCGGGCGCGATGTTCACCGCCAGCCACAACCCCGCCGCCTACAACGGGATCAAGCTGTGCCGTGCCGGGGCCAAACCGGTCGGCAAGGACACCGGGCTCACGGCGATCAGCGACGACGTCATCGCCGGTGTGCCCGCCTACGACGGGCCGCGCGGCACGATCACCGACCACGACGTGCTGGCCGACTACGGCGAATTCCTGCGGTCGCTGGTCGATGTGGCCGGGCTGCGCCCGCTGCGGGTCGCCGTCGACGCCGGCAACGGCATGGCCGGCCACACCACACCCGCGGTGCTCAGCCCTATCTCTTCGATCACGCCGCTGCCGTTGTACTTCGAGCTCGACGGCACCTTTCCCAACCACGAGGCCAACCCTCTGGACCCGGCGAACCTCGTCGACCTGCAGGCCCATGTGGTCGCGACGGGCGCCGACATCGGGCTGGCCTTCGACGGCGACGCGGACCGCTGTTTCGTCGTCGACGAAAAAGGGCATCCGGTTTCTCCGTCGTCGGTGACCGCGCTGGTCGCCGCGCGGGAACTGGGCAGGGAGATCGGCGCAACGGTGATCTACAACTTGATCACCTCCCGCGCGGTGCCGGAACTTGTCACGGAGCGGGGTGGCACGCCGGTGCGCTCCCGCGTCGGGCACTCCTACATCAAGGCGCTGATGGCCGACACCGGCGCGATCTTCGGCGGCGAGCACTCCGCGCACTACTACTTCCGTGACTTCTGGGGTGCCGACTCCGGGATGCTGGCCGCGCTGTACGTGCTTGCGGCGCTTGGCGAGCAACAGCGGCCGCTGTCGGAGCTGATGGCCGACTACCAGCGCTACGAGTCCTCCGGCGAGATCAACTTCACCGTCACCGACGCCCAGGCGTGCGTGGACGCCGTGCTGAAGTCGTTCGGCACGCGCATCCATTCCATCGACCACCTTGACGGCGTGACAGTCGATCTGGGTAACGGCAGCTGGTTCAACCTGCGCATGTCGAATACCGAGCCGTTGCTGCGGCTCAACGTCGAGGCCCGCAGCATCGAAGACGTCGACGAAGTCGTTGGACAGGTCTCCCAACAGGTCCAAGCCCAGATCTCTTCGGACACTGAGGCGGCCACGTGAACGCGACGCACACAGCCGTCGACCTCGACGATGTGGAAGGGCTGCTGGCCGCCGATCGAAGCGGTTTGCTGCGCGCAGCTTCGATGGCTGGCGCGCAGGTGCGCTCCACCGCCGCCGCGCTCGACGAGGGGGAGCTGGACGCGCTGAAGTCCGACCAGCCACCCCGCACGGTGATCTGGGTGGCCGGACGCGGCAACGCCGAGACGGCCGGGTCGATGCTGTCCGCGGCGCTGGGCGGTTCGGTGGCCGCGCCGATCGTCGTCGCTTCCGAGGCGCCGCCATGGATCGGCGCGCTGGATGTTCTGGTCCTGGCGGGCGACGATCCCGGCGATCCGACTCTGGTGGCCGCCGCAGCGACGGGTGTGCGCCGCGGCGCTCGGGTCGTTGTCGTCGCGCCGTACGCGGGACCGCTGCGTGACGCCACCGCCGGCCGCTCCGTTGCGCTGGCACCCCGAGTCAGCGTCCCCGACGATTTCAGCCTGGCCCGCTACCTGGCCGCCGGTCTGGCGACCCTGCATGCGGTGGACCAGGGGCTGCACGTCGACCTGGCCGGTCTGGCCGACGAGCTCGATGCCGAGGCGTTTCGCAACAGCGCCGGACGCGAATTGTTCACCAATCCCGCCAAGACGCTGGCCGAACGCATGTCGGGCCGAGACGTCGTCTTGGCCGGGGACAACGCGGCGACATTGGCGCTGGCCCGCCACGCCTGCGCGGCTCTGCTTCGGATCGCCCACAAGGCGGTGGCCGCGGTGGGGCTGGCCGACGCGCTTGTCGCGCTCCGAGGCGGAATGGGTGGCGAATCCGGGGCCGATCATGAAGAGTCGATATTCCATGACGAGCAGATCGACGGCCCGTTGCCGCGTCGCGTCCAGGCGTTCGTGTTGACCACGGACGCGGAGCGGCCGGTCGTCCTCGCGCGGGTGAGCGGACTCGGCAACGTCGACGTGATCAACGCCGAGGACGTGCCCGACGCCACAGAACCTTTGGGCGCGCGCCTGGAGCAGCAATTGGCTATGTTGGCCGTTCGGTTGGAGATGACGGCCACCTACCTGCGACTGGTTCGAGGTTAAGCGAGTGCATCTGCTACGCGGCGCGGTGCGGACCTATGCATGGGGTTCGCGGACCGCGATTGCCGATTTCACCGGACGGCCAAGTCCCACAGCGCATCCCGAAGCGGAGCTGTGGTTCGGCGCGCATCCCGGTGACCCGGCGTGGCTGGAGACCGACGAGGGCGAGCGGTCGCTGCTCGACACGCTGCGTGAGGATCCCGAGGGCCAGCTGGGCGCGGCGGTCCGCGGTCGCTTCGGCGACACGCTGCCGTTCCTGCTGAAGGTGCTGGCCGCCGACGAGCCGCTGTCGCTGCAGGCGCATCCGAGCGCCGAGCAGGCCGTGGAGGGGTTCGCCCGCGAGGAGAAGCTGGGCATCCCGGTGTCGGGTGCCATCCGCAACTACCGCGATCGCAGCCACAAGCCCGAATTGCTGGTCGCACTAGGGCAATTCGAGGCGCTCGCAGGATTTCGGCCAGCGGCTCACAGCATCGAGCTGTTGCGCGCGTTGGCGGTCACCGACCTCGACCCGTTCGTCCACCTGCTGTCCGACCAGTCCGACGCCGACGGCCTGCGGGCGTTGTTCACCACATGGATCACCGCGCCGCAGCCCGACCTCGACGTGCTGGTGCCGGCGGTGATCGATGGCGCTATCCACTATGTCCGTTCGGGCAAGACGAAGTTCGCCGCCGAGGCCAAGACCGTGCTCGAGCTCGGTGAGCGTTATCCCGGCGATGCCGGCGTACTGGCCTCGCTGCTGCTGAACCGGATCAGCCTCAAGGCCGGCGGGGCCATCTATCTGCCGGCCGGCAACCTGCACGCCTATCTGCACGGTGTGGGCGTCGAGGTAATGGCCAACTCCGACAACGTGTTGCGCGGCGGGCTGACCCCCAAACACGTCGACGTTCCCGAGCTGTTGCGGGTGCTCGACTTCACCCCGGCCACCGAGGATGTCATCCGTCCCGAAATCACCAGGGACGGAATGGAGCTCGTCTACAACACACCGGCGCCGGAGTTCGCGGTGTCGGTACTGTGCATCGATGGTGAGCAGCTGGGCCACGAGATCGACGCGCCGACCCGCCACGACGGGCCGCAGATCCTGTTGTGCACCGAAGGTTCGACGGTCGTGCACGCGAAATCGACTGCGGTGACGCTCGAGCGCGGTTCGGCGGCATGGGTGGCCGCCGACGACGGGCCGATCCGGCTGGTCGCGCGCAATCCCACAAAATTGTTCCGGGCCACCGTCGGTAGCTAGTGGTGTGCGAATCGGCGACGCAGCACGTGCAAGATCGCGACGACCACCGCGCCGACTATCAAGCCGATCACTGCCGACGCCGCGGTGTTGACCAGCCAGGCCAGCAGGCCGCCGACGCCCTGGACGGCGTGATGGACGAATTCTTCGGCGTGGTGGACCAGGCCGTACGGCGCGTGCCAGCCGACGTCATCTGTTCCTACGAGCAGAATGTGGCCGCCGACCCAGAGCATCGCGACTGTGCCGATGGCCGATAGTGCCGAGAGCAGTTTGGGCATCGCGGCGACCAGGCCTCGGCCGACCCGCTGCGCAAAGCGTGAGGTGCGCTGCGCGAGGCTCAGCCCGATGTCGTCCATCTTCACGATGGCCGCGACCACGCCGTACACCGCAGCGGTGATGACCACGGCGACGACGGCCAGGATGATGAGCCGCGGCACGAACGGCTGGTCGGCCACCTCGTTGAGTGCGATCACCATGATCTCGGCGGACAGGATGAAGTCGGTGCGAATCGCCCCGGCCGCCATCTGGCGCTCGGCGTCCTCGCCGACGGCCGTGGTGGGTACCGCATGGTGGTCGTGACCACGGATGCGACCCCACACCTTCTCGGCGCCCTCGTAGCAGAGGTACGTCGCGCCGACCATCAGGATCGGCGTCAGCAGCCACGGCAGGAACTGACTGAGCAGCAATGCGGCGGGCAGGATGAACAACAGCTTGTTTCGCAGGGATCCAATCGCGATCCGCTTGATGATCGGCAGCTCGCGCTCGGCGGCAATGCCGTGCACATACTGCGGCGTCACCGCGGTGTCGTCCACGACGACTCCAGCCGCCTTGGCGGTCGCGCGCCCGGCGGCGGCGCCGATGTCGTCGACCGATGCGGCCGCGAGGCGGGCTAGCGCGGCAACGTCGTCGAGGAGCCCGAACAGACCCGCGCTCATCGCGTCCCCGTCATGGCATCGAAGGCTACCCGACCAGATCTCGATCGCGCGCTGGCCGGCTAGCCGCGCGGCCGCGCAGGAAGCGCATCAGCACGTCCTCGGCGCGGCCGGGTCTATCTATCGGCGACCAGGGCACGAGCGCGTCGTCCACGTCGTCCAGATTCGACGAGGCGTGGGGCACAATGACGCCATGACGACCGTCCCGGATGAGCGCGACATCTCTACGGCATTGCTTCACGCCGGCGCGAAGTTCGCCTTCATCCACGGCAGCCGGGCCACGGGCGAGAGCGCGCGACCCGATAGCGACCTGGACGTCGCCGCGTGGTGGGCAGACGAGCCACCTCAGGCGTGGGAGATCGTGATGCCGGCGGGCGTCGACCTGGTTGTGCTCAACCGCGCACCTTTGTGGCTTGCTGGCCGGATAGCCCTCGAGGGGCGCCTGTTGTTCGACGATGATCCGACCGCACGGGTTAATTGGCAGGCCGACACCCGACGGATCTGGCTGGATGAACGGCCTCAGATCCTCCGAAGCCAGCGTGAGTTTCGGCAGGCGGTGGCCGAACGTGGTGGATGAGGAGCGTGGCCCGCGCGGCTGGATTCCGCAACCTGTTGGTGCATCGGTACCAGGCGATCGACGACGACGCGGTCGTGGGCTTTCTCGATCACCTGGATCAGCTCGAGCAGTTCGTCGGCGGCGTGTCGGCGTGGCTCGAGACCGCAGGCGGCTATGGGTCGGATCGCCCAAGGTGACGTGACGGGCCGCAACTCGTATCGCGAGAAGAGGGCACCCGAGTGGGGCTGGCGGTAACAAGGGGTGTATCAGCGAACCGAGCTGGCCGCGACGGACGCTGACTGGTTAGCCGCACGTTTCTCGGCCAGCCACAGCCGCATGTTGTGGCGAATGGTGCGGCCGACCAGCCGCGCCGACGGGACCATGTACAGGCTGTCGAGCAGGCTGAATCGGCGCAAAAACCATTCGGCCAGAACGGGATCCGTCTCCGCGGCGCCGAGGAACTGGTCGAACAGCCCGCCCACCGGCCGGTACCACCACGGCATCGGCCCGGTGGCCCGGTGCAGTACCAGGTCTCCGATCGCGTTCATCGTCCACACCGGGTACGTCGTCTTCGCAGTTGCGTCGTTGAATTCGCGGGCCGGCTCGGCGCCCGGCGACTCCAGTGCCCGCCGCAGATGACCGGCCTGTAGCGAAGTCATCGTCATGCCCTGCCCGAACGTCGGGTTAAAGCTGACGATGGCATCGCCGAACGGCAGGATTCCGGCGGGGAAGCGGTCGAGCTTGTCGTAGCGACGCCACCGGCTGGTCGGGTACTTGTGGAACGCCACCTCGCCGAGGGGCTCGCCCTGCCGGATGGCTGCGGCGACGTGGGTGGGCAGGATCTCGTCGGCCAGCGCGCACATCCCGGTGAAATCGTGCGGCGGCTCGACCTTCGCCACGCCAAAGGTCGTCAGGCCCCAGGTGCCGTCCTCGTAATAGAGCATGCCGAGCCCCAGCGGCTGCTCACGAGAGGCGCCCGCCACGACGACCTTCTCGGCGATCAGCCCGTCCGGGATGCGCAGCCGGTGGGTGGCGTAGCCGATGCCGACGTCGACGGTGTCCTCTCGGGGGCGGTCAAATCCCCACTGCGCCAACCAGACCGGTAGCCGGGTGCCGCGGCCGGCGGCGTCGACCACCAAATCGGCCTCCACCGTTTCACCGGTGTCGAGCAGCACGCCGGTCACCCGCTGCCGGGCGCCGTCATAGCGCGGCTCTGCGACCGCGACGTGCACGAGGTCGACGTTGTCGATCGCCATCGCCCGGCGCCGGATCTGCCATTCCAGCTGCGGCCTGCTTGGCACGTAGGCCGTGAATTCGTCCTGCAGCCGATGGTGGGTGCCGAGAACGTGGCCGGCGGCGCCGAAGTGGATGCAGTCCGGCCGGTTCTCCAGAATCGGCACACCCGCGGCGACCATGTCGTCGAGCAGTCCGGGAAAGTGCGTCTCGAACTCCTGCGCGCCGCGCGCCATCAGTAAGTGCACATGCCTGCCCTGTGGAACCGCCGCGCGGTTGGCCGGACCGTCCGGCAGGGCGTCGCGCTCGTAGACGGTCACCCGGTCGTAGAAGTCCGCCAGCACCCGCGCGGCGCACAAGCCGCCGATGCTGGCTCCGATGACGATGGCGTGTCTCGAATTCGCCCCCATCGGCGAGACAGTACTCGGTACATTCCGGCCAGCGGACCAGGAAGGGACACGCGAATGGCCTGGCGGACCAAGTCGGTGGAGCAGTCGATCGCCGATACCGATGAGCCCGAGACCCGATTGCGCAAGGACCTGAACTGGTGGGATCTCACCGTCTTTGGGGTGTCGGTGGTGATCGGGGCCGGCATTTTCACGATCACGGCGTCGACGGCGGGCAATATCACCGGCCCGGCGATCTCGATTTCGTTTGTCCTCGCCGCGATCACCTGCGCTCTGGCCGCACTGTGCTACGCGGAGTTCGCCTCGACGGTGCCGGTGGCGGGCAGCGCGTACACGTTCTCCTATGCGACGTTCGGTGAGTTCGTCGCCTGGATCATCGGCTGGGACCTGATCCTGGAGTTCGCCGTCGCGGCCGCCGTGGTGGCCAAGGGCTGGTCGAGCTATCTGGGCACGGTGTTCGGGTTCGGCGGCGGCATCGCGGATTTCGGTGCGGTACAGCTGGATTGGGGCGCTCTGCTGATCATCGCGTTCGTCACCGTCATCTTGGCTTGGGGCACCAAGCTGTCCGCCGAAGTCAGCCTGGTCATCACGGTGATCAAGGTGTCGGTGGTGTTGCTGGTGGTGATTGTCGGCGCGTTCTACATCAAGGCCGCGAACTATTCGCCGTTCATCCCGCCGGCGGAGGCCGGTGAGGGCGGCAGTGGCACGGAGCAGTCGCTGTTCTCGCTGCTGACCGGGGCCGAGGGCAGCAACTACGGGTGGTACGGCCTGCTGGCGGGCGCGTCGATCGTGTTCTTCGCGTTCATCGGCTTCGACATCGTCGCCACCACCGCCGAGGAGACCAAACACCCACAGCGCGACGTGCCCCGCGGCATCCTGGCCTCGCTGGCGATCGTCACGGTGCTCTACGTCGCGGTCGCCGTCGTGCTGACCGGCATGGTGCACTACACCGAGCTGCGGGACGCCGGGGCGAAGGCCAACCTCGCGACGGCGTTCGCCGCCAACGGGGTGGACTGGGCCGCGAAGGTGATCTCGATCGGCGCGCTGGCCGGCCTGACCACCGTCGTCATCGTGCTGGTGCTCGGGCAGACCCGGGTGCTGTTCGCAATGTGCCGCGACGGGCTGCTGCCGCGGCCACTGGCCAAGACCGGGCCGCACGGCACGCCGGTGCGCATCACCGTCCTGGTCGGCGTGCTGGTGGCGGTTGCGGCGTCGGTGTTCCCGATCGGCAAGCTCGAAGAAATGGTCAACATCGGCACCCTGTTCGCCTTCGTGCTGGTGTCGGCCGGGGTGATCGTGCTGCGCCGGACCCGGCCAGAGCTGTCGCGTGGGTTCCGGGTGCCGTGGGTGCCGTTGTTGCCCATCGCGGCGATCGCCGCGTGCCTGTGGCTCATGCTCAACCTGACCGCGTTGACCTGGATCCGGTTCATCATCTGGATGGCGATCGGCGTGGTGATCTATTTCGCGTACGGGCGCCGGCACTCGGTGCTGGCCAGCCGGGAGGCCGCCGAACTCCCCTAGAAGCGATTTGTGGAGGCTCACCCGCGCTGACCGCGGTTGCGGCTCCACGCTTCGCCAGCATGCTTTACAAAATATACCTCTGTGTCTAGACAGCCGACAAAAGCGGCTCTATAGTCAACTCAACGACGTGATGGCACTCACAGCAGGAGGCACCAAGTGACCACGCAACTTTCCGACGTCGACATCGACCAATGGCGGGACAAGAAGCGATACCTCTGGCTGATGGGACTGATCGCGCCGACGGCGCTGTTCGTCGTGCTGCCAGGCGTGTGGGCGTTCAACCAGTGGGGCTGGCACGTGGCGGCGCAGGTGCCGTTCTGGATCGGCCCGATCCTGCTCTACGCCGTGCTGCCATCGCTGGACCTGCGCTACGGCCCGGACGGGCAGAACCCGCCCGACGAGGTGATGGAGCGACTGGAGAACGACAAGTACTACCGGTACTGCACCTACATCTACATCCCGTTCCAGTACGCCAGCGTCATAGTCGGCGCGTATCTGTTCACTGCGTCGGACCTGAGTTGGCTCGGGTTCGACGGTGGCCTGAGCTGGTGGGCCAAGATCGGACTCGCGCTGTCGGTCGGGATGCTCGGAGGGGTGGGCATCAACACGGCGCACGAGCTCGGCCACAAGAAGGACTCGCTGGAACGCTGGCTGGCCAAGATCACGCTGGCCCAGACCTGGTACGGCCACTTCTACATCGAGCACAACCGCGGCCACCATGTGCGGGTCGCCACGCCCGAGGATCCCGCGTCGGCGCGGTTCGGCGAAACGTTCTGGGAGTTTCTGCCGCGCAGCATCTGGGGGAGCTTGCGGTCGTCGTGGGAGCTGGAAGCGCAGCGGATGCGGCGACTCGGCAAGAGCCCGTTCAATATTCGCAATGACGTGCTCAACGCCTGGCTGATGTCGCTGGTGTTCTGGGGTGTGTTGATCGCGGTGTTCGGCCCCGCCCTGATCCCGTTCATGATCATCCAGGCAGTCTTTGGGTTCACGCTGTTGGAGACGGTCAACTATCTCGAGCACTACGGGCTGATGCGGCGGAGGACCGATAGCGGCCGCTACGAGCGGTGCGCGCCCGAACACAGTTGGAACTCGGACCATTTGGTCACCAATCTGTTCCTGTATCACCTGCAGCGGCACAGCGATCACCACGCCAACCCGACACGCCGGTACCAGACGTTGCGCAGCATCGACGGCGCGCCCAACCTGCCCAGCGGCTACGCGACGATGATCGCGCTGACCTACGTCCCGGCGTTGTGGCGGAAGGTGATGGACCACCGGGTGCTCGAGCACTACGGCGGTGACATCACCCGGGTCAACGTGCAACCGCGCCGGCGGGAGACGATCCTCGCCCGCTACGGAGCACCGGCATGAGCGCCTACAGCTGCCCAATCTGCGACTACGTCTACGACGAAGCGAAAGGCGCGCCGCGAGAAGGATTCCCGGCGGGCACGCCGTTCAGTGACATACCCGACGACTGGTGCTGCCCCGACTGCGGGGTGCGCGAGAAGGTCGACTTCCAACCGATAGGAGCAACGACATGACTGACTACAAACTGTTCATCTGCATGCAGTGCGGATTCGAGTACGACGAGGCCAAGGGCTGGCCGGAGGACGGCATCGCCCCGGGCACCCGCTGGGATGACATCCCCGACGACTGGAGCTGCCCGGACTGCGGCGCGGCGAAATCCGATTTCGAGATGGTGGAGGTTGCCCGCTCGTGACGGCTAGTGTCGCGCGTGTGACCAGCCCGCGCGACAAGCGCGTCCCGTACGCCGAGGCGTCGAGGGTGCTGCTGCGCGATTCGATTCTCGACGGGATGCGGGAGTTGCTGCTCACCCGCGACTGGTCGTCGATCACGTTGTCGGACGTCGCCCACGCCGCGGGTATCAGCCGCCAGACCATCTACAACGAATTCGGCTCGCGGCAGGGACTGGCGCAGGGTTACGCGCTGCGGCTGGCCGACCGGCTCGTCGACCAGATCGAGGACGCGATCGTGGGCAACGTCGGCGACGTCTATGCCGCGTTCCTGCAGGGCTTCCGCGACTTCTTCGCCGAGTCCGCCGCAGACCCGCTGGTCATCTCGCTGCTCACCGGTGGAACCAAGCCCGACCTGTTGCAGCTCATCACCACCGACAGCGGGCCGATCATCACCCGGTCCTCGGAGCGGCTGACGTCGACATTCATGCATAGCTGGGTGCGCGCCAGCGAGGAGGACGCGGGAGTGCTGGCCAGAGCCGTCGTCCGGCTGGCCATGAGCTATGTCTCGATGCCCCCGGAGGCCGACCACGACGTCGCCCGCGACTTGGCTAGACTCATGACGCCGTTTGCCGAGCGCTACGGCGTCATCGAGCAGGATTAGCGGCGGCCGACAAAGACACAGCCGCGCCTCCTACTATGTATCTAACAGAGCTAAGTAGTTGCGATGCGCGCACGAGAAGGAACCCACATGACGACGACTGAACAGCGGCTGACCGCCGATGTCCGCAACGGTATCGACTACAAGGTGGCCGACCTGTCCCTGGCCGAGTTCGGCCGCAAGGAGATCCGGCTGGCCGAACACGAGATGCCCGGACTGATGGCGCTGCGGCGCGAGAACGCCGAGGTGCTGCCGCTGAAGGGCGCCCGGATCTCCGGTTCGTTGCACATGACCGTGCAGACCGCGGTGCTGATCGAGACGCTCGTCGCGTTGGGCGCCGAGGTGCGGTGGGCGTCGTGCAACATCTTCTCCACCCAAGACCACGCGGCCGCGGCCGTCGTCGTCGGCCCGCACGGCACGGAGGAGGAGCCCAAGGGCACCCCGGTGTTCGCGTGGAAGGGCGAGACGCTCGAGGAGTACTGGTGGGCCGCCGAGCAGATGCTGACGTGGCCTGGCGAGCCGGTCAACATGATCCTCGACGATGGTGGCGACGCGACCATGCTGGTGCTGCGCGGCGCGCAGTACGAGAAGGCCGGTGTCGTGCCGACCGCCGAGGATGACGACCCGACCGAATGGAAGGTGTTCCTGAACCTGATTCGGGAGCGCTTCGAGACCGACAAGACCAAGTGGACGACGATCGCGGAGTCGGTACAGGGCGTCACCGAGGAGACGACGACCGGTGTGCTGCGGCTGTACCAGTTCGCCGCCGCGGGTGAGTTGGCGTTCCCGGCGATCAACGTCAACGACTCGGTCACCAAGAGCAAGTTCGACAACAAGTACGGCACCCGGCACTCGCTGATCGACGGCATCAACCGCGGCACCGACGTGCTGATCGGCGGTAAGAGCGTGCTGATCTGCGGCTACGGCGACGTCGGCAAGGGCTGCGCGGAGTCGCTGAAGGGCCAGGGCGCGCGCGTCACGGTCACCGAGATCGACCCGATCAACGCGCTGCAGGCGTTAATGGAGGGCTTCGACGTCAAGACCGTCGAGGAGGCCATCGGCGACGCGGACATCGTCATCACGGCGACCGGCAACAAGGACATCATCACGCTCGAGCACATGCGCGCGATGAAGGACAAGGCGATCCTGGGCAACATCGGCCACTTCGACGACGAGATCCAGATTGCCGCGCTTGAGCGTTCGGGTGCGAAGCGGATCAACATCAAGCCGCAGGTCGACGAGTGGGTCTTCGACAACGGCAAGTCGATCATCGTGCTGTCCGAAGGCCGGCTGCTGAACCTGGGCAACGCGACCGGGCATCCGTCGTTCGTGATGAGCAACAGCTTCTCCAATCAGGTGATCGCGCAGATCGAGCTGTGGACGAAGAACGACGAATACGACAACGAGGTGTACCGGCTGCCCAAGCACCTCGACGAGAAGGTGGCCCGCATCCACGTCGAGGCGCTCGGTGGCCAGCTCACCAAGCTGACCAAGGAGCAGGCCGAGTACATCAACGTCGACGTCGAGGGTCCGTACAAGCCGGAGCACTACCGCTACTGAGGTTCTTTGAGCCGCCGAGACTGCGGGCAGATCGCGAAAATCGTGATCTGACCGCAGTTTCGGCGTCGTCACCGTGTAGTCGATTACGGTCGAAGTAAGCCGCAACGTCGAACTTACCGGCTAGTAAAGAAACGCCCCCGTTGCTCATACCGGATCTGTTACGGTCCCCCGTGTGGGTCGGGCTTCGGGGGTTTTTGTTGCGCTGCTGCTGATCGGATGCCTGGGAGTCGTGCCGAAGGCGCACGCCGACGACCCGTACTTCAACGAGGACGAGTACACCGCGTTCTACACGCCGCCCGATCCGCTGCCGGACGGTGCGCCGGGCGATTTGATTCGTACCGAGCCGTCGCGTCTGGTGCTGGAGCCGTCGGGCCGGCTCGGCATGATTATGGCGACCGGCACGCGAATCATGTACCGCAGCACCGACGCTCGCGGAAACCCCAATGCCGTGACGGGCACGTACTTCGAGCCGTACAACCCGTGGCCCGGTCAGGGGCCGCGGCCGCTCATCTTCTACGGGCCGGGCACTCAGGGCCAAGGCGATCAGTGCGCGCCGTCGCGACAGTTCAACCAGGGCATCCACTGGTCGCCGTGGCTGGACATCGCGTTCAACTACGAGGAGATGTTCGTCGCGACAATGGTGGCGCGCGGGTTCGCCATCGTCATGACCGACTATGACGGGCTGATCTGCAGAAGCTGGGTCGCTACAAGCCGAACGCGCCGGTGCTGATCAACAGCAACCGATTCGACCCGCTGGTGCCGTGGACGGCGGCCTCACTTCTTGCTTCGGTTCGGCCGCGAGTTCTGACCGTGGCCCGCGAGGCCTCGTGTATCTAGATGTGGAATAACGGCCGACCAGACGCGTCCTCGAACGACGCTTTGATTTCGTCGACGGGATGCGGACAAGTATTTCGATAGTTCGACAAGAATCCACGTGCTGAGTGTCCGTCCACGCGCGACGGCCACGGCTTCGCCGTCCGCATTGCGTAGTGTTCGTTGGTTCTCGGCGTCGAGATCGCTGAGCCCATAGCCTTGCGCCAGGTCATCGTCTTCGCTTGGTATGTCGATTCGCGGAAGGCCGAGCAAGCTCCTGACATCTGCTCCGAACAATCCCCAAAGGTATCGCTCGATAGGCGACAAAGTCGAAGTGGAGAGGACGAATTGCTCCGGTCCGCCGCGCTCGGATCGGCTCGGCACAATCGATCTCGAATGTAAAAGCGGGTCTCACCGCCTGGAGCTGACCAGAACACCGCAGCTCCGGACGGGTCTGCAGGTGTCAACTCGTACCCGGCTCGGCGGGCCCATTCCACCAAGGCTTCCGAAAACTGCTGCGTCACTTCAAGACCTTTCCAAGCATGGTTGAGATCGGGACCGCATTGCCGAGGTCGTCGAGTATGACGACTTGTAGACCTCCGCCGTCTCGGCCAAATGCGGGCGCTACCCCCGAAAGCTCGATTGTCCAGCCTTCTGGCAGCTTTCCGGTGAGTGTGTAACTGTTGTACGGCTCGTCGGGCCGTTCGACCAAGTCGAATGTCGAGCGGTTGACATCATTTGGCGTCGGGTAGTCAGCTGATTGCCAATGCTCGCCTAGCGGTTGACCGTAGTTCGGGTCGATGGGTTTGTCCTCGACGCGGTGCCATCCGTCGCCGGACTGCTGGTGAGAGTGGACCGGATTCTGCCGATGTCCATCCGTTGGACCTTCGAAGTGGCGGGCAGTCTCATCGCCCGTGTGACTGTCGCTGACCCGCTCCGATGTGTTTTGTCCGTCGGGTGTGCCCGCCGACGCGGGCGCATGGTCGGTCTGCGGCGCAGCGTCGCCACGGGGCGGCGGTGGGGCGTCCGCCGTGGCAGATGTCGGCGCGTGGGGCGCGGCGGCCGGCGGTGCTTCCGGCGCTTGGCTTGCGACCGGCGGTCGGCGCGGCACTGGTCGGCACTGAGCTTGCGGATGGCGTCGGCGCGGACTGATGCGGAGCGGACGGCGCTTCGACCGCTGCCGGAACACGTGACTCCGCCATAGCGCCGATCGGCGGTGTGCCTGTCCGCAGCGCCGCGTCACCCGGCCCGGCCGGGGCATGCGTGGGAGTGCTTGTGGGCGTAGATGAGTGAGGCGCGGTCGGTGAACGGTCAACCGGCGTCGAGTCGGGGACGTGAGGCGTAGGGGAGTCGGGAACTCGAGGCCCGGGTGCCTCCGGCACTCTCGGTGCGCCCGGCGGTTCCGTCAGCGACGGCGGAACTGACGGGCCCGACGCGTTGGGCGTCGCGCCCGGAGGAATGTTCTCGCCGACATTGTCGAGCGTCTCGGAGATACCTTCGGCCCGTCCGGCGATGTCCGACACATCTGTAACGGCATTATCGAGAGCACCCGCAGCGCGCACGCCCGGCGCTGCACCCTCGGCGGCGTCAGCAGCCTCACCCGCAGCATGCGTCCCTGTCCTGGCCACGCCAGCACCGCCGCGCCAACGCTCTCGCGAATGCTGACCACGCACCACCCGCCGCCCGCAGCTGCGAGGGATCCCCGTCCGGCCACACATCGCCCACGAGCATCTGGACCATCGACCACAGAAAGGGTTCCGCGACACCACTGCCGAACGGCGACGGCACCGACGGCGCGTCGAACTCACCGGGCGGTGCGGGAGGCGCCAAAGCCGTTGCGCCGCCGCCGATCGTCGACGACGCGTCGGCCCGCGAGTAGTTGGTGGCCGACATCTGAACACCGAACCCGACCTTGCGGCCACCGTTGACCGCTGCCGCGCCCGCACTCAACAGCGCCCTGCCCGGCCTGTTGATACGCCTGCCCAAACGCGAGCTCGGCCCGGTCATGGCCGGCCATCGCACCGTTCGGCAGGCTGCCCGCCAATGTGCTCAGCGCGGCGGCCAACTCGTCGCCGACCGCGCCGATCGCCCCACCGGCGCCGGCCAGGACTTCCGGCTCGACAACTATTGGCGGCACGCGAGCCCTACGACCACATGCGTGTGTTCATCGCCACGGCGTCGGAGTAGTTGCCGTGCGCCTGCTCGGCGATATCGCGCAGCTGACCCAGTGCGGCGCGCAGCTGTTCGGCCCCGCTGTCCCACTGCTCTTGAGCCGCGCGCTGCGCTCTGGCTCCGTCGCCTTGCCACGACAGCCCGAGCGACTGCACCGACGCCTGTACCCGGGACAACGACTGCTCGAGCTCGCCTTCGAACTGCGACATCTGGTCGACGGCCGCGATCAGCGCCTGAAGGTCGACGGTGAATCCTGCCATCACAGGGCTGCCGAATTCACTGATGCGGATCCATCGGTATCTGTCTGGTAGCCCTGCGCGGCTTCCTCTAACGCTGCCGCCATGTTGTCTAGCCCTCGGACCAGCTCCTCGGCACCTTCATGCCACCGTTGCCAGACGCCGCCGAAGGCGGACCCTGCTTCGCCGGTCCACCCGGAACCAAGCAGGCCCGAGAGCTGGCCATCGAGGCTGGACACACCCGACCGCGTCTCCTCGACGACCGCCCGCAAATCCCCGGCGACCGATAGCACTTGGACCTCGGTTACCCGCAATTCTCCCAACAGAGCTCCGAGCAGCACAAACAGAAGTCAACGACCAATCCATAATCCCATGAGCCGACAGGGCCGCCGTTCATGAAAGCTCAGGGTCACCACGCTCCGCCGATCTTGGTGGGCCGGTTTCGCATCAGCCACATCTGTAACCGCCAGAGGCGGTTACCTAGAGTCGCCCACCTAATGGGATCTGATCGGCGCGTCGTTGACGAACCTTCAGGGTGTTGGCGAGACGCTGATTGATGAGCCGCTGGTCGGTGAGCACTTTGCCCACCTGGAACGATCGTTGATTCCTTCTCTAGAGATCGTGCCCCGACCAGTTGGTGGTCACCTGTAGTGCTACTGGGATGTCGTGCCGATTTGAGCACTTATCCATTAGGTCGCAGCTGGGTGCCGCAGGCTCGACAGGGTGGTTCGACCACCACAGATCGAGGAGGAAGGGTGAGGTGATGTGATGTTGTTTGTCGGTGATGACTGGGCTCAAGACCATCACGACGTGTACTTGATGGATGAGGATGGCGCCCGGCTTGAGGCTCGGCGGCTACCCGAGGGGTTGACCGGTGTCGGGCAGCTGCACGACATGATCGCCACGCACGCCGACGAGCCCAACGAGGTAATCGTGGGGATCGAGAAAGACCACGGACTGTGGGTGAGCGCGTTAGCGGCCGGCGGGTATCAGGTGTATGCGATCAATCCGATGGCGGTCGCCCGTTACCGTGATCGGCACCGCGTCTCGGGCGCGAAATCCGATGGCGCCGATGCGAAGTTGTTAGCCGACCTGGTACGCACCGACCGGCACAACCATCGTCTACTGGTCGGCGACAGTGATCAGGCCGAGGCGATCAAGGTGTTGGCGCGGGCACATCAGAATCTGATCTGGATGCGAGCGCGTCAGGTCAGCACGTTGCGTGCTGGGTTGTTGGAGTATTACCCGGCGGCGTTGCAGGCGTTCAGCAATCTCGGCGACCGTGATCGTGATCGCGACGCGCTGGCGGTGTTGGGCCGTGCCCCCACCCCCGATCAAGGTGCCCGGCTGAGCCTGAGCAAGATCGCCGCCGCACTCAAAGCTGGTGGACGGCAACGCGGTATCGATGAACGCGCCCGTGAGATCCAGGCCCTGCTTCGCAGCGAACAGCTCAACGCATCCGCAGCCGTGACGGCGGCGTACGGGGCCGCCACCAGCGCCACAGTGAACATAGTGGTCGAGCTGACCAATCAGCTCAGCGCAGTGGAAAGCGAACTGGCTGAGCATTTTAGGAACCACCCGGACGCCGACATCTACCTCTCCCAGCCAGGAATCGGTGTCATCCTCGGCGCCCGGGTGCTCGGTGAGTTCGGGGACGACCCGAACCGGTTCACCGACGCTAAGTGTCGCAAAAACTACGCCGGAACCTCACCGGTAACCGTCGCCTCGGGCCGAAAACATGCCGTCATGGCCCGACACGTGCGCAACCAGCGGCTCTACGACGCACTGGACCGGTGGGCCTTCGCCACGTTGAAATGCAGCCCCGGCGCCCGCGCCTTCTACGACCACCACCGCGCCGCCGGCGACACCCACCACCAAGCCCTGCGCGCTCTGGCCAACCGACTCGTCGGAATCCTGCACGGTTGCCTACGCCACCACACTCCCTACAACGAAGACACCGCCTGGGCCCACCGCACGCCCGCGCCCGCCGCTGCCGCTTGACAACTAAAAAGCTGGGATGTCTCGGAGCGACAACCGAGCGACAGCGGATGAGGAGCTACCCAGCCGAGGTGTTGTCGCTCGGTTGTCGCTTGTAGGAGGGCACATTGAGAACCGCTCCAGCCGGAGGCTGGTGTGTCGTTTGAGGCCTATGAGGTCAACCGCGCGGCGTGGTTGACGACGGGTTCACACAGAGTGTCCGCGTTACGCTCTCCGCGTGCTCATCGCGATCGAGGGCGTCGACGGCGCCGGCAAGCGCACGCTGACCAACGGCATGCGCGCGGCGTTCGAAGCCGCGCACCAGTCCGTTGCAACCCTGGCGTTCCCGCGCTACGGGCATTCGGTGGCGGCCGACCTTGCCGCCGAAGCGTTGCACGGAAATCACGGTGACCTGGCCAAGTCCGTTTACGCGATGGCCGTGCTGTTCGCCCTCGACCGCGCCGGGGCGCGCGAGGAGATCGGCCACCTCAGCGCCGCCTACGACGTGGTGATCCTCGACCGGTATGTCGCGTCCAACGCCGCCTACAGCGCCGCCCGGCTGCACCAGGGCGCCGATGGCGAGGTGGTGTCGTGGGTGCGCGACCTGGAGTATGAGCGCCTCAAGCTGCCCGTGCCGGACTGGCAGGTGCTGCTCAACGTGCCGGCCGAACTCGCCGCCGAGCGTGCCGAACAGCGCGCGAACGAAGAAGCCGACCGCGCCAAAGACGCCTACGAGCGCGACGGCGGTCTGCAACGCCGCACCGGCGAGGTCTACGCGGCGCTGGCGGCCGCCGACTGGTGCGGACGGTGGCGTGTCGCCGGCCCGGACGTCGATGCGGCCGAATTGGCCGCGTCGCTGACCCGCTAGCAGACTCGCGGGCGCGCTATCAGCGATTTGTCGCGATTTGGTGACACCATGGACACCATGAGGCAAAGGATCCTGGTCGTCGACGACGACCCTTCGCTGGCCGAGATGCTCACCATCGTGCTGCGCGGGGAAGGTTTCGACACCGCAGTCATCGGCGATGGCACGCAGGCGCTCACCGCGGTCCGCGAGTTGCGGCCCGACTTGGTGCTGCTCGACCTGATGTTGCCGGGCATGAACGGCATCGACGTGTGCCGCGTGCTGCGCGCCGACTCCGGTGTGCCGATCGTCATGCTGACGGCCAAGACAGACACCGTCGACGTGGTGCTCGGGCTCGAGTCGGGTGCCGACGACTACGTCATGAAGCCGTTCAAGCCCAAGGAGCTCGTCGCCCGCGTGCGCGCCCGGCTGCGCCGCAACGAGGACGAGCCTGCGGAGATGCTGTCGATCGCCGATGTCGACATCGACGTACCGGCTCACAAGGTCACCCGGCAGGGCGAGCAGATTTCCCTGACACCGCTGGAGTTCGACCTATTGGTGGCGTTGGCGCGCAAACCGCGGCAGGTGTTTACTCGTGATGTGCTGCTCGAACAGGTGTGGGGGTACCGGCATCCCGCCGACACCCGTTTGGTGAACGTGCATGTCCAACGTTTGCGGGCCAAGGTTGAGAAAGACCCTGAGAACCCGCAGGTGGTGCTGACTGTTCGAGGAGTGGGATACAAGGCCGGACCCCCGTGATCTTCAGCTCGAGGCGGCGCATTCATCGGCGATCTGCTCCACTGCTACGCGGATTGGGTGCGTTAAGTCGAGCAATGGGTCTTGCCTGGCGGCGCTCCCTGCAGTTGCGGGTGGTGACGCTGACGCTCGGCTTGTCCTTGGCCGTCATCCTGGTGCTCGGCTTCGTGCTGACCAGCCAGATCACCGATCGCATCCTGGAAGTCAAGGTGCGTGCGGCCACCGAGGAGATCGACCGCGCGCGGAGCACCGTCAGCGGCATCGTCGGCGGCGAGGAGACTCGCTCGCTGGACAGCAGCCTGCAGCTGGCCCGCAACACGCTGATCAGCAAGTCCGGCCAGTCCTCCGCGGCAGGGCTGGCCGGCACGTTCGACGCGGTCCTCGTGGTCCCTGGCGACGGACCCCGCGCGGCGACCGCGGCCGGCCCGGTGCAGCAGGTGCCCAACGCGCTGCGTGATTTCGTCAAGGCCGGTCAGGTCAGCTACCAGTACGCGACCGTGCACACCGACGGCTTCTCCGGGCCGGCGCTGATCATCGGCAGCCCGACGTCCTCGCCGGTGACGAATCTCGAGCTGTACCTGATCTTTCCGCTGAACAACGAGGAAAGCACCATCACGCTGGTGCGCGGCACCATGGCCACCGGCGCGGTGGTGCTGCTGGGCCTGCTGGCCGCGATCGCGCTCTTGGTGGCCCGCCAGATCGTGCTGCCCGTGCGGTCGGCTTCCCGGATCGCCGAGCGGTTCGCTGAAGGGCATCTGACCGAGCGGATGCCCGTGCGCGGCGAAGACGACATGGCCCGGCTGGCGGTGTCGTTCAACGACATGGCCGAAAGCCTGTCGCGGCAGATCACCCAGCTGGAAGAGTTCGGCAACCTGCAGCGGCGCTTCACCTCCGACGTCAGCCACGAGCTGCGCACCCCGCTGACCACGGTGCGGATGGCTGCCGACCTCATCTACGACCACAGCGAGGACCTCGACCCTGCGCTGCGGCGGTCGACCGAGCTGATGGTCAGCGAGCTGGACCGCTTCGAAACGCTGCTCAACGATCTGCTGGAAATCTCGCGCCACGACGCCGGCGTCGCCGAGCTCTCGGTCGAGTCGGTGGATCTGCGGGCGACGGTGCAGAGCGCGCTGGACAACGTCGGCCACCTCGCGCATGACGCCGGCATCGAGTTGATCGTGGACCTGCCGAAGGACGACGTCATCGCCGAGGTCGATCCGCGCCGGGTGGAACGGATCCTGCGCAACCTGATCGCGAACGCCATCGACCACGCCGAGCGCAAGCCCGTTCGGATCCGGATGGCCGCCGACGAAGATACGGTCGCCGTCACCGTCCGCGACTACGGCGTCGGCCTACGGCCCGGCGAGGAGAAGCTGGTGTTCAGCCGCTTCTGGCGCTCGGACCCGTCGCGGGTGCGACGCTCCGGCGGCACAGGGCTGGGCCTGGCGATCAGCATCGAGGACGCCCGGCTGCACCAGGGCCGGCTGGAGGCGTGGGGCGCACCCGGCAAGGGCGCCTGCTTCCGGCTCACGCTTCCGCTAGTGCGTGGCCACAAGGTGACGACGAGCCCGCTGCCGATGAAACCCGTTGGGCGCGACCGGCCTCCGCGCCGCAAGGCACGCGAGCGAGAACCGGCAGGGGAAAGCGTGTGAAACGCGTCCTCGCAGCGGTCTGGCTGGTGCTGTTCGCGGCCGCTGTGGCGGGGTGCGCCGGGGTACCCAGATCATCATCGCCGCAGGCGATCGGGACCGTCGACCGGCCCGCGCCGCCGAGCCTGCCGAAGCCGACACCGGCCATGGATCCCGATGTGCTGCTGCGCGAATTCCTCAAGGCGACAGCGGATCCCGCCAACCGGCACCTGGCCGCGCGGCAGTTCCTCACCGAATCCGCTTCGCGTGCCTGGGATGACGCGGGCAGCGCGCTGCTGATCGACAATGTGGTGTTCGTCGAAACGCGCGAGCCCGAGCGGGTGTCGGTCAGCATGCGCGCCGACATCCTGGGGTCGCTGTCGGACATGGGGGTGTTCGAGACGGGCGAGGGCGCACTGCCCGATCCCGGTCCGATCGAATTGGTGAAGACACCCGGCGGCTGGCGCATCGACCGCCTGCCGAATGGGGTTTTCCTTGACTGGCGACAATTTCAGTCGACGTACAAGCGCAACACGCTGTACTTCGCCGATCCCACCGGCAAGACCGTCGTCCCCGATCCGCGCTATGTCGCGGTGTCCGATCCGGACCAGTTGGCCACCGAATTGGTCAGCAAGCTGACCGCCGGCCCGCGTCCGGAGATGGCCAACTCGGTGCGCAACCTGCTGGGGCCGCCGCTGAAGCTTCGCGGTCCGGTGACGCGCGCCGACGGCGGCAAGACGGGCGTGGGCCGCGGCTACGGCGGCGCGCGGATCGACCTGGAGAACCTTTCGACGACGGACCCGCACAGCAGGCAATTGCTTGCGGCGCAGATCATTTGGACGTTGTCGCGGGCTGGTATCAACGGGCCGTACGTGATCAACTCCGACGGCGCGGCGCTGGACGACCGGTTCGCCGCCGGCTGGGACACCTCCGATGTCGCGGCCACCGACCCGGGTGCGGCCGACGGTGCGGCCGCGGGTTTGCACGCACTGGTCGGTGGATCGCTCGTGTCGCTGGACGGTCAGCGGGCCTCCCGAGTCGCCGGCTCGTTCGGACAGACGCCGGACCAGACGGCCGCGTCGCTGTCGCGCACCGGACAAGAGGCGGCGTCGATTGTGACGCTGCGTCCCGGTGCGCCGGACATGGCGTCGTCGTTGTGGGTTGGCCCGCTCGGCGGAAATGCGGCGCAGGCGATGGAGGGGCGCAGCCTGTCGCGGCCGAGCTGGTCGCTGGACGAAGCCATTTGGGTCGTCGTCGACGGCAACAACGTGGTGCGGGTGATTCAGGATGCATCGGGACAGCCGGCGCGCATACCCGTGGACTCCACCGCGGTATCGACACGGTTCCCGGGCGTGATTGCCGAGCTTCAGCTGTCGCGCGACGGCACGCGGGCCGCGATGGTCATCGAGGGCCGGGTGATACTGGCCGGCGTCGAGCAGACGCCTGGCGGCGGTTACGCGCTGACGTATCCGCGGCGGCTGGGCTTCGGCCTGCGCAATACGGTCGTTTCGTTGGCTTGGCGCACGGGCGACGACATCGTCGTCAGCCGCAACGACCCGCAGCACCCCGTGTCGTACGTCAACCTCGACGGCGTGAACTCCGACGGGCCGAGCCGCAACCTGCTGATGCCGGTCACGACCGTCGCCGCGAACCCGTCGACCGTCTATGTGGCCGATGAGCGCGGCGTGCTCCAGCTTTCCGGCTCGGCGACCGAGGGCAACCCAGCCTGGGCAGAGGTGCGGCCGCTGATGGTCGCTGGCGCGCTGCCGGTGCTGCCGGGCTGAGGCGAACTTCACCCGAAATCGCACTGAACGATCTCCCGGCATCGCCCGTTGTGCAGACAAAACATCGCTAAAGGTGTTTGCTGAACAGCCAGGAGTTGATGATGAAGATTCGCGGTCCGTTAGTGACTCTGGGGGCAGTCGCTGCTCTCGGAGTCGGCATATGGCTGGTGAACGTCTCCCGGGAGCCGGATCCGGCACCGCCGGGCAAGCCGGTCGCGGAGTCCACCACGACCACGGCGACAACGCCGGCGACTGCGGCGCCGGCACCCACCCCGCCGCCACCTCCGCCGGCTGCGGCTTTTCCGGCGAAGGCCGACTACGTCGGCAAGATCCCGATCGCCAATGGTGGTGTCATCACGTTGGAGATCACCGTCGACGGGGACAAGGCGATCGCCTATGCCTGCGACGGCAACACGATCGAGTCGTGGCTGAGGGGCAGCGCAGTGAACGGCACCGTGAGCCTTGCGAACAAGGACAAGACGAGCCGCCTGGAAGGCCGCCTCGAGGGCAGCGCGGTCGTTGGGACCCTGTGGATCGGCGAAAAGAAGTGGGACTTCAAGGCCGACCCCGCGCAGCCACCGGCCGGTCTGTATGTGTACGAGGAAGCCGGCGTCCGCAGCAGCTGGATCGTCGACGCAAATGGGAACGTCACCGGCGTGCTACGGCAGCCCGACGGGTCTACGGCGCCAGCGCCTGGCTTGTCTTTGGACGCGAGGTCGGTGATCAACGGCCGGCCGGTGGTCGCGACCCGCGTGGAGGGCGATAGCGATGTCTGAGGCTCCGGCTACGCAGCGCATCAGGTCATCCGGCGGCGTCGGGGTGCTGATCGCCGTGGTACTCGGCGCACTCGTCGCGGTTGGGCTCGGCGTGTTCGGCAAGATGCATGAGCCGCAATTCTTTTCGATCAGCGTGGCGGGGTTCTCCAGCGGAACCGCGGTCAAGTCCTGGTTGGCGACACTGGCCATTATGCTGGCGTTGTTCCAGCTGGTATCCGCATTCGCGATGTACCGGCTGATTCCAGGCGGAAAGGCCCCCGCGTGGATCGGCACGGCACACGTATGGTCCGGACGATTGGCGGTGCTGGCCAGCGTTCCGGTCGCGGTGCATTGTTTGTACGCGCTCGGGTTCCAGTCGACGGACAACCGGGTGCTGTTCCACTCGCTCTTCGGTTGCTTCTTCTACGGCGTATTCGTGACGAAGATGGTGCTGCTTACCCGCAAAGGCCTTCGGGGATGGGTGATTCCAGTTGCGGGAGGGCTGGTGTTCTTCGGCCTCGTCTATGTGTGGCTGACGTCGGCGCTGTGGTTCTTCCAGACTACCGGTGTGACCTTCTAACGAGCAGCCCCAAGAGCGAAAGGTTCGTCAATGAATATCGAAGAGTTCCGCATCCCGCGCAAGAAGGTGATCCTCGGCGCCGGGCTTGGCCTCGCGGCCACGGTGCTTGCCGCGTGCACGACCTACGGCAAGAAGCCTGCCGCGTCCGGCGAGACGGCTACCGCAGCGACGACAACCGGAGCCGCGCCGGCGCCGGGTTCCCCGGCTGTGGCTGCCCCGGCGAATGCGATCGCCAAGACGTCCGATGTGCCGGTTGGGTCGGGTGTGATCATCGACGAGATCGTCGTGACGCAACCCTCCGCCGGGGTGTTCAACGGACTCTCGGCGATCTGCACGCATGCGGGATGCACGGTGAACGAGGTCGCAGACGGAACGATCAACTGCCCGTGCCATGGCAGCCGGTACAACCTCGACGGTTCGGTCGCAAACGGCCCGGCGCCGCGGCCGCTGGAAGCCAAGACCATCAGCGTCGAGGGCGATTCGATAGTCCTGGGTTGATTGGTGTCTAGCCTTTGGTTGCTGCGGAAGGGTGGACCAGAGCGAGGACGTCGCTGTGGTGCGGTGGCTGATGGTTCCTAGCACACTCCGGTCATCGCGGCTCGGTGGTTCCGCATCTGAGTCATTGGCACCCAAAGATTTTGGCTGTCACTCGCTTCTCCATTCGGTTTGAATGGTGCCGCTTCATCGCAGCGCACTCTGTTGGTCTCTGCAATCGTCGGCAATGCGGCGAATTAGCCAGTGGTGCGACGCCTGCGCCCAAGAGCTCGCCGTTACGCGCGACGAGTCGTATCTCATCACTTCACGCCTCAATCCCGGTGTGCCCTTCTTCGCCTTCAGCCGCTATGCGGGAGTCCGCGCTAAGCCATCGTCGTCGTCAAAGAACAGGGCCGCGCCGACCTGAACCGGCCGCCTGCGCGCTTACCGCCCGCGACCTCCGGCAAGAAGCGGGCCGCCACCGAAGACCCGGCTAGGCCAACGAGGCTGCGGCGGGAACAGGCGGCACGAATGCCATCGCCAAGATGTCCGATGTGCCGGTGGGGTCGGGGGTGATCGTCGACGAGGTCGTGGTGACGCAACCGTCGGCTGGGCGAGTTCAAGGGTTTCTCGACGACCTGCACGCGTGCAGGAACCACCGTGAACGACGATGCGGACGAAACGATCAACTGCCCGTGCCATCAGTGCGCCCCGAGCGGACCGAGGGCTTTAGCTGTCGGGGGAATCGGGGCAGCTGACCAGCGTGTGATCGCGGGTTTGTCGGTCCCGTTTCGTAAGGTGCGGACATGTCGGAGCGCCGGTTTCGTCGCACCCTGGGAGCGGTGTGCTCGTTAGGGGTGCACGTGGTGTCGTGCCCGAAGTATAGGCGCCGGTTTCTGGGTGGGCGGGTCGCGCGCCGGTTGGACGGGCTGCTGGAGCAGATCGCCGGCGAGCACGGCTGGCAGATCGTTGCCATAGAAGTGATGCCCGATCACGTGCACCTGTTCGTCCGCGTCGGGCCGACCGACGCGCCGGCGCAGATGGTGCGGGCGTTCAATGGCGGCACCGCGCGGGTGCTGCGCCAAGCGTTCCCGCACCTGCGTAACCACGCGAAGGTGTTGCGGTCGCCGTCATATTTCCCGCCTCGGTCGGGTATGCCGCGGAGTCGACGGTGCGCCGCTACGTCGAGCATCAGTGGGATGCGGTGAGGGCGTCGTGAGGCGGTCTTATGTGTTCCGCTTGCGCCCGACGGCACGTCAGCATGTGGCGTTGGCGGGTTGTGTGGAGTCGCACCGCGAGCTCTATAACGCGGCGTTGCAGGAGCGCCGGGATGCGTGGGCGCACAGTAAGACCCGCATCTACTACGGGGATCAGTCGGCGCAGCTGACCGGGATCCGTTCGGTGCGCCCGGATGTGGCGGTGTGGTCGTTCTCCAGTCAGCAGGCCACGCTGCGCCGGCTGAATAAGGCGTTCGCGGCGTTTTTCCGCCGGGTCAAGCGCGGCCAGAAAGCGGGCTATCCGCGGTTCAAGGGTGCGGCCCGGTTCGACAGCGTGGAGTGGCCCCAGGACGGCGATGGCGCCCGCTGGCTGCCCGAGCGGCGGCGGGTGTATCTGCAGGGCATCGGCGAGGTCAAGGTCGACCTGCACCGCCCGGTGGCGGGTCGGGTGAAGACGATCCAGATCAAACGGGTGGGTCGCCGCTGGATGCTGGTCCTCTCCTGTGAGGACGTGTCCACGAATCCGCTGCCGGCGACCGGCCGCCAAGCCGGTGTCGATGTCGGGATCGTCAGTTTCGCCACCACCAGCGACGGTGCGCACGTCGACAATCCCCGTTGGGGCCGTGCCGCGGCTGACAGGCTGACTGCGGCGCAACAGCGCTTGCAGCGCGCCAAGCGCCGTTCCAAGAACCGTGAACGCAAGCGGGAGACGGTGGCCGCCCGACACCGCAAAATCGCTAACCAGCGCAAGGACTTTCATCACAAGCAGGCCCGCACCCTGGTGGAGGGCTACGACTTGCTGGTGGTGGAGGATCTGCAGATCGCCAATATGCTGCGGCGGGCCAAACCCGTCGCCGATCCCGACAGCCCGGGGCAGTTCTTGAAGAACGGCGCCCGGGCGAAATCCGGGCTTTCGAGGAGTATCAGTGACGCCGGCTGGGGCCGGTTCGTCTCGATTCTGCGCGCCAAAGCGGAAGATGCTGGGCGCACCTGGATTGAGGTCGACCCCCGGCACACCTCCGATCGCTGCGAAGCCTGCGGGCATGCAGCACCGGAAAATCGCATCACGCAAGCGGAATTTCGTTGCGGCTCATGCGGACACGTTGCCCAGGCCGACGAACACGCCGCACGTAACCTCCTAGGGGCTGGACTGGCCCTTCACGCGCAAGCCGCGTGAAAATAAGCTGGCGGCATCCAGCCGTCAGAGAAGTCACGGCAGCAAGTACAACCCGCGGCCGCCGCCGCTGTCGTCGCCGCCAACGGCCCGGCGTCGCGGCCACTGGAAGCCAAGACCATCACCGTAGAGGGCGATTCGATCGTTCTGGGCTGATCCGCCCGACCAGACATTCGAGTCAGCGGTGACGCCGGGGATACGGCCTTCGCGGAACGCCTCGACGAAGTGGCGATGGTCGTCGCGCACGATCGCCGCATACTCCAGCCCGAACGAGACCATGTCTGCCACGAAGTCGTCGATGTCGTCTCCGATCACCGCGACGATGGCCTCTTCGGTTTGGAAGTCGACGAGCGTCTGATCGCTGCCGGTGTCGCTGACGGAATGGACTTTTGCGACCGCTTGACCGAGCTCGATGACTTCTGCGAGCTCGTCGGTTGGGTCAGCTCGCTCCAGTCCAAATCGGCGTCATACGGCGAGATTTCGCTGACCACAAACCCGACTCCGTCGATGTCGGTATACCCGAGCAGAGGATCGGTGCCCACCGGTCCTCCCGGTCCGCGATGTCGGCGTAGAACACGCAGGCGCTGCCGCGATAGAAGGCAAACGGGTCGGCCGCCATTTTGCGGAACTTCGTCCGGAACGCGTCCGGGTCGGCCTCCATCAGGTCGGAGAACGCCGCGACGAGGCAGTCGACAATGAACGACTCCCGTTCATCGCCGGCGTGCTCGCCCATGTCCTCGAAACTACGCCCACGCTGGTGGCGATTTCGCGGCGCGAGACCGACGATCGGCGTAGCGTGCGGCATCGTCAGCGACGTGCGGCCAGGGGAGGATCGGCCATGTCCATCGACGTACAACAACCGCGCCCGTACGACCTCGTGACGGACGCCATCCAGATCGCGGGCGTGGCCGGCGGCGCGTTCGAGGCCAACTTCAACTACCGGATCCACGAGGGACACGACGAGGTCACCGGGTCGTTCCTAGCGGGCGACGGCACGGGCGGGCACGGACAGTTCCAACTGATCGTCGATGTCTCGGGGGCAGCCTTCCAGCTCGACCGGGTCTTCGTGGAGGTGTTCCACGTCTCGCCGAACGACGGAGCCGAACTCGACAAGGTCATCGTGCCGGCGATTCTCGGGTCCAAGATCGTGCCCGGCTACCTCAACTACGTTGAACACGTTGTGCAACCGGGCGACACGCTGTGGGCCATTGCGACCCAGTACTACGGGTCGGGCAATCTCTACTACCGCCTCGTGGCGGCCAACCCGCACACCATCCCGAACCCAAACCTGATCCACCCCGGCGACGTCGTCCGGGTGCCACGCGCCTGAATCAGTTGTCAGCGTCGCTCGCGACACTACGGGCATGCTCGACCTCGTCCTCCCGTTGGAATGCGGCGGCTGCGGAGCGCCGTCGACCCGGTGGTGCGAGGCCTGCTCCCGGGAGCTCGCGGTCAAGCCCGACGAACCGCACCTCATCACCCCACGCCTCGACCCCGGTGCGCCCGTCTTCTCACTCGGTCGCTACGCCGGCGCACGGCGCGAAGCCATCGTCGCGGTCAAGGAGCACGGCCGCGCCGACCTGATCAAGCCACTGGCCGTCGCGCTGCACTCGGGGCTGCAGAACCTGCTCACCTGGGGCGTCGTCGACACCCCACTTACTGTCGTCCCCGCGCCGACCCGCCGATTGGCCGCCCGACGCCGCGGCGGTGATCCCGTCACGCGGATGGCCCTGGCCGCGACGGCCGGACACCCCGGCATCAACGTCGTGCAAGCGCTGCGAATGCGGGCGCTTGTTCGCGATTCGGTCGGCTTGTCCAGCGCGGACCGGCAGCGCAATATCGCGGGCCGCGTCAAGGCCGTCAAGTCCGTTGCCGGGGACGTCGTCGTCGTCGACGACATCGTCACCACCGGCGCGACCGCCGGTGAGTCCGTCCGTGTCTTGCAAACAATGGGCGCGCGCGTCGTCGCCGTGCTGGCCGTCGCCAACGCCTGACCACCGTCGTGACGGGCCTGGCAATTAACTTCGGGATCAAGCCGACATGAAGAACTGAAAACGGGTCCGCGAATTTACTGGCACTACCGGGTGAACACGGACTACCGTCGGCACCAACCACCCGTGAATGCCTCACGGCGGCGCTCAGACAACAGCGCCAGCATCGCCGACCAGCGGTAGGAGGTGAGTAGTCGACACCTTGCGCCGGCGGGCGGCGCCACAGCAGGCCCCCGCCGACGCGCATCCCTGACAAGCCGGGCACGCTGAAGCGTGCGGACGCGAAAGAGAAACGAGTCGCCAAGCATGTCAACTAATTCCGTCGATTCGAACCGCTCCATGGTGGTCGAGGACGAGGCGCCCGAACCCGCGCCCACTGCCGAGGTCGTCGTCAAGGGCCGCAACGTCGAGATTCCCGACCACTTCCGCATCTACGTCTCAGAGAAACTGTCCCGCCTGGAACGTTTCGACCGCACCATCTACCTCTTCGACGTCGAACTGGACCACGAGCGCAACCGGCGCCAACGCAAGAACTGTCAGCATGTAGAGATCACCGCGCGCGGTCGCGGCCCGGTCGTCCGCGGCGAGGCCTGCGCGGACAGCTTCTACGCCGCCCTCGAGTCGGCGGTCTGCAAACTCGAGAGCCGGCTGCGGCGCCACAAGGACCGGCGAAAGGTCCACTACGGCGACAAGACGCCCGTCTCGCTGGCCCAGGCGACCGCGGTCACCCCGCTGCCGGACACGCCCACGGCGCAGGCAAGCGAAACGCCCCAGGTCGACGGCGCGGCCGTCGACGACCACGAGCCCGGGCGAATCGTGCGCACGAAGGAACATCCGGCCAAGCCGATGACCGTCGACGACGCGCTCTACGAGATGGAGCTCGTCGGCCACGACTTCTTCCTGTTCCACGACAAAGAGAGCGATAAGCCCTGCGTCGTGTACCGCCGCCACGCCTACGACTACGGGCTGATCCGCCTGGCCTGACGCTTTCGAGCAGCCTCGACCAGGTATTTCGGCGAGTCACTTACGATGGACCTCGTCTAATACACCCACGAGATCCATCGAACCCATAGAGGAATTAGCGTGCTGTCGAAGTTGCTCCGTCTCGGTGAAGGCCGCATGGTCAAGCGCCTCAAGGGGGTGGCTGACTATGTCAACACCCTGTCTGATGACGTCGAGAAGCTCTCCGACGCCGAGCTGCGCGCCAAGACCGACGAGTTCCGCAAGCGTGTCGCCGACGGCGAAGAGCTCGATGACCTGCTGCCCGAGGCGTTCGCGGTCGCCCGCGAGGCGGCGTGGCGCGTGCTGGATCAGCGGCCGTTCGACGTCCAGGTGATGGGCGGCGCGGCGCTGCACTTCGGCAACGTCGCCGAGATGAAGACCGGTGAGGGCAAGACGCTGACCTGCGTGCTGCCGGCATACCTCAATGCGCTCGGGGGCAAGGGTGTGCACGTCGTCACCGTCAACGACTACCTGGCCAAGCGCGACAGCGAGTGGATGGGCCGCGTGCATCGCTTCCTGGGCCTCGACGTCGGCGTGATCCTGTCGGGGATGACGCCCGATGAGCGGCGCGCCGCCTACAACGCCGACATCACCTACGGCACCAACAACGAGTTCGGCTTCGACTACCTGCGCGACAACATGGCGCACTCGCTGGCCGACCTGGTTCAGCGTGGCCACAGCTTCGCCGTCGTCGACGAGGTCGACTCCATCCTCATCGACGAGGCCCGCACCCCATTGATCATCTCCGGCCCGGCCGACGGCGCGTTGACCTGGTACAGCGAGTTCGCCCGCCTTGCGCCGCTGATGGAGAAGGACGTCCACTACGAGGTCGACCTGCGCAAGCGCTCCATCGGCGTGCACGAGATCGGCGTCGAGTTCGTCGAGGACCAGCTGGGCATCGACAATCTCTACGAGGCCACCAACTCGCCGCTGGTCGGCTACCTCAACAACTCCATCAAGGCAAAGGAGCTGTTCCAGCGCGACAAGGACTACATCGTCCGCAACGGCGAGGTGCTCATCGTCGACGAGTTCACCGGCCGCGTGCTGATCGGCCGCCGCTACAACGACGGCATGCACCAGGCCATCGAGGCCAAGGAGCACGTCGAGATCAAGGCCGAGAACCAGACCCTTGCCACGATCACGCTGCAGAACTACTTCCGGCTCTACGACAAGCTCGCCGGCATGACCGGTACCGCCCAGACCGAGGCGGCCGAGCTGCACGAGATCTACAAGCTGGGCGTGGTGAGCATCCCCACCAACAAGCCGATGATCCGCGATGACCAGTCCGACCTCATCTACAAGACCGAAGAGGCCAAGTACATCGCTGTCGTCGACGACGTCGCTGAGCGCTACGAAGCGGGTCAGCCCGTGCTGATCGGCACCACCAGCGTGGAGCGCTCGGAGTACCTGTCGCGGCAGTTCCAGAAGCGCCGCATCCCGCACAACGTGCTCAACGCCAAGTACCACGAGCAGGAGGCCGGCATCATCGCCGAGGCTGGCCGCAGCGGCGCGATCACCGTCGCCACCAACATGGCCGGCCGCGGCACCGACATCGTGCTAGGCGGCAACGTCGACTTCCTCGCCGACAAGCGGCTGCGCGAGCGGAGCCTCGACCCCGTCGAGACGGCCGATGAATACGAAGCCGCCTGGCATGAGGTGCTTCCGCAGGTCAAGGCCGAGGCGGCCGAGGAGGCCGAGGACGTCATCGCCGTCGGCGGCCTCTATGTGCTGGGCACAGAGCGCCACGAGTCGCGCCGCATCGACAACCAGCTGCGTGGCCGCTCCGGCCGCCAGGGCGACCCGGGCGAGTCGCGGTTCTACCTGTCGCTTGCCGACGAGCTGATGCGGCGGTTCAACGGCGCGGCACTGGAGTCGATCCTGACGCGGCTGAATCTGCCCGACGATGTGCCCATCGAGGCAAAGATGGTCACCCGCGCGATCAAGAGCGCGCAGACCCAGGTCGAGCAGCAGAACTTCGAGGCCCGCAAGTACGTCCTCAAGTACGACGAGGTGATGAACCAGCAGCGCAAGGTCATCTACGCCGAGCGCCGCCGCATCCTCGACGGGGAGGATCTGGCCGGGCAGGCCCACCAGATGCTGACCGACGTCATCACCGCCTACGTCGACGGTGCCACCGCCGAGGGATACTCCGAGGACTGGGACCTGGAGTCGCTGTGGGCGGCGCTGAAGACGCTCTACCCGGTCGGCATCGACCACCACGACCTGATCGACTCCGACGCGGTCGGGGAGCCCGGCGAGCTGACCCGCGACGAGCTGCTCGACGCGTTGATCTCCGACGCCGAGCGCGCCTACGCAGTACGCGAGAAGCAGCTCGAGGAGATCGCCGGCGAGGGCGCGATGCGGCAACTGGAGCGCAACGTACTGCTCAACGTCCTCGACCGCAAGTGGCGCGAGCACCTCTACGAGATGGACTACCTCAAGGAGGGCATCGGGCTGCGGAGCTTTGCCCAGCGCGACCCGGTCGTCGAGTACCAGCGCGAGGGTTACGACATGTTCGTCGGCATGCTCGAGGGTTTCAAGGAAGAGTCGGTGGGCTTCCTGTTCAACGTGACCGTGGAGCCCGCGCCAGCCCCCACGGTGGCGCCCGTCGAAGCGCCGACCGGACTCGCGGAGTTCGCCCAAGCCGCTGCGGCCAAGGCGCAGGCAGCCCAACAGCAGGGCGGAGTTGCGACCAAGGAGCGGCCGCCGACGGCGCCGAACGCGCTGCGGGCCAAGGGAATCGAGGACGCCGCTCCGCCGCTCACCTACAGCGGGCCGGCCGAGGACGGGTCAACGGAGGTGCAGCGGACCGGCGGCGGTCCCCGGCACGCAGCACCAACCGACGGCAGTCGCCGGGAGCGGCGCGAAGCCGCGCGACAACAGGCCAAGGCCGCCAAGGGGCGTCGGCGCTAGCTCCACGTCGGCAAAGGCTAACGGGCTCACCCGACCTGCAGGGCAACAATTCGCCAGCGGCCACGGAACATTTCGACGCGCGCAGCGATGGCGTGCACGCGGCCCGCCCTCGTGTAGGTCGCGAACACCTCTGCGGCTTCGCCGTCGCCGTCGACCACCCGAAGCCTGACACGACGCAGCGTCGCGGACGCGGTGTGCGGGGACCGTGCCAACGCGATCACGGTGTCGATCAGCGCCGGCGCGATGAGCGGCCGCAATTGGGCAATCGGCCTGCGGCGGTCGACGATCTCCAGCACCCGGCGCAGCGCCGCGTCGGCGAAGACGACGGCCGCGCGCGGCGGCACTGGCTCGGAGACGACGGGATGGAGCGCGACCGGTCGCAGTGGACGTGGGGTGCGGCGGTGCAGGGCTGCCGGCGACGGCGGCGGGCACGGCGTGACACCAATGGGTGGCGGCTCGTAGTCGATGATCGGCGACGTGAACGAAGTCCGTTCGGGACCTATTCGGGATGCGGTCATCGGTGCTCTCCAGCGGTCGGCGCGGCGGGACGGCATCTGCTGGAGAGGCGCAGACCCATTCATGATCCCACGGTTTTGCGGTGACTCCATGCACCCGTGATGCGGGGCAGCAGAATCGGCCGTTAACGTGTCGGTGGTTCATTGAATGCGACAAGGCATAAATGGGGAGGGTGGCGCCGTAATGGTGACCAGGTTGTCGGCGTCGGACGCGTCGTTCTATCACCTGGAGGACACCTCGACCCCGATGTATGTCGGTTCGCTGTCGATCCTGCGCAAGCCCCGCAGCGGGTTGAGCTACGAAACCCTGCTCGCCACCGTCGAACAGCGGTTGCCGCAGATCCCGCGCTACCGCCAGAAGGTGCGCGAAGTGACGATGGGCCTGGCCAGGCCGGTGTGGGTCGATGACCGCGACTTCGACATCACCTACCACGTCCGCCGCTCCGCCCTCCCGTCGCCCGGCAGCGACGCGCAGCTGCACGAACTCATCGCCCGGATCGGCTCCCGGCCGTTGGACAAGTCGCGGCCCTTGTGGGAGATGTACCTGATCGAGGGCCTGGCGCGCAGCCGTGTCGCCATCTACACCAAGTCGCACCAGGCGCTCGTGAACGGCATGACGGCGCTGGAGATCGGCCACGTCATCGCCGACCGCACCCAGAAGCCGCCGGAGTTCGGTGAGGACATCTGGATTCCGTCCCGTGAGCCCAGCGACGGGCAACTGCTGCTGGGCGCGGTCGGCGAATGGATCGCCCGGCCGACAGCGCAGCTCGCCGCCGTCCGCTCGGCCGTGACCGGGTTGGCGACCAACAGCGGGCAGCTGCTCGAAGTGGGACGCCGGTTCGCCGACGTCGCCCGCACCGTCGCGCGCGGCACCGCGCCCAACAGCCCGCTCAACACCACCGTGTCCCGCAACCGCCGCTTCAGCGTGGCCGGCGGCCGGCTGGAGGATTACCGCCTGGTGCGGGCCCGCTATGACTGTGATGTCAACGACGTCGTGCTGGCCGTTGTTGCCGGGGCGCTGCGCAACTGGCTGCTGTCGCGTGGGGAGCCGGTGAAGGCGACGACGACCGTGCGCGCGATGGCGCCGATGTCGGTGTATCCGGACGCCGACATCGATACGTCCGGACCCGGGCAGGCCATCAGTGAGGTGTCGCCATTTTTCGTCGACCTGCCCGTCGGGGAGGGTAACGCGGTGGTGCGGTTGTCGCAGATCGCGCACGCCACCGAATCGCATTCGACCGCGGCCAGTCTGGTCGACGCAAGGACCATCGTCACACTGTCGGGCTTTGCGCCACCGACGTTGCACGCCATGGGAATCCGCGTCGCAACCAGTTTCTCGGCGCGGCAGTTCAACCTGCTGATCACCAATGTGCCCGGCGCGCAGAAGCAGATGTACGTCGCGGGCACCAAGCTGCTCGAGACGTACTCGGTGCCGCCGCTGCTGAACAACCAGGTGCTCGCGATCGGGGTCACCTCGTACAACGGAATGCTCTATTTCGGCATAAACGCCGACCGGGACGCGATGAGCGACGTCGACGTCTTGCCCGTCCTGCTGCGCGAGTCGCTCGACGAACTGCTGGAAGCCGCGCAGTAATCGCTACAGTCGCTTCGTGCGCGTCTACGTTCCGGCGACCCTGGCCATGCTCCGGCAGCTCGTCGCCGACCGATCGGTGCGCCCCGTCAACGGAACCGCGTTCGCGGTGACGCCGACGCTGCGCGAGTCCTACGCCGAGGGCGATGACGACGAGTTGGCCGACGTCGCGCTGCGCGACGCGGCGCTGGCGTCGCTGCGGCTGATGGCGGGCGAGGGGACAGCCGGCTTGCCGCCGCGGCGTGCCGTGCTGGTGGCCGAGACCGAGGATGCGACGGCCCGCCCTGATCTCGACGACGCCGTGGTGCGGCTGCCCGGCCCGATCTCTTTCGACGACGTGATCGCCGCCTACGTCGACAACGCCGACGCCGAACCTGCGGTGCTGCCCGCGATCGAGGCCGTCGACGCCGCCGACCTGGGCGACGAGGACGCTGAATTCATCGTCGGCGACGCTCAAGATCACGATCTTGCCTGGTATGCGCCGCAAGAGCTGCAATTCCTGATCGAGCTCCTGTGACGATTCTCCCTTGGCTCAAGCGTCGAACCTACGGTACCGTAGGTTATGTCTCCCGGACTACGGGAAGCGCAATCCTGAAACTGGGGCAGGAGCTCTCCTTGGGCAAGAAATACAGCAGCAGCAGGCCGACGGCGGTCCTCTCGGACACCGCGCGGCCCACCGTCGCTGGTGCCGGTAAACATCGCGGCTGGGACACGGCGCGTGCGATCGCCGAGCGAATCACCACGCCGCTGCTGCCCGACGACTATCTCAAGCTCGCGAACCCGTTGTGGTCGGCGCGGGAACTGCGCGGTCGGGTGCTGGAGGTGCGCCGCGAAACCGTCGACTCGGCGACCTTGGTCATCAAGCCGGGGTGGGGCTTTTCCTTCGACTATCAGCCCGGCCAGTACATCGGAATCGGCGTATTGGTCGACGGACGTTGGCGGTGGCGGTCGTATTCGTTGACGTCCAGCCCGGTGACGAGCAGCCGCACCATCACCATCACGGTCAAGGCCATGCCCGAGGGGTTCCTGTCGACCCATCTGGTCGGCGGGGTAGCGCCTGGCACGATCGTGCGGCTGGCCGCGCCGCAGGGCAACTTCGTGATGCCCGATCCGGCGCCGGCCTCGGTGTTGTTCATCACAGCCGGCTCCGGCATCACGCCGGTGATATCGATGCTGCGCACGCTGGCCCGTCGCGACCAGATCACGGACGTGGTCCACTTGCATTCGGCGCCAACGGAATCCGATGTGATGTTCGCCGCTGAACTGGCGCAGATGCAGGCCACTTACGAGGGATACCGGCCGCGGCTGCGGTCGACCCGCACTGAGGGCCGCCTGGATCTGGCCCATCTGGGCGACGAGGTGCCCGACTGGCACGACCGCCAGACCTGGGCGTGCGGGCCCGAGGGCATGCTCAACAACGCCGAGCGGGTTTGGTCGGCCGCGGGCATCGCCGAGCGGCTCCATCTGGAGCGCTTCGCGGTGTCGAAGGCGGCGGCGCACGGCCAGGGCGGCACCGTTGAGTTCGCGCGCAGCGGGAAGACCGTCACCGCGGACGGGGCGACACCGTTGATGGACGCCGGTGAGAGTGTCGGAATCCAGATGCCGTTCGGCTGCCGGATGGGCATCTGCCAGTCGTGCGTCGTGGGGTTGCTCGACGGCCACGTCCGCGACCTCCGTACCGGCGTCGAACACGAACCGGGAACCCGGGTACAGACATGCATTTCCGCAGCGTCCGGCGACTGCGTACTGGACGCTTAACCTTTACTCACTGGTAACCTACGCAGTGGTAGGTTACGCTAGCGTAGGTATCAGAAAGGGGGCAGAACAATGGCAATTACCGACGTACCGGCATTCGCGCATCTGACCGAAGCCGACATCGACAACCTGGCTGTCGAGCTCGACGCGATCCGCCAGGACATTGAAGACTCCCGCGGCGAGCGCGACTCGCGCTACATCCGCCGCACCATCGCCGCCCAGCGTGCCCTCGAGGTGACGGGCCGGCTCATGCTGGCCGCGAGCTCGCGACGCTCGGCGTGGTGGGCCGGCACCGTGACTTTGGGCGTGGCCAAGATCATCGAGAACATGGAGATCGGCCACAACGTCATGCATGGCCAATGGGATTGGATGAACGATCCCGAGATTCACTCCTCGTCGTGGGAGTGGGACATGAGCGGGGCGTCCAAGCACTGGCGGTTCACCCACAACTTCATGCACCACAAGTACACCAACATCCTGGGCATGGACGACGATGTCGGCTACGGCATGCTGCGGGTAACCCGCGATCAGCGTTGGAAGCCGTTCAACCTCGGCAATCTCCTGTTCAACACCGTCCTCGCGCTCGGCTTCGAGTGGGGAGTCGGGTTGCAGCACTTGGAACTTGGCAGGATGTACAAGGGCCGCGACGACCGCGACGCCACCATGGAGCGGCTGCGCGAATTCTCGGCCAAGGCCGGCCATCAGGTGGTCAAGGACTACGTCGCCTTCCCGGCGGCGACGTCGCTGTCGCCGGGTGCGACCTTCAGGTCGACGCTGACGGCGAACGCAGTGGCCAACGTGATCCGCAACGTCTGGTCCAACGCGGTCATCTTCTGCGGTCACTTCCCAGACGGCGCAGAGAAATTCACCAAGACCGACATGGTCGGCGAGAGCAAGGGCCAGTGGTACCTGCGGCAGATGCTGGGCAGCGCCAACTTCGACAACGGCCCGGTCCTGCGGTTCATGAGCGGCAACCTCTGCCACCAGATCGAGCATCACCTGTACCCGGATCTGCCAAGTAACCGGTTGCACGAGATCTCGATTCGGGTCAAGCAGGTCTGCGACAAGTACGACCTGCCGTACACGACGGGCTCGTTCTTGCTGCAGTACGGCAAGGCGTGGCGGACGATCGCCAAGCTGTCGCTGCCGGATAAGTATCTGCGCGACACCGCCGACGACGCGCCCGAGACACGCAGCGAGCGGATGTTCTCCGAGCTGGAACCTGGCTTCGCGCTTACGGATCCGTCCACCGGACGTCGTCGCGGGCTGAAGACCGCGATCGCCACGGCCCGGCAGTGGCGCCGCGACAAGCGCACCGCCAAGCGGGCGACTAAGCGCGACGACCTCGCCGCCTAGTCGTCTCGTCTCCCCGCGAGCGTGCGTGTCTGTCCGCCGACACGCCGTGTTTGGCGCGCATTTCGCGCACGCTCGCGGCTACTTCAGCGCGTTTTTTGGGCGATCAGATAGGCATGCGGAGTGGATTCGAAGCCGTCGTCGTTCGGTTCGCGCACCAAACCCGCGTACGGCTTCAGGCCCGCGTCGTCCAGTAGCAGCGCGACAGCGTCCGGCTGGCGGCGGTAGAACGTCAACGACACTTGCTCGCCGAACAAGTGCTTGAACTCGCGGTGCCGCTCGCCCACCTGGAATGCCACTAACACCCACCCGCCGGGACGAAGTACGCGACGGAATTCCGAAAAGACGTGGGGCAGTAGTTCATCAGGTACGTGGATCAGCGAGTGCCACGCACAGATGCCATGAAGGTGGTCATCGTCGAAGTCCAGGTCCGTCATTGACCCGACTTGAAAGCTCAGGCCGGCGTTGAGACGCCGCGCCTCAGCGATCATGTTGGGGGACAAGTCGATACCGAGAACGTCCAGTCCGAAGTCTGCAAGCATGCGCGACGTAGCGCCGGTGCCACAGCCGACGTCGGCGATGACGCCCTGGCGCTCCACCAATCCGGCGAACCCGGCCAGCATCGCGCGGTCGAGCGGCTTGTCGTCCAGATGACCGTGAAAGCGTTCGGCATAAGTTGCGGCGGTGACGTTGTAGCCGTCGCGCGTACGTTGCAGAAAGTCCGGTTCGGTCACGGCAGAACCCTACGGCGCTCGTCGGCCGCGAGCGTGCACAAAATGCTCGGGATGTAGGCGTGTCGCGACCCGGGCTGTACGTCGAAACTGCGGACAGATCGCGATTTCAAGCGCCGAATTGTGATCTCACCGCAGTTTCAGCGAGCCGAGAGGGCCTTTGCCCTGCGTTCCCCCAATCGGAGGACACGCGATTCATCCGGTTCTACCTCCGATTGCCCGACATACAACGCGGCTGCGCCCCGGCATTCTTATGTCATCGCCGGAAAACACCGGCAGAAGAAACGAAAACTCAACTGACACAGGAGAAATGAACAAAATGAACGCTAACATCAATCGCATCTTCGCCCGCATCGCCCTGCCGGTCGTCTCGGCGGGAATCATCGGCGGCGCCGCGCTGGGCATGGCCGCTATGGCCAACGCGTCCACCACGAGCGAGCCCACGGGCCCGGGCTACAACTACGCCCCGACGGTCACCGCCCACCCCGCCCCCGAGGCGCAGCCGGGCTGGCGCTGGCACCACGGTGTCCACCATCTCGAAGACCTGGTGCCGGGCTACACCCGCTGATCAACCCGTCGCTGAGGCCCTCCCCGCAATGGGGAGGGCCTCACTGCTTTGTGCTGACTCGGCGAGTCAGCTCTCGCGCAGCGCCGCCAATAGCCGACGCGCCGCCGACACCCGGCCCGCGGCGGGGCCGCTCAGGGTGTCCAGCGCACACTCCGGATCGGCGGGCGGGCCCATGTGTCCGCAACCGCGGGGGCAGTCCTTGATCGCCTCGGCCAGGTCGGAGAAGGCCAGCAGCACGTCGTCCGGTTCGATATGCGCCAGCCCGAACGAGCGGATGCCGGGGGTGTCGATGACCCAGCCTCCGAAGCTCAGCGGCAGCGCCACCGACTGCGTCGATGTATGCCTGCCCTTGCCGATGTCGGTCACCTCGCCGGTTGCCCGGTCCGCTTCCGGCACAAGGCGATTCACCAGCGTGGACTTGCCGACACCGGAATGGCCGAGCAGCACCGTGACCTTGTCGGCCAGCAGCGGGGAGACGGCGTCGAGTGGGTCGTCGCGGCCCGCGGTGGTGATCGTTAGGTCGAGGTCGGCGAAGTGCGCGGCGAACGGTTCCGGCGGGGCCAGGTCGGTCTTGGTCAAACACAGGATCGGTGTCAGCCCGCCGGCGTAAGCCGCGATCAGCGTGCGCTCGACCAAGCCGGTGCGCGGAGGCGGGTCGGCCAGCGCGACGACGGTCAGTAGTTGGTCGGCGTTGGCGACCACCACCCGCTCGGTCGGGTCGGTGTCATCTGCGGTGCGGCGCAACACCGTTCGCCGCTCGCCTCTCCGCACGATCCGGGCCAGCGTGTCGGGTTTGCCGGACAGATCACCGACGATGCCGACGTCGTCGCCGACCACGATCGGGGTGCGGCCCAGCTCCCGGGCCCGCATGGCCGTCACGAGGCGGTCGGGGTCACGGCCCAGCGCGCATCCCCATCGGCCACGGTCAACCGTGACCACCATGGCCTCCTGGGCGTCGGCGTGTTCGGGTCGGGTCTTGGTTCGCGGCCGTGAGCCTCGGCCGGGGCGGACCCGGACATCGGACTCGTCGTACTCGCGAGGGCTCAAATCCCCTTTGTCCTCCTCGCGTCCGGGCGCCCTGCCAGCATGTCGGCCCACATCTGCGGGAACTCCGGCAGCGTCTTTGCAGTGGTGCCAATGTCTTCCACCTCGACGCCGGGCACCCGCAGCCCGACTATGGCACCCGCCGTCGCCATCCGATGATCGGCGTATGACCGCCATATCCCGCCGTGCAGCGGTTCGGCGGTGACGACCAGGCCGTCGGGTGTTTCGACGCATCGTCCACCGAGACCGTTGATTTCGGCGGACAGGGCCGCGAGCCGGTCTGTTTCGTGGAACCGCAGATGCGCGATCCCGCGCAGCTGAGACACCGAGCCCGGCGTGGCCAGCGAGGCCAGCGCCGCCACCGCCGGTGTCAGCTCGCCGACCTCGTGCAGGTCGACATCGAAGCCGCCATAGAACTGGGCACCGTGCACTTCGAGATACGAACTGCTATGGCGCACAACCGAACCCAGCTTCTCAAGAATCGCTAAGATGGCGTCGGCGGGCTGTGTGCTGACCAGCGGCCAGCCCGTCACCCGCACGGTCCCGCCGCTGACCACGGCGGCCGCCAGGAACGGCACGGCGTTGGACAGGTCGGGCTCGATGCTCCAGCGCCGGGGAGCGATCGGCCCGGGTGAGACGCGCCACCTGTTGGCGTGAGTGTCGTCGACGTCGACGCCTGTGTCGCGCAACATCGACACCGTCATCGCCACGTGCGGCGCCGACGGCACCGACTCGCCGGTGTGCACAATCGTCAGCCCATCGGCGAACGCGGCACCTGAAAGCAGCAGCCCGGAAACGAACTGCGACGAAGCAGACGCGTCGATCTCGACCGTGCCGCCGGGCACCGACCCGCCGCCGCGCACGGCGAACGGCAGGCCGTCGCCGTCGATGTCCACACCGAGGCCGCGCAGCGCGGTCAGCAGCGGCGCGATGGGCCGGGCGCGGGCTTGCTCATCGCCGTCGAAGACCACGGTCTCGATTCCCAGCGCGGCCACCGGCGGGACGAAGCGAAGCACGGTGCCGGCCAGCCCGCAGTCGACGCGGGCGCCCGGTTGCGGGGCGATGGCACCGGTGACGGTCAGCTCGCTGTCATCGCCGTCCACGGTGACGCCCAGGGCGCGAAGGGCGCCGATCATCAGGTCGGTGTCACGGCTGCGCAGCGCACCGCCGACGGTCGACGTGCCTTGCGAGGTGGCCAGCGCGGCGAGCACGAGCGCCCGGTTGGTTTGTGACTTCGAGCCCGGAATGGTGACCGTGGCATGCACGGGACTCGGCGTCGACGGTGCCGGCCATGTGCTCACGGCCTCTATCCTGCCTTGTCGGCTCAGCGTGTCACCATGGGATATATGTGCGGGCGATTCGCGGTGACCACCGACCCGGCGCTGCTGGCCGAGAAGATTCAGGCGATTGACGAAAGCACAGCAGCCACCTCAGCGCAGAAAGACTCGTCCGGACCGAACTACAACGTCGCCCCGACCACGACCATCAGCACCGTCGTGAAACGGCACAGTGAACCCGACGACGAGTCGACCCGGCGAGTACGGCTGATGCGCTGGGGTCTGGTTCCGCCGTGGGCCAAGGCGTCAGAGGACGGCGGTCCGGACACCAAGGGGCCGCTGCTGATCAACGCCCGCTCCGACAAGGTGACCAGCTCGCCGGTGTTCCGCAACTCCGCGAAGGGCAAGCGGTGCCTGGTGCCGATGGACGGCTGGTACGAGTGGCGGCCCAACGGCGAAACCGCGTCAGGCAAGAAAGCCCCCAAGACGCCGTTCTACATGTACGGCGGCGACGGCGAGATGCTCTTCATGGCCGGGCTGTGGTCGACGTGGCGGCCCAAGGATTCACCGAAGGACGCCCCGCCGCTGCTGAGCTGCACGATCATCACCACCGACGCCGCGGGCCCACTCGCGGAGATCCACGACCGGATGCCGCTGACGATCAGCAAGAGCGACTGGGACCGCTGGCTTGACCCCGACGCCCCCATCGACGAGGGCCTGCTGCGCGGCCACGGCGACCTGGACCGCATCGAGATACGCGAGGTGTCACGGCTGGTCAATAGCATCCGCAATAACGGCCCGGAGCTGATCGAGCCGGCGAAACCGGAACCGGAGCAGGCCACGCTGCTGTAGCGATCACCGTCGCCGGGCGGTCACCACCACGTACGGGGCGTCGTATGACACCGCGCCGTCGCTGTCGAGGTGCGACCGCATGGCGGCCTCGAACGCGGCCAGCAGCTCGCCGCGCTGCGTGCCGTCGGTGTTGCCGAGCACCGTGACGTGCATCGGTGATTCACGTGTGAGGAAGTGCTTAGCCGCGTCCAGCGACTCGAATTGCCATGTGTGGAAACCGGGTTCGATCTCGATGTCGTCGAAGTCGGCCGACAGTCTTGTCGTGAGTGTCTCGGGGTCGCCCCACTGATCCGGTGAGTACCCCGTCGGCGGGGGCGGTCCGAGCACCTCGATGATCGGGGTGAAGAACGGGTTGCCGGCGTCGTGCACCCAGGAGGAGAACCCTACGGCGCCTCGGGACTTCAGCAGGCGGCTGACCTCGGCCACCAGGCGGACCGGCTCGACAAAGATGGTCCCCATGTTCGAGACGACGGCGTCGAACGACCGGGCCGGCAGACCCGTGTCTGAGGCATCCGAGGTAACCCAGGTGACGGATCGTCCCGCGGCCTGAGCCTTCTGCACGCCGATCGCGATCAGCTCGGGTGTGATGTCCACGGCGGTCACCCGCGCACCCATGCCGGCCGCAGCGAGGGCCGCGCTACCCGTCCCGCAGGCGAGATCGACCAGTGTGGCGTCGCGTACCGGCATGCGTCGGTCCACTGCGGCAACCACCTCGGCGGCGATTGCCGCGATGCGTTCGGCGACGGCCTCGTAGCGACCGGATGACCAGATCGTCGGCGATGACACCGCACCAGCGTGTCACGATGGCGAGGTGTCATTGGCCGGGTACCCCGTGATCGCACCGCCGCTGCCGCGTCCGGTCTTCCTCGATCAGTTCTGGGCGGACCTCACCTTCGTGCACTGGCCCGTGCACCCGGCGAGCGTTGCGGGTCTGTACCCGCCCGGGACCCGTCCGGACGTCTTCGCGGACGGGCTGACGTACGTCGGGCTGGTGCCGTTTGTCACGCGACGCACGGCATTGGGGAGCGTGCTCCCGCTTCCGTACTTCGGCGCCTTCAGCGAGACCAACATCCGGTTGTATTCGGTCGACGAGGCCGGCCGCCACGGTGTGCTCTTCCGGTCGCTGGAGACAGCCCGGCTGGCCGTCGTGCCAGTGACCCGGATCGGGCTCGGTATCCCGTATGCGTGGGCGAAGATGCGCGTGACACGGTTCGCGGACCAGATCACGTACGACAGCGTGCGCCGCTGGCCCCGGCGCGGCCTGCGCAGCCGCCTCACGATCCAGGTCGGCGACGAGATCGAACCGACGCCGCTGGAGATCTGGCTCACCGCACGGTGGGGTACGCATACCCGCAAGGCGGGACGGACATGGTGGGTGCCCAACGAGCATGGACGGTGGCCGTTGCGGACGGCCGAGATCGTCGAGTTGCACGACGACCTGCTGGACGCGAGCGGTGTGGTACCTGAGGGTGACCGGTTGCGCGCGCTGTTCTCACCGGGTGTGCACGCCCGGTTCGGTCGCCCCGCGCCTGTGGACTAACTGGAAACAGGTATGCGGATACGCACCCCGATCGGCGTCGAGGGTGTGAGGCTCCTTGCATGACAGACCTGCATGCCAAGCCGGAGCTGACGATCATTCCCGTGCGCAACCCCGCCGACGGTTCCGTCGTCGGCTCTGTCCCCGTTGATACGCCCGACACCGTCGCCGCCAAGGCGCGCGAACTGCGCCTCTACCAACCCGAATGGGAGGCGATGGGCGCCAAGGGGCGCAAGACATGGCTGTTGAAGTACCAGGACTGGATCCTCGACAACGCCGAACACCTCACCGACGTGCTGCAGTCGGAGACCGGCAAGCCCAGAGCCGAGGCCTCGATCGAACCGCCCATGTCCGCCGATCTTCTGAACTACTGGGCCCGTAACGCTGAGGCGTTCTTGGCCGACAGCCACCCGAAGCCGCACAACCCGCTGATGAAGACGAAGCGGCTCACCACGGCTCACCACCCCTACCCGGTTGTCGGCCTGATCATCCCCTGGAACTTCCCGTTCCTGAATGCCGGCCTCGACGGAATCCCGGCACTCGCCGCGGGTGCCTCCTTGCTGCTCAAGCCGTCCGAGGTGACGCCGCTGAGTGCGGTCGAATTCGCTCGCGGTTGGACCGAGATCGGCGCACCGCCGGTGCTCGCACTGGTCAACGGGTACGCCGAGACCGGCGCCGCCGTTATCGCCAACTCCGACTACGTGCACTTCACCGGTTCGACGGCCACCGGCCGCAAGGTCGCCGTCGCGTGTGCGGAGCGCCTGATCCCGTACAGCCTCGAACTTGGCGGCAAGGATCCCGCGGTGGTGCTGGCCGACGCCGACCTCGAACGCGCCGCCAACGGCATTGTGTACGGCGGCATGTTCAACTCGGGTCAGGCATGCGTGTCGATTGAACGCGTCTACGTCGAGGCGCCCGTGTACGACGAATTTGTCGCCAAGCTCACCGAGAAGGTGAGCCGCCTGCGCCAAGGCCAGGACGATGACCGGTACAGATTCGACGTCGGCGCGATGGCCACCGCGGCGCAGCGCGACATCGTATCGCGCCACGTCGACGACGCGGTCGCCGGCGGTGCGCGGGTGACCACCGGCGGCAAGCCGACAGGGGTCGGCACGTTCTTCCAGCCCACCGTGCTGGCCGACGTCGATCAATCGATGACCTGCATGACGGAGGAGACGTTCGGCCCGACGCTGCCGGTGGTCAAGGTGGCCGACGAGGGCGAGGCGATTCGGCTCGCCAACGACTCAACCTACGGGCTTTCGGCGACGGTGTGGACCGGCGACACGGCGCGAGGCGAACGGGTGGCGCGTCGACTCGAGGCGGGTGCGGTCAACGTCAACGACGTGATGGTCAACGGTTTCAGTTTCGCCCTGCCGATGCCTGGGTGGAAGAACTCCGGCGTCGGATCCCGCAACGGCGGTCCCGATGGTCTGCTGAAATACTGTCGCCCCCAAGCGATCACAGCCCCTCGAATCCGCACCCAATCGCGAGAACTGCTCTGGTACCCGTACTCGCGGAGAAAGTTCCGGGTCGGGATGGGCGTCGTCCGCGCGGCGGCCGCACGCGGCTGGCGACGCGTAGGCCTCAAACCGCGCGGAGGTGCCCGATGAAACGTCCGCGGCATCATCGAATTCAATTGATGCGTCGAGCGGCCAGTTATGTCACGCCGCAACGAAATTCAGCGTGCAATAACTAGCCACTCGGCGGTGGTTAAGGGCCCTGGTAGCCGGGCGGGTTCGGGGTGTCGACCCACAGGTCCACGCCCAGGTCGGAGCCGGGCACGCAGTCGTAGACCGAAAGATCGGTGACACCGGATTCCAGCAGCACGTCCTCGCACAGCAAGCTGTTGCCGGTGTAGGAGCGGGCGGGCTTGTTGAGGACCGCGTACGCGGCGTCGGCGTACACGTCGGGCTTGCGTGCCCGGCCCATCGCATCTTCGCCGCCGAGCAGGTTCTGTACCGCCGCGGTGGCCACTAGCGTGCGCGGCCACAGCGTGTTGGAGGCGATACCTTCATCGCGCAGCTCCTCGGCCATCGCCAAGGCGCACAACGACATTCCGTACTTGGCCATCATGTAGGCGGTCGGCTTGAGCCATTTGGGCTCCAACCGAATTGGCGGCGACAGCGTGAGGATGTGGGGGTTCTCCCGGCCCGTCATGTGCGGGATGCAGGCCTGCGAAACCGCGTACGTGCCGCGCACCTGGATGCCGTTCATCAGGTCGAACCGCTTGAGCGGCACCTCGGTGATCGAGCCGAGATTGATCGCCGACGCGTTGTTCACGCAGATGTCGATGCCGCCGAACTGCTCGACGGTCTTGGCCACCGCGGATGCGACCGAGTCGCCGTCGCGGATGTCGCCGACGATCGGCAACGCCTGCCCGCCGGCCTCCTCGAGCTCCTTGGCCGCGGTGTAGACGGTGCCCGGAAGCTTGGGGTGCGGCTCGGCGGTCTTGGCGATCAGCGCGATGTTGGCGCCGTCGGCGGCGGCGCGCTTGGCGATCGCCAGCCCGATGCCACGGCTGGCGCCGGAGATGAACATGGTTTTCCCGGAAAGCGACATGGGGTCACCTTAGAACCTGCCGCAGCACCGCGAGCACGCGTTCGATCAACGGCGAGTTCGCCGCCGCCGCGCGGGCAGCGAGCAGGTCCACCCCGAGGCGGTCGGGAACCAGCGGCCGGTAGCGCACGCCGGCGATGTCGAGGGCGGCCGTTGGCTCGGGAACGACCGCCACCCCGAGTCCGGCGGCCACAAGGGTGACCAGCGTTGACGTCTCCTCGACCTGGTGGCGAATCCGCGGTACGAAACCGGCGTCCGCGCAGATCGCCGTCACCAGGCTGTTCATCACCGAGCGACCACGACCGGCGTGCGCAACGAACTCCTCGTCACGCAGATCGCCGACGCTCAATTCGTCGTTGCTCGCGAGTTGGTGGCCTTCGGGCAGTGCCACGAGCAGTCGGTCGCGGCGCACCGTCTCAACCAAGAGCCCGGGTTGCTCGACGGGTGGACGCAGCAGCGCCAGGTCGATCTCGCCGGCCAGCAACGCGGTGACTTGGGCGGGGGCCAGCATCTCGCCGCGGACGCTCACGTCCACACCGGGCAGGGCCTCGCGCAGCGCGCGGACCAGCCGGGGCAGCAGCGAGTATGTCGCCGAACCGACGCACCCGATGGCCAGATGACCCTCGACGCCTTCGGCGATGCGCTGGGCTTGTTCGGTCGCGTCGTCGACCGCGTCGAGGATTGCCACCGCCCGCTTCAGATAGGCCGCACCCGCTGGGGTCAGTTCGACCTTGCGGGTGCTTCGGACCAGGAGGCTGATCCCGAGCTCGCGCTCGAGCTGGCGGATCTGCTGGGACAGCGGCGGCTGGGCGATGTGCAGTCGCTCCGCGGCGTGGCCGAAGTGCAGTTCCTCGGCGACCGCGCGGAAATAGCGAAGATGGCGCAGCTCCACGGCATTAATACTTCCAGACTCTCAATAGCCGCGAAATAGATATTTCCAAATATCACCCGTGGTACTTACCGTCAAAGACATGGCTCTAGGCACCGACGTCGTCATCTGCGAACCGCTCCGCACACCGGTGGGTCGGATGGGCGGCGCGCTCGCCGCGCTCACCGCCGCCGAGCTGGCGACCGCGGTGCTGACCGAACTCGTGCGCCGCACCGGCCTGAGCGAGGGTGACGTCGATGACGTGGTCCTCGGCCAGGGCTACCCGAACGGCGAGTCGCCGGCGATCGGTCGGGTGGCCGCGCTCGACGCCGGTCTCGGCACCGCCGTGCCGGGCCTGCAGCTCGACCGCCGCTGCGGTTCCGGCCTGCAGGCCGTGCTGTACGCCGCCGCGCAGGTCGCCACCGGCGGCGCCCGCCTCGTCGTGGCCGGCGGGGTGGAATCGATGTCCAACGTCGAGCACTACGCCCTTGGCCTGCGCACCGGGGTCCGACAGGGCGGGATCTTGCTGATGGACCGTCTCGACCGCGCCCGCGAAACCGCCGGCGGCGCAAACCATCCGGTGCCCGGCGGCATGGTCGAGACGGCGGAGAACCTGCGCAGGACCTACGGCATCTCCCGCGCCCAACAGGACCAGCTCGCGGTGCGCTCTCATCAACGCGCCGTCGTCGCCCACGAGGCCGGGCACTTCGCCGACGAACTGGTCGCGGTCACCGTGCCCGGCAAGCGCGGGAAACCCGGCATCCTGGTCGACCGTGACGAGCATCCCCGCGCCGACGCCGGAATCGAAAGCCTGGCCAAGTTGCGCCCTATCCGCGCCACCATCGACCCGGAAGCCACCGTCACCGCCGGCAATGCGTCGGGGCAGAACGACGGCGCCGCGATGTGCGTCGTCACCACCCGCGCCGAGGCCGAAAGACGTTCGCTCACACCACTTTTAGTGCTACGTTCATGGGCCGTCACCGGATGCGGCCCCGCCGTGATGGGCATCGGCCCGGTCAACGCCACCGCGGCCGCGCTCGGCCGGGTCGCCCTGACCCTCGACGACATCGACCTCATCGAGCTCAACGAGGCCTTCGCCGCGCAGGTGCTGGCGGTGCTGCAGGAATGGAAGGTCGACCCACTCGACGACCGGCTCAACCCGAACGGTTCCGGCATCTCGTTGGGCCACCCGGTCGGCGCCACCGGCGCCCGCATCCTGGCGACCGCCGCATACGAGGCCAAGCGCCGCGGCGCGCGATATGTGCTGGAGACCATGTGCGTCGGCGGCGGGCAGGGTCTGGCCGCGGTCTTCGAGGCGATCGCGTGAGCGCGGTGCAGGTGTACGCCGAGATCACCGGCCGCGCCGACGGTGCGGTGGTGGTGCTGTCCAACTCGCTGGGCTCCACCTACCGGATGTGGGACGCGCAGCTGGCCGCGTTGCAGCAGCGGTTCCGGGTGGTGCGCTATGACACCCGCGGCCACGGCGCATCCCCGGTTCCGAACGGCCCCTATGGGATTGACGATCTGGCCGACGACCTCGTGGCGCTGCTCGACCGGCTTGGCATCGAACGGGCCCACCTAGTCGGGTTGTCGCTCGGCGGGATGACGGCGATGCGGGTCGCGGCCCGTAACCCGGACCGGGTCAACATGCTCGTGCTGCTGTGCACCGGCGCGCAGCTGCCCCCCGCATCAAATTGGACTGACCGCGCCGCGACGGTGCGCGCAGACGGTAGCACCGCGGTGGCCGCCGCCGTCGTGCAGCGTTGGTTCACCCCGGAATTCCTTGCGGCCCATCCCGATATCCGGGCCACCCACGAAGCGATGGTCGCCGCCACCCCGGCCGAGGGTTACGCCGCATGCTGCGAGGCGATCGCCGCCCTCGACCTGCGCGAAGACCTGGCGTCGATCACCGCGCCCACCCTGGCGATCGCCGGGGCCGACGACCCGGCGACTCCACCCGCCACGCTCGAGGAGATCGCCGGCGGTGTGAAAGACGGCCGATTGCTTGTCGTTCCGCGGGCCGCGCACCTGGCCAACGCCGAGCGGCCCGAGATCGTCACGCCCGCCCTCATCGAGCACCTGGAGCAGTCATGACCCTGAACAAATTGGTGGGCTCGGCCGCCGAGGCCGTCGCCGACATTCCCGACGGCGCCAGCCTGGCCGTCGGCGGCTTCGGCCTGGCCGGCATCCCGTGGTTCCTCATCGAGGCGCTGCTGGAGCAGGGCGCCGGCGACCTCACCATCGTGTCCAACAACTGCGGAGTCGACGGCGCCGGCCTCGGCCTTCTGCTGGAGGCCCGCCGGATCAGCCGGGTGATCGCGTCGTACGTGGGGGAGAACAAGGAATTCGCCCGGCAGTACCTGGCCGGTGAGCTGACCGTAGAGCTCACCCCGCAGGGCACGCTGGCCGAGCGAATGCGCGCCGGCGGCAGCGGCATCGGCGCGTTCTTCACCCCCACTGGCGTCGGCACGCTGGTCGCCGAGGGCGGGCTGCCGTGGCGCTACCACCCAGACGGCAGCGTCGCCCTGGCGTCGCCGCCCAAGGAAGTCCGCACCTTCGGCGGCAAGGAGATGGTGCTCGAGGAGGGGATCGCCACCGACTACGCGCTTGTCCGCGCCGCCGTTGCGGACAGGGCAGGAAATTGCCGATTCCACGCCGCCGCACGCAATTTCAACCCACCCGCGGCGATGTCCGGGCGGACCACCGTGGTCGAGGCCGAGCGGGTGGTCGAGGTCGGTGAACTGCATCCCGACGACGTCCACCTGCCCGGCGTGTTCGTGAAGCGGATCGTCGCGCTGACCCCGGAACAGGCCTCCCGCAAGGACATTGAGAAACGCACCACCCGGCCCCGGCCGGTCACCGAGGAGGCGACACGATGAGCTGGACCCGCGAGCAGATGGCCATCCGCGCCGCCCAGGAGCTGCGCGACGGCGACTATGTCAACCTTGGTATCGGCCTGCCCACCTTGATCCCGGACCATCTGCCGGCAGATTCCGGCGTCACCCTGCACGCCGAGAACGGCATCCTCGGCGTTGGCCCGTTCCCGTATGACGACCAGGTCGATCCCGACCTGATCAACGCGGGCAAGCAGACGGTGTCGGTACGGCCGGGGGCGTCCTACTTCGATTCGGCGACCAGCTTCGCGATGATCCGCGGTTGCCACGTCGATGTCGCCGTGCTGGGCGGCATGCAGGTCGCGGCCAACGGCGACCTGGCCAACTGGATGGTCCCCGGCGCGATGGTAAAGGGCATGGGCGGCGCGATGGACCTGGTCAACGGCGCCGGCCGAGTGATCGTGCTGATGGACCACGTCACCAAGACCGGCGGCGCCAAGCTGGTCACCGCCTGCGACCTGCCGCTCACCGGCCGTGGTGTGGTCAGCCGCGTCATCACCGACCTCGCCGTGCTGGACGTGGCGGGCGATGGCTTCGAGCTCGTGGAGTTGGCGCCCGGGGTGGAATACGACGACGTGGTCGCCAAAACGGCTGCGCCCGTTACTGATCAGCGCCGCAACGCCGCCAGCTCCACCCGCGACCGGACGCCGAGTTTGGCGTAGATGCGGGTCAGGTGGTACTGCACGGTCTTCGGTGACACGTACAGCTCAGCGGCCACTTCTCGGTTCGATAGTCCTTGTGCCACAAGCGAAGTCACTGCCTCTTCCTGCGGCGTGAGTTCGGCGTGGCCGCGCGTCCCGCGAATCATGTGCAGGCCGCCGGCCTTGAGCTCGCGCTCGCAGCGCTTCACGTAGGTGTGTGCTCCCAGGGAAAGATAGATGTCGCGCGCGGTGCTGATGATCGCGTCGGCATCGCGCCTCTTGCCCGCCCGGCGCAACGTCTGGCCGTACGCAAGGTTGACCCGTGCCAGGTCGTAGCGCAACGGTAGCCCGTCGAGCAGCTCCAGTGATTCATCGAAAGCCCTTCGGGCAGCTGCCAGTTCGCCCTTCGCGCCCAACAGCCTGCCGCGCGCGCAACCGAACCGCGCCATCGCGGACCGCCGCCCCTGGGCATGGGCCCGCTCCTCGTGCGGACGCAGAAACACATCCGCGGAGTCGGGGTGCCCGTCGAGCACCAATGCGTTGGCCATCTTGTCGGCCCACGGCCACAGGCCCGGCTCCTGCACCGCGGTACCGGATTTCAGCCCCGTCAGCGGCTCCAGCACCTGCCGCACCTTCGCGTAATCCGCCTCGGCCTCGGCAATCTGCGCGCGGGAGAGCAGGGTTGGGATCCGCATCATGTCGTAGTCCTGGGTGACCGCGTCCGACGCCCGCACGGCCGCCGCGGCATCCGCCCAATTCCCGCGCAGCGTATGCACTTCGGCTGCGGTCCACTCCAGCAGCGGCGTCGTCAGCACGATGCCGCTCGATGCGGCCAGCGCGCGGCCCTGCTCCACGGTGCGTAGCGCCCGGTCCCACTCGCCGGTCAGGAACTGCACTCGGGCCAGCCAGCCCAGCGCCCACAACGTGATCCGCGCCGAGCCGCCCAGTTGCGCCATCGCGATGGCGGTTTCCAGGCTGCTGCGGGCGCCGTCGATGTCGTCGATGCTGAGCTGAAGCCACCCCCGGCCCATGGTGACCCGCTGCGCCTGGGCGCCGTGCCGAACCCGGTTCGCCAGGTCGTCGTAGGCCGCTGAAGCCTCGGCAAACTGCCCACACCCGGACAGACCTAATCCGCGGATGGCGGCCGCCTCGATGCCGGCGGGTGAATCGTCGCCCGCCAGCGCGATCGCGCGATCGGCCCACTCGACGAGTTCGTCACTGCGGCAACGGATAAGCGAGTGCAGCACATAGCGCTGGGCGATCAGCGCGGCGGTATCCGGATCGCGGTCGACGTTGACGATGTCCCACGCCCGGCCGAGCCGCACCTGCGCCTCCGTCGCCCGGCCGCGCACGATCGCCAGGTAGGCCAGCACTGCGTTGCGCAGCGGCGTTTCGCGCAGGCTCTCCACGGCGGGGACGAGGGCGGCCGCTCCCACGCAGTCGCCGGCCGCGACGAGGGCGTCCACCGACCGGGTGAGCCGGTCGTCGCGTAGCAGCGGGTCCGCGGTAAGCCGGCTGGCGTCACGGAACAGGTGCGCCGCCTCCGCCCAGGCGCCCTGGGTGCCGCGCTGGCGGGCCAGCCGGTCGACCTCGTCGGCGAGCGAAGTGTCCGGTACGGGTGTGGCCGCCACCCGGTGACCGAGCCGGCGCACCGGATCGGCGACGATCTCGGCGGCCCGGCGATGCGCCTCGCGGGCGGCGTGTGCACCCATCAGGCTGAGTACCGCGGCACGGGTGAGCGGATCGGGCAGCCGTGGGTCGTCATCCGCCCAGCGGGTCAGCAGCCCCGCCGCTTCGGCTTCGTCGATCGCCGTCAGCGGCTGGTCGAGCCCGGCAAGCTCGGCGGCCTCGGCGAGGGATGCGGTCTCGTCGAGGATCGCCAACGCCTGCACCAGCGCCCGGCCCTGTGGGCCGCACCGCTGCAGCCGGGCGTCCACCTCGGCCACCACATGCGACGGCGCCGGAAGCTGGGCGTCGGGGCGTGACCACACCGCGGCGGGCACCTCGTCGAGCAGTGCCAGGGTGTGGCGCGGATTGCCGCCGGTGTGCCGGGCGAGGACGTCGGCCATCGCCGGGTGCAGCACCCGCCCGCGCGACGCGGCGAGTTCGGCCACCGCCGCTGCGTCCAGTCCCTCCAGGCGTATCTCGTCGGAGATCAGGTCCGCGAGCCGCGGCGGCCGCGCTGTAATGCCGAGCACCACCAGCAGTGGCAGGTCGCGGTGGTGCCGCACCATCGTGGCCAGTGCGTGCAGGGACGCCTCGTCGGCGTGCTCGGCGTCGTCGACCACGACGAGCGTTGGTGCGGTTATCCGGTCCACGAAATGCGTTGCCGCCGAAACAGGTTCGGTCAGCGCCGGCTCCTGCAGTAGCTGGCTCAGCACCGCGCCGGGGGTGTCCGCCTCCCAGGCGGCCGCCCGGGCCGAGAGCGCGCCTGCGTACTGGTCGGCCAGTTGGTGCAACAGCACGCTCTTGCCGATGCCGGGCTCACCCATGACCGCGACGATGTCCACGCCGCGGGTCTCGATCGCGGCAAAGCGCCTGTCGAGCTCGGCCAGTTCTCGATCGCGCCCGACGCACGTCGTGGCCACGATGATCACCGTCACATCGTAGATATCTGGCGCGCGCGATGCCGCCGGTTCGTGGTCCAGCTCGATTTCGCGGATCACCGCCTCGTTCGTCGGTGTCGGCAAGTTCTACAGCGTGTCGGTGAGCGTGTGCCCGGCCCGGCGGCAGCCAGGGCGTGGTGGAGAAGATCAATCACACCGCGGCGCCGATATCGGACCATTCCAAAGCTAAGCCGCGCACGATGGAGAAGATGAGCATGATATGCGCCGCCGTAATGGTCGAGCCTGACCGGCCTATGGAGGTACGTACTTTCGACAGGCCAACGCTCGAGCCCGGTGCCGTGCTATTGAGGACCCTCGGCAGTGAAGTGTGTGGCACTGACGCGCACTTGGCGAAGGGACAGCTGGCGGGCGTTCCCTATCCGATCATTCCAGGGCACGTGAGCGTGGGAGTCATCGACGAAATCGGTGCTGGCCCCGGCGTCGAGGCTGTTCGTGATGTGAACGGAGATCCGCTGGAGCTCGGCGAGATCGTAACTTTCCTTGATGTGTATGGGAACTGCGGTCGGTGCTGGTACTGCACGGTGGGGCACGCGACTACACGATGTCCGTCGCGGAAGGTTTACGGGGTAACCCTTTCCGCCGATGACGGGCTGCTGGGCGGATGGGCTGAGTACATTTACTTACGCCCAGGTGTGCACATTGTGCCCCTCCCCGGCGAACTGGACTGGCGTGCATTCCTTGCCGGTGGATGCGGTATGCCCACTGCGCTGCACGCCGTCACACTCGGCGAGATCAACTTCGGCGACACCGTCGTGGTCCAGGGGGCGGGACCCGTGGGACTGGCCGCTGCGGTCCTGGCCCAGCTCCGTGGCGCAGGGCAAGTCATCGTCGTTGGAGGCCCCGACGTCCGACTGGCTGCTGCCCGCACGTTCGGGGCAGATACGACCATCGACATCGGGTCGACCACAGTTGACGAGCGCTTGAGCGCAGTCCGCGAATTAACCGGTGGCCGTGGCGCCGATGTCACCATCGAGGCGACCGGTGTTCCCGCAGCTGTTCCGGAGGGTATGCGATTGACCCGTGACGCCGGGCGGTACGTTGTTGTCGGTCAGTACACCAATGTCGGCGACGCCGCGTTCAACCCGCACCTCGATCTCAACCAAAAGCACTTAGAGATCCGTGGTTGCTGGGGAAGCGACGTCGGCCATGTGTATCGATCGGTGCAAGTCATGGCCAAGTACGCAAGACAGTTCCCGTGGACAGAGCTCATCAGCGGCGAATACGACCTCGCTCATGCACAGCAAGCGCTCGATGACGTTGCAGCTCAGCGAGTGGTCAAAGCCTTGATCGTTCCAGAATGCCCGCCGCCCGGGTCGGCGCCGGCCAAGGACCGCGTGCGCGGCCGGGTGATCGAGCTGCGCCGCAACGGATTGTCCACCTACGAGATCTCCGCCCGACTCGCCGGCGAGGGCACCCCGCTCAATCGCACCAGCGTGGGCGAGATCCTCGCCGAGGAAGGCTTTGGGCGGCTGCTGCGCCATCCCGAGCCGGCCGCCAGCGTGTCGCCGGCCACGTCGGGACGCGACACCCGGCTGCCCCGCACCGCGCGGCTGGACTTCCAAACCTGGCCGGCCACAGTGGAAACCGGCAAGGCCGGACTGCTGCTGCTCCTACCGGATCTGGTCGCGCTCGACCTGCCCGCCTTGGTGAAACGGGCCGGCTATCCGGGCACCCGGGTGGTGCCCGCGACCTCGTGGTTGCTGTCGCTGCTGGCGCTCAAGCTGACCCGCACCCGGCGGGTCTCCCATGTCGATGACCTGCTGCTGACCGACCCGGCCGCATCCCTGTTCGCCGGGCTGGCCACCCTGCCGAAGAAATCCGCGCTCACCGACTACTCCTACCGCACCGACCACGACCACCAGCGCCGCTTCCTGGCCGCCCTCGACCAGCGGATGATCGCGGGCGGGCTGGCCACCGCCGCCGACGCGATCTTCGACCTGGACTTCCACGCCGTCATGCACTGGGGCCACGACCCCGCCCTGGAGAAGCACTACGTGCCCACCCGATCCCAACGCGCCCGCTCCGTGCTGACCTTTTTCGCCCAGGACACCGGCACGCACAACCTCATCTACGCCAACGCCGACATCACCAAATCCACCCAGGCCCGCGAGGTGATCGCGTTCTGCGACCACTGGAAAACCGTGTCCGGCACCGATCCGGCCATGCTCATCATGGATCAGAAGGTCACCACCCACGCCGTGCTCGGCGAACTCGACAACCGCGGCGTCAAATTCCTCACCCTGCGCATGCGGTCGCCCGCGCTGATGAAATACATCGACGCCCTCACCGACACCGACTTCACCACCGTGACGCTGGACCGGCCCGGTCGGTTCAACCGGCCCAAAGTCCACGACGCCACCGGAAGACGACTGACCGGCTACCCCGGCACCGTGCGTCAACTCGTCGTCACCGGACTCGGCCGCGACGCACCCACCGTGATCATCACCAACGATCACGACCTGCCGGCCAAGACCCTGATCACTCACTACGCGCGGCGCATGACCATCGAGCAACGCCTCGCCGAGATCATCCAGGCCTTCCACGCCGACGCGCTGTCCTCAGCGGTCAACCTCAACGTCGACCTCGACATCATGCTCTGCGTGCTCGCCCAAGCCCTCATCGCCGCGCTCCGCGCCCGCCTACCCGGATACGCCACCGTCACCCCCGACGTGCTGCAACGCCGCTTCCTCGAAACCCCCGGCACGATCACCACCAGCGCCGACACCATCACCGTCCGACTCGACCGACGCGCCTACGCGCCCGTCCTCCGCCAAGCCGACCTCCCACAAGACACCCGAGTCCCCTGGTGCGGAAACCGCACCCTCCGCTACGAAATCACCTGAGACCCTTGCCCCGAACCAGTTGCGTGGAAATCCGCGTTAGTCACTCTGCCCGGGCAGTGAGAATCGCGTCGTCCGGTGCCGCAGTTCCGATACGACCGTCAGCTGTGCGGCGGTGCCGAACGGTCGGTAGGACTGGGCGCCGAAAACCCAGACCCGTTCTCCGATGCGGCTTTCCGGAACGTCGGTACCCGTCAGGCGAAACGTGACGGTTGCCCAGCACGCCGGTCAGCTCGGGTCGGCGGAGCCGACCATCAGCCGGGGTCGCCGCCGGCGACCGGCAGCACCGTCCCGGTGATGTAGGAGGCCTCGTCGGAGGCCAGGAAGCAGATCGCGGCGGACTGTTCGTCGAGGGTGCCGTAGCGCTTCATCAGCGAGCTGCCGATGGTCTGGTCGATATGCGCCTGGAACCAGGTGCGTTCGGTGTCGTTGGTGGGCTCCGGCGTGCCGCGGGAGATCCGCCGCGGCGGCGCCTGGGTGCCGCCGGGCGCGGTGGCGACCACGCGGATCCCGGCATCGGCGTACTCCATCGCCAATGAGGCGGTGATCGCGTTGATGCCGCCCTTGGCCGCCGAATACGGGATCCGATTGATTCCCCGAGTTGCCGCGGACGACACGTTGACGATGACGCCGGCACCGCGCGCCACCATCGACGGCAGCACCGCGCGGCAGGTGTAGAGCGTGGTCATCAGCGAGCGGTCCACCTCGGCGCGGATTTCGGCGTCGGTGAACTCGATGAACGGTTTGAAGTTGATCGCCCCGCCCACGTTGTTGATCAGCACGTCGATCCGGCCGAAGGACGAAAGTGCTTGCTGAGCAAGGGCTTCAGCGCCTTCGCCGTGTTCCAGGTCGACGGTGACGGCCAGCGTCTCCGGTCCGGCGGTGGCCAGCTCGTCGGCGAGTTCCTTGACCAGCTCGGAGTGGTCGGCCAGCACCAGCGTGCCGCCTTCGGCGCTGATGCGGCGGGCGGTCTGCTCGCCGATGCCCTGGGCTGCGCCGGTGACGACGACGACCTTGCCGACGAACCGGCCGGGGGTCACGAACCTCGGTTGCCGCGCCGCCCGCGTGTCGGCCATCGCGCGCCGCATGGTCTGTTTGGACCGGTCGGCGTGCGCGGCGATGAGCGCCCGGGCAGTGTCACGATCGCCGGCGTCGAAGGCGTTGACGATGTCCACGTGGTCCTGGGCGCACAGCGGGTGGCACCAGGTGGCGTTGCGCAGCACCTCGGTCATCCGGGCCTTCACCCCGAGCGCCTTGTACGCCTGCAGCAGATGCTCGTTGCCGGTCAGGGTGAACAGATAGTCGTGGAACGCGGCGTTGGTTTCGGTGTACTGCGCGGCGTCGACGAATCGGTCGCCCTCGACATAGGGCAGGGTCAGTTCGGCGAGCAGGCGGTAGCCGGCCAGCTGCTGGCTGGACAGCCGGCCCATGGTCAGCTCCAGCGCGCCGAGCTCGAGTGCCTCGCGGGCCTCGAAGATCGCGTCGGATTCGTGGACCGCCGGGTGTTCCTCGCCGATCTGGTAGCCGTCGGAGGCGACCGTGGCCGCCGTTGGGGTAGTTGGCGTTTCGACCGCGGGCGCCGGGAACAACTCCTGGCCCGCGATCGCGCGGGCGCCGGACGGCAGCACGGCCGGGTCCTCATCGAGTGGGCGCAGGGCGCCGTCGCCCGGGCCGGGAACGCCGATGAGCTGTCCGGCGATCCGGCGTGCCGCGTCGCCGTGATCGACGGCCGGGGCCGATCCGGACCAGGCGTCGATCTCGGCGGCCGGGAAGGTGACCTGCCCGGCCACCGCGCGCGCGTCGGATGCGAGCAGCAACTCCTCGAGCGGCACGGAGCTAGCGGCGACCGGTTCGGGAGCTGTCTCCTGCGCGGCGGGCAGCGCGAGCGCGAACTTCTCGTAGTAGAAGCCGGTCGGTTCGATGCCCGCCTCGGCGACGTGTTTGCGCACCGACTCGACCATCGGCGGGGGCCCGCACAGGTAGATCGCGACGTCGCCGTCGTAGAGGTGCTCGGGCCGCATCAGGCTCATCACGTAGCCTTTGTTCTCCGCGGCGCTGGTCGGATCGGAAACACAGTAGTCCCAACTGAATCCGTTCAATCCGGCCGCCACCTCGGCCAGCGTGTCCAGCTCGACCAGGTCGTCGTCGGTGCTGACGCCGTAGATCAGGTGGGCCTTGCGATGGCTGCCGGCAGCGCGCAGCTTGCGCAGCATCGCCAGGATCGGCGCCAGCCCGGTGCCGCCGGCCAGCAGCAGCACCGGCCGATCGGTTTCGCGCAGGAAGAACGAGCCGTGCGGACCGGTGAACGTGAGGGCATCGCCGACCGCGGCCCGGTCGGTCAGGTAGCCCGACATCGCGCCGCCCGGCGCCAACTTCACCAGGAAGGTGAGCCGCTCCTCGTGTGGAGCGTTGCTGAACGAATAGGAGCGCGTCACGTCCGTGCCGGGCACGGCGATGTTCACGTACTGCCCGGGCAGGAACGCCAACTGTCCCCGGTTGGGGATCTCCACCCCGAACCGCACCGTCGTCGCCGAGAGCCGTTGCAGCTCAACCACCTTGCCCGTGTAGGTGGCCGCCTGCGTCTTGGCCACCTCCGAAGTGCTGGCGATCTGCAGGACCAGGTCCGAGCGGGGCTTCATGCTGCACGGCAGCACATAGCCGGCCGCCGCCTCGTCCGCGGGCAGCGCGTCGTCGATGTAGGTCCCGCCGTCGAACTGCCCCGACTCGCAGAACGCCTTGCAGGTCCCGCAGGCGCCGTCGCGGCAATCCAGCGGGATGTTGATGCGCTGGCGGTAGGAGGCGTCGGCAACGGTCTGATCGTCGCGGCAGCTGATAAACCGGGTGACGCCGTCCTCGAAGGCGAGCGCCACCTGATGGGTGGTCACGGTCATGGGTGGCACCTCAGAAGTGGTAGACGTCCACCACGTGGTGGATGTAGTCGTTTTTCAGCACGACGGTCTTGCGCCGGATCAGCGGGTGCTCGCCGGAGAAGTCGATGGTGTAGAAGGAGGTCCCGTAGTACGGGTCGACCGTCTTGTAGCGGAAATACATGGTGTGCCAATTGAATCGGACGTCGACGATGTCGCCGCGGCGCTCGATGACCTCGACATTGCTGATGTTGTGGCTGGTGCGCGGCTCCGGCAGCGACGTCGCCGACGAGCGTTCGGTGCGGATCCGGAACACCCGGTCCTCCAGACCGCCCTTGTTGGCGTAGTAGATCAGCGAGATGTCGCGTTGCGGATCCTCGACCAACATGTCGTTGTCGTCCCACGACGGCATCCAGTACACGACGTCGTCGGCGTAACACTCCAGCCACTTCTCGAACTCACGGTCGTCGAGGTACCGTGCCTCCCGGTAGAGGAACTGCTCAATCATGTTCTGGGTGACCAGCTTTGCGCCGGATTGTGTTTGTGTAGTCATCGCTTCGCCGCTTCCTCTTTCGCCAAGGCCGCGCGCATCGTCGCTAGCCAGTAACCGTGTTGGACCGGGTAGAGGCCCTCGTCCTCGTTGCGGACACCCGCGGAGATAACGCCATGCATGCCAAGCGATTCGGCGACCGTGTCCGGGCCGGACAGCCAGTGCTCGGCGCCGCGGCTCATGTCGTTCCACGGTGCGCTCGACGCGCGGAAGGTGAGCTGGCAGGAGCGGAACTCCTCCAGGTCGTCCGGGGTGGCCATTCCGGAGGCGTTGAAGAAGTCCTCGTACTGGCGGATCCGGTGGGCCCGGGCCGCGGCGCTTTCCCCCTTGGGAGCGATGCAGTAGATGGTGACCTCGGTCTTATCCGGGGCGATCGGCCGGAAATGCCGGATCTGCGTGGAGAACTGGTCCATCAGATAGACATTCGGATACAGGCACAGGTTGCGGGACCCCTTGACCATGAACTCGCCCTTGGCCTCACCGAACCGCTGCTTGAGCTCGTCGATCTTGTCCCACAGCGGCCGGTCCGCAGGATTGGCCGCCCAGGTCCACAGGCACAGATGCCCGTTGGGGTAGGACCAGTAGCCGCCGCCGGACTTGCCCCAGCTTCCGGCGTCGAGCACCTTGGCGTCATTCTTGGACTCGCCGGTGCTGCGCCGCGAGGTGGTGGCCGCGTAGTTCCAGTGCGTCGCGGTCACGTGGTAGCCGTCGGCGCCGTTCTCGGCCTGCACCTTCCAGTTGCCGTCGTAGGTGTAGGTCGAGCTGCCGCGCAGCACCTCCAGCCCCTGCGGTGACTGGTCGACGAGCATGTCGATGACCTTGGTGGTGTCGCCGAGGTGCTCGGAGAGCGGAACCACGTCGGGGTTGAGGCTGCCGAACAGGAAGCCGCGGTAGCTGTCGAACCGGGCGACGCTGGTCAGGTTGTGCGACCCGTTGACGTTGAATGTGGTCGGGTAGCCGGCCCCGTCGGGGTCCTTCACCTTGAGCAAGGTGCCGTCGTTGCGGAACGTCCAGCCGTGGAACGGGCAGGTCAGCGTCATCCGGTTGTCGGTCTTGCGCCGGCAGATCATCGCGCCGCGGTGCGCACAGGCATTGATCAGGCAGTGCAGCTCGCCGTCCTTGTCGCGGGTGATCACCACGGGCTGCCGGCCGATGTAGGTGGTGAAGTAGTCGCCCGGGTTGGGCAGCTGGCTCTCGTGGGCCAGGTAGATCCAGTTGCCCTCGAAGATGTGCTTCATCTCCAGCTCGAAGATCTCTTCGTCGGTGAAGATGCGGCGGTTGGCCCGGTAGATGCCGGCTTCGCGGTCGTCGATCACCGCGTCGGCGAGGACGCTTTCCAGGTGGTGCAGATTCTCGGCGATCGGTGCGGTCATGTTGCCTCCAGCGAGTGGTTTTTTCGACCATCCCATCGAGTGGCTCGGGTCACACCAGGCAAATTCCTAGTCCTGGCCTAGACCCAAATTCATCGACAGCATCGATTAATAGAGCGAAATTTGGTCTTTGTGATGTATGGATTGCCGCCATACGCTGAACGTGTCACCCGTCACAGCGGGGCGACGCCCACCCGGATTGGAGAGCGCGAGACAGCCCATGGAGCTTCGTCACCTGCGGTATTTCGTCGCCGTCGCCGAAACCTGCCACTTCGGCCAGGCCGCCGAGCGGCTGCATGTCGCACAGCCGGCGCTGTCCTATGCGATCCGGCAGCTGGAGGCCGAGCTGGACGTCTCGCTGTTCACCCGCACCACCCGGCAGGTGTCGCTCACCGCCGCAGGCGAATTCCTCAAGACCGAGGCAGGGCGGATCCTGGCCGGCGTCGACGACGCGGCCCGCGGGGTGCGCCGGATCGCCGGCGGCCGCAGCGGCCTGGTCCGGCTGGGCCTGACCGGCACCGCCGCCTTCTCGCATCTGCCTCGCCTCGCGCGGGTGGTCAAGCGTGAACTGCCGGGCGTGGCGCTGGAGATCCAGGCCGACATGCTCACACCCGTCCAGTGCGACAGCCTGCGCACCGGTGCGCTGGACATCGGCGTGCTGCGGCCGCCGGCGGTGGGGGAAGGCATCGAGCTCAAGACCATCGAGACCGAGCCGCTGGTGCTGGCCGTCTCCGTCGACCACCGGCTCGCGGTCGAGCCGGTCGTATCGATCGCCGACCTACGCAACGAACCGTTCGTGGCGTACGGCAGCCGTCACTCGGCCGTCAACGAGGCGGTGTTGCGCAGCTGCCGGCAGGCCGGGTTCGTCCCGCAGCGCGAACACGAGGCGCCGGGCACCGCGGTGCTGCTGGCCCTCGTCGCCGCCGGCCTCGGGGTGGCGGTGGTGCCGGCGTCGGTGCGGTCGCTGCCGCTGGAGGGCCTGGTGTTCCGCGACCTGCTCGACGCCCAGCACATCGACCTGGCGCTGGCCTGGCGCGGCGGCGAGAACAACCCGGTGGTGCAGGCCGTGGTGAGCGTCCTGCAGACCGCGTTTGTCGTGGGCACGCTCACCGGAGGACCGCAGTGAAGATCACCCAGGTCGAGGCGATTCCGTTCGCCATTCCGTACGTCAAGCCGCTGAAATTCGCCTCCGGCGAGGTGCACACCGCAGAACACGTAGTGGTGCGCGTGCATACCGACGACGGGATCGTCGGCGTGGCCGAGGCGCCGCCCCGCCCGTTCACCTACGGCGAGACCCAGGCCGGGATCGTCGCCGTCATCGAGCAGATCTTCGCCCCGCAGATCGTCGGGCTGACGCTGCTGGAGCGTGAGCTGGCCGGCTCGAAACTGGCCCGGACGGTGGGCAATCCGACCGCCAAGTCCGCCGTCGACATGGCGATCTGGGATGCGCTCGGCCGGACCCTGGACCTGCCGGTCAGCGACCTGCTCGGCGGCTACACCGATCGGATGCGGGTCAGCCACATGCTCGGCTTCGACGAGCCCGCGACGATGGTCGCCGAGGCCGAGCGCATGCGTGACAGCTACGGCATATCCACCTTCAAGGTGAAGGTGGGTCGCCGCCCGGTGTCGCTGGACACCGCGGTGGTTCGCGCGCTGCGGGAGCGATTCGGCGATTCCGTCGAGCTCTACATCGACGGCAACCGCGGCTGGACCGCGTCGGAATCGCTGCGCGCGATGAAGGAGATGGCCGATCTCGATCTGCTGTTCGCCGAGGAACTGTGCCCGGCCGACGACGTGCTCGGCCGGCGCTGGCTGGTCGAGAAGCTCGGCGTGCCATTCATCGCCGACGAATCGGTTCCGACGCCGGCGGACGTGACCCGCGCGGTGCTCGGCGGGGACGCGACGGCGATCAGCATCAAGACCGCCCGCACCGGCTTCACCGGTTCGCAGCGGGTGCACCACCTCGCGGAGGGACTCGGCCTGGAAGTCGTCATCGGCAACCAGATCGACGGCCAGATCGGCAGCGCGTGCGCGGTCAGCTTCGGCGCCGCGTATCAACTGACCTCGCGGCACGCCGGCGAACTGTCCAACTTCCTCGACATGAGCGACGACCTACTGACCGAGCCTCTGCAGATCCGCGACGGCCTGCTGCACCGCCGCCCGGGTGCCGGGCTCGGTATCGAGATCGACCCCGACAAGCTCACGCGCTACCGCATCGACCAGTAAACAGCCCAAAGGACCGACCAGTAAACAGCCCAAAGGAAAGCAGGAGCAGCACCGTGAAAACCATCGAGACCACTATTGAGCAGGCGACCGCCGCCGCCTCGGGAGCCTCGGCCACCGATCGGTTCCACACCGACAAGTCACCGTTCGAGGCGGTCAAGGACACCCCGACCGAGCGGGTCGACCAGTTGGCCCGCGAGATCCTCGACGCCGTCCACGCGACGATCCGCCGGCACAAGGTGACCTACGACGAGTACAACGCGCTCAAGGCGTGGCTGATCCAGGTCGGCGAGGACGGCGAGTGGCCGCTGTTCCTCGACGTTTGGGTGGAGCACGTGGTCGAGGACGTCGCCACCGCCGACCGGCACGGCAACAAGGGCACCATCGAGGGCCCGTATTACGTGCCCGATTCGCCCGACCTCGGCGCCGAGGGGACGATGCCGATGCGCGACGACGAAAAAGGCACACCACTGGTGTGGGAGGGCACCATCACCTCCACCGACGGCAGGCCGCTGGCCGGCAAGGTCGAACTCTGGCACGCCGACGCCGACGGCTACTACTCGCAGTTCGCGCCGGGCATCCCGGAGTGGAATCTGCGGGGCAGCTTCTCGACCGGTCCCGACGGCAAGTTCAAGATCACCACCGTCCGGCCGGCGCCGTATCAGATCCCCACCGACGGCGCGTGCGGGAAGCTCATCTCGGCGGCCGGCTGGCATGCGTGGCGCCCGGCGCACCTACACGTCAAGGTGTCCGCCCCCGGCCACGAGCTGCTCACGGCCCAGCTGTATTTTCCCGGCGACCCGCACAACGAGGACGACATCGCCACGGCGGTGAAGCCGGAGTTGATGCTGGCCCCGGTTGAGCAGCCCGACGGCAGCGCCGCGATGCTGTACGACTTCGTCCTCGATCCCGTGCAGAGCTGACGTCCGCCATGCTCTTTCATGTGCGGATGGATGTCCGGATACCGCATGATCTCGACCCCGACACCCGTCAACAGATCGTGGCCCGGGAGAAGGCCTACTCACAACAGCTGCAGCGAGCCGGGAAGTGGCCGCACATCTGGCGGATCGTCGGCGAATACTCGAACTTCTCGATCTTCGACGTCGAGTCCAATGACGAACTGCACGAACTACTTTCCGGGTTGCCGCTCTTTCCGTACATGGCCCTCCACGTGACGCCGCTGGCCAAACACCCCTCCGACATCAACGACTAGGCCTTCCCCGCCGAACGTCGACTTGTTGTCGAAGTCTCGACCGGAGCTCGCACACAAGTCGACATTCAGCGAGCTAGGCCGCGCGGATGTCCGCGGTGACCGCGTTGGTCAGCCGGATCAAGTCCTGCGGGTGCACCGCGACGTCCCAGCCGCGCTTGCCCGCGCTGCACAGCACGCGATCCCAGTGCAGGACCGAGGCGTCGACGACGGTGGGTAGCGGCTTGCGCTGGCCGAACGGGGAGAAGCCGGGGACCTCGGCGGCCAGCAGGGCCGCGAGTGCGGGGGTTGCTGCGCGCGCCACCGGCCCAGACTACGGGGAACAACTGCGCCCATCGGCGCTGTTATTGGAGGCAGTCGTGGCTGCCAAGCGGGCAGCCAGAAATGGATGTCGGTCTCAGCCTCTAGGATCGAGAGAAGGGGATTTAGGTGCCAGCGTTGGCCATGGAGATCCCAGCACGTCCGGTGGATTTACCGGGCCTGTTTGGTGGTGCCGCTATAGAAGGGACGGTGTTCCCCAAGATGACCGACACCGACGGGTCAGCGTCCGAGAGGGCGCCGGCGCCCGAGCGGCAGGAGACCGACGCCGAGCTCACGGCGCGATTCGAGCGCGACGCGATTCCGCTGCTCGACCAGCTCTACGGCGGCGCGCTGCGGATGACCCGCAATCCGGCCGACGCCGAGGACCTGCTGCAGGAAACCATGGTGAAGGCCTACGCCGGCTTCCGCTCGTTCCGCGAAGGAACCAATCTCAAGGCGTGGCTGTACCGGATTCTGACCAACACCTACATCAACAGCTACCGCAAGAAACAGCGTCAGCCCTCCGAGTATCCGACCGAGGAGATCACCGACTGGCAGCTGGCGGCCAATGCCGAGCACTCGTCGACCGGTCTGCGCTCGGCGGAAGTGGAGGCGTTGGAGGCCCTTCCGGACAGCGAGATCAAGGAAGCGCTGCAGGCGTTGCCGGAGGAATTCCGGATGGCGGTGTACTACGCCGACGTCGAAGGCTTCCCGTACAAGGAGATCGCCGAAATCATGGACACGCCGATTGGGACGGTGATGTCCCGGTTGCACCGAGGCAGACGCCAGCTCCGCGGCCTGTTGGCCGATGTGGCCAGGGACCGCGGCTTCATTCGTGGTGAGCAACTCGACGCGCCCGAGGAGGTGTCCTCATGAGCGACGAGCGCTGGACCCCGCCCGTCGGTCCCGTCGATCCAGACCATCCCGACTGCGCGGCGGTGATCGCCGAGGTATGGACGCTGCTCGACGGCGAATGCACAGCGGAGACCCGGGACAAGCTCAAGCACCACCTCGAAGAGTGCCCGGCGTGCCTGCGGCACTACGGCGTCGAGGAGCGGGTCAAGCGGCTGATCGCGGCCAAGTGCAGCGGCGAAAAGGCACCCGACGCGCTGCGTGAGCGGCTGCGGATCCAGATCAGCCGCACCACCATCATCCGTCGCGGCTAGCGCACCGCTTTCGAACCGGCGTTCGGCCGCTTGCCGTGGTTGGCCTTCGAGTGCTTCCGGTCGCGCTTCTTGCGGCCACGCTTGGCCATGGTGTTCCTCCGTGAGGTCAGGGGATTGTGGGGCCCGCATCCGGCGGGCGCATCTGTGACATTCTCTCATGGCCCGGCGACAACGCCGACGACACGGGCTTGTGGTTCGATAGAGCGGCAATCCGCCGGAAGTGAATGGGGTGAAAATGGCCGAGGACGTTCGCGCCGAGATCGTGGCTAGTGTGCTCGAGGTCGTGGTTCACGAGGGCGATCAGATCGGCGAGGGCGACACCGTGGTGCTGTTGGAGTCGATGAAGATGGAAATCCCGGTGCTGGCCGAGGTGGCCGGCACCGTCAGCAAGGTGAGCGTCTCCGTTGGCGACGTCATTCGGGCCGGCGACCTCATCGCCGTGATCAGCTAGCGGCCGACCGATAGGTCCGCCGCCGGAAGCACCCCGTGTCCACCCTCGGTGACCTGCTCGCCGAGCACACCGTCCTGCCCGGCAACGCCGTCGACCACCTGCATGCCGTGGTCGGGGAGTGGCAGCTGCTGGCGGACCTGTCCTTCGCCGACTACCTGATGTGGGTGCGCCGCGACGACGGCGCGCTGGTGTGTGTCGCACAGATTCGGCCCAACACGGCGCCAACGGTGCTGTTGGCCGACGCCGTAGGCACCGTCGCCGACGCCAGCGCCATGCCGCTGGTGACCGAGGCGTTCAAGTCCGGCGCGATCGTCCGGGAAAGCGGTGCGGGACAACAAGATTCGCCCGGCCTTAACGTGGAGGCCGTCCCGGTGCGGTACACGAACCGAGTGGTCGCGGTGCTGACGCACCAGACCGCGTTGGCCGCCCGCAAGGCCAGCCCGCTGGAGAGCGCCTACCTCGACTGCGCAGGCGACCTGCTGCACATGCTGTCCGAAGGGACCTTTCCCAATGTCGGCGATCTGGCGATGTCGCGATCCAGCCCCCGCGTGGGCGACGGATTCATCCGCCTGAACGAGGCGGGCGTCGTCACGTTCGCAAGCCCCAACGCGATCTCGGCCTATCACCGGATGGGGCTGACTTCCGAGCTGGAGGGTCACAACCTGGTCAGCGTGACGCGGCCGCTGATCTCCGACCCGTTCGAGGCGCAGGAACTGGCCAACCACGTCCGCGACTCGCTCGGCGGCGGGTCCAGCATGCGCATGGAGGTCGACGCCGGCGGCGCGGCCGTGCTGCTGCGCACCTTGCCGCTGGTGGTGCACGGCAAAGCCGTCGGCGCCGCGGTGCTGATCCGCGACGTCACCGAAGTCAAGCGCCGCGACCGGGCGCTGCTGTCCAAGGACGCGACGATCCGCGAGATCCATCATCGGGTGAAGAACAACCTGCAGACCGTCGCGGCGCTGCTGCGCCTGCAGGCCCGGCGCACCAACAACGCCGAGGGCCGCGAGGCGTTGATCGAATCCGTGCGGCGGGTGTCGTCGATCGCCCTGGTGCATGACGCGCTGTCGATGTCGGTCGACGAAGTGGTCAACCTCGACGAGGTGGTGGACCGGATCCTGCCGATCATGAACGACGTTGCGACAGTGGACACCCCGATCCGGATCAACCGCGTCGGAGACCTCGGCGTGTTGGACGCGGACCGGGCTACCGCGCTGATCATGGTGATCACCGAACTGGTGCAGAACGCCATCGAACATGCCTTCGAGGCCACTACCCAGCAGGGCTGCGTGACGATTCGCGCCGAGCGCTCAGCGCGCTGGCTCGACGTGGTAGTTCACGACGACGGGCGCGGGCTGCCGGACGGGTTCAGTTTGGAGAAGTCAGACTCGCTCGGCCTGCAGATCGTGCGGACGCTGGTGTCGGCGGAGCTGGACGGCTCGCTGGGCATGCACGACGTTCCCACCGGCGGCACCGACGTGGTGCTGCGGGTGCCTATCGGCCGCCGCGCCAGACTCGCGCAGTAGTCGATTGCGGAAAATGACGTTCACTGACGCAATTCCCACAAATCGCATTCGCACGAAAGTACGGCCCCGACATTTTGTCGGGGCCGTCAAGCGTTCCGGGCGCGGGGAGGGCTAGACCCCTGTGCGGGCCTTGGTGCGGGCATTGCGACGCTTCAGCGCGCGCCGCTCGTCTTCACTCATGCCACCCCACACGCCGGCGTCCTGGCCCGAATCCAAGGCCCAGGTGAGGCACTCAGTGGTCACCGGGCAGCGGTTACAGACGAGCTTCGCGTCGGCGATCTGCGCGAGCGCCGGCCCGCTGTTCCCCACTGGGAAGAACAGCTCCGGATCCTCATCACGACAGACCGCCTTGTGGCGCCAATCCATGGATCTAACTCCTTACCATGTGCGCAGCAGGGCGCACGAGCTTTTCTTCGGCTGTTAACGCGTGCGCACGAAATGTTTCTGCATTGTTGCATCCGAGTTTTTCACAGGCTGAACAGATGTCAATACTCGCGAGTTAACAAGTGGGCAACCTCACTAGCAGGGGTCCGTTACCGGACCCATCAATCGTTTGTACTACACTAAACGCACTTGCGCCCTGAATTGGCCCTGTGAATGCGATTAAGGCTGGTCAGAAGGGGTCTTTGCGGGTGGTGCGACCACGCCCAGCGCATCGGGAACCGCTGTGAACGTCATCCGGTTGCGCGGACCGAGGAAGTCACCGTCGATCTGACACGCCACCGGCGTGTCGCTCGTCACACGCAGCCACGGCAGGTCGTCGTCCCGGATCAGGTGCTTGGCCACCATCTTGGGCTTCTTCGCCAGCATCTGCCGGACCAGCCGCAGGTTCGACCAGACGTTCATGCTGGTGGTCGCGAACACGCCCAGACCGGTCTCGAACGTCGTGGTGGGGTTCGTCCACACCGGCCGGGTGTTGGCATAGGTCCAGGGGCTGGAGTTCGACACAAACGCGAAATGCACGCCCGACACCGGATCCTGGTCCGGCAGGTGCAGCGTCAGCGTCGGTTCCTTGCGGGCGGCCGCCAGGTTCTCCCGGATCGCGACGCGGATGTAGCGCCAGGCGGTGATCTTGCGACCCTTGTCGCGCTGCGCCTCGACAGCGGCGACCACTTCGCCGTCCACACCCATGCCCGCTGTGAAGACCGCCCAGCGTTCGCCGCAGTCCATCAGCCCGATGCGCCGCCACGACTTGCGCCGACGGTAGTCCGACAGCAGGTCCACGAGCTGGTTCGTCGCCTCGATGGGATCCGGGGTTATACCCAGCGCGCGGGCGAACACGTTGGCCGACCCGCCGGGGACCACGCCAATGGCGGGCGCCGGCCCGTTCACACCGACCTCACCGAGAATGCCGTTGACCACCTCGTTCACCGTGCCGTCGCCACCATGCACGATCAGCACATCCACCCCGTCACGAGCGGCGTCGCGGGCGATCTCGATGGCATGGCCGCGATGGTCGGTGTGCGCCACGGTCAGTTTGACCCGGCTCTCGAGTGCGTGGGCGAGCAGGTCGCGTCCGGCGGGGGTGGTCGACGTCGCGTTGGGGTTGACGATCAGCACGGCGCGCACGAGGTCTGAGCGTAACGGCCGCACCGGCTGGTTCGCCGTCGCTCAGCCCGACCTCAACGACCGGTTCTAGTGATGCGGGTGATCGGCTCATCCAGTGGGAGCGATGCCGCACCGATCAACTCAACGAGGCCGGTGAAAAGGCTTAACCGCCAAATTGATCCATGGACGCGGTTGTTTCCGGTCTCGCCTGGAGCGTGTGGCGACCGACTCAATGCGAAACCTCGTCGGTCGAGTACCACTCGTACACCCCGTCCTCGCGGGTTCGTCGCTCGATCAGTCCCTGCCACCGCAGGTAGGCCAGATGTGCGAGCGTCTCAGCCATCGCCAGATTGCGTTGAAACTTCAGGAGGGCCTTGGCGACCTGGACTTCCGCGATCTCACGGACGGTGCAGGGGTGGCTGCGGATCATGGTGTGGATGGCGTCGAGCCGGCGTTGTTTGTTGCGCGTTATCGCATCGACTCGGCGTCGGCCGTCGGCGAATGCGCGGCCGTGTCCTGGCATCACCAGCGTCGGGTCGCGCTCGGCGACGAGCTTGAGAGATGCCAGATAGCTGCGAAGGGGATCTTTGTCGAATCCGCGCTCGAATGTGACGGGTGGAGTGACGGCCGGTAGCAAGTGGTCGCCTGAGAAGAGGAGTCTGTCAGTCGGCGACCACAGGCAGATATGACCGAGTGAGTGACCGGGAGTGTGGAGGACCTCCCACTGACGTGTGCCGATAGAGATGACCTCGCCCCCGTTCAATCGGGTGGAGGCTTCGACCACGGAATGGAGGTACGGCAGCCAGGCGTCGAGCGTGTCGGCGAAAGCGGGCAACTCGGACTTGGGCACCCCGTGGTCACTGTAGGTGTCGCGCTTGCGCGCCTGAGCGGTGTCAGGATGCCGGTACTTTTCGCAGTCCAGATCGGTCATGGCGTGCATGAGCAGCTCGGCGCCGGTCAGTTCCATCAGTCTCCCGGCCATACCGTAGTGGTCGATATGAGCGTGGGTGATGATGATTCGTGCGATGTCGTCGAGCACGTAGCCTCGGGCGTTGAGCGCGTGACGCAGTGTGGACAACCCGTCGTCGGGCTCGCCGGGATGCCACATGCCGCAGTCCACCAGGGTTACGGAGTCGCCGTCTTCGATGATGTAGACGTTGACGCTCTCGATGTGGTTGATCCCGATGGGCATCGTGGCCAATCCGATGCCGTCGGGTTGGATTTGGCCACGCAGTTCTGGCGCCGTCGTCGTCGTCACCGAAGTCGGCTCACTCATGCATCCGTTCGAGGAGCGTGAACCATATGGTGACCTCCACGTCGAACACTGGCCCCGAGTCGGTGAGGTCGCCACTGATCTTGGTGACCTCGAAGCGTGTGATCCCCTCGAGCGTGGTGTACGCACGGTCTATGGCCTCGTGGATGGATGCTTCGATCGTGGGTCCTGATCCGGCGATGTTGATGGACTTCCGCACCGCCATGGTGGCCTCCTGAGGGGTAAGAGTTGTCGGCTCCGTGGGTCCATGGTGTCTTGCTGTTGACGCCCATGCCGGTTCCTTTCCGCTGATCGGGAGAGGGCTCGCGTGGGGAGACCGCCCAGGCCGCCACCGGCCCCCGCGGTAGGGCCGCGTTGACGTCGCATTGACGGCGAGTCGATGATGCCCCCCATGGCGATGGAGCTGAAGGTGGACACGGACGCGCAGGAAGTCGGGTTCGATGCGGGCCGGCTCGAGCGGATCGACCGACACTTCGCCCGGTATGTCGAGGAGGGTCAACTGCCGGGCTGGCTCATCGTGGTCACCCGCCGCGGCAGAGTCGCGCACCTGTCGCGGTGCGGGCACGCCGACGTCGAGGCGAGGCGGCCGGTCGAGGTCGATACCTTGTGGCGCATTTACTCGATGACCAAGCCGGTCACCTCGGTCGCGGCGATGATGCTCTTCGAAGAGGGCGTCTTCGACCTGACCGATCCGATCGCCCGTTGGCTACCCGAGTTCGCGCAACCGCGGGTCTATGTCAAGGGTTCCGCACTCAATCCGCTCACCGAGCCGGCGATCGAACCGATCCGACTGTGGCACCTGCTCACCCATACCTCGGGCCTGACCTACGGGTTCCACCACGCGCATCCCGTCGACGCGATGTACCGCGCGGCCGGCTTCGAATGGGGCACGCCGCCAGGACTTGATCTGGCGGGTTGCGTCGAGCAATGGGCACAGTTGCCACTGGTGTTCCAGCCGGGCAGCGAATGGAACTATTCGGTCTCTGGTGACGTGCTCGGCAGGCTCGTCGAAGTCGTGTCCGGGCAACCGCTCGATGAGTTCTTCAGGGAGCGGATCTTCGCCCCGCTGGGCATGAACGACACGTCGTTCGGTACCGAGGGCGAGGATCTCGCTGCGCTGTACGTCCCGCAGCCCGGGACGCGAAGGGCGGTGCGGCACGACGCGTTCGGCGCGGTCGGCCACGGGCGGCGGGACTGCCTGTCGGGCGGCGGCGGCTTGGTGTCGACGGCTGCGGATTACCACCGGTTCACCCAATTCCTGTTGCGCCGAGGCGAGTTAGAGGGCGTGAGGTTGCTCAGCCCACGCACCGTCGCGCTGATGACGAGCAACCACCTTCCCGGTGACGTGGATCTCGAAGCCTATGGCCGCTGTTCGCGGAGATGCCGTTCAACGGCTTCGGGTTCGGGCTCGGCTTCTCGGTGCTGAGGGACGCGGTGAAGGCCAAGACGCTTTGGAGTCCGGGCGAGTTCGCTTGGGGCGGGGCGGCCAGCACCGCCTCCTGGGTCGACCAGGCCGAGGAGCTGACGGCGATGTTCTTCACCCAGCTGCTGCCCTCCAGCACCCATCCCATCCGCCAGCACCTGCGCCAGCTCGTCTACCAAGCGCTCGTGGCCTGATCCTTCTCATTGCGGACCTCGGAACGGACCGCTGGACATGACGGAGGACACAGTCGGGTTCCGGTGTGACGGAAACGACAGCAATAAAATTCGCTAGCCAGCGGTTCCTGCTGTGGAATGTAGAGAAATTCTGCTCCGGCCTGGAAGGTTCCGATGGTCACCGCTATTGCGGCCGTGGTTGTATCGATCGCTGTGGTGGTCGGCCTTTGCTGGGCGCTTTACGGCTGGTTTAGGCTGTCGCTGCACCGCTTCAACAGCGTGGTCGCCAAGGACGTGTTGGCCGCGTGGGATGCCCAGCTCGCGAAGCTGTCAGCGGACGAGCGTGAACGGTTGCGTGCGCAGCCGCCGGTCGCGGTTCTAGACGCCCTTGTTGAATTGCCGTCTCCGCGGGCACGTCGATTCCAGTTGAGCTACATCCGGTAAGTCCTCTGCGTTCAGGGGCCGCGCGCCGAGTCCGCGCGATGTGGAAGACGGTTCGCTCAAGACAGCCGATAAGTTTCAGCTGTCCGGGCATTGCCCGAGCAATATCGGGCGTTTTCGTGTGGAGGCGAATGCGGCGGTGCAGGAACTCGTCGCCGGACTCGGGGCGTATCCCACATTGGGCCTGCTGATGATGCTCACCATTGTTGAAACCCTCGGACTCCCAACGGAACTGAAGGGCTGGTGTTCGCGTTAGAAGAATTTCATGGTTGCGTCGAACGCCCGGGCGGCTGCTTCGTCCACATCGAGCTGTCTGAACTCGGGATAACTCGATTCGACACCGAAGGGGCCGTCATAGCCGATGGACTTGAGTGCCGAGATGAACCCGCTGACGTCGAGATCACCCTCGCCAGGTAGTAGCCGAGTGTTCCGGGCGTTCCACAAGAAGTTGTCATGTACGCGCGGGCCGTCGTTCAGTTGCACAGCGGCCACTGTTGTCACGTCCAGGTTGGTAATGGCTTCAGCGGTTGACCCGGTGTTGTAGAAGTGCCAGACATCGAGCAGATGTCCGGCGTTATACGCGTCTGCGCGTGCCAGCAGAGCGCTCGCTGTTGGCACCGAGTTGATCGCAGACCATCCGAACGCCTCGACTGCGATGTTCAATCCAACATCGGCAACTGCCTCCGCGGCGCCCTTTAGGCGCATCGCGGCACCGTCGATATCCAGCGGGCCACCAGCGAAATCACCCGAACTGAGATGATCACCGCCGCCGGTGGATATGGCCAGCTCCCGCGCCTTCTCCAGTGTCGCCTGGGTAGCCGATTTGGCCCCGGGAGCGGCCCAGCCAGCGAAGAATTCGATCTCACCGAGCTCGAGGTCGTTGTCGGACAGGATGTCGGCCACGTCGGCGGTCGCGAGGGTCTTGAGATCGTTGAGGCGAATACCGATCCCTGCGAATCCGGCTGCCGAGGCGGCTTCGCAACGCTGTCTGAACGTGAACCTGGGCGGCTCGGTGAATCCGGCTCCGGCCAGGGTGACGTAGCTGGCTGTGAGTTTTGGGATGCTCAATCTCTGGCCTGACTCGGTTGGGACTGCATGCCGGCATCGGATCTACTTGAACTGTGCGCTCTGCCACAGAGATACTCAACGCGTGCGTTCCACAGAGCGGAACACCTCTATGCCCAACGACGACTTGTCCACATCGGTGGTTCGCCGACTCGCCGCCGTCTTGAATGCCTTCCAAGCCCGAGATGTGTATCTGGGCGTCAATGAAATCGCCCGCCGCACCGATCTGCCGAAATCGACGGTGTCCCGACTGGTCAAGGAGATGCACGAAGCGGGTTTCCTCGAGCGCAAAGGCCAGAAGGTCGGGCTGGGGTTGCAGATGTTCGAATGGGGAGAGCGAGCCTCTCGGCGGCGTTCGATGCGCGCGGTGGCGCTTCCGTTCATGGCTGATTTGCGTGAAGCGACACGTCAGACGATCCACCTTGCTGTGTTGGACGGCACCGAGGTGGTCTACGTGGAGATACTGCACCGCGAAGGCGCCCCGCGTCTGCCGTCCAGGGTCGGCGGCCGGCTGCCCGCGCACGCAACCGGCGTGGGGAAGGCGCTGCTGTCCGCTTCGGATCCAGATGTGATCGATCGAGTGATCGCTGCCGGACTCGTGGCCGTGGGACCCAGGACAATTCGGAATGCTGACGTCCTGAGACAGCAGCTTCGGCGGGCGGCAGTCAACGGGATCGCCTACGAACAAGAGGAATCCGCCGCCGGGGTCGTGTGTGTCGCGGCTGCCGTGCTTGACTCCGAAAATGTTCCTGTCGCCGCGATTTCGGTGTCGGGGTGGGCCGGCAAGGTCGACATCCGACGAGTCGCGCCCGCCGTCCACACTGCTGCGCTGAGTGTGTCCCGCGTTCTCGCGAGTTGCGATACCTGAGTCTTCCGGGTATATCGAGCTCATCCAGTGGATCGGAGCTCCGATCGTAGAGGTACGCGGACTGAGAAGTGCTAGTACGGACAGAGGTGCTAGGGCACATCCAGGAGGCCGTCATGCACGTCCGTTTCGTAACTCCTGCGGGAGTCGAGTTGTGTGAGGCTGCCGACCTGCCCACCCTGCTGGCCCGCACCGACGGGTTGGTCTGGGTCGACGTACCGGTGTGGGACGAGCAGGCCGAGCAGACGTTGAGGACGATCTTCGGGTTCCATCCGCTCGCGGTTCGGGATTCGGCGAATCGGAATCAGGTGCCCAAGATCCATCGTTACGACGACCATCTGTTCTTGGTGCTGCACGCGCCGCAGCCCGGCGCCGGCGGCCATGTGCACTATGTCGAGCTCGATCAGTTCATTGGCGACCGCTACCTTGTCACCGTCCACGGCCCGCTCAACCCCGCGGTGGACCCGGCGGCGGCGATGGTCGAGGTGGACATGGTGCTGGCGCGACTCGCCAGCGGAAAGCTCAAGCCGGACAAGGCATTCGAGCTATCTTATGCTCTGCTCACCGCATTGACCGGGCGCCTGCGCACGTACACCGCGGACCTGACCAAGGACGTCTGGATGCTCGAGCAACGCGTCACCGGCGGCCACCTCGGCGATCCGGAATCGTTTCTCGATGAGATGTTCCGGGCGCGACACGGTCTGCTCACGGTCAGCACCATGGCCGCGCTGAGCCGCGAGGTATACAGCCGGATGGCGACCATAACGGCCTGCGGCCCTGGTCACGGGCAATCGCTGCTTCTGGACGCGGTCGATCAGTTCCACCATCTGTCGGTGATGGCGGAAACCCAAAAGGCATATTTGCAGGGAACGATCGAGTTCTATCAGGCGCGGACCAACACGAAGATGACCATCGCGGCCGAACGGCTCGCGGTGATCGCGGCAGTCACGCTGCCGATCACGGCGCTGTCCTCCGTTCTGGGCATGAACCTGATCGTCAACGATGAGACGCAGTTGATACCGCTGGCCATCACACTGGCCGTCATGATCGCCATGTCGACGACGCTGCTGGTCTGGGCGAAGCGCAAGGGCTGGTTCTAGCGGCGAACGGTCGGGGGTGCGCTGCCTGAGCTGAATAGCTGAACGGAGAAATGAGCTAGTCTCACGAAGTGGATCAAGCCAGACCACAGAGTCTGCTGGGAGCAATCATCCGCGAACAGCGCGAGCTTGCGGCGCTGCCCCTGCGCCAGCTGGCCAAGTCTGTCGGAATTTCCAATCCGTATCTCTCGCAGATCGAACGGGGATTGAGGGCACCCTCCGAGGCGGTGGTCGAGGCACTCGCCGAGTCGTTGAATCTGTCGGTCGAAGAGCTGTACCGGCGCGCGGGTTATGTCGAGCCGCCGACCTCGCCGGATGATGAAACCCAATCCAACCTCGCGGAGGCCATCGCGACGGCGCCCGAACTCACGGCGGCTCAGCGCCGTGCGATGGCGGAGATCCATCGAAGTTTCATTGACGCTAACCGGGTACGCAGAACATCTGGGAATCAGGGCACAGACTGACGAGAACCGAACGCACCCAACGTATCTCGTGATTGGAATCGTGCGACGATCCAGTCGCAGCTGATGGGATTCCACCCGCAGCGACCCACGTGAGCCTTATCACAAATAGCTGTGTTAGCAGGATCCGTGCTAACGTAGCTAGCAGCCGGGCCACAGATGGCCATGGTACGAACAGGAGGAACGACAATGGCTACAGCCACAGAACCAATCATCAAACCGTTCGATGTTGATTTCGAGGCCGCTACCGAGCAGATTCGCGCACTGAATGAGACAGTGCTCGCAGCGGCGAAGCAAACCGGGACGATGTCGCTCGATACGTACGAGCAGACGGTGAACAGCCTGCTGGATTTCAGCCAGAAGGCCGCCGACTCCACCAAGGTGGACTGGATTTCGGCGCTCGCCAAGTCGCAGGCGTCGGTTATCACCGAGGTGACGAACGCCTACACCAAGGCCGCGCGCGACCTGCTGAAGTAATCCCATCGAACGTGCACCGGCACTTCCGGCGGTCTTGAGGAGCACCCGTTCCGAGAGCCGCCGGAATGCCGGTGTTCGTCTGTATCCACCACGGAAGGACTTCACGTGCCCGCCAGTCTGCCAACGACAATCGCAGCCCAGTTCGCTTGGGCGCCAATCGAAGCATGGGTGTCGACCACCGCTAGTGCGACCGAATACGTCGCTCGAGCGGTGGCACGGAACAGAACGCCACTGGGGATGGCCGAGGACCTGGCGGAGTTCGCCCGTGTCGCGACGCTGCGAGAGGAACCGACGTGGGCACATGAGGCACCCGAAGTTCGGAGCTGGCCCATCGCGCGGCTGCTGGACTATTCGGCACCGTCAGGTACCACGGCTGTGCCGACCCTCGTGCTTCCGCCCCAGGCCGGCCACGCCTCGTCGATCGTCGACTGCGGACCTGACCAGAGCCAGATGGTGACGCTCCGCGACGGCGGATTGGAGCGACCTGGTCTCGACTCCAGCCGAGCACATATCGCGCGAGCTCGTCGATGCCGGACACCTCGGCCTGTTCATGGGCCGCGCCGCACTGGCCGAGCACTGGACGCCGATTGCCGAACGTGTGCGGATGTACTCCGAGCGTGACGCCTGACCGTCCGAGGCCCACGGCAAAACGACATCCCGTGAAGAGTGGTGCTAGCCCAGCGCGGGTTCCGAACGGTGGGTCCAGTCGCCGCCTCGGTTTGCCCTCACGCGAAACTCGGTGGTCAGTTGGCGTGACAAGCTGCGGCACGCAACGGATAACGCGCCGGCGGCCGGAGCCAATTCGCTGCCCAGATCTCGGACGGTGATTTCGATGGCGGCTGCGACGCGGCCTCCCCCGTAGAAGATCGGCATCGCGATCGCCGATTTGCCGCACTCGAATTCGTTTCGCGATGTCGCGATCTGCGTCAGCCTGATGACCGAAAGCTTCCGCCGCAGGACGTCCGGCGAGGTGATGGTATTGCGGGTGAACGCGGGCAACCCGGCCGCGATGACACGGTCAATGACGCATGGTGGGGAGAAGGCGAGCAATGCCTTGCCCGAGGCAGCCGCATGCGCCGGTACGACTCCGTGCAGGAGCCCCTCAGCGTGCACGCGTTCGGAGAATCGATTGGTACGTGGCTGCAGCGTCAGGACATCTGAGCCACGCAGAACGCCCAGCCGCACCGCGCTGCCGGTGGCCCTTGACAGTTCGTGCAGCACCGGCAGCGCCCGCATCACAGTCTGTGTGGTTGAGCAGACTTCGGACTCGGAGTACTCGTTGGCAATCATTCGTAACGGCAAACCGATCCGATAGCTGCGTTCCTCCGTGCGTTCGAGGAGACGCCAGGCGACCAGCTCCGAGGCCAGGCGGTGCGCGGTCGACGTCGGCAGGTCGGCGGATGCGGCGATCTCGGTCAGCGTGTGTACGCCACCGTCCGCGAACACCATCAAGATCGCGGTCACCTTGCTGGTCACCGACCGTCCGGGATCGGTCGAATTTCCCGCCATTCGTACTCCTCATCTGTCCTAAATGAGGTTCCCGTCAGTGGCGGAAATAAGCGAGCAGTAAGTCCCGCAGAGCGGAACACTCAACGGGAAGTACGGGCCATCAATGGCGGCACACTCCACGCGGTCAGCACTGTCGAACATCTGGCTTCGCCCGCGAACCGACAACGGTAGAGTTGGGACCGAGAGTTCGATCATCGCTTCTGTCCGCGCTCGACCATGATCAGACTGATGCGATGCGCGCGTACGTAGAGGGGAACGACATGTCGGAACTCACGAAGACGTTGCAGGTGTTGCTCACTCCCGAGGAGCACGAGGAGTTGGAGCGGCTCGCGGTCAGTCGCGGGCTCTCAACGTCGACGGTGGCGCGCGAGGCGATCCTTCGCCTGGTCCGGGCTGAGGCCGCCCCGCGTTCGGCCGAGGATCGCCGATTGGTCCAAGACTGGCAGATCTACCCCTGACACTTTGGAGGGGCGCTGCGGCACATTCAGGTGGATCGATGATGCGAGTCCGGGGCGAACTCCGAACTGTGGGTCGTGTGGTCGGCTGAGTTTCCCGTCACGCGAACTTCGGTGGCCAGTTGGCGTGAAAGACTGTGACACGCAACGGATAACGCGCCGGCGGCCGCAGCTAATTCGCTGCCCAGATCTCGGACGGTGATTTCGATGGCGGCTGCGACGCGGCCTCCCCCGTAGAAGATCGGCATCGCGATCGCCGATTTGCCGCACTCGAATTCGTTTCGCGATGTCGCGATCTGCGTCAGCCTGATGACCGAAAGCTTCCGCCGCAGGACGTCCGGCGAGGTGATGGTATTGCGGGTGAACGCGGGCAACCCGGCCGCGATGACATGATCAATGACGCATGGTGGAGAAAAGGCAAGGACCGCTTTGCCCGCCGCCGCAGCATGGGCGGGTATGAGTCCATGCAGGACTCCTGCAGCGTGCATACGTCCGGAGACGCGCTGCGGCGGCCAAAAGAACAGGACTTGTGAGCCACGCAATACACCCAACCGCACCTCGCTGCTGGTGGCTCGTGACAGTTCATCGAGCATCGGCAGGGCCCGCGTCACAGTCTGTGTGGTTGAGCAGACTTCGGACTCGGAGTGTTCGCTGGCGATTATTCGTAACGGCAAACCGATCCGATAATGGCGTTCCTCGGTGCGTTCGAGGAGACGCCAGGCGACCAGCTCCGAGGCCAGGCGGTGCGCGGTCGATGTGGGTAGATGCGCAGAGACGGCGATCTCGGTCAGCGTGTGTACGCCATCGTCCGCGAACACCATCAAGATCGCGGTCACCTTGCTGGTAACAGACCGCCCCGCATCAATCGAATTTCCTGCCACAATGCAGTCCCGATCTCTTTGAGACGAGGTTCGCATCATTTAAGGGTGGGACTGCCTCGCATTCGTTCCCGCTGTCTGAGAGTGCCCACTGAGAAGTCTAGCCTCCATTGACGACACAATGGCATCAACGGCGG
>CAWKCR010000003.1:0-565803 GCA_963848185.1 uncultured Actinomycetota bacterium
CGATACCGTCAATCATTACTGTTTACCGGCCGCCGCCTCGGTGAACACTGGTGTGACTGAGCGTCAATTACGGTCACGAATTGTGAGGCGTCATGCCGCGAACATTGGGCGTCGAGGAGGAGTTTCACGTCGTCGACCTAGACGACCAGACGGCTGACCGCCCGCGCGCCCGAATTGCTTGACGTGTTGTCCAACAGTTACGTGGCCGAGCTGCAGCGCTGCGTGGTCGAGATGAACAGCGGTGTGGTCCACACCCTGGACGGACTGCGCGCCGATCTGCAGAGCCACCGCCGGGTCCTCGTGGGTGCCGCCGCCAGGCTCGGCATGGGTGTGGTCGCTGCGGGGGCGGTGCCGTTGTCGGTGCCCGCCGAGATGCAGGTCACCCAGACCGCCCGTTATCGGCAGATGCTCTCCGACTACCAGCTGCTCGCCCGCGAACAACTCATCTGCGGCACCCAGGTCCACGTCGGCGTGGACGACCGCGACGAGTCCGTCGCGGTGGCCAACCGGGTGACGCCGTATCTGCCGACACTGCTGGCACTGAGTGCCAGCTCGCCGTTCTGGGCCGACGGATCCGACACCGGCTATGCCAGCGCGCGCACTTTGGTGTGGCAGCGCTGGCCCACGACGGGACCGGCCCCGCCGGTGTCGTCGGCTGCCGAATATGACCGGCTTGTCGACGACCTCGTGGCCAGCGGGGTGATCACCGACGCCGGGATGGTTTACTTCGACGTCCGGCCAGCGCTCGCGCGCGCCGACCCTGGAGCTAAGGGTGTGCGACAGCTGCCCGTCGGTCGACACCATCGTGCTGATCGCCGGACTGTTCCGGGCACTGGTTGAACGCGAGGTCGAGGCGTTGCGGGCGGGCGGCCCGGCGGTCGAGGTCGCCCCGCCGCTGGGCCGGGCCGCGCTATGGCGGGCGGCCCGCTCCGGGCTGGAGGGCGAGCTCGTCGACATCAGCGGTCCCAGCAGCCGGCCCGCCGCCGAGGTCGTCACCGACCTGGTGCGATCGCTGCGCCCGCAGCTCGAGGCGGCGGGGGACTGGCCGATGATCATCGAGCTGACCCGGCAAGTGTTGATCGGCGGCACATCGGCAGCCCGTCAGCGCATGGCCTTGCGCCGCCGCGGCCGCCTCACCGACGTCGTCGATCAGCTGCTCGCCGAGACGGCGGGCAGCTGGCCGGACACCGCGGCCGTGATGGAGGATCCGACTCTGCTGTTCGGTGATCGCCCCGACCACGAGGAGACCAACGGTTTCATCGACCGGCTGATCGCTCAAACCGAACGTTAGTCATCGCGGCGCAGCGCCCGGCACCGTTGACCGCGCAGGGCGGCTCTGAGCGCGGAAGGGCAAGGAGTCGAGTCCACCGAAGCAGCGAAAGTGCACTGTCGCCAAGGGCTTTCAGAGCAGCGACGACCTTGAAGACGCTGTGCTCGTTGCGGATTCGCGTCGAGAACCTCCCGATCCTCGGGCAGGGGAAAATTGACGTTTCTGTAGACAAGGCGCGGGTACCCGGTCTCGAGGAGGTACGGAGAAATGCCTGTCTGGGGTTGGTTCTTTACTGCAGCAGCCGTCCTGATCGCGGTCACGCTCGTGTGGGTTCTTTGTCCTGTCGGCGACCGGTCGTAAGAGGTCCGAACGATTGAAGAAACACTTTGGTCCAGAGTACGAACGAGCCGTGAGGCGAGGCCGGTGATCAACGAGCCGGCGAAAAGGAGCTCGTTGCGCGCGAACGAAAGCGACAGAAGCTTGACATTGTTGCGTTGGAGCCGGAATCGCGCGCAAATCATGCCGAACACTGGCGGACGGTGCAGACTGCGTTTGTCGACGATCCGTCCAGTGCGGTGGGCGACGCCGATCGTCTCGTGACCCAGGTAATGCGCGAACGCGGATACCCGATCGACGATTTCGACCAGCGGGCGGCCGACATCTCGGTCGATCACCCGAACGTGGTTGAGCACTATCGAGCCGCTCACACTCTCCACCTGGCGCAGGAGCAGGGCGACATCGGCACCGAGGCGCAGCGTGAGGCCTTCGTCCATTACCGCGCGCTCTTCGAGAAGTTGCTCGAGACCGATCTCGAGACCGATAAGGACATGTCAAAGGAGGCACGGGCATGACAACCCACGATGAGCAAACCAATACCGTTTCGACCTCGACGGCAGATGTCGCCCCAACTGCACGGCCCGAGTCTACGAGCGCGGGAAGGGAACCATCGACCGCACAAACCGATCCGTCGGCCGAGGCGGACGATGCTTCCTTCGGCGACTACACGACTGACTCTGCGCCCACGCAAGACGAACCGCCGACCATGGGCGACGAATCCTCGAGCGCCCAGACCGATCCATCGGAAATGGGGATCGCCTCTTCGACCGCTGGGACCGAACCATCGTCCGACAAATCGCTGTTCGCCGACACCGACCTTCCACGGCTGCGCTCGCGCTGGGACGATGTCCAGGCCGCTTTTGTCGACGACCCCAAAAAGTGCGTCCAGCAGGCGGACGCCCTCGTGGCCGAGGTCGTCGAACAGCTCACGACCGGGTTCTCCGCGGCGCGATCGCGGCTCGAGGCGCAGTGGGCTCGAGGCGAGGAGGCCTCCACGGAGGACCTTCGTCTCTCGCTAAAGCGCTACCGCGAGTTCTTCCAGCGGCTGCTCTCGGTCTGAAGCGTCGCCATACCGAGGCGCCGTGCTCCGTCGGTTTGCTTTCGGCAGTGTTCGTCTGGTACTCCACTGCGAAGAGGTGGTCCTCGCCGTCGAAGCCTTTGAGCTTGTACGACCTGCGCGCCGCAGATTGGAGGTGTGGCCTCCGCCGCGTACCTCGAGATGGAGGCGTTTGACGCCGGCGCGTATGGCCCGCGCCGCCCGGATCGTAAAGGTGGGAGAGTGGAATCGTGCGAGGAATCCATCCCTCAGAACCGTCAGCATGCTGCGTCAGCCAGTAGGCGGCAGTGGAGCATCTTTGTAGGCCTCGATCGTCATCGTGCGGGTGAAGAGCGTGACACCTTCGCCTGGCTGACTGAAGTGGTAGGCGATCGTCATGCGGCCCTCGAAGCCTCCGTTGCCTTCGCTGTCGTGGCTGAGGTTGCCGACCGAGGTGAACACGAACAGCTTCGGTCGCATCGCGATGGCGAGCTGCCACGTGAATATCCGGTCCTTATCCGGATGCGCCTCGGTCCAGGTGTCACCGACCCGAAGCGGATGTTCCTCCGGCACCCCCGCGATGCACGGGTGCCGGTCGATGCCGCACGCAAGGTTGTGGCGGCCAGCGGAGTGGTCGTTCGCCCTGGAGACGCTCGAGGGTTCGCCGAACTCCCGATATTCCAGATCTCCAACGACTTTGGCGGGCACCCCACCGTACGTGGCAAGCGATATCGGCGGGAACAGCCTCGTTGAAGGGTGAGGTCCGCCGACTGAGCGCAATCAATTGCTCGATCAGGATAAGGTGGGGGCGGCGCTCCTGCAGACATGTCTTGCGACGCAACGACGTTGCTTAACACTACGCTAGCGATGCCAAAATCAAGGCAGTCGTATAGGAGACGGCCAATGCCACGACGTACGAATACGAGGCCTCGAGCCTTCGTTAGACTTCTGCGCGACAACGGGCTACTTCTGGCCTGCCTGGCGCTGTTCGGCGTGTTCTTCGTCGGCATGATTGTCTCCGGTGCTGCCACCTACAACCAGGAACAACTCGAACACGGTTCCCACGAACGGCTTTCGGTGCTCGGGTACCTTGCAACCGGAGATTTCGTCGAGGCCACCTTCGAGAACTGGGAGTCGGAGTTTCTGCAGATGGGCATGTACGTCGTCTTGACTGCCTTCCTCTACCAGAGGGGCTCGTCGGAATCGAAGCCGATCGATCGAGAAGCGCCGCAAGACGAAGATCCGAGGGATGTCACTCCGAAGGTCGGGACACCTTGGCCGGTACGCAAGGGCGGCATTGTGCTCGTCCTGTATGAGCACTCCCTCGCGATCGCGTTCTTTGTGTTGTTCTTCGCCTCGATGGCGCTGCACGCCATTGGTGGAGTGAAGGCTTTCAACGAGGAGCAGCTCCAACACGGTCAGTCCGCCATCTCGGTGTGGCGCTATCTGACGACTTCTCAGTTCTGGTTCGAGTCGATGCAGAACTGGCAGAGCGAATTCATCGCGGTAGCAGCGATAGTGGGGCTATCGATCTTTCTGCGGCAGAGAGGCTCCGCGGAATCAAAGCCGGTTGCCGAAGCGCACCGACATACCGGCGCTTAAGCATGGCCATGGCGTGCTCGATAGTCAGTAAACAAACTCAACGTCAGGCGGTCACAGCGAGGTCTGGTTCACGAACTTGGCCGCGCAATGTGCGAAGCGCTTGAGCGAGTAGACGCGAGACGTGCATCTGCGAACAGCCGATGCGTTCCGCTATTTGGGATTGGGTCAAATTCTCGAAGAATCGCAGCATCAGGACGGTTCGCTGGCGGTCAGGCAAAGCAGCGATGTGGGGACGTACCGTTTCAACGTCGATCACCGTATCCAGATTGTGGTCGACGTCGCCGAGGGTCTCGCCGAGCGGTCGGTATTCGTCGTCCGGTCCGGCCTGCACGTCGGTAGAACGTGTGGAGTAGTTACTGCCGGCGATCACCGCTTCGACCACTAATTCATGGTCGATGCCAAGATGATCCGCGATTTCGGAGGCGGTCGGCGCGCGACCTAGCTGTTGAGATAGCTCCCCACGGGCCTGAACTAGTTGTCTCTGAAGGTCTTTCAGGCGGCGGGGAACTTTGACCGCCCAGCCGTGATCGCGGAAGTGGCGGCGTACCTCGCCCATCATGGTCGGCACGGCGAATGACAAGAACTCCGCGCCGTTGTCAACATCGAAGCGGTTGACCGCATTGACCAAACCGACTCGTGCAGCCTGCACGAGATCATCAAGTTGTTCGCCGCGGTTACTGAATCGACGTGCGATGTGATCGGCAATCGGCAACGACCGCTCAACAATCGCTTCGCGCTGACGGCGGAAAGCGACCGACCCCTCGTCGAGCGACTGGAGATGACGGAACATGTCCGTCACATCTGAATACTCTGAATGCTGCCCAGACACCCCGAAAGCCCCTATCCGTTCCGCTGTCAACGTGATCACGCGGCTCGGAGCTGAACCTGCGGAAGGCCTGTACCCCGTCGATGACCTGCCAAAACATCTGACCAGCAAGCCGTCAGTCGGGGTGGCCCGTTGTTCTCCGGTTGCGCGCGGCTGATGCGCGCACGCGCTGGTGTGCGGTGAGCAGTAGCCGGTCGAAGGTGCAGCGCGGTGGCACGTCCTCGTAGAACTCCATTGCTCGGAAGTCGGCAAACAGTTGTTCGGCCAGAGCGCGGAGCTTGACGTTGGCTTCCTACGACCGCCACTTCAGCAAGTCGAACGCGGCGTCAGGGTCAATCCGATAGACCAGCAACAAGATTCCCTTGACCTGTTCAATAACGGCTCGATTCTCCGCGATTTCCGCGACCGCCTCGGTGATGCTGTCTTCACGCGCTTCGCCTGTGGGAGTGACGTCGATGTAGAAACCTTGGGTGCCGATCACTTCGCCGGTGTTGTCGTGTAGGCGGTCACCGATGACGACGACCTCGCGTGTCGCGCCCTGGACTGTGAGGATGCGGTGACGGGTGCTGAACGGGCTTATGGGTGCGTCGGATGTCCTCAAGCGTGGTCGCAACATGCTCGAAGTCCTCGGGGTGCTTATGCGACAACACCAATTCCGTTGTGGGGTTAGCTGATCCGGGTCGATACCCGTGGATCAGTTCTACCTCGGGCGACCATTCCCACCGCTCATTAGCGTAATAGAATCGGTACCAGCCGATTCTGCGGGATGCCCCCGACCAATGCCTGTTCGACGGAGGAACCCGAGGTGTCCTCGTCGCTTGCCATGTTCGAAACTCAGCGGATCGACCAAACCTCACCGGACACAACACCGCAATCCCAAGGAGGGCCACAGTCGGCGAACCCCGGGCTGCGCTGTTTGCTCAACGTCAGGGTTGCACCCCGACATCCGCCTCGCGACGGCTTCAGACACAACCGACAACCACCCTCGCTGCCGCCGCTATACCCGGCGGGACCAAACCAAAAACTATCGGCCACCTTGAGACAACGGGCGGGCGGATCAGTACCAATAGCGGCGCCCGCCGACCGGGCGACCAACTTGGCCGAGAATTAACAACACCACGCCGATCACGAGCAGGATCCAGCCGATCGTTGCGATGATGGCCGGCACGGGCAGTAGATAGCCGACGAGGATGAAGGTGACACCTAGAACGATCATTTGTTGCTCTCTGGGATCGGCTGGCGGTGTCGTACCGGTGTCTGACCGGCATACCCGTCGGCGGCCTCGACTACGCCCTGTTTTTACAGAACCGACAGATTGGCGCGCGTGATCATCTTTGACGGGCGGGCCAATGCGGGAGGACCGGCACTCGTCGGCATCTCCACCCACCCCGGCTGAGCGGGTTTCGAGGGGATTCATCTCCCTCCGCCGACAGTTCCGAATCCATGGCGTGGGTACCGAGTGGGCATGAGTGGCGACACGATCATTGCGATGACAGGGTTGATGGGACTGGCCGCAGCCGGGTTGGCAGGGGCGCTTTGGGACGGCCCGCTGGTGACTGCGCTGTTCCGGGTGAGCGGGTACTTCCGGTGGAATGTCGGCACGCGATGCGTGTTGAGTCCGGTCACTTCGGCCATTGCGGGCCGTATGAAAGTGTTTGTAGCATCGCGGCGGCGGGGCAGGGCCGCTGGTGATTAGCTCACGCTCCTCCACGCATCATCGATGGCGAGCCGTGGCATGCCGCCTCGACGTTGATGAACCTGGCGGCGTGTAGACATCCGGGGAAGTGCCGTGGCACGTGTTGATGCCATCAACACATTTGGCGTATCCGCACGTCGTCTCGTGTACTTTCGCGTCGTTTCGCGTGGTCAAACTTGTCAACGGCGGCCGAAAATTGACCCCTTTTCGACGGTTGAAAATTGACCCCCTTGGTGTTCATTCTCGGGGCGATTGCCCGCATGGCTAGCTTTCAAACCGGGGTTGGCGCGCCATCGCGTGCCCCGCACCTTCGCCGAAAGATCGCCGGATTAAATCTGCTCTTCACGGGTAACTGTGGATTGTCACGGCTGAGGTCGACTACCAAGTCCCCTCGGCGGTGGGGGAGCCGCGAGGGCGCCGATCGGCGGTGAGCGGGCGAACCGCGGCTGGCCTCAGCCGTGACCATCCCTTTCATCGCCATGGCTGTCAAGAACCGGCCCGTCATCCTGCTTGGGTGGCGGGGCGATTCACGCTCCCCGCGCGACACGCCACGCTATAGCCCCAGCGTGGTCTCCCAAGCTCAGGGAGTAGCCGCTTCCGTGGTGGTGCTGGGCGTCGGCACGTGCGAGAGCGCCGTCTTCAGTCCGGGAACATCGTTCGGAAAGCCCTGGATGGCGCCGATCACCGCGGCGGGGCCATCGCCCGCCACGCCCGCGACAGAGAGGCCGCGATCCTGGGCGTGCTCGTTGGGGACGTGGTCGGTAGCGTTGGAGTTCGGGTCTGCGTTGGCGACCGGGCCGCTCAGATCGCCGCCTTCGACGTAGAACGTCGTCATTTCTGGCCCTTCCTCTGGCCTGGCCTACACCGTAAGCCACCGGGATAACCCCCGGTACAACCCCCCCACCTTCCTAGGTGGTGAAAACGGCTGTGTGTGCAACACAGCCTGTGCCGACACGAATATCGACCACCCGACGACGACGGCAACCCGTACACCGGCTGATCGTCAGCGTGCCGTCCTGGCAAGCCCTGGCGACTTCGCCTTGACCAGGTGGGCGAACCTCCTCTCCAGCCGCTCCAACTCCATCGCAGTGCTCAGGGTGATGCGGCCACGACGCTGCCGCCACTTGGCAAGAATCTCTTCGTTAGTCACGTTTTCCTCCGGCGCCCGATGGTCGGCTGCATGCGTCATGCTCTTACGGGGCCAGCCCGGTCGCCCGGACGAACTCCCGATACCTTGCATCGCGTGGAGCTTCGCCTCCGACGCCCCCTGAGAGTGATCGCTTCGCCACGATCTTGAGGGATTTGGAGATTCGCTTTCCGGCAGTTGCTACCAGCCGGATCGGCGAACAAGCTTGCGCAGTTAACGTCCGCGTAAAATATTTCGTTCGACTTCGGACCCCCGAAATGGAGGGTCTTAGGAGCACCCGGTGAAACGCTCTTTTGGCGGCCAGCTAAGCATGTCGGTTAGCTGACCTGGAGCATATAAAGAAAACCACCCGTTGGGGTGGTTTTCAACGCCGTCCTGGGGGTAGCCGTGCTACATCCCGAACGCAGAGGGATAAACCAACTAACGAGAGGTTCGACACATGATTGCCAAGCAGGACTTCGACCGCATCGAGGGCGCGACCGCCTACGACCACTCTGGCGAAAAGATTGGCAGGATCGGCCAGCTCTATATCGATGACGAAACAGGCGAGGCCACCTGGGTCACCGTGTCTACCGGCCTGTTCGGCTTATCGGAGTCTTTCGCGCCTCTGCAGGGTGCGCAGTTCGACGGTAAGGACATCCGGCTGAAGTACGACAAGGAGACGGTCAAGAACGCCCCGCGGATCGATAAAGATCAACACCTCGACCTGGACGAGCAACGAGATCTCTACCGCCACTACGGCTTCGGCAGTCGCGGTGAGATGGGTGACGCAGGCAAACCTGAATCAACCCACGATTGGACCGGCAAGCACCGTAGCCGCCCCGGCGCCGCTGATGCGGGCGACAAAGAGCACGCCATGACGCTGTCCGAGGAACGGCTGAAGGCGGGCAAGGAGCGCGTGGAGGTGGGCCGAGCCCGGCTGCGCAAGTACACCACCACCCACACCGAGAAAGTCGACGTGCCGGTCACCAAAGAAAAGCTCGTCGTCGAGCGCACGCCAGCCTCCGGTAACGCGACGAAAGCCCCGATCAGGGACTCCGGTGAAAAGGTCGAGGAGGTCACGCTGCGTGAGGAACGCCCCGTCGTCGAGAAGGAGACGGTGCCGGTCGAGGACGTGCGGGTCGGCAAGGAGCGGGTGACCGACACTGAGCAAGTCAGCGCCAAGGTGCGCAAGGAGCGCGCCGACGTGGACGTCGAGCGAGGCCACGACAAAGTTCGCGACAAGAGCCGCAATGAGGGCACCGGCAGGGCTGACCGGGAATCCGGACGTACCGGCCGAAACGAGGTCTGACCTCACCGCCGCTCCCCTTCAGCTGACCCCGATCCCCGCCCCTTATCTGGGGTGGGGATCGTGCTATGTCAACGAACAGCGTCCGTGCGTGTGCCGGTCGCCGTTGTTTTCCGCCTTCGTGGGTTGAGCGACGCTGGACCCTGGGGATAGTGTTCGAAGGCCGTTGATCGGTTGGCCCGCGACGCCGAGCATCGGTACCACGGTTTCGAGTTGCCCGTGGATCATCCTGCGCGAGTGCTCGGTGTGAACGCAGGTCTTGAGCTCGGCGTCGAGATCGTCGTAGAGCCACGAACACAGCCTCGCTGGTGTGAGGGGGGTTGGCGAGCGTGCGATGTCCGCCAGTTGTCGGAGCGGATGAATGTTGCCGCCGACGAGACCCCCGAGAAGTACCTGGCCGCGCCCTCCCAGTAAAACTCGGCGTGTTGGCGTCTTAGGTGTGCCAGCGGGCGGCGCCTAGCAGCACGTCCGTGCTGGCGTACGTGGTTCATACGTCGAGCGCCATTATCTCGGCGCACTCGACCGCTCGCACCCGGCTCAGTGTGCGCTGGGAGCGTGCCCATTATGTCGTCTTCGTGGCGGTCGGTGTTCTGGCCGGAGTCTTTCGACGATGGTCCGCCGGCGCCGGATGTGCTGCACAATTTGGCCGACACCGCGGTCACGGTGGATATCGGCGCGCAGCCGGGCATGAACGGCAACCCGTACGACCTATTCGTGGACGGCCCATACCCCGCACCGACCGAGAAGCTGACAGACCTCACGCTGAACGGCTGGGGATACCGATGGATACGTCTGTCCCGAAGCGATCGAGGCTAGCTGGGCGGGTCAGAGCAGAGCGGAGGTGCGATACGACCACCCGCGCTACGCCCTAGCGTCCTGCGCCAGGAATTCCGTGAAGATATGAGGCGAGGCGTTCGAGGATTTCGTCGGCGGCATTGGTCCAGGAAGGGTTTGGGGTTTTCATTCCAGTTGGTGATCCAGTCGCGGATGTCTTTTTCCAGCGCATAAACCGATGTGTGGACGCCGCGGCGTAGTTGTCGCGTCGGCTGATCCCGTGCATAGCAAAAGGTGCTGATTTTTGCTCCGCTAGCTCGGCAACCTTTGGTGCGACCCTGCGTGTCAGGCTGAGTTGAGTCCACTGGTTCACAGCAAATCGACCTGACGCAGGGCGAGATACGGATCGGTACAGCATGACCAGTTCCACGATTTCCTCGGTGAACGAGAATGGGCGGATGGATCCATCCCACCCGAGATCTGACGGGCCGCGGCGGCGTCGCGCGTTCACCGCGTCGGACAAGATTGCGCATCTGTTGGCCTACGAGCGGGCGTGCGAACACGGTGAGGGTGGCGCCTATTTACGGCGGGAGGGCTTGTATTCGTCGTTGATCAGCGAGTGGCGCAAGCAACGTGACGCCGGGGTGCTGGCGGGTAAACGGCCTGGCGAGAAGGTCGGCAGGCTGACCGCCGAGCAGGCCGAGATCGCCCGGCTCAGGCGGGAGAACGCTCGGATGAGCAAGCGGTTGACTACCACCGAAGCCGCGCTGGACATCATGGGAAAAGCACACGCTCTCTTGGAGACTCTTTCCGAGAGAGCGGATTCCGACGAGCAGCGCAAGAAGCGATGACGCACGCCTATGTGTCGCTGATCGCCGCTGGTGTCTCGACCAGGCGCGCAGCGGTGTTGACCGCGATGGTGCGCTCGACGGCGACCCGGCGGCTCCGCGCCGCCACCGCACCCACGCCCGCGGTGTCGGCGCAAACAGCGCCCGCCCCGGTCAACAAGCTGACTGATCTGGAACGGCGCCGGGTCCTGGAAGTGCTCAACAGTGACCGGTTCGCCGATCTGGCACCGTTGCAGATCTATGCTCAGCTGCTCGACGAGGGCGTGTACCTGTGTTCGGTGTCCACGATGTACCGGGTGTTGGGAGAGCACACCCTGGTCACCGAACGCCGCCGGCTGGCGCGGCACCCGGCCAAGGTGTGCCCGGAGCTGGTCGCGACCGCGCCGCAGCAGGTGTACAGCTGGGACATCACCAAGCTCGCGGGCCCGGTGAAGGGCAGCTACTTCGATGCGTACGTGATGATCGACATCTACTCCCGCTACATCGTCGGTGCCCACGTCCATGCCCACGAATCCGGTGTGCTGGCCAAGGAACTGATGGAGCAGATCTTCACGGTGCACGGTGTACCGCAGGTTGTGCACGCCGATCGGGGCACGTCGATGACCAGCAAGACCGTCGCTGCGCTGCTCGCCGATCTCGAGGTCACCCGGTCGCATTCGCGGCCACGGGTGTCCAACGACAATCCTTACTCGGAGTCGCTGTTCAAGACGTTGAAGTACGGGCCGGAATTTCCTGAACGATTCGGATCACTCTGCGCAGCAAGGCAATTCATGGATACCTTCACCAATTGGTACAACCACGAGCATCGTCACACCGGAATCGGGCTACACACACCCGCCGACGTGCACTTCGGGTTGGCCACCGACAAAGCTGCCGACCGGCGCACGGTACTGACCGACGCCCGCGCGCGACACCCGCACCGTTTCGCCACGACCCGCGCACCCAAGATCCTCGACCTACCCGACACCGTCTGGATCAACCAACCAGCCCAAGACACCACCGCGGAGGCCGACACGCCAGCCGCCTAACACCCACTGGACTCATCCACCTTGAAAAATTCCAGTGTCCGTGCCAGGAATTCCGTGAAGATATGAGGCGAGGCGTTCGAGGATTTCGTCGGCGGCATTGGTCCAGGAAGGGTTTGGGGTTTTCATTCCAGTTGGTGATCCAGTCGCGGATGTCTTTTTCCAGCGCATAGACCGATGTGTGGACGCCGCGGCGTAGTTGTCGCGTCGGCTGATCTCGTGCATAGCAAAAGGTGCTGATTTTTGCTCCGCTAGCTCGGCAACCTTTGGTGCGACGGCAGGTCATTAGAAGTAGTGGCGCCGGCCGCCCACAGGGCGTCCCACTGAACCCAGGATCGCGAGAACGACGCCGATGACGAGCAGGATGATTCCGATGGTCCACAGAATCGAAATCTTGAGGAGGAATCCGGCAATGAGCAAGATGATTCCAAGGACGATCATGGCTGCGGGCCTTTCTGTTTCGCGCACGCTCTGCGCTATCGATAGGTCGAGCGGTTGCGCGACTCGGGCTCCAGTCCACCACCCCCAAGAGGGGTAGTACTACACCCCTAGGGGGTAATCTGGGCTTCGCATTTTACCGTGCAATCCCCGTGGCGCTGGTGCACGACTATGACATGGTGCGGCTGGGCGTGGCCTTACGTTCAACCAGTACGCGACGGTGTTGTTCTGACCGACCTCGACTCTGGTGATCAGCGAATTGGGAACGCAATAAAGGCGATTGAGCACGAGTGGTCCGTCATCAAGTGGTCAAGATGCGCATCCCGCTGATGTCCCGAGCTCCTCCTGTTGCCAGAAGTCGGCGATGCCATTCCGATCGCTGGTGGATGGCTGGGCTTAATTGTCGGCCATGATCCGAATCGATATCGGGCGGTCCTGGACGAACCTGGCTGAAGGCTCAGCGAAGATCGCGCAACGCGTCGTCGAGTGTGGGATAAAGCGCCAGGATGGCGTCAATTCCGAGCAGCCTGATCGGCCTGCTGGTGGCGGGCCCTTCGGCGACGATGCCGAATCGCACCGACATCGCATCAGCCGCCTCCTGCGCTGCCACCAGAACGCTCATTCCAACGGAGGCAAGGAAATGCACTCCGGTGAGGTCAACAATGAGCCCCGCCGGCGCCTTGCCGAGCGCGTCACAGATCGCCTCGGACATTCGTGGTGCGCTGAGCATGTCGACCACATCACACACGGACAACACCACGAGCCGGTCGCTCCAGCTTTCCCGCACCTTGAAGCCGTTTTGTTGGTGTGCGGAAACGGCGGGGATGGTTGGTTCGGCAGAATGATCGACCATTGTGGAACCCCTTTTTGATCATTCCGGGAATGATCATGGCTGTGAGCCCTTCCGGGTCGCGTCGCCATGTGCGTGGAAGTCGGTCCAGCCGAGCGGTTGCTCGCGCCGACTACAGTCAACACCCCTAGGGAGGGTGTCGTTACACCCTTAGGTAGGTAGTTTGAGGGCATGGCCTCCCGTGCGAACAAACCGATCACCGTGGCGCTGGTGGACGACTACGACGTGGTGCTGATGGGCGTGGCGAACATGTTCAACCAGTACCGAGACCGCGTGGTTGTCGCCGAGCTGGACTCGAATACTGCTGTCGAGGACGCCGTCGACATCGTTCTGTATGACTCTTTCGCCCAACCAGAATCGGATCACGAAGAGATCGCCGTTCTGGTCGCCAATCCGCGTGCACGCCGAGTCGTGGTGTACACCTGGAACTTTCACCCGGACCTTATCCGCAGTGCCCAGCAGCACGGAGCGCACGGCTACCTATCGAAGACGTTGCCCGCGCGAGAGTTGGTAGCCGCACTGGAGGCAGTTCATGCCGGACAGACGGTCATAAGTGATGTTCCGCCGCGGGCGCGCAGCGCCGTAGGACTTGATTGGCCCGGCCGAGGCGAGGGCCTCAGCGATCGTGAGTCGGAGATCCTGGCCCTCATCACCCAGGGCAGAAGCAATGCCGAGGTCGCGGCGCTGACATATCTCAGCCCTAATACGGTGAAGTCTTACATCCGCACCATTTACCGCAAGATCGGAGTTAGCAGCCGGACCCAGGCCGTCCTGTGGGGTGTGAAGCACGGCTTCACTCCTGACCATCACCGCATCGAACACTGGCGAGGCGGTCCCTGAGCGCCATCTTTGGCTCCTCGACGGCGAGGCGACTGCGTCGATGATCCTGGAACGACGTCTTTAAGGCAACTTCGACACTGGGCCCCAACCGGCGGCGCCTATGCGCCGTGAGTGCAGCCGTGCTCTGGATTACCGCAGGAGTCGGATACCTCATCCTGGAAGCCATTGCTGCCGCAAGCTTTCGGCCCCCGTACAGCTACGCCCATAACTACATCAGTGATCTCGGGGTGACCTGTGGCGGTATGATTCAGGTCGCATCATCGACTCTCCGCTGGCCTACCTGATGAACACCGCGTTCTATCTGCAGGGATCTTTCTTTCTCGTCGGAGCCGTCCTCGTGGCCCGCGCTGTTGAAAGCCAGAAGGCGGGACTGGTTCTCAGCCTCGCAGCCACGAATGCCACCGGAAACATTGTGGTTGGGAAAGTCCACGGCGGACCCATCACAAAGGTCGATGGCACCGCTGGGGTGCATTCCGCGGGCGCAGTGATGGCCATCGCGGGCGGCAACATGGCGATCCTGGCGGGATCTGCCATCGTTCGGAACGCCGGCGCACCGCATTGCACGCGACCCGGGAGAACCCGACCCGTGCGCCGACCGATGCGGTCGTGATCTCGGCGAGCGTGGCCCGTCTGGTGGGCCGTCGGGTACCTTTTGTCAGCAGGATCTAAGGCGGCCGGCGAGGCTGAAGTTGCCGCTGCGGTCGGAATCGGCAGCGTCGCCGCGGCGTGGCTCGCCGTGCACACTGTCTTCACGGTGCGTTACGCCCGGCTGCATTACCGAAAATGGTTCGAGCGGAATCGATTTCAACCAAGACGAGCAGCCGACACACGGAGATTTCGCCTACCTCGCATTCACTATCGGCATGACATCTCAAGTGTCCGACACTGATTTGAAAACCCGCACCATCCAGGGCACCGCGTTGCGCCAGGCCCTGTTGTTGTTCGTGCTGAGGCGGTGATCCTTGCGACTACGATCAACCTGGTCGCGGAACTAAGCAGCGCCAGTAGCTGACTGCGGATCTCGGCCGACATCATCGCCAACCGTTCGGCTGACATCGTGATGCGGCCGGGCACGCTTTCACTGACCGTGAGAACGTGGCGGTACCCAACGCCTGTATTGATTTGCGCGTCGACAGTTTGGGTATCTCTGCAGCGTGCGGGCCTTTCCGCATCTGGCAGCGGAGTCCCCTCATGGTCAGTTGGCTGGATCGCTTACAGCGGCGAAGCCGCAGCGCCGGTTTCCTCATCGCGGTCATCTACAAGTACGTAGATGATCAAGGGAGCTACCTTGCCGCGCTGATCACCTATTACGCATTCGTGTCGCTGTTTCCCGCCTTGCTGCTGTTGACCACCGTATTGGGCGTGGTGCTGGTGGGCCACCCAGAGCTGCAGGAGCAGATTCTGCAGTCGGCGGTCGCCCAATTCCCCGTCATCGGTGACCAACTCGGTCAGCCCCAAGGTCTGAGCGGTGGGACGCTCGGGGTCGTCGTCGGCATCGCCGGGGCGCTGTATGGAGGTCTCGGCGTTGGCCAAGCGGTACAGAACGCCATGGACACGTTGTGGGCGGTGCCGCGCAACGACCGGCCGGATCCCATCCGGGCGCGTATCCGAAGCTTTCTGTTGCTCCTCGTCCTCGGCTCCGCGCTCATCGCCACCACCGTCCTGGCGGCGATCGGTCGCGCGTCGGAATCGTTCGGGATAGTCGGCAAAGCGGGCATTGTGGTGCTGTCGGTGCTGATCAATGCGAGCGTGTGTCTGGTCGCTTTCCGGGTCGCTACGGCCCGGGACCTCACCTACCGTCAGGTGGCTCCCGGTGCACTGGCGGCAGCGATCATCTGGCAGCTGCTGCAGTGGTTCGGCGCGATCTACGTAGCGCAGGTGGTCAAGTCGTCGAGCGCCACCAATAGCGTGTTTGCTCTGGTGCTCGGTTTGTTGGCCTTCCTGTATCTGATCGCCACGACATTGCTGCTGTGCGCCGAAGCCAACGTGGTGGCGGCCGATCGCCTCCACCCGCGTGCCCTGCTGACTCCCTTCACCGACAATGTCGAATTGACCCGTGCTGACCGCAAGACCTATACCGGGCAGGCCAAAGCTCAACGCGCTAAAGGATTCCAGCGCATCGACGTCACCTTCGATGACCGTGGCGCGAAAGAAAGACACCAACCGTGACTGCACGTCACGGCGAAGCGTATCGAGGCTGATGCGCATACCGTCAAGGGCATCGCGAATTACCTCGGCGTAAGCAGGGCCACTTTGTACCGGTATATGGACGGCGAACGGACTGCCCAACCTCGCTACTGGATCGAAACGAGTTGGTCCACTGAGTCTTTGGGCAGGTCGCCATCGGAAGTGGCGGTGACAGTCATGTTGTTCAAGTTGATGGCACCTTTGTGGTTGTCCAGGAAGGCGGTGTCGGCGGCGTCGCGTCCCGTGGCGATCCGTACCAGCGTCTGCCGTGGCGCCAGGCACGTCGCATCGACCACCCGCCAAGCCCCGTCGACGAACGCCTCGGCCACTGCGTGGGAGTCCATCGGCGACAGACCCGGCGCGTAGACCGCTACTAGGCGTGCCGGCACGTTGACCGCCCGCAGCAGTGCGACAACCAGGTGGGCGTAGTCGCGGCACACACCGTTACCGGCGAGCAGGGTGTCTACCGCCCCGTCGATCGGGTCACGGGATCCGGGCACATAGATCAGCCGAGTGCCGACCCACAACGACACGTTCTCCAACAGAGTCGTTGAGTCTGCGTAATCACCGAATTCTGTTGCGGCGAAACCGTAGAACTTGTCGGCCTCGGCGTAGCGGCTGGGCCACAGGTACATCGTCAAGTCGTACTCAGTGATCGGCGCAGGATCGGTCTTACCGACGATCGTGGCGGTGTAACTGACCTGCAGATTGCCCGCTGGGGCCTGGAACTTGTGGATGCGGTTGCCATGCAAACCGTTGACCTCCAACGCCTCGATCGGCTCGCCGTTCAACGCGAACAACAACGACTCCGAGAGTTCTGCCCCCGCTGTGGGGCTACTGCGATCTGGAACTCCAATGTCGTGGCCGCGTTGATATCCACATCGAGATCTGCACCCACTTGTCGCTTCAACATGCTGATACTGTCCGCCGATCCATAGTGGGTGTTTGGCGACCGGCGCGATTCTGCCAGCGCAACATCGGTTCCTGACGCGAAGGGCGTCGGCACCCACACAGCCGCACATCCCCAGCCGTCAGCTGTTGTTGACGCGATCGGAACGGCGCTTCTGCTTTTCGATGTTGGCCAGCTCCTCGACCCGGTCGGCCTGCGCGCGCTTGCTGGCAGCCTCGCTGCGTTTCGCTTGAGCGTCGTCGAGCTTGGACTCGGCGGCTTTGGTGGCCCACTGCTCGGCCGCTCCGATTTTCGCCTCTTGCTGGCGCTTGACTGTCTCGGCTGTTTTCTTGCGCTGAGCCGCTGCTTCGTCGGCCTGCTTCTTGGCGGCAGCGGTGCGCTTTTCGGCCGCCTCGTCCGCCGCGCGCTTGCGCTGCTCGGCATTGGTGCGCGCGTCAAACGCTCGTTGCCTTGTCGCGTCGCGCGCCTCATTCAGATCCGTCACCACTTGAGCGCGCGTGGCCGCCAGTTTGGTGTCGGCCTGCTCTCGATTCCGAGTGGCGGTCGTGTCAAGCTGGGCGGCCTTGCTGAGCGCGGTACTGCGTTTGGCGAGCGCTGCGCCCCGCTTCGCCAGCTCCGGATCGCCCAATAGGTTGCCGACTGTCGCGTCGAGCGCACCCAGCGAACGTTCGTAGAACAACCGTGTCGGCGCTTCTGAACCCAGCCGGGCCGCCACCTGATGTTCGATCAGCTGGAGCGGTAATCGGGCGATTTGATACTGGAAACGCAATACCGCAAAAGGGATTTCTGCGATCTTCATCGATAACTCCGATTTTCTCTAGCCGGGGCTCAGGGCAGGTCGGCTGCGGTGGACAGTTTGTCGGCCTGCCGCCTGATGCGAGCGGCCTCTGCTTGGGCTGTGTTGGCCGCCTGCACCGAGCTCTGATGTTCTGCCGCGGCGTCGACGGCTTGCTCGGTTGCGGCACCGATCTCTTCTCGCTCCTCGGCTTTCGCCCGCTGTACCTCGCGCTGCGCGTCGAGGTCGGCCCGCGTCTCCGCTCGGGCAGCGTCCTGTCGGGCAGACTGCTCAGCCGCGCGCTTCCGAGCGGCTTGCTGCTCTCGCACCGAGTTCTGCACGGCTGCGGTCTCGGCGTTCACCGCAATTCGTTCGTGGGCGCCGTCGATCCGGGCGTCTGCTGCTTCGGCACGGGCCTGCGCCGCCTCGGCATCGGCAACGGCCTCGACGCTGTTCGCCTCCTTGCGCTGCTGGGCCTGGGTCTGCTCGAGCTGTCCCTCGGCGGTCAGCGAGTCGTTGCCGGTCAGCGCGCCGACGATTTCCTTCGCCCTTCCCTTGATCGAGCCGATCACGCCTTTACGTGCCTGTTCGGCCTTTTCGTGCTCAGACATCTAAGCCTCCTATTGACATCAGTCGACGCCCCGCAAAGCGTTCGATGGGGTTTCGGTGCGGGTTGTTCAGAGCGCCCCATTGACGCCGACCCACCCGCCTGCATTCACTTGGTTATCGCGCCGTTGGTCGCGATCTCGACCTCTGCGACGCAGCGAAACGGCGCGCGTCGGCCTGCCTTTGTCGATGAGCGGTCGCAACAATTGTGGCTCTTCGGAAATAAGAGTGCACCGGTAGTTGGCGTTATCGCGGTGTGGTGAGCGGGTGCTATAGGTTCGCGTTCTCCGCGGCGGATTTCTCAGCTTTTTGGCGGACGATCGCGGATCCGCAAAAAGATGAGAAATCGATTAGGTTGGCTCGTGGTTGATCGCATATGGCGGTCAACGCTCGATATCAGCGATCGTCGCCGCCCAGGGACTCGCCGGGAGAATCGGCCGCTGTGGGGCGTGCTATCTGCGCCTTCCACCCGTCGGCCGGTGCTGCTGGGGTGTTGTCGTCTTCGTCGTGGCGCCTCCACCACTCATACGGCGGCCCCTGCGGGTATCCCGGCGGGGAGTCCTCCCAGCTCTCCTGCCGCCCGAGGGCGGTCATGTCCAGAAAGCTCCAGGTAATACCGAGTGCTTCGCCACCGCGACCAGTAATGAAGTATGTGCGGAACACTCGGTCGCCGTCGCGGATGAAGGCGTTCGTACCGAACCACTCGTCCACCCCGAAGTCGGCGTCGAAGCTGTCGGTGATGGTGTACCACGGCATGTTCCAGCCCATCCGCTCCTTTAGCCGCTCGATGTCGGGTTGGGGCGCGCGCGAGGTGAATAACAGCGTGGTGGCGCGGGCATTGAGGTGCGCGAGATTGCCGACATGGTCGGCGAACATAGAGCACCCCACACAGGCACGGCCATGTTCAACACCGGCCGTTCCTTCCGGATGGCCGTGCACACCCGCATCGAAGAATGCGCGGTAGATGATCAACTGACGCCGCCCGCTGAACAGGTCCAGCAGGCTCATCGTCCCTTCCGGCCCCTCGAAGACGTATGGCTTGTCCACGGCGACCCACGGCATCCGCCGACGCTCCGCGGCAAGCGCGTCGCGCGCGCGGGTCATCTCCTTTTCTTTGACGAGCAGTCGCTGCCACTCATCCTGCCACTCCTTCGCCGTCACAATGCGCGGTGCTGTCATCGCCATATCCCCATTTCTGTTGTGAAATTCGATGTGTCGGTTAATCGACGATGACTCCGCCGGTCAGATTGGCAACGGTGCCGGTCATCGCGGCGCCCCGATCGGAGGCGACAAATACGGCGACGTCGGCAAGCTCGGCCAGGGTGGTTGCCCGTTTGCGGTGGCTGTTTCCGGCCATGGTGGCCGCAAATTCCTGCACGGTGATGCCGTACGTCTTGGCGTGCAGCCCATAGACGACATCGATTTCCGGTGTTTCCTCCATGCCGGTCGTGCGCAGGCAGACCGCGCGCACGCCGTGGGGTGCCCACTCGGCAGAGAACGACCGATTGAGTGCCTCCATTGCCGCCCAGGCGGGACTCATGCCGCCCACCAGCGGTATCCCCAGAAGGGCAGGCTCCGGCGTGTGCATCAGGACTACTCCCGATTTTTGAGCGATCATGTGGCGCGCAGCTGCTCTGGCGGTGATGAAGTGTGCCAGCGGATAGGTGTTTATTGGCCATGCGAAGTTCTCTAGCGAGAGTTCGGTCAGGGGAGTTCCCTGTATGCCGTTTTGCTTAATCCCGATGGCGTTGAACGAGATATCGATGGTTGCGGCCTTGTCGACGACGCCGTCGAGGTGGCTTGTCACCGCACGCTCGTCGAGCGCGTCGACCTCTGCGGTTTCGGCGGCTCCGCCGACAGCCCTGATTTCTTCAGCAATGCGGTTGAGATCGTAGGGATTTCGCCCGGTCAAAAAGACGCGTGCGCCTTCGCGAGCAAACGCACTCGCGACCGCGGCGCCGACTGCTCCTGTGGCCCCGTAGATGACGGCGTTCTTGTTTTCCAACAACATGATGTTGTCTCCATTCGCCGCCGCGCGGCATAGTTCTTCCTGAGATGTGTTATCGGCGTTGACTGCTAAAAAACGTGTCTGGCTCTTGGTTCAATGGCAATACCATTCAGTGCCGGGAATGGTCGCGATGTGAGGTCAGTGGATGGTGATGGCACCCATGTCGATGGCGACGAGCAGTGGCTCGGGGATGAGCTGGTAGTCGCCTTGCCAGGCGTAGCCTCGTCGTGTGGTGGGGATGTTGATGCCGTCGACGTTGCGGTAGTCGGTGGCGTAGAGCATGCCGGTCGCCCCGCCGATGACGTCGATGGTGAAGTCGTGGCGGCGCAGCAGTCCGTCGGGGCCGAAGCACGAGATCTGTTGGCGGGTGTGGCTTTTGATGTGTTCGGGGAATGTCGCTTTTAGCCGCCGCCAGGTTTCACCGTTGACCTCGATCGGGGCGATCTCTTCGGTGACATACCCGGGCCAGGTGTAGAGGAACGGAGTGTTCAGATAGGTCCACAGCGCCTCGCCGGTGAAGTAGGCGATATGCAGATCGTCCCACGGGGTCTGGAGCTGATGGCCGTCAAACGAGTTCTCCGGCTCGTCGCGTTCGTCGATGATCGTGCCGTCACCGCGCTCGATGACGACACGTTGGGGCTCGAACACCGACCGTTTGTCTTGGCCGACGTAGTCGATCGTGAGCATCTGCCGTTTGGTGTCGGCTACGAGACGAACGTCCTTGAGGACGTCAGGTTTGCCCTTAACGTGCCAGAGGGCCCCGGTGATGGAGGCGTCGACGGTGATCGCGGTGATTTGATTCCAGCGGTCCAGGCCGCCGTGCGCGGCGAGGGCGCTCTCGAGTAGATCGTTCATTTCTCCTCCTGGCGAGTTGCGGGTCTCTGCTGCGTGCGGCTCGATGGGTGAGCCAACGCCAATATGGAGGACGCGGATAGGCGAAACTCATCGCCCATACCGCGGCCATGCGACTTCGAAGCCGTCTGCTCGGTCACGGCATCGTCCCCGTGGTCGTTTCCGGCCGATGACTCTGTTAACCGTCGGGCCTCTGTAGTTGCGGGAGGTGTGTGGTGAGGAGAGCGGCAGTGGTGCAGTACTTCACGACCAATGAGGATGCGCAGCGCAACCGCGAGCTGATCGAGGACGTGCTACGCGAACTGGCTGCCCGCGATCCTGGGGGAGTCGAATACCAGGTGTTGCTGTTCGATGACGGGGTCGGATTCATGCATGTCGTCGCGTTCGACGGCACCACCGATCCGTTCGCGGACTGCGTCGCCTACCGCGAATTCCACCGTGCACTCGCCGAGCGCCTGGCCACACCGCCGGTCGTGATGTATGCGGCTTTGATCGGCTCCTATCACGGCCGCCAGCCGGCGAGGTGACGCACCGATCTCACCCCATGGCGATGAGTTTGACCCGATGGGGTCCTCAGTAGTGCTGACGAACGGAGTCAACATGAACATCACCCGTACCGGGTCGCGCGAGGAGTGGATGGCGGAGCGCCTGGACCTGTTGGCCAAGGAGAAGGCCGCCAGCCGGCAGCTCGCCGCGCTGGCCGAGGCGCGCCGCGCACTTCCCGCGGTGGCCATCGACAAGGACTTTGGGTTTGAGGGCCCTGACGGCAAGGTGGGTTTGATCGACCTGTTCGAGGGCCGCAGCCAATTGATCGTCTACCACTTCATGTGGCTGCACGACATCGACGAGGGCTGTCCGAGGTGCTCGTTCGTCGTAGACAACATGCCCGACCCGATCCATCTCAACGAAGGCGCAAATACCACGCTGGCGCTGGTGTCGCGGGTGCCGTACCCAAGGCTGCGCCAGTTCAAGGCTCGCATGGGATGGCGGCTGCCCTGGTACTCGTCACAGGGCAGCGACTTCAACTACGACTTCCGCGTCAGCAACGACGAGGCGAAGAGACCCATCGAATACAACTACAAGGACAAGGCCACGCTGGTGCGTGAGGGTCTAGAGCACTTCGCCGTCAACGGTGCCGACAACTTCGGCGTGAGCGTCTTCGTCCAGGATGGCGGCCAGGTGTTTCACACCTATTCGGCCTACGGTGTTGGTACTGATGTCATGCTAGGCACCTACTGGTTCCTGGATTTGACCCCGCTGGGCCGGCAGCGCTACATCACCGAATGGCCATGGCACGACACATATGGGGCACCGGATCGTCATGAGCATCACCACTGATAGCGGACAGGATTTCGCGCGGCTGGCCGAGCCGTATCGTCGCGAGCTGATCGCCTACGGCTACCGCATGCTCGGCTCGGTCGATGACGCCGAAGAGGTCGTGCAGGACGTCTACCTCGACGCGTGGCGGGCATACGACCGGTTCGAAGGGCGCTCATCGCTGCGCACGTGGCTGTATCGCATCGCCACCCGAGCGTTCGTGAAGGCGCTCGAGCGTCGCAAGCGCCGCCCGCTGCCGTCGGACCTGCATGCGCCGGCCGCCGACCCCACCACGCGCGTTGTAGCCGGTGATCCGGAGCTGGCATGGCTGCAGCCCGCTCCCGATTCGCTGCTGGCCGCCACGACGAGCGACCCGGCCACGGTAGTGACTGCTCGTGAAACCATGCGGCTGGCTTTCGTGGCCGCGCTTCAGCTTCTTCCGCCCCAGCAGCGCGCGGTGCTGATTCTGCGAGAGGTATTGGGCTGGTCTGCAGCCGAAGTCGCGGCGCTGCTGGATGTGAGCGTGGCCGCAGCCAACAGCGCGCTACAGCGGGCCCGCTCGCATCTACCCGCCGACACTGACTCGCTGGTGCAGCCGGCTGAGCAGCGGCAGCGTGAACTGCTCGACCGGTATGTGGCGGCGTTCCAAAACGCCGACGTTGACGAACTGGTCGCAGTGTTGACCGAGGACGCGCTCTATGAGATGCCACCGTTCCTCACATGGTTTCAGGGCAGCACAGCGATCGGTGGTTTCCTCGGCCCGCGCATGCGTGCTTTCGGCAAAACCCCAGTCGTACGCACCTCGGCCAACGGGCAACCCGCGGTTGCGCTGTACCCGGCGACCGCTGACGGACAGCATCGCCTGCACGCCTTGCATGTGCTCACCCTCGCGTCGCACGGTGTCGGTCGCATCGTCGCCTTCATGGACATCGACACGTTGCGGCGCTTCGACCTACCCGACGTGCTGTTGCCGGAAGCAATGCCATCGCAGTAGGTGCTGCGATGAGCCGCATCACATACGAGACCGGACACCACCGAGGTGAACTTGCCTGAGGCTACTGCCTGTCCACCGGCAGTTGTCGCCGACACGATCATGCGCACGATCGCGTTGGGCGTGACGATTACCGACGCCGCCGTTGATGAGAAGCAGACGACGATCTTCTGCACTCCGGTGGCTCGTGATCCGCGCTGCCCGGACTGCGGGCGGCAGGGCCGCTACCGCGACACCGTGACCCGGCCGCTGACGGATCTGCCGGTTGCTGGCTATCCGTTGGTGTCGCGGGTCGCTGTGCCGCGCTACCGCTGCGACACCGTCGAGTGTGGGCGGGCGGTCTTCGACCAGGATCTCGGCAAGCTGGCCTGTCCGCGCTCATCGACGGACGCCTGGAAGCCCTACGCCGCAACGCCCTCGGATTTCGAAACCTCACCCACTACCGAATTCGCTCACTGCTCCACAGCGGCGCACTCCACGCACTCCTCAATGCACTCTGAATTACGAAGAGCCACAATTGTTCGTAACGGTCGTAGGCCAGCCGGTAGTCCTGGCCTGCCCGGTTCAGTTCACCTGCCAGCACGTAGGCCCTCCTGCACACCGGACGAGTTATCGAGACCTAAACGGCTCTCATTCAAATGGCGGATCCGCCATCTCAAATGAGAATCCGCCACGGCAGCGTGAGAAAATACAAAACATCTACGAAGAAGAAGACGAATGCTGCTGTTGTAGGTTCTCAAGTCTGACTGCATCCAACTACTACCGCTGGCCTGCACAGTTACGAACTGTCTCACGTCGACTGCACCGCGGTTTGTCTCACGGAACGATACATTCCCTATCTGCGTGTTTCGTGGACTCGCGGAAGTGCTTGGTTGGGGGTGACCGCCAGGCCATAGGTGCACAACTCTGGCTACTGGTGACTCGATACGCCTGTTCTCCCGCGAGGGCAGGACCAGTGCACGACAATCTCGAGTAAGCCAATCTAATGAAGCGCAGGGGTGGTATGGCCGACACCGATGACGACGAAGACCGGCTGGCAGTAAGCGCCGCGATCGAGTCTTTGCGTGCTGAACTTGAGCAGGCGTGGACGAACGGCCAGGGACATCCGGTGCAGTTCGGTGTCGATGAGATCTCGTTGACGCTGACGGTCGAGGCGATCGGTAAGAGGGCAGGTGGTGGGAAGATCCGCTGGTATGTCGTCGAGGCCGGCCGGGAGGTGAGTAGAGAGAATTCGACGACCCAGACCTTGGAGTTGAAGCTAAAGCCGGCCTTGGTCAACAAGGTCACAGGCCAAACTTGGCCGCTGCGGGTATCCGGAAGTCAGGACGCGCCGGGGAACTGATGACTCGTGACCGGCTCGGGATTGTTCGCGGACAGGCTCGTCGAAGTCTGGGCTCAACCCGGCAAAGTCGGCACCGGGGTCGCGATAGGAGCGCGCGGGATAATCACCGCTCGACATGTCGTTGAGGGGGCGCTGAACATTGCCGACGAAATCCAGGTTCGGGTCGTGCCGACCGGCGCAGTCGAGGTAGCTGCCCCGAAATGGGCTCCCGCAGACTGCATTTCGAAAGACCTTGCAGTTAAATGGGATCTGGCTCTGCTGAAGGCCCGCGACGACCACCGGTGGACAACCCCGCAAACAAAGACTCCCATCCTCGTTGCCTTAGACAGTCGGCCAGAACCCGATTGCCATTCGGTGGGATTCCCTGGTGTTGACGTCCAAACCGGTCTCGACGGCAGGCCGCTGCGCCAAACGAAATCGGTTGTGGGCACGCTGTTGCCGGCCGGGCAGGCCCGCGGACCGGTGAGTCTGGACCGGCCGCTGCCGCCGCGCTGGCTCGTGCTGGATGTCGGAACCGCACCCCCATTGAGCCAAGATCAGTGGGGCGGAATGTCAGGCGCGCCAGTCGTACTGCCCGATGGGCGGCTCGCCGCAATCGTGCTGGAAGCATCACCACAGACCCGCCAATTATTTGCTGTCGCGCTAAACGATGTTCTCACTTACTCAAACGGGTTCGGTGCCGAAATAGAACGACTGGTTGGCGCATCCACAGCCGTCCAGCATCGCGACGCGCCCCGTTACCGGGCGGCGTTGATGCTTTATACCCTCGATGCATCGCTGCAGCCGCGACGCGTCGACAAGCAGGAGTCGTTGGCGGCGTTCGGCGTCAAGCACGCGCCCACCGAGGAGTGTGGCGGTTTCCTCTCCTATGTGGTGCGCGACGCCGACCGATCGTCAGCATCTGCAGACCACGCACACGGCCCGGGCTTACGAGAATCTCTGCGCAGTGCGGCCAACCCGGACAACGCGACCGGTCGCCGGGTCGTGCTAGTGACGGGATCAGCGGCGGCTGGCAAGTCGCGATCGGCCGCCGAAGCGGCGATCGCAGAACTGGGCGCGCGGCGGCTACTACGCCCGATCCCGGGTGCCAGCTCATTGCAACTCATCCGGGAATGGCCGGACGCTGAACTAAGTGAGGCAGTGATCTGGCTCGACGATATCGAAACTTACGCCGAGCAAGGGTTAGGCGAAACGTTTCGCCGCCTGCTTGCCGGGGGCGCGGTGGTAGTGGCGACAATCCGCACCGAGCAATTAAGAGCGCTGACGCAAACCCGGGATTTGACAAACCCGGCCGGGGAGGCTCTGACCAACCAAGAGTTGGTGACCACGATCGCGTGGAAAAAAGACTGGTCGGACACCGAGCGCGCTGCGGCCCAGCGGGTTGTACAGGCATCCGCAGCGCAGGAAGCAGTCGCTTCCGGTACACCCTTGGGTGTTTGGGCGATCGCCGGCCCGCAGCTGGTCGACAGGCTGCAGTCGATCCAGCGCGACGATGATCATCCTGAACAGGCAGTGCTCGTTCGGATGATCCTGGATTGGTATCGCACCGGGCATACCCGGGGGATTCCCCGTGCCGTAGTTAACGAGCTCTTCGCGGACGACAGAAGCGGCTATGTGCAGAGTTGTTACTCCGTCGACGAGATCGACGGCGTAGTCGCGGAACTTGTACTGCCGGTGTTCGGGCCGATGCGTGATCGCAACGCGCTGCTGCTGCTTGAAGACAACGGAGGCGTCCTGGGCGTACACGACTATATCCGCGGCCACGACGCCAACCTGCCGCCCCGCGACATACCCCGCTCAATGTGGGATGCGGCCAGACGCAACGCATCTGACGACGTGGTATTCAATGTCGCCACAGCAGCCGACGCGGCGGGCGAGGGGAGTATCACAAGGAATCTAATGAAACCGCTGGCCAAAGCCGGTAACGCCTACGCTATTTACAACATGCGTGCGCTCGCCCTCCGCAACGTGATTCACGTGACCAGTTTGCTTCTAGCTTGCCTCGCCATCATCGTAGGCATTGTCGGTGCGCTGTGGCCGAACGTATTCGACCCTTGCCCACCTACACTGCCGGGGCTAGCATGCCCGAGCGGAACCCACCTCACGGGCGTTGACATTTTTCTGGTTGAGTTGTTCGGGTTGATCGGCGCAGCCCTCGTCGGGGCGGTCGCGGTTCGCCGAATGCGTGGACCGTCAACACAATACGCAGTGCCAATGGCGGCGCTGCTACTGAAGTTGCCGACGGGTGCGCTGACGGCGTTCCTCGGGGTGCTGGTGATCCGCGGCGGCCTTCTCGGCACGGCCATTGCGTCGTCTTCGTATTCTCTGCAGGTGCTGCTGGCGTACGCGCTGATTTTTGGCGCGGCGCAACAACTCTTCACCGGGGTGGTCGACCGTCAAGTGCACTACGTTCTCAACCCCATTTGGCTAGCCGACCGGGCGTGAGATGCCCAACTCGGCGGCGACATGAGCGATTGGGCGGTGCTGGCGTCGCTGGACGAGACGTCGACGGCCCCGCTGGTGATAGTGGGGCATTGCGGTGGAGCACGGCTGCGCTTTCTTCTCGTTAAGGTTGAAACGCAGTGGCATCGCCGAAAGAGCGGGCTGGCACAGCGATATTCAACCCGACGTCGAGCCCGTATAGAGGAGCATTTCACTTTCCGCCGCAGCAGGCGGACGTCGAGCAATCGTCGCGTGTCTCAGCGGCCGCTTCCAATTTGAATCCCGTTGGAAGATGACGGTGAGAATTTGAAGCTCGGCGTGAGTCCCTACAAGCCACTGTAGACGGTATGGGGGCTAGCTGAGGCCGAAGGCCTCGTGCTGCAAAACGATTCGTGGGTTGCCGACGTGGGTGAACACTCACGCTGGTAGAGCCACATTTGCAGATCAGGAGGCCTCCGGTGATTGTTCAGGGTACGAGCGTCGGATTGGACGTGCACGCGCTTTCGGTGGTGGCGCACGCCGTTGACGAGGAAACAGGCAAGATCGCGCGGGCACGGTTGTGTCCGGATCACGGCGAGGTCCTGGGTTGGTTGCATCAGCTGCGGGCCCCGGTGCGGGTGGCCTATGAAGCCGGTCCGACGGGGTTCGGGTTAGCGCGGGCGATCACTGAGGCCGGGATGGAATGCCTGGTCGCTGCACCCTCGAAGTTGCAACGCCCGGCTGGGGATCGGGTCAAGACCGACCTGTTGACCGAACTATCGGCCTCGTCTCCGCGGGGGTGCGTGCGATGCCGGGCGCGGCTGGCTAGGCTGCTGCGCCTGGGTGAGATCACCGCGGTGACGGTGCCGGAGCGGGAGATCGAGGCGGTGCGTGATCTGGTGCGGGCCCGCGAAGATGCCCGCGCCGATCTGATGCGGGTGCGGCACCGGTTGTCGAAACTTCTTCTGCGGCAGGGGATCGTCTACTCCGGTGGGACACCGTGGACATGCGCGCACGAGGAGTGGCTACGCCGACACCGCTTTGACGACATCCACCTTAAGGCTGCGTTCGACCACGGTTTCGACGCCGTGCTGGCGGCGACCGCGGCGCGGAACCGCCTCGACGAACAGATCATGGTGGTGGCCGCCTCGCCGCGGTTCGCCGACCCGGTCAACCGGCTGGGTTGCCTGCGCGGCATCTCCGCCCTGACCGGGCTGGCGTTGACGGTCGAGATCGGTGACTGGTCCCGGTTCACCGGCTCCTCGATCGGCGCCTACGTCGGATTGGTGCCCTCCGAATACTCCACGGGCAACTCCCGCGTGCAGGGGTCAATCACCAAGGCCGGCAACACCCATGTGCGCCGGCTGCTGATCGAATCGGCCTGGCATCACCGCAAGTCCTACAGCACCTGCGGGCCCACACTGCGGGCCCGCTGGGCCAAGGTCGACCCGGCGCTTCGGGCTCGCGGGCACGCCGGCAACCGGCGCCTCAACAAGCGGTGGCGCAGCTTCACCGAACGCGGCAAGAACCCCCTGGTCGCCAACGTCGCGATCGCCCGCGAACTCGCCGGCTGGTGCTGGTCACTGGCGACCCTGCAATAAGCCCGCGGGCACCCAAACTTGGCTGGCCCCAGGTGACCAGGCGTCGGCGCGGTGAGTGAACCAACCTGTCAAGAACCTATGAGCCACAACACGATTCATCGAGAATCGTGCGTGACGCTCGCTTGTAGACAGCAGTAACGTTCACGTCCGAATCATCGTCCTGCTGGTACCCAACCCGCGCATATCAGTCTGACACCACCGTCGTGAGCAACGACCGCCAACACCATCACCCGGCCAGCCAAAACGAAAGCCGCCCCGGCTACTGGTCGGGGCGGCTTTCACCTGCCTCTTGACAAAATCGCCTACATATCAGGTTCTCACCTGCCGTGTCATGTGGCGACGATCTGACCTGGGCTTCTCTCATCTATCTCACGACGAGTGCACCAGCGGTTTGTCTCACAGAACGCTTCGTTTCCTACGACGGCTGCTGGTCGCGCGGCCTAGGCTGACCCTGTTGGACGGCCTGCCGGTCCTCTCGAGCGGTCTGGCTTAGCATGACCTGTCATGCCGAGCGAATCCGGCGCCGCGAGCGACCCCGGCGCCCCGGCCGAGCACGCCGCCCGCAACCGGGCGATGTGGGATGACTACAGCGATGAATACCAGGCCCGCCACGGTGAGGACCTGGCCGAGAGCGGCGGGCTCGCCTGGGGGACGGCCCGGATCCCTGAATCCGAGTTGCGCGTCCTCGGCGACTTTATTGGTCGCGACATCCTCGAGTTCGGTTGCGGCGCCGCTCAATGGTCGATCGCGCTGGCCAGGTTGGGCGCCCACCCGGTTGGGCTGGACCTGTCGCGACGTCAGCTCGAGCACGCCCGCCGGCTGATGGCCGAGGCAGGCGTCGACTTCCCGCTCGTCCATGCCAGCGCCGAGGCGGTGCCGCTCCCGGCCGCCAGCTTCGACGTGGTGTTCTGCGACCACGGGGCGATGAGCTTCGCCGACCCGTATCGGACGGTGCCCGAGGTGGCGCGCCTTCTCCGGCCGGGCGGGCTGTTCGCGTTCAATCACCACTCACCGATCGAAACGATCTGCTGGCCGCTTGATGCCGAGGAGGTCGGCGAGCGGCTGGCGCTCGACTACTTCGGCATGCATGTCATCGATGATGGGGAGGAAGTATCGTTCCAGCTGCCGTTCGGAGAATGGATCCGGTTGTTCCGCGCCAACGAATTCGTGATCGAAGACCTGATCGAGCCGCGGCCCGCGCCGAACGCGATCAGCTCCTACCGGTCGGCCGCGGCTTTGGCCTGGGCTCGACGCTGGCCGGCCGAGACGATCTGGCGGCTACGCCGGGCGTGAACCGGCCCGTGATCTCCAGCGCCAACGCTCGGACAACAGGATGTCCCTGCGACGGCCCGACAACGTCGCCTCAGCAGATCGTCCGCTACCGGACGCTCCTTCATGGTCTCACCTCACAGAACAAGCCAGCGCATGCAAGGCCAGCGTGGCTCACTTTCGCTGCACAGATTCAGTGAACCGTTCCGGGACATCTCCGGCGTCCGCCGACCTGCTGTCTTCCCGGTTGTCTCACGGCGATTCCGACCCAGTTTGTCTCACGAAACCCTGCATTTCCTAGAGCCGTTCCCACGGCACGCCATGTGACCAGGGCATTCCCCCAGTACCGTTGCGAGACATGACATCTCGAGCGAATAAATGTCATCGGCTGCGAGACTCTACAAAGAAGGAAGAGAAGAAGGCGGCAGGTGTAGGGTCTTAGATCGCGTGACATGTCGATCTTGTTTGACCGGCGGGTTCGTTGGTGTCTCACGGAATGTCATTTCGGTTGAGTCTCAGTTCCATGGCATTTCTTCAGATTTCGCGCTTTCTGCGTCGTAGCTTGTTCGGCGGCCCTGCTTGAGGTTGGGGTGCCCGGGTCCGGTTCGCCGGCGGGCCGCTGCCGTGCGAGGGCGAGGTCGAGATCCGTCGGGTGCCCGAGCCGGCCGAGTACGCCACGCTGAGCCCCGAGCACGACGAGGACTACCTGCGAGCCCAGATCGCGCACCGATGAGTTTCCCGCACGGCGCCGGTCTATATACGCCGGAGACCGACTCACGGGAGGCTGGCACCATGCGGAAACTGATCTACGGCATGAACGTGACCCTGGACGGCTACATCGCCGCGCCCGGCGACGACATCGGCTGGAGCGGGCCGCCGAGCGACGAGCTGTTCCAGTGGTGGCTCGACCAGGAGCGGGCGACCGGCCTGTCGCTGTACGGGCGCAAGCTATGGGAGACGATGAGCTCCTACTGGCCGACCGGCGACCAGCAGCCCAACGCAACCCCGGCGGAGATCGAGTTCGCACGCAACTGGCGGGACACGCCGAAGGTGGTGTTCTCCTCGACGATCGACAAGGTCGACTGGAACACCCGCCTGGTCACCGGCGACGCGGTCGCCGAGATCACCCGGCTCAAGGCCGAGGACGGCGGCCCGATGGGCATCGGCGGCGCAACGCTCGCCGGGGCTGCCACGCGGGCCGGGCTGATCGACGAGTACGCGCTGGCCACCTACCCGGTCCTGGTGGGCGGCGGCACGCCGTTCTTCACCGCGCTGGATAGCTGGGTGAACCTGGACCTGGTGGAGACACGGACGTTCCCCGGCGGCGTGGTGCTCACCAGGTACGAGACGAGGCGCTGAGCGCTCGTCCGCCTTCGCCATCGTGCATCTCCTCCTCCTGTAGCTTCTCGCCGGCGGCGACATTCTTGAGTCCCGCTGATCTCGTGTTGACAGCCTGCCTCACGACTGCCCGGGCCGGTTTTGTCTCAACGATCCCAGCGTTTCCATGACTCGGGCGCTAGCGGGCCTCGCTCAAAAGCCGTTGCGCCTCTGCGGAATCCGCATCGCTCAGATCCGGCATGTCGCCGCCGACCGGCTGAACATAGAGTTCGAGCTGCATGTTGTCGGGATCGCGGAAGACCAGCGTTGGGCCGTATCCGGTATCAATGGTTCCTGTGTGCGTGACCCCCATCGCATCGAAATGCGCTGCCCAGCGCTGCAGTTCGTCTCGGTCCACCACTCGGAACGCCAGGTGGTCAAGGCCGACCCGCCGTTCATCGAATGCTCCGGATTCCGCGGTCGCATCGTGGGTCATCACCGTCACCGCTATGCCCGATGGATGGATCATGGCTCGCGACTGATAGGTCGCCTCATTCACCTGGTGCACGAGGAGGAAGCCCGGGACGTCTTGCCACCACTGCACCGCGCGGTCGCAATCGGAGACCGTCAGGTCAATGTGAGAGAACCCCACAATTTCAGGCATGCCGACAGCTTCCACAGAATGGACATTCCCGGTCGGTGAATCGGTGAAATAATTCGCGGCTGAACAGACCCGTACATTTCGACTGGTTTGAAATCACCGGTACACAGACTGCCCGACGACTTGGCTCTTGTCACGACATGCTCGCCGGGTGCCAGCCGAAGATAGCGCGGTGAAAATTCGCCCTGTCAGGCGGCGGCGGTTCAACCTGGCCCGGCAGGGCTTGTACGCACCCCAGGAACCAACTCGGTGACGTTGCAGTCGCGATTGCGGCGGAAGTGCCGTCAGGACGTGCCGGGCTCCGGCGGCGCCAGGCCCTCGCTGAACCGGTCGACGATCTGGTCCAGGGCGTTGCACCACTGTCGGCGGAGCTCGGGCACGCTGGTGGCCGCCCACGTCACGCTCTGGCGGCGACTCACGGGGCGGACTCGGTGAGGAGTGCGAGGAGTTCCTTATCGCCGCGGCGACGCAGAAGCGCGGTGACATCCTCCGGTGGGCCGAAGAGCGCGGGCGAGAGCGGCGACCGGCTTGCGGACCGAGTTGCCGAGCAGGACGCGCAGCCGCTGCCGAGCGTTTGCGTCGGCCGGGATCCGTCCCATGTCAACGGTGTTGTCGCGCAGGTTGAATGCCAGCACGATGGTGTCATCGAGTTGGGCGCCGAGAGTCGTGGCCGGCCCGCGCAGGGAGCCGACGCTGGCGCCGCTGATCGCCGACTGCCGCCAGGAGAGATTGATGTCGGTGAGCGTGCCGGTGAACGATCGCTGTTGACCGGGATGGATGCCGAGCGCTGTCGCTATTGCTGGGTTCAAGGTCTGTCCGGATCCACGGAGCAGATCGAAAGTCACCGGCGCGGCGATACGTATCTCGTTGGGGCCGTTGTGGAATGCGCCGCGAGCTGTGTTCAGCGGCGGCACTGTCGGCCAGCCGTCGGTCTCGGTCCGCCGACGCGCCATGCCTTTTTCGACCACGAATGCGGGTGCACTCAGATAGGAGCGGATCGAAGTCTCGGCGACGTCGGGGAAGGCCGCCGTAATGTCGTCGACGAGGGCCTTGGTGCTGATCGCGCCGCCGGCGGCGTCGATGCGTGCGGAGATCTCGGAGAAGACACCGGTGTACTCGTCGATGCCCCATTGGCGCAGTGCCCAGGTCTGTTTGGTGGCGCGGATGAAGCGCGAGTCTTCATAGAGGACCTCGCGCACGGACCGCTCATTGCAGTTGTCGCCGATGGTGGCGGCGATGAGTACGGCCGGGGCCGGCGCTCCGGATAGGTGCAGGGCGGCTTCGGTCCGTTCGGCGATGGTGGGTCCCCAGCGCACCCATCTGTCGCCGACGCGGCGCAGTCCGGGGCGGCCGTCGATGAAGTCGATCGCTGTGTGTTGGGGTATGCCGAAGTTGTCGAGTTCCAGGGTCAGGGAAGTGGTCGTCGGCGCGCCCGCTTGGGTGAAGGCGGCGTCGAGCGTGGCGCGGGCGGTGGCCAAGCCTTCGGCGGTGGTGTTCTCCAGCCAGGTGTCCTTGCAGGAGTAGGGGCCGGCGAGGTGCAGCAGCATCTGCCCGGCGTCGGTGGCCAGGTCCAGCCCTAGATCTTTCAGTGCCCGTTCGGCGGTGTGCTTGCGTGTCAGCGGGCCGAGTTGTCGGCGCAGGTCTTCGGCGTAGCCGATGACGGCGGCATGGGCTGGGTCGGCGAACAGGTCACGGAACCGTCCGTAGGCGCGGGGTTGGTTGCGCTGCACGTTGATTGGGCGCACGCCGAGCTGGCCGGCGGTCACGGGGATGGTTTGTGGGTGCAGAGCCCATCCGCGCGCCGAGAGCACTTTGTAGTCGTAGTCGGTGAGTCGATCGAGCAGTCTGCGGATCGCTGTCGCGGCGTCCACGACGTCGTCGGTCGGGGTGGAGCGGGCCAGGGTCACGGCCTCGCGCGCCGCGATCACGATGGCGCGCACCGTACCGATCCCGCCTTTGGGCCGGTTGACCAACGACGTGATGGTCTCGCCGGCCAGATCCGACCAGGTGGCAAATTGCCCGCCGTAGAAGGTGCGTGCCCGGCCTGGCAGCCAGCCGTACGGGATGGCCTGTTCGGCGATCTCGTCCAGGCCGTCGATGAGATCGCGGATCGGTGTTTCGGTCAGGTCGTGGATGTCCTGCCACCAAGCGGAGGAGTCGAGGTGCTCGCTGATCACGGTCACGGCGCCGTCGGGGTCGGCGCGATCGCGGCGATGCGGGTCTTGTTGTTGCGGCGCTTGTCGCCGCTGCCCCAGGCCGGCGAGTTCCACAGCAGCGTCAGCGCCGCCGCTGGATCGTCGGTTGCGGCGTCGGCCAGGGCGAAGATGTCGGCGCGGCGGATCGTCTCGCCGGTGAGGGTGTCGTCGAGACCGTGAGCGGTTAGGGTTTGGGTCCACCAGGGGCGGCCGACGGCGATCGCATGGTCATGGATCCACTCTGTGACGTCGACGTCGCGGCGCTCGGTGAGCGCCTGCTCGGGCAGCTGGATGTCGGTCAGGGGCGTCGCGGTCATCCCCGCAATTCTCGCTGACGGGGGGACTGCCTATTGCTGGGGACTCGATCGCCGCGGGGGTTGCCGGGGTGCAGCCACACCAGGGCGCTGACCGCGGCCGCGGCGATTGCCATCCATCCCTTGCGTCGGATTCTCATCGGACCCGCAGCCTCGGCGAGGTCAGGACACGAACCGCCGCGCGCAGTGTCCGGATCTGGCGCACACCGACGTACGCGGCGAGTCCCGCGATCAGTGCGCACGCGACGTTCGCCGCATAGAGCCGGACCAGCTGCGGCCGCGACACCTGATAGCTGTCCTGCATGGGCCGACGGTAACGCCGCGCAGCGACACGCTGACCAAACGCTGTTGCGCTGCTCCGGAATCGGAGGGTCAGGCGGCTGCTGTGTGGAACTCCACCGGCGGCAGCGTCGCCGGCGAGCGGATCGGCAGGGTGATCTCGAGTTCGGCGGCGCGCGCCAGAGCATGTCGAAGGACAGCGGCCAGGACTCTGGCGTCGTCGAGGGCGTCGTGCGGGCGGGCCTGGGAGATGTTCCAGTGGCGGGCCAGGGCGGCGAGGCTGAGGCTGTCGAGGTCAAGGTCGAGCAGGGCGGCGAGTTCGAGGGTGCACAGGACCGACGTGACGGGCAGCTCGGTGTCGCAGCGGCGAGCTTCGGCGGCCAGGAATGCGTAGTCGAAGGCGGCATTGTCGGCGACCAGGATGCGGCCGCATAGCAGCGGCGCCAGGTGCTCGGCGATGTCGGCGTAACAGGGCTGGCCGGCCAGCATGGGTGGGGTCAGGCCATGGATGTTGGTCGGGCCGGGCGCCACGCCGGGGTTGAGCAGCGTGTACATCGAGTGCTCGATCGCTCCGCTGGCGGTGATGGTTAGCGCGGCCACGCTCAGCACGCGGGCGGCGGCGGGGTCAAAGCCCGACGTCTCGACGTCGACGACCACGAAGTCCCTTGCGGTGTTCATTTCTTCAGCATCGCCGCCTGCACCGACAAGAAGGCGGAATCGGTTGGCGCGCAGCGCTTTACCGTCCCAACGACAAACATCGGACAACGACGGGCGGCACGCCAGACTGTTCGTGGCATTTCATTCCGAATTAGCGGCCCAGTCGATTGTTATCAAATCGTTACCGGCGAGTTGTCGGATTTTCCTTTGCCCAGTTTCGTGACTTTCCCTTGCCGGGCTGTTGGAATTTTAGTGTGCACACCCCCTCTCCGGGGGCGATAGCGTCAATCACGAGGAGGACGGCATGGGGGTGAAGCACCTGGCCGGCAGGCCTTTTACCGCTGCGCGGGTGGATTCAACGGCCCCCGGTCCGCAAAGTCAGAAATTTTGCGCATTTCGTCGTGTCCTGCCAATTGGCGACTATCCATGTTTGCTGAAGTTGCAGCACTGGTCACACAGGGGTGCCGGCGGGGCGCTGCCGGGCGCGCTCGTAGGCCGCCCGGTACTCCTCGACGCTGATCCCGAGGTGCTTGGCCAGCTTGTCGGCGTTGCCGTCGGTGAGCGCAGCGTCGGCACGCTCGATGCCGCGCAACGTGGTGGTGGGAATCTTCACCGCAGCAGCAAGTTCGGGCTGGGTGAGTCCTTTGATCACGCGCCAGTCTCCGGGGTAGCGCTCGCCGGCCGGGATGGTGACGACCTGCTCGATCGGCGCTTCGAGGATGCGCATCACCCGGGCCAGCAGATCCACCTGGGGCGTGCTCTTGCCGGCCTCCCAGTTGAAGACCGTTCCGTGGGAGACGTCAGCCAAACGGGACAGGTCGCTGACACTGATGCCCTTTTGCCGGCGAGCCTCGGCAAAAGCTCCCGCGTCGAATCCGCGCAGCACACGACGAGTCATGCGAGGTCTGCGCCGCGGTTCATAGTCGAACAGATTCACCGAGGACTCCCTAAATCTGTCAATGTTGGCGTCTTACATTATCGTCTTAGATTAGAGTATGGTGTCAGCAGGCACGACGCGATGAGGAGGGATTCGGTGAAACTGCCCCGAGTGCTCACGCAGCGCCCCTCGCCCCGCATGCCCGAATTGGTCGGGTTCGAGCCCCGATTCGACGCGATCCCGACACCGCGCGTGCACCAGCCCGCCGAGGTGGTCCGGCCGCTGTACTGGTGGGCCAAGGATCTGCGCGCCAACGGAGACGTCCTGGTCGACGCCCGTTTCGATGCCGCGATGATGGCGGCGACGGTGACGGTGCGGCTGGCGTCCTATCAGGTCGTCGAGGTGGTGCGCCGCCACGATGACAAGCCGCGGCAACCCCATGATCTCGCGGCGCTGATACTCGACGCGCCTCCCGGTCGGCGTGGAGATCACCCATCGGGCGGTCGGCACCAATCTGCTGCAGATGATCCTCTCGATCGACCTGCTGAACCGAAACACCCACGGCGTCAGTTGGTTACCGCTCTACCATGACATGGGCCTGTCGATGATCGGCTTTCCGGCGGTGTACGGGGGACACTCCACGCTGATGTCGCCAACTGCCTTTATCCGTAGGCCGCAGCGGTGGATTCAAGCGCTGGCTGCCGAGTCGCGGCACGGTCGGGTGGTCACCGCCGCGCCGAACTTCGCATACGAGTGGACCGCACAACGCGGCCTTCCTGAGCAGGGCGAGGATGTCAATCTGAGCAATGTCGTGCTGATCATCGGTTCCGAACCGGTGAGCATGGATGCCATCAGGACTTTCAACGAGGCGTTCGTGCCCTACGGATTACCGCATACGGCATTCAAACCGTCTTACGGCATCGCAGAGGCGACACTCTTCGTCTCGACCATCGACCCCAGCGCTCAGGCGACGGCTGTCTACCTCGACCGGGAGCAACTGGGCGCCGGTCAGGCGGTACACGTCACGGCGGATGCCCCCAACGCCGTAGCCCAGTTGTCGTGCGGTCGGATAGCCCGCAGCCAGTGGGGCGTGATCGTCAACCCTGACACCGGCGACGAGCTGCGCGACGGTGAGGTCGGCGAAATCTGGTTGCAGGGCAACAATATCGGTCGGGGCTACTGGGAACGGCCGGAAGAAACACGGCTGACGTTCGGCGCCAAGCTGCAGTCCCTGCTCACGGAAGGCAGCCACGCCGACGGCTCACCGACCGGAGGCACATGGCTGCGGACCGGCGATCTGGGCGTGTATCTCGACGGTGAGCTCTACGTCACCGGCCGAATTGCGGATCTAGTGATAGTCGACGGCCGTAACCACTATCCGCAGGACATCGAGGCCACCACTGCGGAGGCCTCGCCGACGGTGCGGCGGGGATACGTGGCGGCATTCTCCGTGCCGGCGAACGAACTGCCGGGATCGGATACCGATGACACGAGCGAACGCCTGGTGATCATTGCCGAACGTGCAGCGGGCACCGGCCGTGCCGATCCGCAGCCAGCGATCGAGGCGATCCGGGCGGCAGTGTCGCACCGACATGGGCTATCCGTGTCCGACGTGCGCTTCCTGCCAGCTGGTGGCATCCCGCGCACCACCAGCGGCAAGCTGGCTCGCCGAGCCTGCCGCGCCCAGTACCTTGGCGGCGTTTTGGGCGTGCACTAAGCGGAAAAGCTGCGGCCGCGGGTTGGGGCAGCACACGACAGTGCGCGGACGGCGCCCCCCCACGATCGGCCCTCCCGCCATTCAAATGATTTGCGGCACAGTCAGTCCGGACGCTACGCATCCGCGGGTGATACGTCACCCCGCGACGCGCCTGTTTCCGCCGGCTGGTCGGCCATCGGGGCCGTGTAGCTTGCTGCGCCGCGACGGCTTACTGCGGGTGGGTCGCCAGGTAGTCCGCGACGGGGATCGGTGAGATCGCGGAGTAACCGATGGGCAGGAGCACGTCACCGGCACTCGTCTTGTAATAGACGTCCCACCGGTAGTACCCGGCAAACGCAGCGGGATCGGCTGCGAGCACCGCTGCGTAGTCGTTGACCGCCTGCACGTATTGGTTCGAGTTGTTGTACCGGTACAGGGCGTAATCGCGGTCGTCGGCGAAGCCATTAGCGGCGAGGTAGCGGCCGGCCGCCATGATGCTGTCGTGGGGCGAGAGGATGTCGCCGCCCTCGCCGTAGGCGGCAAAGGTCGAGGGCAAGAACTGCATGGGGCCTTGCGCGCCAGCGGTGCTCACGCCGGCGATGCGGCCGAAGCCGGTCTCGATCAGGTTGATCGCCGCCAGATAGGTCCAGCCGACGCCGGACGCCGACTCGGCCTCGCGGTAGTAACCCAGCAGCTCGTCGGCCGGCGCCGGCGGGTCGATGCGCCAAGCAGGCAGCGTGTCTTTCGCTTTGCTCATCGCGGTGAGCTGCCGGCGCGCGTCGACATTGCGGTCGTAGATTTCGAGGAGCGACGGCGGGATTCGCGGGCGCGCGATCGGGTCCCACTCGGGGTGCCGCCCGAGGGCGCGGTAGGCCGCTTGCTGGCGGCGCGCTGCCGCCATCAGCACAGCCTCCGACGACGACGGGTCGCGCAGCGCCTGCTCGTCGGTGACGAGGTCGTCGGCCAGGTGCGCGGGGTCGGATGCTATCCGCGGCTGCGCGGGGTAAGTTGTCAGCCCCGGCTGCGCGGGCGGGAGCGTGGTCGTTGTGGCGGTCGCCTTCGTTGTGGTTGAGGCCCTGGTCGACTCTGAGCAGCCGACCAGTGCGAACATGATCGTGACAACGAGAAGCGGCGTGGCGCGCCGAATCGTACGGATGCTCGCGACGGCCGACCGCAGCATGGTCGCGTCGACACGGTTGTGGCTCAATGTGTTCACTTCCCGGCCATTGCGTGAAATTGTCTGCGGCCGCGTCTGGTGGGCCTGCAGCGAGTGTCTCGTAACGGGTCGTGTGACATCAATGCGGGTCTGATGAGAACGGAGACCTCAACCGGTAACTGAGGGCGGGACAGCTGGATGCCGCGCTCGGCCAAGCGGACCGCTTCAGCGCGGAATTGAGATCTGAGCGATCTAGACACCTATGTGGAGGTGTCACGGCACCGGCTGTGGATGAGCACAGGAGAACCCATTCCGGTGAGGCGGTACGGCGGCGTGCAGGCGGCTCACAGTGGCAGGGGTCGGTTTTCGACGATGCTTTTCATGACGAGGGTGCTGCTGAGGCGTTGTACGCCGGGGAGTGCGGCGAGGTGGTCGTCGTAGAGCTGTTGGAAGGCGGCTAGGTCGCGGGTGACGATGCGCAGGAGGTAGTCGGGGTCGCCGAACAGCCGTTGGGCCTGTATTACGTGGGGGATGTCGGCGGTGGCCTGTTCGAAGGCAGCGAGGGTGTCGCGCTTTGCGTCGCGCATGGTTACGAAGACGAGGGCTTCGAAGGTGAGGCCGAGGGCGTGGGCGTCGAGGTGTGCGCGGTAGCCGCTGATTGCACCGGAGCGTTCCAAGGCGCGCAGGCGGCGGTGGCAGGGCGAGAGGCTGAGGCGGACACGCTCGGCGAGTTCGGTGATGGTGAGCCGCCCGTCCTGCTGGAGTGCGGCAAGGATTCTCCGGTCAACGTCATCCATGAGCAAGATTCTCCCTCACATACGCGCTGGAGTGGAGAAAGTTGGAAGCACATTTCTCGCGCACACATCTAATCTTCCTCCTAGAGCAATCCGGCGGCGCGAGTGCGAAGGATAGGTGAGGTCATGACGGTCGGTACCGTCGTCGCGTTCTGGGCGGTGTCGTTGTTGTTCGTATTGACGCCGGGGGCGGACTGGGCGTACGCGATCGCAGCGGGGCTCGGGCATCGGACCGTGCTGCCCGCAGTGGGCGGATTGTTGGTCGGGCATCTGGCAGCCACCGCGGCGGTGGCGGTCGGGGTGGCCGCCCTGGTGGCCCGCTCGCCGCTGGTGTTGACCGTGCTGACCGTGGTCGGCGCGGCGTATCTGCTGTGGCTGGGCATCGCGACGCTCGCCCGTCCTTCGGCGCTGGACGCGAGTGCCTCGCCGCCCGCCGACTCGTGGCTGCGGCAGGCCATGCAGGGTGCGGGGACCAGCGTGCTCAATCCGAAGGTGTTCCTGCTGTTCTTGGCGCTGCTGCCGCAGTTCACCGAACCGGATGCGGGTTGGCCGGTTGGCGTGCAGATCGTGGCGCTCGGGTTGGTTCACGTGGTGAGCTGCGCTGTGGTCTACACGGGCGTGGGCGCCGGGGCGCGACTGGCGCTGAGGGCGCGGCCCTCGGCGGCGCGGGTGGTGACCCGCATCTCCGGTGCCGCGATGGTCGGGATCGGAGTGTTGCTGCTGGTGGAGCGGCTCATGGCCTAGAGGCGCGAGTGTGGAGTTCATCAAGGAGGAACGCGTATGAGCTGGACGATCGAGCGGCGAGGTCGCGTCGCGGTGATAACGATGACGACCAATCCGGTCAACGCGCAGAATCGCGCGTTCTTCGCCGACCTACATGAGGCGTTCGACGTGCTGGAGCGTGATCACGCGGAGTCGCCCGTCGTGCTGACCGGTACGGGGACGCGGTTTTCTGCCGGCCTGGATCTGGGTGAGCATTTCCCGCTGTTCGCCGGGGACCGGGCGGCGGTGGCGTCGTGGTTCCGGGACTACCGGGCGACGAACATGCGGTTGTTCACGTATCCGCGCCCGACGGTGGCGGCGGTGAACGGGCACGCCTTCGCCGGAGGCCTCATCACCGCCGCGGTGTGTGATCATCGGGTCGCTGTCGCCGAGGGCGCGCGGTTCGGGCTCAACGAGGTTCCGATCGGAATCCCGATGCCCGCGGTGTACGTCCGCATGCTCGCTTACGCGTGGGGCGAGCCGGTGGCGTCCCGGACCTGCCTGCTCGGCGAAACCTTTTCTCCGACAGAGGCCTACGCGCTTGGCATGGTGCACGGGCTGGTGCCTGCCGAGGAGCTGCTTGACCGCGCTGTCGCGGTTGCCGAGCAGACACCCGAGGACTGCCTCGAGCAGTACGCGTTCACCAAGCGGGCCTGCCAAGCCGCCGCCCTGCGCGATATCGCCGCACTCGCCGACCCACTCGACAGCGAGCTTCCCGACGGTATGACCAGCGCCCACGCCCGCCATGCGCACCGGCGCTACTGGCAGCAGCTCAAAGGCCGTCCGGCGCCCTGGTGAGCGGCACCGACTTCATCAGATGAAAACGGCGACTTCGACTGGTAACCCTGCATATTCGAGTTCGTACTATTCGTTCCTGAGGAGGGGAATGGGACTGGGCCGTGGGGTCCACGAGCGGATCGTCGCCATGATCGGCGCCGTCGGGCGCACCGGCTTCCTGCGCGCTGGCAATGGGCGTAGATTTCGAAGTGTTGGATATCCCTGCGGAGGGGAGTTGTGATGAACCTCTTCAGTGTCGAATTGAAGAACCAACCAGGCGAGCTGGCACATCTTGGCGATGTGTGCGCCCAGCGCGGCGTCAACCTTCAACTCGCCGGTGTTGTGACCGGAGAGCGTGGGACCATCCTGTTCACCGCCAGCGACGAGGCCGCCGTGCGCACCGCCCTGGAGGGCGCGGGCCTGGAGTTCACCGAGCGTCCTGCCCTGAAGGTCAAATGCGCAGACCAATTCGGCGAAGCGGCCAAGTTCGGTCGGAAACTCGCCGACGCGGGCGTGAACATCGAGGGTCTGCTGGAAGTGTCGATCTGCCAAGGTGAGGTGATCTTCGCGATCGCCGTCGACAAACCCGAGGATGCGCGGGCGGCACTCAGCGACCAGATTGTCGGCTAGGAGCAGCGGTTTGCCCTCGGCGTGCGCGCTGATGGCGGGTAGGGGCGGTATCTGATGGATGTGCGACTCTGCGGGTTCGGGTCGATCGAGGTCGAGGGACGAGCGTATGAGCACGACGTCGTCATCGACCGAGGTGCCGTGCGCAAACGGAGCAAGAAGCCCTCGAAGCCATACCGCGGCAAGTTCGGACACACTCCGCTTTCGGCCGACGAGGAGCTGCCGTGGGGCGGCCGCCGGTTGATCATCGGCACCGGGGCCTACGGCTCGTTGCCGATCATGCCCGAGGTGGTGGCGGAGGCTGCGCGCCGAAACATTGACCTTGTCGCCGTCCCGACAGAAAAGGCCTGCCGGCTGATCGCGGGTCTGGAGCGACGGGAGGTCCGCGCGGTCCTGCACGTCACGTGCTGAGTTCAAAATCTTCGTCGGGTGTCACGGATGAGGTGCACCATCGTGACCCGGCGACGACAAACCCCGGGGTGGGGCCTCTCGCGGCTTTAGGGTCGCAGTACGCCGACGACCGCGTGGCGCCAGGTGTCGGGCAGAACCCGGTTGGCCACCGCGCCGTCCAGGGTGGACGCGAGCGTTTCGAGCCGCCGCCACGGTACCCGTCGGGCCAGCCCGGGGCGGCGACCGTGAGTGACGTAGGAGGCGGTCAGCAGCAGTGTGGCGCAGAAGTACCTAGTGGACAGCGAGACCTCGCGGTAGCCTGCGCCGGTAGCCATCGCGGCCAGCTGTGCGGGAGTGAACACGTGCAGGTTAGCTGCCATCGAGGCGACCTCCCAGAAGTCTTCTTCGGCGCTGAGCGGCCGGTGCAGCACCCACAGCAGGGCGCGGACCAGCGGCTCGACGTGCGCCTCCATGGTGGGTGTCGGCTCGCAGGTGACCACCACCGCACCGCCGGGCCGTAATACCCGCCGCCATTCCGTCAACGCGGCCGGGACGTCCGGCAGGTGGTGCAGGACCCCGCGGGTGACGATCAGGTCCACGCTGGCGGTGGCTAGCGGCAACCGTTGGGCGTCGGCCCGCAGCAGTGGCCACGCCCCGGCCGCTCTGGCCCGCTCGAGCATGCCCTGCGACAGGTCGACGCCGATCACCGGCAGTCCGGGCAGGGCACGGGGCAGCCCGGCGGCCAGCCACCCGGTCCCGCAGCCGACGTCGAGCACCGTCTCGCGGGCGCGTACCGGTCGGCCGAGCAGATCCTCGACCTCCTGCCGCGCCCGCCGCGCGGACCGCTCGTCGTGCACGATCGCGAACCGCTCGTCGTAGTAGCCACATTCGTGGTCGTGGAAGATCCGATTGACACGTATGGCCTCGGCGTTGTCCACGATGAGGCACCCTAGCTTCGATGTCGGCGCGGCCCGCGGTGTCCACCCGAATCTCTGCTTGCGACCCGCGATGTAGAGGAGGTGCCTCCGGCGGGCAGGATCGATGGGTCACAGTGACGATTCTGGGGTGTGCGGGACGCGGAGGCTCTCCCGGGCTCGGGGCGCTCGTCCTTTATCGGGGATCGTGTTGACTAGCTGCTGGATCAGAGATCGCGGGTTCACCAATCGGATCATTCGACTGCGCGACGGCCGGATTGTCAGCGACTGACTCCAGCGAAACCGGACGCTTGTCGTCTGCCTCAGCCGCTGAAAAGGCCAACCGTGCGGACTACGGCGATGGCCGCGCCAGCGATCGTCCGGGTCGCTTCCCGCGCCGGTGCTGTCGGCGCCAACGTCAATGGCTTGCTCAGTGCATACAGGTGGAAGCGGTAGTGGTGCACGCCGGTGCCGGCCGGTGGGCATGGGCCGAGATACGCCGCCTTGTGCCCGGAGTTCAGGCTGACTCGAGCCCCCTCGGGTAGCGCGCCTTCGACGAGTTCGGTGGTTGAAGGTGGTATGCCGGTGACTATCCAGTGGATATAGAGCCCGCCGACAGCGTCGGGGTCGTCGACGACCAAAGCCAGGGACTCGGTGCCAGCCGGCACGTTCTCCCAGCGAAGTGGCGGGGGGACGTTACGGCCCCTGCAGGAGTACTCGGCCGGGATCTGGGTGTTCTCGTCGAACGCGGGACTGGTCACGGCAAATTTCGTTGACGCGACTGGCGGTGGTGATGCTGTGGTCATCGCGGGTCCTGAAGCGGTGGGAGCAGGTCTTTCCAATGAGACTACGGCGGCGAATCCGTTGAGTGTCAGATTGATTGCGAAAAGTGCCAACTGTATTGAGACCGGACATCGATGCCCGCGTCCAGCGGTCGACGCCACGGCAGGCGCCACCGACATTACCGGTAACCCGCCATATTCGAATCGGTCGTACGTTGGTTCACGCTTAGCAGGGGAGTGGTTCCCTGGCGGGCTGTGTTCATAGCCCGAGGTTGAGCCGGCGGTATTCGGCGGGCGCCAGCCCGTAGGCGTCCCGGAACACGCGGCTGAAATGAGCCGCGTTGAGGATGCCCCAGCGGGCGGCGATCGCGCTGACGGGCCGGGTCGCCTGGGCGGGGTCCAGCAGGGCGCGGCGGCACCGCTCCAGGCGCCGGTGTCGAATCCAGCCGGCCACCGTCGACTGCTGCACCGAGAACAACTTATGCAGGTAACGCAGCGAAATGTGATGCGCTGCAGCAACATCTGCGGGTGAGAGTTCGGGGTAGTCGAGATGTTCCTCGATCCACGCCCGGATCCGAATCAGCAGGGCGTTCTGCTGGGTTTCCGGTGGCACGGCGCCGTGGCGGTCGAGGCGCGCCGCGATGCCGGCGGTCAGCAGGTCGAGCACCGCGGTGCCGAGCCGGGTTCCGTGCTCCACGCCGGGGTCGTCGAGGTGCCCGGGCAGCTGTAGCGCAAGCGAGGAGATCAGCGACCCGGTGCCGCGATCGCCCGGGATGGTGACCGCGGAGACACGGTCGAGGTCGTCACGGCGCAACGGCAGCAGCGCACGCGGGAAGGACACGGAGACGACCTGCATCTCCGACATCCGCCCATCGGTGGGGAGTGGCCGCCTTACGAGCGGCGGGCTGACTCGGTGATCGCATTGCCCCCGACCACGTCGCGAGCATTGCCGAGCCCTACGCCGCTGCCAGTCGGTATTTCTCGGTGTAGTCGATGGCGTGCTGGACCTGCTGGAGACTCAGCCCGTAGTCGGCGGCTAGATATTCGTGTCGTTCACCGCTATTCGCCATGCCTGTGATAGTCACCGGTGACACGCGGCTGCCAACGAATGTCGGCTGTCCGCTGTACCGCGTTGGGTTGATAACGATGTCAGGAAAGTCTTTGTCGGCAGGCAGCTCTGCGATGATCTGTTCGCCCGCCTCGTCGTGGTCGAGGATCGCGAGATCGGCGAGCCATCGGGCACCGATCGACCCGGAAGTTCAGCGGCGGCACGCGGTTCTATCCAGCTGTTTCCTGCCCGCGCCCGGCGGCTGCTTGGTGATAGGCGGCGGTCAGTTCCGCAAGCACTCCATCGGCAGGTATCGACGCTCCGGCCAGGTGAGTGGCGCGGAGTTCGGCCATGAATCGCTCCCACAGCGGAGGACCGCCGGCGGCCAGCAGTTCGGCTCGCACAGTCAGTTCCGGCGCCGTGTCCAACCAGCATGCGCCCCACGCGCCCAGCTGGGCCATCACCGGGACAAGCTGGATCGCCGCCTCGGTGAGATGGTATTCGACCTTCTGGCGGTGACTCGGGTCGTCGTCGCGGGTGAGTAAGCCCGCGTCGACGAGTTTCGCGAGGCGGCCGGCCAGGATGTTCGACGCGATGCCCTCGATGGACACGGCGAGCAGTTCGCGAAAGTGGGTGTTGCCGCCGAACATGATGTCGCGCAGGACGATCAGGCTCCACCGGTCCCCGAGGAGCTCGATCGTCATATTGATCGGACAGCCCGATTTGCCCGGGGACACCGGGAGCTTGTCATGAGCAACTGGTTGCACCATGGGATCAGTCTAGGTAGGTTACAAACCGATTGCACATTGCAACCAGAAAGGGTTCTGATGGCTCAGTCCGTCCGCGTTCAATGCTTCAACGTTTCCAGCGATGGATACGGTGCCGGGGAGGGGCAAAGCCTCGATCGCCCGTTCGGCCACGCCGATCCGGGTGCGCTCTGGTCGTGGGCGGGCGCCACCGCTCACTGGGTCAACCGGACCGACCCGGGGGGAACCTACGGCCTCGACGACTACTGCACTCGCGACTTCACCAACAATATCGGCGCCGAGATCATGGGGCGCAACAAATTCGGTCCGCAGCGGGGGCCATGGGAGAACTACGACTGGCAAGGATGGTGGGGGGACGAACCCCCGTTCCACACGCCGGTGTTCGTCCTCACTCACCACGTGCGGCCCTCATTCACGCTGGGGGACACCACGTTCCATTTCCTTGATGCGTCTCCGAAGGACGCACTGGCGCAGGCATTCGATGCCGCCGAGGGCAAGGACGTGCGGATCGGCGGCGGTGTTGCCACGGTCCGGGAGTTTCTCGATGCCGATCTCATCGACACGATGCATATCGCCGTTGCACCAGTCGAACTCGGTCGCGGCGAAAGCTTGTGGGCGAGTCCCGACGAACTTGTCGACCGTTTTCATCTGGAGCAGATCCCGAGCCCGAGTGGGGTGGTGCATCACTTCTTCTGGCGACGGTGATGGCGGCGGCATCCTCGCATGCGGTTTCAAAGAACCTGCGTCAGGTTAGTGGCAGAAATCCATGCCATGCAGCTCGGCTCGATGCAATATGCAGTACTTTACTGGTAACGCTGCATATTCGATTTCGTCGTATTCGACAGCACCCCACTGCTGTGATGAGGGAGTGGGGCAGTGCACACCATTCCGCGGCCTCAACTCGGACCTGCTTGGGCACCGACGACAAGGTAAAGCGCGCGGAGAACACCCGGTTACGCCGCACAAACTGCCGGGACCGCATTCACAACACGGGCAGCCGTGGCGAACCCGGGTCGACGTGCGACGGACAACGGCAGGAGGGGCCTCTGACGGTAGTGTTTGCGACATGCGCCGTTCCGGGCGGGATGAGGCGCCACGGTCTGTCGGGTCGTCCGCAGATTCACCGATCCATCCCCATGGCAGGGGATGGATCCGTGCGGTCGCGGTGCTCGTATTCGTCGCCCTTTCCGTTGCGGTAGTAATCGTGATTCCTTGGCTGTTGGTGTCCCCCGAGGATCTCAACAAGGAACAACTGCTCGAGGCGAGGAACAACATCCGCTCGACGCTCCTGCAGGCGATCGCCGGGCTCGCCGTGGGGTCCGGGGCTATCGTGGCGTGGCGGAAGCTCCAAGACGAGCGAGAAGCAGGCGTGAAGCAGCGTGAGCTCGAGCGTGAAGGCCAGATCACCGAGAGGCTCACGCAGCGATCGACCAGTTGGGCAGCGAGAAACTCCAGGTCCGGATCGGGGGCATGCTCGCGCTAGAGCGGATTGCCCGAGATTCCGCGAGGGATCAGGGCGCGATCGTCGAGGTCTTGACGGCGTTCGTCCGAGAGCAGGCCAGGGAAGCACTGCAACGAAACTCACGCAATTGTCGCTTTCCACGGTGAAGGGTCCACCGCTTTGCCATGAGCATGGGACCGGTTCGACTCCGCTGGCCCACGTTCAATCGGTTCCGGCCCCAAGGTTGTGCCGCAGCGGGTGTCGAAGACGATGCGCTCGATTTTGTGCGCCGACTGTTGACCGGAGTGAGATCCTCCCACCGAGGATTCAACATGCCGCGTAAGTTCTTCATTCACAAGTATCGCTGCCCCCTCCTCGGGAACCTCTTGGTCTTGCGCTCAATGGCGCGGAAATTTGACCAGTCGCCGAGTTGCTCAGCGCGGGGTGCCAGATTCGCCCAACCCGCGACGTTAGCGGCTATCGGCGAGTTCTCCTGCGGCCCCGCCGCTCGCGTGGCGCAGCCGGGCGATGATGCCGTCGAGGTCGAGGACGAACATGTCGGGCCGGAAGACGTGGCCGCCGGGCACCTCATGCCATTCATGCGGGATGCCGGCGTCGCTGAGGCGTTCGCGGAACTCCCGCTGGCCGGCAAGCACCTGGGTCTCGTTCACGCTGTCGAACCAGTTGAGCGGGTCCGGACTGGTGCCGGCGACCAGGAAGATCCGCTTGTTCCGGTAGCTGTCGATACGCTCGACCGGGTTGTCGGCGCTCACCCTGGCCTGGTCCCAGAGCGGCGCGCCGTAGACCGTGCCGCCGCCCAGGTCCAGGACCGCCGAGGACAAGTTTGCCCAATGCACGACCAGGCCGAAGTCGCGGCGCAGACTCGCCGGGCCGGAGTGGCTGCTCACCGAGGCGAAGTGGCCGTAGTACTTGGCTGCGTACTTCAGCGCACCGAAGCCACCCATCGAAAACCCGGCGACCGCACGGCCGTCGTACTCGGCGTACGTTCGGAAATTCGCCTCGATCCAGGGGAGCAGCTGGGCGATGTGGAATGTCTCCCAGTTCCGCGGGCCGACGAACGAGCTGACCGGGTTGGAGTACCAGCCCGCGTGCCCGCCGTCGGGCATCACGACGATGATCGGCTTTCCGGCGGTCAGGTCGCGGATGCCCAGAAAGTCGAACGTGCGGAAGTCCTGGTCGGTGCCGCCGCCGTGGAACAGATAGAGGACGGGATAGGTGCGTCCGCTGGTGCGGTAGTCGTCGGGAAGCAGGACGTTGACGCCGGGGTTCCAGCCGATCGCGCGGGTCTGGAACCGGTAGTACCACAAGCGAGGGTCGTTCTCGTTGCGGTCCACGATCGACAGCCCGAACCCGTCGCTGCGCCCGACGAATATGACCAGTACATGCCCGACGTCGATGACGTCGGGATCGGCGATGCCGTTGACGGTGGCGATCAGCGGATAAAACGAGGCGTCACCATAGAAACGCGATGCCAACGCCGACAGCGTGTCCCCCGCGACAACCGTGTATCTCGTGATGTCCGGGATGATCAGCCGTTGCCCCACATCGATGACGTCGGGATCGGCGATCCCGCTGGCGGTGGCGATCAGCCGAGATAGTTCCGCGTCACCATAGAAGCGCACAGCCAACGCCGACAGCGTGTCCCCCGCGACAACCGTGTATCTCGTGAAGTCGGGGAAGATCAGCCGTTGCCCCACATCGATGACGTCGGGATCGGCGATCCCGCTGGCGGTGGCGATCAGCCAATACAGTTCCGCGTCACCATAGAAGCGCAACGCCAATGCCGACAGCGTTTCCCCCGCGACAACCGTATGCGTTCTGACCATTCGTTTCACTCCTTCAGTTGCAACGGGCTCTAGCCTCGATTTTGCACGCGGCTGTCGTGGGTGGCCATAGACCGCGAACAGCCCGCCAATGACCGGACCGAGACCTGACCCCCTTGTGGTCCATACCGACGCCACATCGATCCCTGCCAGACAGTGGCCTTGGTCCTACGGCATGGGGCGCTTGGGTACAGATAGGTGATGCTCCGGTGCTCGCGCGGTCCCACCGAACGACGACCAAACCAACGAGAAGGGAACCGCGACCATGAAGCTGACGACCACCACGTTCGTCTCCGTCGACGGAGTGATGCAGGGTCCGGGCGGGCCGGACGAGGACCGCAGCGGCGGATTCGAGCGCGGCGGATGGATCGTGCCGCACTTCGACAACGAGACCGCGACGTTCGTAAACCAGATCTACCGGCGCGCCGACGCGTTCCTGCTCGGCCGGCGCACCTACGAGATCTTCGCCGGCTCCTGGGGAGCCATGGCAGATCCGGGCGACCACCCCATCGCAGTGGCGTTGAACACGCTGCCCAAGTACGTGGCATCGACCACACTCACCGACCCAGGGTGGGCGAACACGACCGTCCTGTCCAATGAGGTCGCGGCCGCCGTCGGCGACCTGAAAGCCAAGCCGGGACGCGAACTGCAGGTGCACGGCAGCCGCAACCTGATCCGGTGGCTGCTCGACAACGACCTTGTCGACGAGATCAACCTCCTCACCTTCCCCGTGGTCGTCGGCCAGGGCACGCGGCTGTTCCCCGACACCGGCCCGGACACAGCACTTGAACTGGTCGAAACGCAGACCAGCCCCAGCGGCGTGACGATCCAGGTCTACCGACCCACCGGGCGCCCGCAGTACGGAACGGCCACGGCCGACATGAAGCACGTGACATAGGTAGGCGGCAGACGGGTCCGCACCCCGACGACCTACGGGATCGGCTAACCCCCGACCAATGATCCGGGGCTTGCGCCGAAGAAATTCCCGGGTCAGTGCGGCCGAGTTCGACCGGGAAGGCCCACTAACGGGCTCGAAGTTTCACTCGCCGCCCAGGAACTTCGTTGCGCCACAACGAAACTCTTCGACCCGGCGGGGGATCTGGAGTGTCGAGACCGCTGATTCATCTGGTGCAATATGCAGCGCTTTACTGGTAACCCGCCATGTTCGACTTGGGCGTATTCGCCCGGTGAGGGCCGCTGCTTGGGCAACCGTTGCCTCGCCCGGCGGAGCTGTCAGGGCCGCGCGATCATTGTCTAGGGGAGCGGTCCAGGGATTGGGTTTAGGCAGATGCCCCGTTGTTTGCCACACCGCCGCCGAGGCGGTCGATTCGGGTGAGAGTAGTCGATCAGGTGAGAGTCGGGTTGGCGCGTTCGGCGATCGCTGTGTCGTTGAGCTCGGCCGCGGTTCAACGCCCGGGGACCATTCCTCGGAGGCCGGCCTCAGCAACGACGTGATGATAACGCGGCGATCGTTTGCGGCGGGTACTTGAAATCGCCACATGTCGGCGGCCTAACACCCGCTCGAAACGATCACCTGCTGCAGTCACCCAATTTTCGTGTCAGTCGACAACGGAAGGGAGAAGCGTTGTCCCGAAACCGAATAGGAGCCAAGGCAAGCTGAACTTATCGACCACTTCACCCCAAATCCGGCTAGTTGAATCTGCTCGGCCGCTGGTTTAGCCTCGGAGTTACCTGGTAGCCCAGGCAGCACTGACCGAGGAGTGCAAATGACGACGTCAGACAAACAAGATCTCGTCGACAAGATCATCACCGATCACCGTGAGGTGGAGAAAGTCTTCAAAGAAATCGAGAAGAACGACGCCCCGCCGAAACGACGCGAACTCATCGAGCACGTCATCGCCGAGCTCGTGCGCCATTCGGTGGCCGAGGAGGAGTACCTCTATCCCACCGCTCGTCGGGTTCTGCCGGACGGTGACGAGCTGGCCAACCAGAAGCTCAAAGAGCACAGCGACGCGGAATGGGTAATGAGGCGGATCGAGAGGTCCCACAAGGAGGATCGGCAGTTCGACGAGCTAGTAGGCAAGCTGATCGAGGACATCCGCCACCACTTTGAGGACGAAGAGCGTGATCTGCTGCCAAAGCTACGCGCTGCATGCAATGAGGCAGATCTGCGCAAACTCGGCGAGAAGTTCGAGCACAGCAAGAGGCTGGCGCCAACTCGGCCGCATCCGTCAGCACCGAACCGCCCGCCGGTGAACAAAATCCTCGCCCCCGGCGAGGGTCTGATCGACCGCCTGCGGGACGCTCTTACCGGCCGCAAAACCTAACGCTGCGTCATCCGTCGCGCCGCGCCGGCGTGGTGATGGAGCGGAAGCTCCACGAGCTCTGCCGCTATGCGAATAGCGCTCTACGGCGACAGCACAACCACGACGGCTTCCTCCGCCCGACCCGGCCGCGCCACCGATGATCGGGCCGGTTCCGCCGACGCCGTAGCGGCTTGGGCTGCATTGGACGTCAACGCCTTCCAGCGCTGGGAGCGCATGAGTCGTGGCGTAGCCCGGTTCGGTGCTGACGACGGGTCCATCCCGTCACCACGCACACCTTCACGTCGCCCGAGGCGCGGGCTATGCCGGTGTGGATGTGCCCATACTCATGTGTCCGTCGCTGGTCGCCCCGGCGACACTGCGCTGCGGTCCGCTCTGCGGGTTGATGTCGATGACGTGGCCGTGAGCCGCCGGTGCGTTTGCCAGCGCATCCTGCGGCGCGGACGATTCGTCGTGAGTGAACGAACGCCTAGCGCTGCCGGCAAAATCGCCGGGCACCGGGGGAGCGGAACGCCCTTCTCGTTTGTCTAGAACCGAGACGATGTCTGGTCAAAGCGTCGCGCTTCGGGGGCGGGGTGCTGGGACTGTGCGCTCGGGAACCGCTCTCGCTTGCCTGGTCGCTCGACCATGGCGGACTCGCCCTCCTGCATTCAGTCAGTCATCTCACTCAAATTATAGACGTCACCCAAATCGGAGGTATAGGTTAGTTGCCTGACTAACCCAAGTGGAACTCTGGACCGAACCAACCAACCTGGCCAGCGGGATCGGTGGCTTGATCAGATGAGGAGGACCAGTACATGCCAAGCAAGGAATGGTCCGCGCTACGCGACACGTTCGTAGCGAGCGCACCCAAGGCCGTGGCCGATCTCATGGCAGCCAACCCAGGGATCGACCTTCGCGGCGTCGACGGCGTCTACCGCCTCGCCGCGGAACCAACCGACGTCACCTACGAAGAGGTCGCTGCGGCTGGTTTGTCGGCGATCTGGGCGAACCCCTTGCGCTGTGACACAGAACGGGTGCTCGTCTACTTCCACGGCGGTGGATTCGTCAGCGGATCAAAGGACAGCCACCGCAAAGTCGCTGCGCATCTTGCCAAATCGGCCGACTGTCGCGCCATCGTCCCCGACTACCGGCTGGCTCCCGCGCACACATTCCCAGCACAACTCGACGACGCACGCGCGGTTTACGACTGGCTGCTCACGCAGGGTCACCAGCCATCGAAGATCGCATTCGCCGGAGACTCCGCTGGCGCCAACATCGCAACTGCGGCGGCACTTGCACTCAGGCGGGACAACCGGCCACTGCCCGGCGCGATCGTTGCGTTTTCGCCGTGGTATGACATGGAAGCCAACGGAAAGACGTTCGAGTCCAACGCCGTCAACGACGCGGCGATTTCTCGAGAGCTAGTACGAACCTACGGTCCGATCTTTCTTGGCACGCATTCCCCCACCGATCCGCTGGCCAACCCCTTGCACTCGGACCCCGGCGGGCTTCCACCGATCTTTCTGACCTGCGGAAGCCATGAGACGCTGCTGGACAACGTCGAGCGGTTCGCCGCACTGGCCCGGCGAGCCGGCGTCGATGTCGTCCTACACGTTGAGAAAGAAATGCCGCACGCCTACCAACTCATGGCCGGACGCGTACCTGAAGCTGACGCCAGCATCGCCGAGGCCGGAAGGTGGCTGCGCGCCAAACTGGGCGACGGAGTAGCCGCCAGCCCGTGAGCTCGGCAGCACATTGCGGGTCTCGTCAATCTCGAGATAGGGCTGGCCACCGGCGGCCGGTTTCGCATGTTCTCCGCCTTTGAAGTCAATCCAGCCAGCGTCGTGGCCCGCTTCAACGAGGGCCTATGGGACTGTTCCGTCGGGCCGGCGTATGCGGCAGATGATCGCGCTGAAGACATCGGCGGGTTCGAGACTAATCAACTGCAGCCGCTCGGCGTCGGTCTTCGCGCGCTCTGCAGCAGCGGCACCAGTTCGCCGGTGCTGGGCAGGCGGTGTTGAACGAGGCTGTGATGGGTGAGTTCAAGCAGTTCCTCGACGCGGATTCCCGGTGTGCCGCAACACCTTGATGACCGCCCAAGCCCAAAACGCATATTCCGTGGCCCGATTCAGCAGTACCCGCTCGCCGGTGTCGGAGTCGCGAGCCCAGATTATTGCCGGCAAGCGCGTGGCGCCGATCGACCCGGGTGAAGGTCCTTCCCGCGACGGTGAACGACTGCCCAAGCGGGTTCTGCACCGGCGGCGAACAGCTCTTGAGATTCGCATCGTCAGCGATCGGTGGTTTCGACGTCGGATCCCGAAGTAGGGGACTGGGAATACTGGGCGCGCGGCCGGCGACCGGCTGTTTGCTGGGCTCCTGTGCGCAGCTACGCGGATAGCAGTCGCAACTCGATTTCACGCGCCTAGCCGACAGCGGAATGTCGCCGGCGTCACAGTTGGCGAGCAGCGCGACGTCGATCGCGCTCCTCGTCGCCGTGTGGACGTACTCCATCCTGGTCTGGGGGGCGCATCATGGAACTGTGCGGATCGGAGTCGGGGTTTCCACCGCGCGAGACGCGCGGAAGGCCGCGGTGGAGGCCGCAGCGCACGCGCGCGACGAGCTCGCGGGCGAGGCGCCGTCGCTGGCCGTGCTGCTCGCATCGCGATCACACACCGACGAGGCCGCGGACGTCCTCGACGCGGTGCAGGAGACGATCGAGCCGCCCAGGCTGATCGGTTGCGTCGCCCAGGCGATTGTCGCCGGTCGCCGCGAGATCGAGGACGAGGCTGCGGTGGCGGTGTGGCTGGCGTCCGGTCTGGCCGCCGAGACGTTCCAGCTGGACTTCGTCCGCACCGGCTCGGGCGGCCTGCTCGCCGGTTACCGGTTCGACCGGTCCGCGCACGATCTGCATGTGCTGCTGCCGGACCCGTACACATTCCCGTCGAACCTGCTCGTCGAGCACCTCAACACCGACCTGCCGGGAACGACCGTTATGGGCGGCGTGGTGAGCGGTGGGCTGGGACCGGGCGACACCCGGCTGTTCCGCGACCGCGACGTGCTCACCTCTGGCGTCGTCGGCGTGCGCCTGCCCGGCATGTCCGGTGTCCCGATCGTGTCGCAGGGCTGCCGGCCGATCGGCTACCCGTACATCGTCACCGGCGCGGACGGCGCACTGATCACCGAGCTGGGCGGCCGACCGCCGCTGCAGCGCCTGCGTGAGACCGTCGAGGTGCTGCCGCCCGACGAGCAGGAACTGGTCAGCCACGGCCTGCAGATCGGGATCGTCGTCGACGAGCACGTGGCCGTTCCGGGTCAGGGCGACTTCATGATCCGCGGGCTGCTCGGCGCCGACCCCTCGACCGGAGCGATCAAGATCGGCGAGGTCGTCGAGGTCGGCACGACCGTGCAGTTCCAGGTCCGTGACGCGGTCGGGGCCGACAAGGACCTGCGCCTGGCCGTGGAGCGGGCGGGAGCACACCTGCCCGGGCGTCCGGCGGGCGCGCTGTTGTTTACCTGCACCGGGCGTGGCCGGCGGATGTTCGGGGTCGCCGATCACGACGCGTCGACGATCGAGGAACTACTCGGCGGCATTCCGCTCGCCGGCTTCTTCGCCGCCGGGGAGATCGGCCCGATCGCGGGCCGCAACGCGTTGCACGGGTTCACCGCGTCGATGGCGCTGTTCATCGAAATCGCGGAATGACCGTCCAACGTCCGCGTCGACGCCGAGCTGAACGACCTCGTCAAGCCCGACGAGCAGGTCAATGCGGCCGATTCCGAGGAAGTTCAGCGCGCCTTGCGCGAGGCGTTAGCAACGGATCAGGACCTCAGCTGAGGAGGGGCCGGGAGGGGAGCACAAGCAGTACCCGCTGCACTTATCGGCGCCTTCGTACCGACGAATCACACTGCAGCACAACGTGATAACGAATATGCAGACCTCTACCGGTAAACTCTGCATATTCAATCCCTGCATATTCTCCTCGGCGGCTGGGGAACGGGTCACCCCTGGCCCGCGCGCCACCTGTCCAGAATCCGACGGTCCCGTTTGGTCGGCCGCCCGGCACCGCGATCACGGGCCGCCACCGGAACGGAGGAAGTCGGAGGCGGCGCGGGCGTTCGATCGAGGTAGCAGGTCACTGCATCGGCCGCACCGACCCGCTTCTGGATCACCCGTGCCACCTCGACGATCCGCGTCGTGTCACCCACCCGGGCGCGCACCTCGTCACCGGGAGACACCATGGTCGACGGCTTGGCCGGCCGATCGTTGACCCGCACATGCCCACCTCGGCATGCCGCGGCGGCGTCCGGCCGGGTTTTCGTCAGCCGGACCGCCCACAACCACCGATCCACGCGGGTCGACTCCATAACATCCATCATGGACTGCCCACCGGGGACACCGAGCACGGTTGCGGCCGCCCATCGGTAGTAGCGCGGCGATTCCAGGCACCCGGCGATTTGTCCGATGCATCATTACTCGGATGCACGCATGACAAGAGGGCGTCATGAAAGCTCTTGTGCGACTGCGGAACGCGCCCGGCGCTACCAAGAGATCCACCGGCACATCTCGAAATATATTGATCTACAGGCCTATAACGAGTGGGGCGGACTTTACGGCAACCTGCCGTAGTTGAATCCGCCGTATCGACTGATCTAGGGTCGCTTGGGTCGTGCTGCCACATCGGCGCCACTTGATTCATCTGATGAAGACGGCGTACTTGGCATTTCATAACAGCAGTTATCCACGAAATTGCGCGTGTCACCCGGCGTAGCCTTCAACATTCGGGCGCCGCGTGCCCTAGCGGTTCATGGTCGCCGGTTGCGACGACTATTGAGGAGAACATCCCGATACCGCCTCAAAGTAGTCATTCCGGAGCGTTGGGCGGCGCACGTTACGGTCGGCCGAGGCGCCGCTGCTGGGTGGTGTGCGGTTTAGGGAGAGGCGGCAACAGCTGGCCATAGTGCGCGAAGGATTCGTTGTGCCCAGCCGGGTTGGACATTTCCGCTGCGTGCTTGCTCAGCCAGGTAGGCGCCGACGATGCAATCGAGCATGGTGTCGACGTCGAGGTCGGCTCGCAACTGTCCGGCCGCTGCGGCGTCCTCGACGACGGCGGCGAGCGCAGCGCGGTGCTCGACGAGAAGGGCGCGGATCAGTTCGGCGAAACGAGTGTCCACGTCGGTCAGTAGCGCCGCCACGCCACCTAGCCCGATACCGGATTCGATGGCGTTGAACGACTGCTCGATGACCCACTGCAGCATCGGCTGCAGGGAAGAGGCGTCCGGCGGCGGCGGCGGCGGGCTGGTCAGCGATGTCAACGCGGCGGCGATCATCTCCTCGCGGTCACGGTAGCGGCGGTAGATCGTGGTCTTGGCGACGCCGGCCTGCGCGGCGACCGTCTCGACGTTGACCGCTTTCGGTCCTTTAGTGCGCAGCAAGTCGATGACAGCCGCGGTGATGACTTCATCGCGTTGATGTGGGTCAGCGGGCACGTCCCTTGCCTTTCTGCTGTCGGGTTGCTCACACCATCGGCTTCAACGAAATTCTAACGAAAACGCTACGCGTTGCGTATTACATAGTAGGAGGTTGAAGAAATGAAGAAGTTAGACATGAGCAAGACCACCGTGGGATGGACGTCGATGGCACTGGGCCTTGTGATCGCGGTGACGCCGGCGTGGGCGCAGACCACTGCGGTTGGCGCGGGTTTCACCTTGGGTCTGGGTGCCATGACGTTGATGTACGCCGGGTGGTCGCTGATCGCGCGTGATCCCACCCGTGACCACTGGGCCATGTCGGTGGTGGGGCTGGTATTGGCGATCGCGCCGTGGATCGGTGGATACGCCGGCGACGGCGCGGCCTGGGTGTCGTGGATCGGTGGCGTGGCGCTGATGATCCTGGCGGGCGCGGCCTATATCGCCGACGAGGCCGGCGCGGTGACCGAAACCGAGAGGATCAAGGCCCTGGCCAAATACCAGGCCCAGCATGGCATCTCACTGCACGACGCCACAACGGTCCCGACTGAACCCGTCGACTCCGCCGACATCGACGAACCTCGCGAACTCGTCGACGCGCTACCCATTCGGCCCCGACACGGTGCCGACTACTACTGAACCGGGGTTGTTGAACTCGGCGGTGTCCTTGACGACCACTTGATTGAAGCAGCGATCGGCGATGTAGAGCCGGGTGCCGTCGGTGCTGCCCGCGACTACGGAGAGGATGCGGTGCTGTATGGCGGCGCGGTCGGTGCGGCCAGCATGTGCGACATCGGAAGTGTGCGACCCGTGGTGTATCCGGCCGGTGCTCACCGGACAAGAAACGCGGCCGTAACGAGCTGCTGCTCGGTCATCGGACGCCTTTACTGACCGTACAGCCTTGCGATGTCGGGGGAGTCTAGCCAGCCCGAGTAGGTCGGCCTCTTGGGCCACCCGTCGGGAGAATCCTGCCACTCCTCTTGGCGCCCCCATGGCAGCAGGTCGATAAGCGCGAAGGTGTGGCTGAGTTGTTCGACGCCGCGGCCGTTGGTGTGCCAGGTGCGGTAAACCGTGTCGCCGTCACGTAGAAACACGTTGACTGCAAACCCTTCGCCTGGCGCCGCGTCGACGTCGGCGGCGAAGGAGCTCTCCGACGATGAGTACCAGTCCATCTTGTTGCCCACCTTGGCCTTATACGCGAGCGCCTCCCCGATTGGGCCGTTGGTAACGATGACGAACCCGGCGTCATAGTTGTTGAGGAACTCCAACCGGGTGAACTGCGACGTGAAGCCGGTGCACCCGCCGCACTGCCATTCGGCGCCGTCTGACCACATGTGGTTGTAGACGATGAGCTGCGACCCGCCATCGAACACCCCGGCGAGCCGGACTGGGCCGTTTTCACCGATCAGGGTGTAGTCGGGCATTTCCACCATGGGAAGTCGGCGGCGCTGCGCGGTGATCGCGTCGAGTTCCCGGGTGGCGGCCTTTTCCCTGATCCGCAGCTCATCGAGGGCGGCACGCCAGGTCGGCTGGTCTACTACAGGCGGCTTCGCGGACATCGGAGTGGTCATCGGTCCTCCTCACGGTTGGGCGCTGTCTGATGTGTGAACTCCGTCGACGGCCGATAATCATCGACCCCCGGCGTTTTGTTTACCGCGGTCGTCGACTCCCCGTGGGTCCTTTCTGTCATCTCGGGGAAGTCCTCGTAAAGCATCACCGTCGCTGCGTTGATCCGCACGGCGGCGTGGTGGAGCTTGCTTGCCGTCGGGTCCAGGCACCGTAGCCGTTGAGTGTGTTTTGGTGACACGCTCACGCGGCGTCCCCTTGCGGGGTTTGGGTTTTAGCCTCTCCGCTTCCGGCCCCGCGTGGGCGGGGTCTTACGGGAGCTCCGCCGGCGCCGGATGATCCGGCGTCCGCGCCATGGCCTGTACCAACCGATCCGGTTGGCCCGGGAACCGATGGGGCTGTGGCCCCGACTGGGCCACAACTGGCGTGATCCGGCCAGTCACGGAGATTCAACGCGGCGTTGACGTCGCGGTCGACTTCACCTGTGAGCGGGCACACCAGGTGCTTATCGATTTTGCCTTTGCCGATCAGACGGCATGGGGTGCCGTCGGATGTGGTGCAGCCGTGGTGGATTTGGCTCGAGGGGAACCAGCGATCCGCCACGATCAGGTTGCCGCCGTGGCGGGTGGTCTTGTAGGCCAGTTGCGGCCCGACCAATCCCATCGCGGCATCGGAGATGGCCCGGCGGAACGCCCGCCGGCCCATGCTCTGTTTCATGGCGGCCACGTCGAGGTCTTCGATCACGATGTGGCCGTAGGTGCCCGCCAACTCGGTGGTGAGCTGGTGGGCGGCTTCCCGCCTCAGGTGCACACACCGGCGGTCGAGGCGGACCAGCTTGGCTTTCGCTGTATTCCATCCTCGTGAGCCGGGTATGCGGCGGGAAAGTTCACGACCAGCCCTACGCCTGGCGGTGAGTGTCGCCTTGAGCGGAGCCGGATTCGGATACTCCGTGATGGTCTCGTGCCCGGTGGTCGGGTCGATGGTGGCGACGGTGGCCAGCGTCCGGATTCCCAGATCCACACCGGCCCGCACCCTGGGCTGAGCCACCACGGCCGGAGTGGCCGGTGTGCGCATTGCGTAACCAATCGAGACGAACAATCGTCCCCACCGCTGCGAGAGCGTCATGTTCAGGATGCGGGCCCGCCCGGCGGCCACATGCCGCTGCACCCGGCGGGTGTTCTCGTTGGCTCGCAGCGCCCCGATCCGGGGCAACACGATCGTGCTCCGATCCGGCTCCAGGCGCATGCACCCGGTGGTGAACCGCACCCGGCCGGGGTCGCGGCGCCCGGACCGAAACCGCGGGAAGCCCACCCGCCGGCCTCGCCGTTTCCCGTCCTTGCTGGACTGCCAGTTGGTCAAGGCTTGCGCCAGTTCAGCCAACCCGGACGAGTAGCACTCCTTGGAGTTGGCCGCCCACCACGGCGCCACCGTGGGTTTGGCCCGGTTCCACGCCTTGCGCAGCGAGCCCAGATCCCAACCCACCGACTCATGGGCCGGATCAACGGCTTTCGCGTCCAGGTCGGCCTTCACCCGGGCCAGACCCCAGTTGAACGCTGTCCGGCGGGCACCGAAATGCGACCGCACCAACGCCGCCCGATCCGGCTCGGTGGGCCACTCAACCTCAAACTTCGCCGCCGTCACCACCCAGCCCGACGGCAGCTTCTCACCGGGGGAACCGGTCGCCGCGTAGCCGGCGGCATCCCCGTCATACAGGTCGAACAGCACCGACACCGACTCCACCACGCCGCGATGCACCTCGAAATCCGCGCCCACATCGACATACCGCGACGGCGGCACCGTGCCATCTCGTTTCGGCTTACCGGGCAGGTGCGTACCGCCGGTTGCCGCGGCCACCCGAGCCGCCTGCTTGCGCGCGCGCATCCCGACGATCATGGCCCCCGGCCCGGTGCCCGGTTGGCGGCCGCCAGCGCGCGCATCGCCCGCTTCCGCGCGCCACACCGCCCACACAGTCGGGCGCACATCGACGTGCGCACCTCGATCATGTCGCGCACCCAAACATCGGTCGTCTCACCGGGATCGGCCACCACGATCCGGCGGCCCCGCGCCGCCAGCGCCGCCTGCAGATGCTGAACCCCGACACGCGCCAACCGGTCCCGATGCTCCACAACAACCACCCTGGCATCCGGGTCCGACAAAAAGCCGGCGCGCCGTGGGTCGCGTGCCGTTCAGGCCCGACCCCACCACGCCCACCACCTGGCCCACCGACAGGCCCTGGCCCGGTCGCCCACGCGGTCAACCGGGCCACCTGCCGGTCCAGATCCGCGCGTTGATCATGCGACGACACCCGCGCATACACCACCACCCCCGATCCGTCGGCGACGCCGGCGCTGCGGCGGTCTTGCCCAGAATCAGCCGGCCCACCCGCTGCGCGGGCACCGGCAGCGTCCCCTCCACGAAATCAGCGATAAGCCGGATGCCGATTCACCCCAACCGAGCCAGCCCACTCCGCCGCAACACCGACCAGAACCAACAAACGCACACTCAAATACACTCGACACCCAACAGCTCACAACCCCACCCGTCCCGGTTGCTTTCCGTCGAACGCCTGGGTGTAGAAGTCGATGGCTGCGGCGGCATGGCTGACGGTCAGCAGGGGAGACACCGAGGGCTGAATTTCGGTGGCCACGAGAACTCCTTATCTGTACTGGGCGCCCGATGGCGCACATTTGTACTGACCACTCGAACACGCCGGATTCATCGTTCCCCGGCGGGGGTGCGGCATGAATCATGGAGTCGCGAGCGGGCGCTGTCCGGAGCGCAGGGGAGCGCAGGCGCCCTCGCCGGTCGGGCGGCACCTCGGCGCCACCCGCTCCAGTCAATTGCAGCCTTGCTAATTGTCGCGTGGGCCAAGTGACGCGCAAGTTGCGTCGATAGGATGCCCGCATGCCGTTGCGTGACGGTGAATTGTTCGCTGGATATCGGATACTGCGGCTACTCGGTTCCGGGGGGATGGGCGAGGTGTACCTCGCTGAGCATCCCCGTCTGCCGCGGCGCGACGCCGTGAAAGTCCTGCCCGCCGAGATGTCGGCCAATGCCGAGTTTCGTGCGCGATTCCTTCGCGAAGCCGACCTGGCCGCGACCCTCTATCACCCGCACATTGTCGGGGTGCACGATCGAGGCGAGTTCGAAGGCCAGCTGTGGATTTCCATGGACTACATCGATGGGACGGACGCCAACCGACTCGTGGGTGAACGCTATCCGAGCGGGCTGCCGTGGCCGGAGTTGGTCGACATCGTTTCGGCCGTAGCCGACGCTCTGGATTACGCCCATGACCGCGGGCTGCTTCACCGCGACGTGAAACCAGCGAACATTCTGCTCACCGCACCCGAAACGCGGCATCAGCGAATCTTATTGGCGGATTTCGGGATTGCGCGAAGTTTCATCGATACCAGCGGTGTCACGCGCACCAATACGGCCCTCGGCACCGTCAGCTACGCCGCTCCCGAGTAACTCATGGGCCAGCCGATGGATGGCCGCGCCGACCTGTACGCCCTGGCCGCGACAACTTATCATCTGCTAACCGGGTCACCGCCTTTCGATCACCCCAATCCCGCGGTCGTCATCAGTCGCCATCTGAACAGCGGCCCGCCGGCCCTGGCTAGTAGGCGGCCCGACCTCGCCGGCCTCGACCCCGTGCTCGCGACCGCCATGGCGAAGGACCCTATCCACCGGTTCCGCCGGTGCGACGACTTCGCCCGCGCGCTAACCGCATACGCCGATCGACGAACTGGCACGGCGCCGTCAGCGCCCATACTGCCTGCAATCGCCCCGCCACCTCGCTCAACGGCGGTCCTGCCTCTGCCGCCGCCCGCTACTGCGGGGGGTGCAACAGGGACCAGCGGCTCCACCCGGTGGCGGCCGGTGAGCGTCGGGGTGGTTATCGCGTTGCTGTTCCTTGCCTCTGTAATGCTCGTGTGGCGACCATGGCAGCAGGATCAGGCCACACGCATGACCGCGACCCCGACCACATCGTCAATTGCACCATCGATCACCTATGCGGGCATGCGCGACTTCGTCACCGGCTATTACGGCCAACTGCCCGCGCATGCCACAGACGCTTGGGAGAAGCTTGACACCGCGTATCAAAACCGAACGGGGTTGCGCGACTACCTGGACTTCTGGTCTGGCATGCAATCGGTGGCCCTGGTGTCGGTCAGTCCCCGCGACGCATCGAGCGTGGTGGTGCAGCTGCGGTACGTCCGCCTCAACGGCTCTTCGGACACCGAAGACCGTTGGGTCAGTATGGTTTTGGTGAACGGTCAGATGCTGATATCCGATTCGCAACGGATCGGGCCTGCGTAGTGGGTCGCGCAATCTGTTGGGAGAGTGAATAGTACGCGTCGGCTAGGCGTTCCACCGCGGCGGCGATCGCCCACAGCGCTTCGGCTTGGGATCCCGAGTTCGTTGAGGTTGGCAACAAAATGTCCAGCGGGGTCAACACAAAGACTGCCTCCGCTGATCACCGCCCGAGCCGACGCCGCCAGTCCCTGGCCCCGAGCAACCTGGCCACCAGCGACTGAACCTTCCCCCGCCTCGGGGTGTACGGGTACCAGAACAGTTCCCTTTTCATTGCTACCCGGTCGGCGACGATGCTCTTGGCCCGGCAATACTTGCGGATGCCGTTGGCGCCGCCCGAGCGCGAGCCGACCCCCGACTGCTTCCAACCGGCGAATGGCACGGGGTACTGAAAACCGTTCAGCATCGCGTTGTTGATGTTCACCGAGCCGGTGGCCATCTGCTTGGCCAGGGCCATTCCCTTGGCCTTGTCGCGCGTCCAAACGCTGCCGGACAGCCCATACGGCGAATCGTTGGCTTTCTCGATCGCCTCCTGAGCATCGCGCACCTTCATCACCGGTAGCGTCGGGCCGAAGGTCTCCTCGCGCATGCAGTCCATGCCGTGGTCGACGTCAACCAGGACCGTCGGTGGGTAGAAAAGCCCCTTGCCGGTGGGCTTGCCGCCGGCGAGCACCTTCGCGCCCTTGCTCACCGCGTCGTCGACGTGGCGGGAGACGATCGCCAGCTGCTGCTCGTTGGCCATCGCGCCGACGTCACAGGAAAAGTCTCGGTTGGCATCCATCCCCAGGCGCAGCTCCGACGTCTTGGCTACCAGCTTCTGCACAAACTCGTCGTAAACCGGCGCCTCGACATAGACGCGCTCAACGGAGATGCAGGCCTGGCCGGCGTTGCAGAATCCCGCCCACACCGCGCCGTCGACCGCCCGGTCGATGTCGGCGTCGGCGCAGACGATCATGGCGTCCTTGCCGCCCAATTCCATACAGCACGGAATCAGCCGCTGGGCGGCGGCCGCGGCCACCCGGCGGCCGGTCTTGGCCGAACCGGTGAACATCACGTAATCGACGACATCGACGACGGCAGCACCGGTTTCGCCGGCGCCGAAGACCACGTCGAGAACATCCGGCGCGCCGATCTCCTTCCAGCCGGCGACGGCCGCCCGCCACGCCAGCGGGGTGAACTCCGACGGTTTGGACAGCACGGCGCAACCGGCCATTAGCGCCGGAGAGATGTCGGCCAGCGGCACCAGCAGCGGGTTGTTCCACGGCGTGATCACGCCGACGAGCGGGTAGGGCTCGTACACGACGGTCAGTTTCTTGGCCATGTTCGCCGGTCCGACCGGGCGGACGGTCTCGTCGGCCAGGAACTTGGCGGCGTGCTCGGCCCAGTAGTTCATCATGTCAGTGCCGAAGACCTCGATGTTCGCGTCGCCCCAGGACTTGCCCGATTCCTGCTGCATCAGCCCGATCAGCTCGTCGGAATGGTCGAAGATCCAGTCGCGCCACCTGCCCATCCACCTGGCGCGTCCCGTGGCGCCCATCGCCTGCCAGTCGGGCTGTGCCGCCCGCAGCCGCGCGGCGACGGCCTCGACCTCCGCACGCGGGGTCATCGGCACAGATCCAACGACCTCGCCAGTAGCCGGACACGTGACCACTACGGCCCCTCCGGGCTCCACATCCACGGGTTCCGTTCGAGCCTTGTCGTCCAGTTTCATGCGATCACCTCCGATGGCGACGTGAACCCAATGCGAACACTATCCGAACAATCATCGTCGCCGGCCTCCTTGGGCAGGTGAGATCACGGAGGCCTCGTGGTGCGGCCAGAGCACGTCGGCCATCTCATGTCCGAAAGAATCGCGCGATGGCCTCGCGGCGTCCGAGGATCCGCTTAGGTGAGGTACGGCTGTTAGGCGGCGAGCCAATTTGCCACCGCCGATTGCAATTTCGTGATCACGCCGACGTGAGCACTTCAGCGGGAGAGGGTTCGCGGCTGGGGGCCTGTCTTCCCTGCGCCGGCGGTTGGTGGCGGCGACCCGCATCAGGAAGGACGGGTGCAGCAGTCGGGCTGGCGGGTCGACGAGATTCATCACCCGGAAAAATCCCTCGGTAACAACGGTGTCCGATTCGGCGGCCGCCAGCACCCGGTCGGTGTACCAGTTCGACAACCGCATCGGGATCGAGCGCCGACCCGGAACCTGCGGCAAGGCGAGATCGGCTGCCACGGCCATACGCCAAGCCGTGCGGACCGGCTTTGCGGCGGCCCGAAAGAATCGCCGACTCAAGTCAGCATCTCCGCGAAGTAGGCAGTCGCGCAACGCAACAGCCTCCAGTGCGGCCACCGACATTCCCTGTCCATAGATGGGGTTGAAGCTGCAGATCGCGTCGCCGAACACCAGCAGCCCCGCCGGAAACCGGCGCATCTTGTCATACCGCCGCCACTGGCTGGCGGGATAACGGTAGCGATACACCTCGCCGAGGGGTTCGGCGGCATGCAACGCCGCCAACATGGCGGGCGGGGCGAACTCCGCGGCGAATGCGATCATGCCGGCGCGATCGGCAGGCGGTTGCCGCCCCGTCAGGCCGGCCAAGGTCATCATCCACGTGTCATCCTCGTAGGAGAACAACGCCCCAGCGGTCGGACGTTCCGGCACCGGACCCACAGAGATCGCTTTCTCGCCGATCGTGCCCGGTGGGATCCGCAGCAACTGGCTGACGTAGGCCACCTGCACCCCCATGCGATCCCGCACCGGGCGGCCATAACCGAGGGTGTCGAGGAATGCCGGGGTGCGTGCACCGCGGCCCATCGCATCGACAACCAACTCGGCGTCCAACACCTGTTCCTCACCGGTGTCGCGGTTGGCCACACGGGCACCCGTGACTCGGTCCGGCTCGGCCGCTACCAGCTCGACAACGTCGTGGCCATCCAGAATCGTGAGGTTGCCGATGGCGCTAACCCACCGCCGGACATGGCATTCGAGAAATGGCCGGCTGGCCAGGTAACACACCAGCCGTGCCGGGTCGGCGAATTTGCCCGACCCGTCGAGCTCATGCCCGCCGAATCTCAAGGAGGCACATGACAAATCGCCTTCATCGAGGAGCTTCGCGCCGTCCGCGACGAGCTCGTCGAGCAGCCCGGGGAAGAGCTCGCCCAAGATTTGCGAGCCGCTACTCAAGAGAGCGTGGACATGCTGCCCCTGCGGCACGCCACGCCGCTGCGCGGGATAGTCTGGCAACACGTCCCGCTCGATGACCACAACGGTCCGGTAGAAGTCGGCGAGCACCCGAGCGGCGAGCAGCCCGCCCATGCTTGCTCCAAGCACAACGGCGCGCTCACCGATCTTGCCCACCGGCACCCCCTGTTCGTGGCCGATGGTGACCAGTCCGGCATCGAATACGCTGCGGGTGCTGCAGCGGATGGTGGCGACGGTCATGGTGGTCTCCTCGGGTCGCAACGAGTCGACTATGCGCTGTGGTGGGCCGAAGACCATCGGTCAGAGCGCGTAAATGCGCGCGGCCAGGGGTCGTAGATCCGATTGGCAGGGCGGCGGTATCTACGCGTATTCGCGGATGTATTACGGCATGTGGCCAGCGCATGCTGGCTAGCATGAACGAGACGGACCCACTTGCGGACGAGCCGTTGAAGTGGAGCGATCTGGGCGTGAGCGTTTTGCCGACGGGAACGGTGACGTTGCTTTTGGCCGACGTCGAAGGCTCGACGCGGCTCTGGGAACGCCAACCGGAGGAGATGACGGCCGCGGTTGCGCGCCTGGATCGCACCGTGTCCGCCATCGTCGCCGCCCATCACGGGGTGCGCCCGGTCGAACAGGGCGAGGGCGATAGCTTCGTGGTGGCGTTCGCCCGTGCCAGCGACGCGGTGGCGTCCGCCTTGGAGTTGCAGCGGGCACCGCTGGCTCCGATCCGGCTGCGCATCGGCGTGCACACCGGGGAGGTGCAGCTGCGCGACGACGGCAACTACATCGGGTCGACGGTCAACCGGGCGGCGCGGCTGCGCGATGTGGCGCACGGCGGCCAGATTGTGCTGTCGGGCACGACCGAGGACTTGGTTGTCGACCGGCTGCCCCCTGACGCCTGGCTGACCGACCTGGGCACCCACCGGCTGCGCGATCTGCCCCGCCCGGAACGGGTGGTGCAGCTGTGCCATCCCGACCTGCGCGTCGAGTTCCCGCCGCTGCGCACAGCGAATACCGTCGTCGCCCAGCGCCTTCCGGTGCAGCTGACGAGTTTCGTGGGGCGGGCCGCCGAGATGACCGACGTGCGGCTGATCCTGGCCGACAACCGACTGGTGACATTGACCGGTGCCGGTGGTGTCGGTAAGACACGACTCGCCGTAGAGGTCGCGGGCCGGATGATGGGCGAGTGCCGCGACGGGGTGTGGTACGTCGATCTGGCGCCGATCACCGATCCCGATCTGGTGCCGGTCGCGGTGGCTCGCGCGCTGGGCCTGCCGGACCAGCCCGGCCGCTCCACGATGGAGACGCTGCTGCGTTTCATCGGTGACCGTCAGATGCTGGTGGTGCTGGACAACTGTGAGCATCTGCTGGACGCGTGCGCGGCGCTGATCGTTGCCCTGTTGGGTGCCTGCCCGGGGTTGACGCTCTTAACGACAAGCCGGGAGCCGATCGGGGTGGCCGGTGAGGTGACCTGGCGGGTGCGGTCGCTGTCGCTGGCCGACGAGGCCATCGAGTTGTTCACCGACCGCGCCCGCCATGTTCGGCCCGACTTCCACCTCACCGACGACAACACCACGGCCGTGACCGAGATCTGCCGCCGCCTCGACGGCATGCCGCTGGCGATCGAACTCGCGGCGGCGCGCATACGCGCATTGTCGCTGACCGAGATCCTCGACAGCCTGCATGACCGCTTCCGCCTGCTCACCGGCGGTGCGCGCACCGCGGTGCGCCGCCAACAAACCCTGCGGGCATCCGTCGACTGGTCATATATGCTGCTGACCGAGCCCGAACGCGTCGTATTTCGCCGGCTGGCTGTGTTCCTGGGCGGGTTCGACCTCGACGCCACGAGGGCCGTCGCCGGCGGCGGCGAGGTGCAGCCCTACCAGGTGCTGGATCTGCTTACCCTTCTCATCGACAAGTCGCTGGTCGTGGCCGAAAACACAACGGGCCGAACGCGATACCGGCTGCTGGAGACGGTGCGCCAGTACGCGCTGGAAAAACTGGGCGAGTCCGGCGAGGCCGACACTGTGCGCGCGCGCCACCGCGACCACTACACGGCCATGGCGGCCCTGCTCGACACCCCGGCGGGCAACGATTATGAGCGGCGGATCGAGCAGGCCGAAACCGAGATCGACAACCTGCGGGCGGCGTTTGCGTGGAGCCGCGAAAACACAGAGATCGCGCTCGCATTGGCGCTGGCGTCGTCGCTGCAGCCGCTGTGGCTCGCGCGGGGCCGCATCCAGGAAGGGCTGGGCTGGTTCGACGCCGCCCTCACCGACCACAACACGCACCACATCCAGGTGGCGCCCGCAGTGCGCGCGCGGGCACTCGCCGACCTGGCCGTGCTCAACGCACCGGTCGCCGCCACCGACCGCATGGGTCAGGCCGAACAAGCCCTCGCGATCGCCCGCGAACTCGACGACCCCGCACTGGTGGTCCGCGCGCTAACCGCCTGCGGCGGTATCGCCTCCTTCAACCCCGAGGTGGCTCGGCCGTACCTCGCCGAGGCGATCGACCTGGCCCGCGAACTAGGAGACCGGTGGAGGCTCAGCCAGATCCTCGGCTGGCAAGCCCACGGGGCGCTCATCGCCGGCGATCCGATCGCGGCGGGCGCGGCCGCCGAGGAAGGACGCGACCTCGCCGAAGCGCTTGGCGACCGGTTCTTCTCGCGTTTCTGTCGCCGGTGCCTCGGTGTGGCACAGATGGTGCGGGGCGATCTGGCCGCGGCCATCGCACAGTTCAGCGAGGTGGCCGCCGAGGCCGACGCGGCTCACGACGTGCTCTTGTACGTATACTGCAAGTACAGCCTGGGCCACGCGCTGGCGTATCACGGTGACACCAGCGCGGCCCGAGCCGCGGCCAACGCGGCCGTGGAAACGGCGGCGGGTCTTGGCGGGGTCTACCCAGGCGTCGCCTACACCGCGTTAGCTGTCGCGGCCCTGGCCGCGGGGGATGTTGCAGGGGCGCAGGACGCCAGCGAGGCGTCCTGGCGGCGGCTGAGTGTGCAGCCCGAGTTCGCGTCAGTGAATATCAACCCCATGGCTGAGATTGCCCTGGCACGCGGCGATTTGGTCGCGGCCAGACACTGGGCCGACGAGGCCGTCTCAGTGATGAGGGGCTGGCACCTGGCCATGGCGTTGAGGACGCGGGCTCGCGTGGCGATCGCGCAGGGTGAGCTGGGACAGGCCGAACGCGACGCCCACGACGCGCTCACGGTCGCCGCCGACGTTCACGCACATTCGGGCATTCCCGACACCCTCGAGTGCCTCGCCGACCTAGCCGTTAAGGCTGACGGTCATCGCGAAGCGGCCCGGCTCTTCGGCGCGGCAGACGCCATCCGGCAACGCATCGGAGTGGTCCGCTTCAAGATCTACGACGCCGAATACGAAACCTCGCTTGCCGCGCTGCGTGACGCGATGGGCGAGGAGGACTTCGCGGCGGCGTGGGCCGAGGGCACCGCGCTGTCCACCGATGAAGCGATCGCCTACGCCCAGCGCGGCCGCGGCGGACGCAAACGGCCCAGCAGCGGCTGGGCCTCGCTCACGCCCACCGAGCGCGACGTGGTACGACTCGTCAGCGAGGGGCTCGCCAACAAAGACATCGCCACAAGGCTTTTCGTCTCACCACGCACGGTGCAAACCCACCTCACCCACGTCTACACCAAACTCGGCCTCACCTCCCGTATGCAACTCGCCCAAGAAGCGGCCCGCCACGCCTGAGGGACATCGCCTCGCACCTCGTCGCTGCGACCGCCGCATGCAGAGAGGGATGGAGCATATGAGGTCATGGCAACGAATCACGTTGTGCTGTTGGGTTATTCGGAGTGGTCGGGTCGACAGGCTCGAGTTTCTTGAGCAGATTGTCACATGCCCGAGGTGGTGGCGGAGGCTGCGCGCCGAAGCATTGACCTTGTCGCTGTCCCGACAGAACAGGCCTGCCGGCTGATCGCGGGTCTCAAGCGACGGGAGGTCCGCGCGGTCCTTCACGTCACCTGCTGATCCGGCGATCTCGAACGGGAGCCGGTCGTCGGCAGCCCGCTCTGGTACGTCGGCACGACCGCCTCCGTGAGTTCTTGGGCGCCAAGTTCGCGAGCACGCTGCTCACGTGGGCATTTACGGTGCCGACGCTGATCGCCATCGTTCGCCGCTCTTGAGCGTCGACTATTCGTCCGAAAGCTCCTGTGTCACGTCCTTTATCCACGTGAGGCCCTTGACAGCTTGTGGCCATCCGAGCGTCGTCGCTGCCAACAATGCGACATGCTCGAGTTCGGCGGCCGTGAGCCCTTCGTCCAGTCCTCGACGAGCGTGCGAATGGACGGCGCCATGCGAGTTGGCTCCGATCGCAAGTGCGAGATGGACAAGCCTCTTGGTTCGTCCATCAAGTGGCCCCGCACGGCTTAGGGCAGCGCCAAGTTGCTGAAGGGCGGCCCAGACATCGGGGTGTTCCTTTGCGATGTCCTGCGGAGCTGGCGGCAAGTCGACCGCAGGATTCTCGGAGAAATCAGCAGGCGATGATCGTTCCATCGGGGCCTCCCTGAATGCGTACGTCCTCAGGCGTGTGCCCTTCAGCTTTCTCCAAGCCGTCGAGATGTGGTGGGTTATTGCGCACATACAAGCTCGGGCGCTGGCCGCACTGACGCCAACCTTGGTCAGTTCGGCGACATCACACGGACAAGCGACGAGCAGCGGCGCCCAGTCGCACATAGACGAAGGTGCGACAACTTCACTGGGCGTGTCGCGACCAATGCGACAACTACAGCGAGCAAATCACCGATTCAGTGCGCAAGGACACGATGACAATGGAATCCGTGGCAGCACATCGTGATAACGAACACACAGTAGTTTACCGGTAATCCTCCATATTCGATCTTGCCGCATTCGGCCACAGGCCCGGTGCCCTCTCCCGGCGCCCCAGCTCGCTCCCATCCCCGCGACCACAGGCCCCGATGACACTCCTCGACCGCCTGCCCCGCCTGGACGAGGCCGACCCTGATGCGTTACGAGGTGGTTGCGCCCTGCTTGGGGTGCCGCTAGTTACGTCCAGATTGTCGCTTGCCAAGCGGAAGGGGCCACCGCTTTGGCAGGGGGATGGGACCGGGCTTGCCCGGTCTCGGGCTGAGCAAGGACATCAGCTCGCGAGCCAGGGGACGGTGCAGCGCTGATTCATCTGATGCAATGCAATGTGCAGACTTCTACCGGTAACCCGCCATAGTTGAGTCCGTCGTATTAGTCACGAGCGCGTGACCGGGCGCTGAGCCAGCCGGCAGGGCGTCAGGCGCCGGCGTCGGCCAGGTCTTTGAACCGGGTGATGGCGGCGATGTGCTCATCGACACCCTGAAAGCCCGCCTCCAGCGTCACGAAGCGAAGGTATGTTGCCACGCCAGTGGCGACCCACCGCTGGAGCTCTGCCTGCCAGATGACCGCTGTTTTGTCGTGGTCGGAGTGGACTGCGATTCTTCTAGGCTCTTCTGCTTGCCTCGAAACACATTGCGGCGAAGCGCAATAACGAATATGGAGACTTCTACTCGTAACCCGCCGTAATCGATTCCGGCGTATTCGCCGAATCAGGCACAGCGAGTGGCCCGGCCCGATCTCCGGCAGTGAGTCCGACAACGCCAACAAACACCGGACACCGTTCTCACCGGCCCGATAGGGTGCTGAAAACAGGCACGGCGTGATAGGCACGCCACAGGGCAGGAGAACACACGTGGCTAGAGCGGGGGCTGTCGGAACGTCCGCCGTCGCTGGTGCGGTCGGTGTGACCGGCTGGTGGGCGGCGCGAACCGCTGTCGCGCGTATTGAACGCAATGCGAACCCGTTCCCACGCGAACAGCTGGTCTGCGAGCCCGAGGGCGAGGAGGTCCTCATCCGCCGCCCAGATGGGACGGCGCTTCGGGGGGTGATAGCGGGGAAGGGGCCGCCTACTGTCCTCACCCACGGGCCACGACGTCACACTCAGCCGACGCGGTTCGCTCAGGCGATGTATCAAACCTTGAGTCTCTGATCGATGAAGGGCATGACCTGGCTGCGAAGGTCCGCCACTGCGTTCACGCGGTGGGGCACCGCTTATCCGGCCGACCCGGTGGGGGATCCGGCGGCGGTTCGCGAGCTGCGGGTGTAGCTGTGGAGCTCCTTACACTCGATCAGATCACGGCCGCGGCGGATCGGCTGAGGCCGGTGATACGACTGACCCCGGTCGTCGCGTCGCGGGTGCTGTCGGATCGCACCGGCGAGCAGGTGTGGCTCAAGTGCGAGAACCTGCAACGCACAGGGTCGTTCAAGCCGCGGGGAGCCTATAACCGGATCGCCAATTTGACCATCGAGGACCGGGCTCGCGGTGTGGTCGCGGCGAGTGCAGGCAACCATGCGCAGGGCGTAGCGTGGGCCGCGGCCGAGCTAGGGATTGCGTCGACGGTGTTCATGCCGATCAACGTCGCACTCCCAAAGCTGATGGCCACCAAGGCTTATGGTGCGCAGGTTCAGCTGATCGGCGACACGATCGACGACGCGTTGGTCGCGGCGCGTGAATATTCGGAGCTGCACGGCACGGTGTTGATCCACCCGTTCGATCACGCCGACATCGTCGCCGGCCAGGCCACCGTCGGGCTGGAGATCCTGAGGCAGATTCCCGATGTTGCCACCATCGTGGTGCCGACCGGTGGCGGCGGGTTGATCGCCGGAATAGCGGCGGCGGTGCACTTTCTGGCGCCGCACGTCCGAGTCATCGGAGTGCAGGCCACGAACGCGGCGGCGTGGCCGGGTTCGTTGGCCGCCGGACAGCCTGTGCGCGTGGAGTCGATGTCGACTATGGCCGACGGGATCGCCGTGGCACTGCCTGGGGCGATCCCGTTTGTCCATGTACGCGCATTCGCGGACTCCGTTCGGACGGTCAGCGAAGAGGCCCTGTCGCGCGCGCTGTTGCTGTGTATGGAACGTGCGAAACTCATCGTCGAACCGGCCGGGGCTGCAGCGGTGGCAGCGCTGATGACATCGGCGCCCGAACTTGGCCTGCAGGGCCCTGTTTGCGCCGTCTTGTCGGGCGGCAATATCGACCCGCTGGTGTTGACTCATGTGATCACCCACGGCTTGCGCGCAGCAGGTCGCTATCTCGCCGTGAAGGTCACCATCCCGGACCGACCCGGTGGGCTCAGCAGGCTGCTCGGCGTGGTCAGCGACACCGGGGCCAGCGTGCTCGACGTAGTGCATTCCCGCACAGCGCCCAAGCTAGGTTTGGACGAAGTTGAGGTGATGCTCACCGTCGAAACCCGGGGTCCGGCACATCGGGAGGACGTATTGGCCGCCTTGGGCGGCGCGGGATTCGTCGTCTCCGTCGCGGAGACTTAGCACCCGGCAGCCGAGTCATTGGCGCATAGGTTGCACCCCATGCGACGGCCAAGCCAGATGTCGGGCTAGGAGCTCGGGGGTCTGGGGAGACTTTCTCGGCACCTGAACGGATTGCTCCCGGTTTGCCAACTTGATGGCCCGGGCGATCTCCGGGTCGGTCTGTGCATCGGATGAAAACGGCGACTTCTACTGGTAACCCTGCATATTCGATCGCTGCATATTCGCTCATCCCCAACGAATCAACGACGGAGCATTGATCGCTCGTCGGCTCTTCCACCAGCCGACCTGCAGGACCCGCCAGCGGTCGTATCGCCGCCCAGTCTGCCATCGCAGCACAGGCCAATTCTGGCCCGTTGTCGCACCGCAGTACCGTCGGATGAGTTCAGCCCGATTTAATGAAATATGTTGTGATACAACATATTACGGCTCTTATCTGGCAGCCCGCCGTATTCAATTCCGCCGTATTCGCCAGCGTCACAGAGGTAGGGGAGGACCTGAGGCGACCGCGCACTCTGGCTGTGTGGCGGGGAGGCGCGACAGGGTTCGATCGGGTCAACGTCCAAGCAGTGTCTGTAGGCTAGTTCGGCAGCCTTACCACCGCGCAGTTACTTTGGCAGCGATCTGGTCGGCGATCTTCAACGCCGATTCAGCGGGGTTAGCGCTGCACGTGTTGATGTCGATAATGACATTGTTTCTGAGCGCCAGCGCGCGTCCACAGCCCCAGCCGGGGGCACTGGCGTCCTGTTGAGTCGCGGTGGTACTCAGTATGCCGTTGGCGTTGGAGATCTGCCCAACGGACCACTGCGACTCGCTCTGCGTGTGGGTGTACTGGCGGCAGGCCGGCCACTGCTGGGCGGAGGCATCGAAGAAGGCACCGGCTTTTTCCACGGTAGGAAATAACACCACTGCCTGCTTGAGATAATGCGTGAAGTTATCGCCGTCGTTGAGGCTCTGATCGCGCTCGGCCCAGTAACCGCTGTTGGCATAGACCGGGGCCTCCGCCGCGCCATCGACGGCGAGGCACTCCTGAGGCGCCATGGTGGCGCTGTTGTCAGACATCGAGGTCTGGGTATTCGTGACCGTCATTCCGGCCGCCCCCATAGCGACGTTCACCTGTTCGGGGCTGAGCAGCAACCCGGCCAGCTCACGCTCAACAAGAGGACGCGGAATCATCGATCGGCTGGTCGTCGTCGACTCGGCGTTGCCTTTTGTGCTGGCGCACCCGGCGATCAGAACGCAGATGATTGCAACAGCAAGTGCGGCCGTTGGTTGGCGCATGTGTTCCTCCCCATTCCAGCCGTGCCCAACCGATCAGCGTGGCGCGATATCCCCCATAGCGCGGCACGTGAAGAAATGGTGCAGTAATGCCGCCGACGCCTACGTGAGGTTGAACGGTGTTTCCTGATAACGATGAATCGTGTTTCTTGATAACGATTGGTGGGTCGAATATAGCTCTGAGCGGTCCTGCGATTGGTGCCTGCCCGCGCCGGGCGGCAGCCGAGGGGACGCGAGCCCGCCGCCCTCGTCAGAAACGCCAGCCGCCGTGATAACGGGTCGAATAGTGTCGCCTGGCGAGGCAGGTCTGTGATGAAGGAAATCGCCGGCAGGCAGAACCGGTTGCCGCCGCCCCAAGGACACCGCGGCTGAGAAGACACACCGTGGCTGGGAATCCCCCGTCTGTTATGAGACACATGGGCCGCGGTTCGGATGGTGGTGAAGCCGACAGCCGGTGGCAGTGAAGCACCGACGCCTACGAACCTCACGCTGATGACCACTGGCAGCGTCCCCTGCGTGAGATGACGTCGTTCGTTAATGGTCGTGGAGGCCGGAAATCCTTGAGTTCCAAGGTATCTCCAATCCTCACCGACGGTTTATCACTGACATTCAACCGGTCGGCGCGACAGATGGCGCGAAGAACTGACCCCATTCCTGACGTGCGGCCGATTGCGCGGCACTGAATGTTTGAGCGGATTCTGCGCCGCCACCGGCGAGATGGACGAGTGCCCAAGCCATAGGGAACGCCGGGAATCCGTGGCGTTGCGCGGCGCCGAGCAACTCGTGAAACGCTGCGTCCGAAGAGCACCGGCGAAGGCCGATCAATATGCCGAGGGCGGTATCGAAGATGCGGCGGCCCTCCATGTCGAGAGAGCGCTGGGCGGGAACCCAGTCAGTCGTCATGCCTTACTTACCTCCTGTGGAGCCAGTACCGATGCCCGTCACCGACACGGCCCGAACCATGCCATGATTTGTGCGCGCCTTCAGTGGTGGCCAGACCCTCGCCCACTTCGAGATGCATATGTGATCACCTTGGTACGGAGCCGTGCCGCCGCCGGCCGACGTCGTGGCGGCCGGTGGGTACCGCTTGACGTCTTCCGCTATTGCCGGGCGAAGCTCGACTTATCCGCCTGCGGAGCGGTCTGCTGCCCGTCCGTCTTCGGGCCCGGGATCGTGTCGATGCCCTCCATACCCTTGGTGAAATCGACCGGCTCGTCGTCCATGAAGGCCCGCGGGTTGAAGGTGTCGTCGACCATGACGCCGTGGACCCTGCGGCGCTGCATGCCGAAGTTTCCGGCGTCGTAGAGCGGCAAGAGCGCCGCCTCGCGCAGGTACCGATCGAACCTGTTCTTCTTGTCGACCGCATTGACCCCGACGACCTGCATGCACTTGTAGACACAGTCGAACAACATTTCCGTGCAGTGGATCTTGCACATGGCCCCGAGCATCTCGCCGTGGTAGCCATGCTGGTCCAGGTAATGCGCCGATTTCCAGCAGAAGTACCTCGCGGCCTCGATCTTCGCCGCGACATCGCCCAGGACATACCCGGGGTACTGGTAGTTGATGATCGGTTTCGGCCCGCCCGCGGTGTAGGTCTTGGCCCAGTGCAGGGCATCCTCGTAGGCGGCCCGCGCCACCGCTACCGCCCCGATCCCCGCAACCGGGCCGGACCAGGCGAAGTTGCGGTTGATCAAGAGGTCTCCGTTTCCTTTCGTCCCCTCGATCAGGTTGCGCGCCGGCACTCGGGCGTTGTCGAAGATGATCTCGCAGTTCGGTGCGCTCCGCTGGGCAGAGGTGCTGATCGAGTTGTACGTGATGCCCGGGGTGCCACGCTCGATCATGATCGCGGACAGCCCCGCCGTCCCGCCGGCCTCCGGGTCGGTGCGCACGACCACCAGGTTCAGGTTGGCGCCCTTGTTGTCCCAGCCCCCGACGTTGCATGGCCAGTACTTGCGGCCGTTGATGACGTACTCGTCGCCGTCGAGTCGCGCGGTCACCTGCATCCCGGCTCCGTCGATCGCGGGTGCGTCGAAGTTCGCGGTGCCACCCGGTGTCCCGGGTGGCTCACTTGCCGCGTAGCCGACGATGAATTCACCGCTCTGGTCGGCGGTTGCGGTGCCGATGAATCTCTTCTTCTGTTCCTCGGTTCCGTAGTACCAGACCGGCATCAGCCCGAGTCCGTTCACCAGCACGGTGGTGCCGAATCCCGGGTCTACGGCCTGGATCTCCTCGGCGGCGAGCACGAAATCGACGTTCGAGAGCCCACCGCCGCCATATTCCGCGGGCAGCATGGAAAAGGCGAACCCACGTCTACACGCCTCCGCGTATGCGTCCTTCATGAGCTGAAACGCCTTCAGCGGATCGGGTTCCGCGTCGACCCCGTCGGTGATCGGCGCTAGGTGGTTCCGCGCGAACTCACGAGCGGATTCCTGGATTTCTCGTTGCTTTTCGGTCAGGGTGAAGTCGATGGCCATGACACTGATCCCAATCGATCGTGCGCCACATCGAACGAATCCCGAATTGCGCTATGCTCCGCCCAATGTGGCGAATTCCGATGTTCTGATTACGTCGTGAGCCAAAGCCTACTCCGCGGCGCTGCGACCCGTAACACGTCAGTTCGCCCGGGCTCGGCGGTCACCTGGCGGCTCAAGCGGTCGGGCTCACGAGATCCTTCGGCCGTCATCAGCGCCCTCGCCCTGCCACGGATTTCAGTGATGCCGTACGGCTGGACTGGTGGGTGTGAGCCAGGAAGCTAAAGAGCGGGCGGCCTACGTTGTGGCGCGGCTCACGGCATTGACGAACAATTGGACCGTCTTCCTCCTAAGCCCACGTAGATGTCGTTCTACGGCGCGACTGCTTGCTCGGGGAAGCAAGCTACGCAGGGGGCTGCCGCCGCGATGAGCCCCAACGCACGCTGCACACGCCGAGGGAATAAACCGGACTGCAGTCCGATTACTGTGTGAAGCCCGAGCTGCTCGAGGACAGGCTTCCCGCGGTGAGCGGGAGCAGCACGAAGAAGGAGACGCAAAATGACTGAGCGAATTACGGAACTTCTCTATCGAAACATTCAGGAGGTCTTCGGGGAGGGTGATGCGGCCCGCCGGCGCGCCGCCATCGAAGACTTCTACACAGACGACTGCGTGCTCTACGTTGCGGACGGCGTCGTCGTTGGGCACGACGCACTGGACAATTTTGCAGGGGAACTGCGCGCGACCCATCCGCATTTTGTCTATACGCACCGTGGAGAGGCCCAGGCCCTGCACAACGGGGGAATTCTTGCGTGGGGCTCGGGCCCAAAAGGGGAGCCGCCCGAGTACACAGGGCTGGATGTTGTCGTTGTTCGCGAGAGCAAGATCGCTGCGCTGTATGTCTTTCTCAATCCGAAATTCTCGTAGCAGCAGCCGAGCGAATCGAACTACGAGGCATGAAGATCTTGTGGCTATTGTGCGCTGTGGCATTGCCGGCCCGTGGGTGGGGGACTGGACAGACTGCATGGTGGTTAGCGAAATCCGTTGCAGGATCAGATATTTGGTCACAAGCTGACATGTGGTGGGTTATCGGCTAGAAGCCTGGCTAGCCATCAGCTATTTCTTCGGCTATATTGACCGCATGAAGACAGTACCGCTGACCGAGGCCAAGGACAAGCTCTCTGCGCTCGTCGACGAGGCTGACACCACCCACGAAATCATTCAGATCACCCGGCACGGCCGCGTAGCCGCTGTCATCATGTCCGCCGATGACCTGGAATCGCTCAATGAAACCCTGCACGCCCTACGGACACCCGGCCTCGTCGATGACTTACGGCAGGCCGACGCGGACTATGCCGCCGGCCACACAGTCAGCGGCGAAGACCTTCGCCGGCGGTACGGCCTCACGTGAGCGATGATGCGCCGGACTGGTCGATTCAGTTGTCGCCGGCAGCGATGCGGGCATTAGACCGCCTGCCGCATAAGATCGCCGCCGCGATCGCCGAATTCATCACCGCCACGCTGCCGACCGATCCATACACGATGTCGAAGCCCCTTCGCTTCGAGTTGGAGGGCTGGCGGGTAGCCCGTCGGGGAAACTATCGCGTCACTTTCCGCGCGCTCGAGGACGACCGGGTTCTCTACGTTGGGCGTATCGAGCACCGCGCCCACGCGTACCGGAGATCCTGAGCCGCCACAAACCGTCACTGTGACGAGACCCTGGACGCCGATCTGGTTGCGGTCTCAACACGTCGGCCGGCGGATCACGTTGATGTCCTGTCCGATCCGCGAAAAGTTGAGGGTAATCCCGGAAAACATGAGAGTTGTTCGATTGGGGCCGGATTCCACGAAGATGTGAGAGTGCTGCTCCGCCAGGTCGAGCGACTCTGGCTCGACTCCGGCCCACGTGCGCAACTGCGACGCCCACTCGCGGGCGGGATAAGGCACATGGAGCCGGCGAGGGACATCTTCCCCGACCGACGTTGTGTTTTCGACGTCAAGACACATCAGATCAGGGTCGGCGATCTGCTGGGCGGCCGTCTAAGTTGACGAACGAGCACACCGGCGTTTCTGGCGGCCGGTAGACCGGTAGGGAACACGTCGTTGACGGGCCGGCCGTAGCGGGGAAGTCCGCGCTCGGCCCAATCCGCGAGCGCTTCAGCGGCCCAGTCGAACACGGTCAACACGGTGCGCTGTTTGGCCGGCGACCCGCGCATGGCGAACGATCCGGTGAGCCGTCCGGACGCGACCAGCCGTGGTTCACGCCACTAGCGCGGCACGCTCCCGGCGGCCGCGGTGGGATAGCGCGCGTCCTCGCTGTCGTCATCGACGATCTCGTCGATCGCCTCGGCCACGGTGGGATCGACGCGGAACGGGGCCAGCACCTCGAGATAGCAAGCCAGCGCGGAGAATCCAGCGTACAGGGTGTGCCAGGTGCCGTGCGGATCGTCCCAGCGGCCGTGGAAGCGGCCGTCGGTGCCGGCGTACTCCCACGGCGTCCAGTTCCAGGGCTCGGGCCGGTAACCGATCCGGTGGACCGGGACGTGGCGGCGGTGAATGGTGTGGATTGCCCCGTCGGGGCTGCAGGTGCGGGCGCCGCCGCGCATCATCCGACCGCGGCGAATTGCCGCGCGGCGGTGAGCACCTGGGGTCCCACTTCGTCGAGCTCGCCCTCGCGCAGCAGTCTGGCCGGGCTGCGGTCATCCAGCAGCGGGTTGAGTCCCTGGAACCAGGCCTGGGCGACCTCCTTGCTATCGCGGGCGGTGATCATGGCCGCCGCCCGGTAGGCGACCCGCAGGCGATCGACGTCCACGGGGTTAGCGATCGCGCGTGTGCCCTCCGCCCACTGCCGCACCGCGCGGGTCTCCTTCACCTTGCCCAGGTAGGCGACGAGTTTGGCGCCCAACAGATCTCGCAGCACAGGCCCACTGCGTCACTCACTGATTGCCGCTCAGCCAGCCTTGGCGATCATCGACCCACGCCGCAGGTATGCGAACCTTGCGGCCACGGCGCACGACCGGAATCTGATCGGCCTTGTCCACCCCTTCACCGCGCAGTAAGGCCACCGACAGCCTGCTGGGGTGCAAGATTGTCTACTCGTTGACGATCTGCTCGGATCACGGACTGGTGCTCGTGAGTGCGGAGTAGCGTCAGGGCCCATGTAGTAGCTCGAGAAGAGGAATGACCATCATGGCGAACGAGGGAATGGAGAGACCGGAATCCGGTTCGGGGCACGCCGCGGAGCACGCGGCTGTCGAACACCGCCATGTCGAGGAGCACGCAGCGCTGTACAGCAGGCATCTGGCCGCGCACCAGAGTCTCTACGCGCGGCACCGCGAAGAGCACGCGCGCTTGGCCGAGAGGCACGTCACCGATCATGAACGGGCAACCAACGCGGTGGTGGCGCGGCATGTGACCGTGTCCGCACGGCACGCCGGGCAGCACCTGGGGATGGCGATCCGCCACGCGTCTCAGCTCGCCTGGCTGACCGTGCGGCACGCCAGCGAGCGTGTTGGCTTGGATCGCCGCCATGCGATGGAGCTCATCGCCCAGGAGCGCCGGCACGCGCGGGAAGGTCGGCGCTGAGCGCGACCACCCGTTAAGCGAGCCTTGCGACGGGCGACACCCCCGCGTGCTTGGCCCACACGCGGAACGTCACGCCACCGGTGAATGGGATGGCGCCCATACCGGTCCGGGTTGAGGGGGGTAGCCACCCGTCACCTCCTTCCTCCCCACGTCGAGTTCGAAGTCGCGAGGGTGCACCGTGAACGGTTCTGCTAGCTGACGCCGGGGTTGGCCAGCTGATACAGGGGCATGCAACGCGCTGTGCCCGGCGCGCGACGGAGACCCGGGCCGCCAGCCCCCGACGGGGCGGGTAGCCGCCAGCCCGCATCCCGTCGCTTATGCCGGGGCAGGAGAGCCACCCGTCCAAGCCTTACCCTGCCTACATGCCAGAGACCGCCATCACCTCGGCCGGGGCGACCACCCCATTCGAAGTCTCGAAGGTCTTGAGTGCCTCTGCCACCTCCGCCTAGGCGGCGGCCCGCACGGCCTCCGGACGGTCACCGACGACGGCTCGATACGCACCGAATGCCTCCTGCATCATGGTCAACGCGTCCGCTGCCGACGGCATATGCAACGGGGCCGCTACTGTGCCCGTTTCGACGCCGACGTAGCCACTGTCCGCGACCAACTGCTCCAGAACGTCGGGAGCGCCGAGCGCAAAGATCCCAGGTTGGCCCGGCGCAGGTGGGGCCGTGCCCGCATGGCGTAGCAGAATCTGCATCGGCTTGGCCATGAACGGGTTGGCCCGCGGCGTGGTGAACACTACGACGGCCACCTTCCCTCCGGGCCGCAGGGCGCGCAGCACCGTCGACAACGCCCTCGCCGGTTGGCCGAAGAGCATCAGGCCGAGACGACAGATGACGGCATCGAAGCTCTCCGGTGCCACGTCCAGGTCTTCCACGGCGCCGGCCAGCGTCGTGACGTTGGTGAGGCACGGCGGCGCGCGTTGTCCTGCACGCGGCGCAGCATCGTGTTCGAGATATCGCTCGCCACGACGTGCCCCAGTGCGCCCACCCGACGCGCAGCGCGCAACGTCTGGCTGCCCGCGCCACTGGCGCTGGGACCAGGAGCCCGCGCTCGGTATCGACCGCGATCGCTAGCCGCTTGAGGATCGACTTCCGACAATTTGTTGGTGATGTGGAATGGCTGGCTTGTGCCGAATCCTCAAGCGGCTAGCGGCGTTTCGATGGCGAGATCATTGAAGAGCGTTTGCATATCGATACGGATTCGTTCGTAGTCACGGTCGACGCGGGTCCAGTGCGCGGGTTTGCGTCCCATGCGCGGGCTGCGCAACCCGGCGAGGATCGGGGCGATGACCTGGTCGCGGAGGGTGAGCAGGGCGGCGATGGTGCGCGCGGCGGGTGCCCCGACGTGGTAGCGGCGGGTGCGGCCGGGTTTGTCGACGAGCTGTTTGCCCCGCAGTTTGCGCAGGTCGTAGCCGGCCTGGCGGACGGTGTAGCCGCAGTGATCGACACCGGTGAGGGCGTGCACCTTGGCGGCGAACTCGGCGACGGTGAACCCGTTCGGCGCCGGCGCCAGCGCCAGGGCGGCGCGCAGCGCGTCACGCATGCGGGGTTTGTTGAGGTCGACACCGCCGACCCGGGTGGCGCCCAGCCGCACGCCGGTGGGCAGCTCATCGAGGATGTGCTCGCCGAGGAATCCGGTGTCCACACAATCCAGGGCGGTGGCGAACCGCTCGACGATGCCGGCCAGCCGGGTGACGATCTCGGGAAACTTCTCGATCATCCGCCCGCAGCGCAACTCCGCGGTGTTGTGCGCGATCGCCTCGAACCGCAGCACGCGTTCGCCTTTGGTGTAGGCCTTGCCGGTCAACCGCCCGAAGTGCAGCTTGAACACGGTCAGGTCAAACGTAGGTGTCTCGATCGCGGCCTCGATGACCGAGGAATGCTTGCGGGTGCGGCGGGGCCGCTGCGCGGTGCCGAACACGGTGCGGATCTTGGGCACGTCCAGCCGGGAGCGGGTGCGATCCACCACCGTGTCGAAGACCCGTTGCATCGTCGCGCCGTCGGCGAAGATCAGGTTGCGGCTGTACTCGAGCTGATAGACGGCGAACCCGTAGCCGAATCCGCTGCGGTGTTGCTCGTCGAGATCCAGCCCGAAACACAGGCACGCGGTGTAGATCCAGCGTTGGCAGACCTGGCCCAGCCGCCCTACAGCCGCATCCTGCGACAAGGCATCTGCGATCCGGGCCAGGCCCACCGGGTCGGCGACCGCGGTGAAGCAGTTGCCGGCCTTGCCGAATGCTATCCCCGCCGCGGTGGCCTGCCGGGCCACGAACTCGTGGCCGTTGAGGATGATCTGCGCGCCGAACGGCGGATGCCCCGACATCTTGATCGTCACATGACCCCACTCGCGGGTCGATGATGTGAAACGAATAGTGGTTGACGTATTCGCGTCTCCTCTCGATGTTCACGATCGCGGCGGTCTTCGCCGAGCGCGCCACCTTCCACACCGGCGCCGGCGCCTTGGCCACCAGCACCAAAAACACCCCGATGCCGACCTCATGAGCGGCCAGGTACGCCTCGGCGATGCGGTGCTTGCGCTCCCCGGCCTTGCAGAAGATCACCGGCACCCCGTTGGCCGCGCCCCACGCCTTGACCCGCCGCGCGAACCGGCCCGCCATCCGCATCAGGTGGGTGTTGTCCAGCTCGGCGTCGCTGTCGCCGTGCCAGCGCCGCCACCAGGTGCGGAACCCGCCCGGGTTGTGCCCGAGCGGGAAGAACGCGTTGAGCACGATCCGATCCACGCAGTCATAGCTGCCGGTCACCAGATCCGAATACCGCAGGCTGAACTCGTCGCTGGACACCCAGCCCAAGCTACGAAACCACCCGCGCTCGTGAGGTGAAACTGCCCGAAGGGCCACCGCTGCCGGGCGAAGTCCCGGCTGCGGCGTAGCGACCCTTGGTCGCTAGGTCGTTGAGAATTGTCTTGAGTTTCAGGCAGCTTTGAGCGGCAGTCTGGCGGCGTCGATGCGTTCTGCGATGTGAGTGTCAATGGTGCGCAACGCTTTTCGTAGTGGTGGCGGGGCGGGTGGCTGGTCGGCGGCAAGCAACGGGCGTAGTAGTCGGTCGTGCAGTTTGGTGTAGAAGATCGCGAACCGCAGCCCATCGCCGGTGAGCCGGTAGCGGTTCTTGCCCGGGATGCGGGTGATCAGCCCGTTGACCCGCAGCCGGGCAAGGTCGTAGCTGGCCTGGTTGGTGGTGTAGTCGGTGCCGTCGAGCAGTCCGGTCATCAAGGCGCGCAGGCTCTTGTTGGTGATGCCGGTGACGGCGAGCATCGTCGTACACAGGGCGCCGGCCAGGGCTTGGACCCGAGGGTCGCCGAACCGTAAGGCCGGGGCCCTCCTGCCATCCTCGGTGAGGGTGGGCCGTGCGATCCGCTCAAAGGCTGGACTCGCAAGGACGCAGCCCTGACCGACACGTTCAGTATCGAGCAGGCGCCGATTGACCGCACGAGCGCGGGCCTGCAGCTCGTCGAGATGCTCGAGGCGGCGGTGACAGCGCAGGTCGTCGGGCGAGTTGATCACGGTCTCGATCCGCAGCGCCCGCCCGTGCTTCAGGTACTGCTTGATGCGGGAGTGCTTGTAGAAGGCGTTGACGGTGACCTCGGTGCCGCGGGTGACGATCTTGGTCTTGGCCACGCAGTCCAACTTCGGGGGCCTGCCCGGGTGCCGGGGCCCGTGGAAGATCAGTTCCACGCTGTCGGGGCGGCCGATGTCGAGATTGTCGGCGACCAGGGCTTCGAAGAACCCGCGGGCGTGGCGTGGGGCGTCGAACACCAGGGTGCGCGAGACCTCGACCTGGCGCATCGACAGCTCCCACCAGTAGCCCGCGGCGCGGTCGTGCTCGGTCAGCGGCAGCGGTAGTCGGCTCATCCAGCGTTCGAAGAACACCGTGATGCTGCCCGGGCCCAGCCGGTCACAGATGCCCTGCAGCGCGGCGGGATCCGCACAGGTGGCGAACCCGTTGGATAGCTCGCTGAACCCGATCCCGGCCTTGGCCGCTTGACGTTTGGCCCACTCGTGGCCGTTGAGCCACACCTTGATCGGGTACGGGAAGTAGGTGCAAATCTTGATGAACGCCGGCCCGAAATCGGCGTCGCCAGAGGTAGAAATAGAAACACGTCACCCGCCGGTCGGCCTTGGAAAACGAAACCCACGGAACCCCATTGTTGCCCGTGCGCTGCGCCGAGGCGAATACATTCTGAAACTCCTGGGCGATCCCGATCGCGGCCACCCCGGACCGGCCGGTCCTGGCCTGCCTGGCCAGATAGGGCTGCATCACCTCGATCTTGCGGTCGCCCTTGCCGAACCGCAGCACCGGAATGTGATTGTCGGTGGCGAAACGGTCCACCGCCGTGCGGAACCCGGTGCCGATCTTGTCCATGATCGCCGGCGACGGGATCGGATTGCCCAGATGCGCGGTCATAAACGACACCACCTGCCCGGGCACCTGCAGGTTGGGCACATAGCCGTTCAGATAGATCCGATCCAGGCACTCCACATCGAGGTCCACATGCCCGTCCAGCACATCGTTTACCGTCACCACCGCAGCCATGACCGCCAGCCTGCTCGGCCAAGCCGGTCCTGACCAGCGCCCAGCCTCGCGGCGGCGCCGCGAATCGTCGGAGGGCAGGCTCGGACCGCTTCTGAACCAGCAGCCAACCACAACGATCCCACCCAACCCGGCCACCCACCTCGGCGGTCCGAGGCTGGCCTCACTGGGTGAACTGAGTCATGAAAGGTCACCGACCTACCGTCGGCCGACAGGGCGGCGTTGATGATTGGGTTTGCCTCGAGCGCACTGACGCTGGCACTTATCAGGAATGGCAAATACGAGAGTTTCACGCCGTGGATCTGCTGATACGGTTGGGATTAATCGTCATCGCGGATCACCCTTGCCCGCTTCGGCCGGGCGGACTTGTTGATGTCTACGACGTTGGCGGCGCCGGCCGCCTTGACGGGCTTCTTACGCGCATCGGATGCGGTGACAGTGATCAAATCCTCTGGCCCGCAACTGAACACATCGCAAATGGCGGCGATGAGTTTAAGCGAGACACGCTCGGGCTTGCTGGTCACCAGACGGTAGATCTGCGAGGCCGACAGGTCGATTCCGCGTTCACGGACGTGGGGGATCAGATCCGTGCTGTTGTGCATGCCATGGACGGCCATCAGTTCGGCCAGGCGCCAGGTGTAGTCGACGTCGCGTTTCATTCCTCACATGCCTCCGTGCCGGTGTTGAGAGCGTCCCGTAGCGTCGAGTTGAGTGCGTTGCGGAGCGTCGTGGTTCGGTAGTCGCTGGACACGCAGGTGTACAGGGCGGTGGTGGAGCTGTGCTCATGGCCGGCTTGGTGCTGCACAAAGAGGGGATCCATTCCCGACTCGATGAGGTGGGTGACGTAAGACCGCCGCAGCGAATGGAAATCGAGACCTGCCGACAGTTGTAGTTCGGTGCAGTAGCGCTGAAACCGCCGCAGCAGCCCACCCTCAGAGACGAGTGTTCGGCGCTCTGATACCAACATGTCGAGCTGATCGCCGCCGTGGGATTGAAGGGGATGTCCCCGCCGCAGCCACTCTTTGATCACCTCTGCCGACCAGTCGAATACCGTGAGAACGCTTCGGCGTTTAGGTGGTGAACCGCGCATTGCCTTGCCGAAACGCACGTGCAGGACCCCGTACTGGCCGAACTCGCGGGCATGTGGGTTGCGGGCGAAATCAACAGTTTGAAGGTGACGCACTTCGTTTCGGCGCAAGCCCCCACGCGTAGGCGGTCTTGAACATCACCGAGTCCCGGTATGCGGCCAGCCAGCCCTTGCGATTCGCTCTCGAGAGGCGAACCACCTCGTCGTCGGCGTGGTCGAAGAATTCTTGGAGCTCACGTCTGGTGAAGGCTCGGCGGGCGGGTCCGGACTCGGCGTCCTGGACGTGCACTGCCGAGTTCCAGTCGAAACAGATCTGTGCTGGGTGTGCGCCGAAGAGCCGCTCGCACAAGATGTCCCAGCCATAGTCAGGATGGGCAATATATCCGCAAAATGCGCGGACCGCCTGCTGATAGTTGCGAATCGTTGACTGCTTGGCATTGCGCTCGGCGCGCAGATCGCCAAAGAACTCATCGGCGTGCGCAGGGGTCCAGCGCCATGGGTACTCGTTGGTGAAGCGATGGAACCGGCGTACCACGGCTTCACGCTGATCGATGGTGGAGAAGACAAGGTTCCGGCTGAGTTGTTGATATCGCCAACCGGTCAGCATCTCTTCCACGACCCGATCTGGAGGGTTGAGGAAACGAACCCCGACCAACTCCACGTGCCGCCCGGCTTTGTCAACCGCCACCAGTCACACCTCCGGCGTCTGCATCAGATGCGCATATCATGCATCAAATGCAAGCTGGCCCGCAACCTGACTGTGCACCAGTCGGTTTCACATCGGTAGTTGGCAGCCAATTACTGGACCGGAGACGTGCCCGGGTCAAGCGGCCATCGCGTAACGCAAGGCAGACGTCCAGGTCAGTGATTCGCTGGCCGAACCACGCGCGCGCCGCTGGGGAGCCCAAAGATCCTGCATCTGATGCAATAATCACGGTTCAACCTGACATAATTACTTAATTATCAGTAGCTGCACTAAGTAGCTACGCTTCGAACATTCTGTGCAGGGGCGACATGTCACTCCGCCGCGCGGAACAGGGGAGGCCCACCGAGTCGCAGCACCTGGGCCTCAACGATCGATCATGAGTGCTCCGAGAGTACCTGCTAGATCGCTTGATCCGAGATGAGCAGATCACATCCGACAAGCCGTTGGCTGTACCGGCGACGTCTGATCAGGAATTGCAGCGAGAACGAATCCGACAGAAGTCGGTTAGCTCTTCGTGTGGGCAGTGTTGCTGCTCGGCCCAGTTCCGTCACTGTGACGCTTTGGTGCAGTTGCAGCGGCGGATGGCCACACGCGCCCCTGTGATTTCATCACTCGATCACGGTGTGACCGTTGACCAAAGACGCGCTCAGTCCGGCCCGCGGACGCGGCCAGGCTAGCCTTGGGCGGGAGTCTGCGATGGGGAACGTGCTGAGCCGTCGTCCGAACAGCGGTAGCATTGGTCAGCGAAATCCGTTGCAGGATCAGATATTTGGTCACAAGTTGACATATGGTAGCCTATCGGCACGCAACTGCGGCGAGTTGCATTAGATGAAAGTGCTCGCACCCCTTGATGATTGGATGATTTGAGCAGGTCGCGGCGTTGATGGTCGTCCTGGGTGTCGAACGGGCTGGCTGCATCGGTTGTGCGTACGTCGAGGTTGCCGTACGGTTCAATCACTTAATGAATGATTCGGGTGTTAGGTGAAACTTTGAGCGTGCCGTTCCTGCCGAAAGTAATCGCCGGTGTCGTCGCGTGAGCAGGGATCGTCGTCGGAAGCATCGCACCGTGAGTGCAGTTCCTCGCGGTTAGCGCCAATGGACTCGACGCCAAGTGGTGGGGCCTCGCATCGCTCGTGCTGGGCGCGCTGGCGGGTATCGCGCTGTTCGTTCAATTGACCTGGCGTGGAACATCTTCAACGATGCGCTGGGCAATACCGCTGCCCGGGTGTTGTGGCCGCCGTGGCGCGCCTTGCCGTCGCGGTCATCAACATCATCCGGATACTGTCGGCCTGCGCCGAGATCTTCGGTGCGCACCAATATGCACAAGTCGTATGGGGCCTGTGGCTTCTCACGCTCTCGGCGCTCGTGCCGGTGGTGACCGCAACAGTCGTCACGGTCCAGTTCGGCCGGGCCGCCAACGTTATGACGAGTCCCCGCCGGGGGCGTGGGCTTCGAAAGTGACTTTGAGCGGGGTCGTGACATCCGTGGTGGTCGCCGCGGGCTATTCGTCACTACCCAAGTGAATAATTTTGGCGCCCAATGCGAGCCTTTCCCGCGCCGCCTTATTTGCCTTCTTCGGAAGCTCGCAATCCACAATCAGCGTGTGCGCCACGTCGCGTGGATGGGGCCGGTCGGTCTCAGGATTGGGATCGAAGGCCACCCCAAGGCCTTCATCCCGGATATCTTGCACCACAAGGGAAAACACACCATTCCTGGGTTCCCGCTTGATGTCTGACCAATCGAGCCCGTGTTTCTGCAGGATCAGTTGGCGATAACAGGAGATGCCGTCGGGATCCCAACTGAGCGCCGCCAGCGTGATGTAAATCTTTTCGGTCGCTTGGTCTGTCACTGTCCAGTTTTGGTGCGGGATGCTCGGGGAGTACCGATAGAGGACCTCATCGTTCCCGATCGAGGGATCATCCGGTTTCACAGCACCAGTAGTTGGTGCTGAACATCGGTGCTGATCTTCTCCAGGAAGGCGCTGGCGTCTTCTACCGCGACTGCGAACTGCTCACGAGGAATGTCGACCCATCGATACTCAAAGCGGAAAGCGTCTTGGCCGTCTGACCATCTTCCGCACAACGTGAACTCGTCGAGTTCCAGGCTCGCCGTCAGTCTGTCGCCGTCAACTAGCCAAACGATACTCAGGCCACCATCTTGCGATGGCGAGAACTGAGGCGTGGCAAGCCTGTCACCAGTCGTCACTGCTGCGACCAAGCTGAAAGCAACATTGGCCAATGCAGGGTGAAGCGGCGCGCCGCCGCTCCCATCCCAGCCGTGAGGCAGTCTGCGTAATTTCGCGATCTCGAGCTGCGTGTACCGCAAGATCTCCGAGCGGCTCGGTCCCGGAGACTGCTCCCGGCCTGACATCACCCAAAAGCGCGTCTCCGGGTCCTGGGCGAATCGCGGAACCGCCGGCTGAGCAACAGTGATCGACGTTTGGTCAGTTGTCGCTGGCATCGTGTTTCCCCCATGCGGTATGCGCGCTGTCCGTGGTGATCTGATCAAAAGTCAAAACGCCCGCGCGATGCGCCTCGTCGAGCGCGCTGAAAATTGCTGCAGTAGCGTCTAATTCGGCATCGATTCCCACCAGCGTCGTTATTTCCATATGCAGGAAGGCGATGTCGGGTCGGTACTCAAGTGCAATGGTCTGGTTACCCTGCGGTTTGCTGGCAGCGTTTCGGACGTCGCGTTCCAACCGAAGTGAGGTCGAACGCTGGCCGTCGAGCGTCCAGTCGGGGTTCAGGGCGGCTACGACGTCGGCGACATCTGTGGCGGCGCCCAATGATATCCGGTTGAAGAAGCTCACCTCCGCCAAACTCGGCTGCAGGACACCGTAATCCCTCGCGGCGATGTACTGCCCGAACTCCGACCACAATTCGGTGAAGTCTTTGCGCAGCGTCTTGTACCGGGGATAGGGATCGTCAGGATTCACTTTGCGCCAATTCAGCAGCAGGCGGTCGTGCTGAAGTTGGACGAGAAACGACTCATCCTCAGTGAGTAACCATAGCCGGAGCGGCGGCAACGATGTCTGCAGCTGAAACGTAAGCGTTTGGCCGCCTCCAGGGACGACCGGAGGGAGGGCCGGTTGTTCTTTGGTGCGCGGATAGCGGCTGCTCCACATGTCCGCGAGACGGGCCAAAGCAACGGTGTTTAGGCCAGGCAACTGTAGAAAGTGGACGCCGACAGCGACCTCTACCAAAGGGGGACGCTCAAACGAAGGAAGAACTTCACCGATGGCTGCGTCTCCCATTGCGCCATCGTAGGACACCACCATCTCCACACCACAGCATAGTTCTCGCAGGTCGCCGCGGCGACCAAGCTCGGCCTGCCTTCGGCCAATCAAGGCGGTCGAGAAGCGACGGACCCAGTGCCAAGCATGTACTCCCATCTCGATCATGGCGGCGAAATCATGTGCATGAGCCAGAGCCTGCCGACCCTGTTCCGGCGGGCCGCCGACTGCCATCGTCAGCTCACCTTCACACCCGAGGGCGTGGTGGCCGTGGAAACCGCCGACGATCCGAACCTCACCCAAGCCATTCGCGCCCACGCGCGGGAAGTCACCGGCTTCGTCAACGACGGGATGCCGGCGATGATGGGACCCGCGATGATGGGCTCCTGATCAGCTCGAACGGGTTTTCTGCGGCCGGCCCGATGCCTTTGACAGGACTGCCTCGAGCTCCTCGACAGTGCCGCAGCTCGGGGTTATCGCCACCCGCCGTTAGCGTCGAGCATGAAACCACTTGTGATGGCTTTTCGGCATCCTGATGAGGATCCCCACGCAATGTCTGCGGCCGCGCTGACCGTTAGCTTGCCGGCTTGCACCTCGCCGAGTTTGGAGGTGCGTAGCCGGTAGGCCCGTGGTCGCAGCCAAGAGGGACCGCGCCGAGGTGTTCGTGGAGTACACCAAGTCGATCTGCCCGGTCTGCAAGGCGGTCGTCGACGCGCAGGTGAACATCCGCGTCGACAAGGTGTATCTGCGGAAGGTGTCGCGAGCACACGACAGCCCCCTTTACGGATCGTTCGTCGTCCGCAGAAACCATCGGCGGCCGCCCAACCGTTCAGGCGGCAGTTTGGCGACGAATCCCAGCGCCGCTGTGCGTTGAGCCTAGCTTGCCCCATCCGCCGCGCTGCTACCGTGAAATCAGCCGCGATAAGACCCTTCGCGGTCGGCGATGAGGCTCGCCACCGTTCGCGCTGTCCAGGCGCTGATGGCTTCTACCCGCAACGCCCGTTGTTCGGAGACGCCTGTTTCCGACGTAGCGAGGGAGGAGCCATGGACACCCGAAAATCCCCGGACATCGCAGTGATCAAGGACGCCCAACGCATCGTATACCACGAGAAATGGCGGATATGCGAGGAACGAGCCGCCGAGCAATTGGCCGGCACCTGCTCGCTGCGATGGACGCGACTGTTCCCCGAGAGCCCGGTGATCCACGTCGTGGCCATCGACGGCGTGGTGGTCGGGCACATCCGGCACACGGTGGCCGGTGGATCGCGACCGGGACAGGGCATCGGGGCCCGGTCGCCGACTGCGACACCTTCCGCGCCGCCGTCCTGGCCCTGGCATGTGAAGCGGAGCCCTGGTGATCGGCATCGAAACCCCGTGCGCCTGCGTGGATTTTCTGATCTTCGACGCCAAGTCGCGGTCGCTGAAGACACGCATGCTGGCTGGCGGCCGGATCGCAACCGCGAAACCCGGTGCCGGTCGTGCACGATGGGCGGCCGCGGAGATCGCGGAGATAAGGACGATCACCGTCCATGCTGACCTTCCGTGACCCGTTGAGCGACGCGACGATGCCGATCGCGGTCGCCGGCGGCGACATGATCGGTGTCGGGTTCGTGCTGCCGGCCGACGCCGGGCCGTTCACCTGCGCGCGGGTGCTGGTCATCGGCGACCTCGTGCGGAGGGTGCTCGAGGATGTCCACTCCGCCCAGGCGCTGGCCGCTGTGATCGCCGACGATCACGCCGCAGCCGACCGGGTGTGGCGGTCCGGGCTCATGGTGCGACCGCTGGCCGGCGTGTTCACCACGGCTGCTGCCGCCGAGGCCGACCTGGGCAAGCCGTTGGACCTGATGATCACCGTGGCCGGGCCGCGGTGGGAGCCAGCGCTGCGGCCCGCGGTGGTCGGGGTGGCGCCGGTGCGGGCCGCGGTGCCGTACTCGGAGCCCGATCCGGCCACCGTTCGTTTTGCGTTGGCCAGCGTGCCGTACGGGCAGCAGTTGGAGGTGACCACTTCCCTGCTTGAACACACCCAAGCCGTCGTGGACCGGTGGCGCCACCGCGTCGACCAGTGGAGCCGCCACCCCAGCCGCCCGATCCCGCCCACTTGGCGCACCGCGGTGATCGCCGCGCTCGACGACGACCTGGATGTGACGAGGGTGGTGGCGATGATGGATGAGCTCGAATACACCGAAGGCATCGAGCCCGGCGCGAAGTTCGAAGCGTTCACCTACCTGGATCGGGTGCTCGCGGTGGACCTGGCGCGCAACCTGGGCCGGACACGGCGTTGATCGGACAACCCTGTGCTGCCGTTACATCTTCTGCGCGGTGATACTGCCGGGAATCGACCCACAAACGGTGGATCACCGGCCGCCGGGGGTGCGACGCCCCCCACCGGGGGTATGCGCATCGTTGCCGGCAACCGACACACGCACCACATCGACAAGAAAGGCAGCTAGACACTCTCGGGCCGACCTGTCGCGAACCGGAGCTGTTGACAACTCACAAGATAAGTCGCGCGCAAGATCAGCGCGAGTCCTCCCGCCCTTGTGTGACCGATGCGAAGATTTCGAAAAGTTCGGTCAACTTCGCGGCGGCGAGGGCAGTGCCCACCGGGCCTCCTCCACCCCCACCAAGCAGAATGAGATATCGGACTCGCCGGCCACCGCGGCGGCCGACACCAGGGCATCGATACCAGCGCTGTCGATGCGCGTGACCTTCGAACCGCAGCGGTTTTCATGGATAATGGAGATTATCCATGAAGCGGTAAATCTATTGCGGGACACGATGTTTGACGTCCAGCCAACGGGGAGGGAAGCGTCACCGTGACGAATTATGCGCGTGCTGCTGCGCACACGCGTGAGTCCGTCGACTCGACCTGACGTTCGACCGCGGCAATGCGGCGTCGACAGTTTACCGAAGGCGACACGACCCAATGCGACGCGATCCGCTCTTGCCCGCATGATTTGGAGATGCCAACTGCGCTGAGACCGGACGGCCAAATCCATAGGGTGCCAGGTCTATTGCGAAGCCTGCCAACTAGCCAGTGACCATGGCCGGCATCATCTCCCGAAACGTGCGCTCCCGACCCTCGGCCGCAACCATCGACGACGCTCACTGAAGCACGGCGGTCTTCTTATCGGCGAGATTGACACAATGAATCATGTTGTGGCAGCGGATGATAACGAACATGCGGTTTACCGGTAACCTGCCGTATTCGATCCCGCCGTATTCGTCGGTCGCTGACCGCGGGGAGAAAAGGATACGGCGGCACGTCGACCGCGGAGCGGTCTTAGCCAGTAGGCAAGGCCGCTGGGGTGTGCGATTCGTGTGCGATTCGATGGCAGGACGATTATCTCAACCGACACCGGCCATGCGCGATGAGCGGCCCCTCTGTGCGTATTGCTGATGATCACCGCTCGGTCATGGCGGCGGGGAAGCCGTTATCGGCGAATTCTGTGGGCTTAGTCGCGGCGGATTCGCGGGCGAGGAAGCGGGCAAGTTCGTCGATTGCGCTCATCAACGGGGCGGGAAAGACCACGGTGGTGTTCTTCTCCACGCCGAGCTCGAGCAATGTTTGCAGGTTGAGCAGCTGCAGGGCCAGCGGGTGGGCCATCATGGTGTCGGATGCTTCGCCGAGCGCGGAGGCAGCCCGTGCTTCTCCTTCTGCGGCAATGATTTTGGCCCGCTTTTCGCGTTCGGCCTCGGCCTCGCGGGCCATCGCGCGCTTCATACTGTCAGGCAAGCGGATGTCTTTGAGTTCCACCAGGGTGACCTCAACACCCCACTCCAGGGTGGTGGTGTCGAGTATCTGGCGGATGCTGGCGTTGATGACCGAAGTCTCCGAAAGAGTCTCGTCGAGGGAATGCTGTCCCACGACGTTACGCAGTGTGGTTTGAGCGATTTGATCGATCGCGGCGGCCGCGTTTTCGATGACGACCACTGACTTTCGCGCATCGACAACCCTGAAGTAGGCAACCGCTGCGATATCGACGCTGACATTGTCGCGGGTGATGATTCCCTGCGACTCAACCGGCATGGTCACGATGCGCATGGATACCCGCCACAGTCGGTCGATGACGGGGATGATCAGCCAAAGTCCGGGTTCGCGGACCGCGATGACCCGGCCCAGACGAAAGTGCACACCTCGCTCGTACTGTTTGACCACTCGGACCGATAAAGCCAGCAACAGCAGCGCCGCCGCGACAGCTAGGACGACTACCAAGGCCGTTACGTCGGCAGCCGTGACTGGCGCACCTACTCGGTCGGAGCGTGGTGCGTGATCGGCGTCCGTGCAAACCGCGACCGTGCCTGTTGATCGGCGGCTGTCTGCTCGGCAGCGGTGACGATGACCGCGTCCGGGCCAGGAATCACCGTGGCCACGTGGCCGGTGGCGAGCCACCGCACCACGTAGGGCGGCGCGCCGTCCGCGCCATGCACCTCGGTGATCAGCCCGCGCTGATCCGCCTGATCAACATGGGTGCCCTTGATCACCAACCAGTCGCCTGCCTTAGCTTTCATCGCCCGGCTCCTTTCGGTCACGCCGGTGTGATCATGCGCGCGCCGGTCATCCCATTGGCAGAGCCGCAGGTCACAGTCGGGGTGGCCCAAAGTCACTTCGGCGCCTGGCCGCCGATGCCGGTCCGGACAGGGTGAAGCTGGCCGCCCGGATCTCATAGCCCCGACAGCGCAATGACCGGCCGTACTCTCGACCTGTGTCGATCCGGGAGTTGATCGTGCTCGGTACCGCCAGTCAGGTGCCCACCCGTCATCGCAACCACAACGGATACTTGCTGCGCTGGGACGGCGAGGGGCTGTTGTTCGATCCAGGGGAGGGGACCCAGCGGCAACTGACGCTGGCCGGCGTCGCGGCAAATAGTGTGACTCGACTATGCCTGAGCCATTTCCATGGTGACCACTGCCTTGGTGTGCCGGGCATCGTGCAGCGCCTGTCCGTGGATCAGGTGCGGCACCCGGTACGGGCGTACTTCCCCGCGTCGGGCCAGGAGTTCTTCGCCCGGCTGCGGCACGCCTGTGTGTTCCACGACGTCGTCGACCTGCGCGAGCAGCCGGTCGCGGGGGATGGGCCGGTCGCCGAGGGCGCGTTCGGGACCCTAGAGGCGCGGCGCCTGGACCACTCTATCGATACGATCGGCTACCGGCTGGTCGAGCCCGACGGCCGGCACTTCGTGCCGGAACTACTGGCTCACTACGGCATCGCCGGACCCGCCGTTGGCGAACTGCAGCGGGCCGGCGCGATCTCGGTAGGCGGGCGGATCGTTCGGTTGCCGGACGTCAGCGCGCCGCGGCGCGGGCAACGGTTCGCGTTCGTCATGGACACCCGGCTGTGCGACGCCGTCTACGCCCTCGCTGATGGCGCCGACTTGTTGGTGATCGAGGCGACGTTTCTCACCCAAGATGCTGAGCTCGCCGACCGGCACGGGCACCTGACCGCGCGGCAGGCAGCCCAGGTCGCGGCGGAATGCGGGGTGCGGCGGCTCGTGCTCACCCATTTCTCCCAGCGGTATGCCAACACGGCCTGGTACCTTGACGAGGCGGCCGAGGTGTTCGCCGGCGACATCGTCGTAGCCGAGGATCTGGCCCGAGTTCCGGTCCCTAGGCGGTCATGACCGGATATCGACGGACATTCCGTGCCCCCGCCGCCGACCCGCCAGCCCCTGCGGCATTGGCCTGGCGGGAAGGCCCGATTCGCACCGCGTCATCATCCTGGCCGTAAGTCTATGTGGGACAGCGTGGTCGTAGCGATGACGCCACGCCGGCTGGTCGCCCCGAACGCGCGGCTGGTGGGCAGTGTGACGTCGGCGATGGTGGAGCTGTGAATGATATTGCGGCACATGATGATAACAATTACGACGGACTTGTTCATGGATAATCGAGAATCCATGAACGGAATAGGCTGTGGGGCTGCACTTTTGACGTCCCACCGCCTGGGTAGAAAGCATCACTACGCCGATAAACGCCCGCCGCTCAGGAAAATCCACAACTTGGACCGGGTGGCCAACAACAGCGGTCGAAGCGTGAGCGGGTAGCGTGCTGGGCGATCACCCGGTAATCAAACGACGCCGATCGTACCGGCGACGAAACCCTCGATGCGCTGGGGAATTCGAGCCAGACCATCGGCGACGATGTCTTCGACCAGCCCGTTGAATTGATCGATCGGGAGGCCGTCTCTTGTCGCAAGTTTGATGTCGACGAGTGCCGGACGTGTCACCGGACTGCCTATCCGACTGACCATCAGACAATGGACCGCGGCGATGGCAACGTCGGCCGCCACGATCGCCTCGGCGATGTCGCGCGCGACGACGTTGTAGATCTTGCCCACATGGGCCACCGGGTTCTTGCCAGCGGCGGCCTCCAGGCTCATCGGGCGATGAGGTGTGATCAATCCATTAGCCCGATTGCCGCGGCCGACCTCGCCGTCATCGCCCGCTTCGGCCGACGTGCCCGTGACGGTGAGGTAGACAGTCCCGGCGGCCGGGTCGTCGGCGGTATTGACACCGAGCTCATAACTGGTGAAGCCATGCTCGACCACGAGTGACCGGACGACCTGCTCGACGGTGGCTCTTTCCGCAAGATAGTCGTCGATATCGCGGAGGTGCCGGTCGATCATGGCGCACGCGACGGTCAGCTGCAGGTGGCGGCCGCGCCGAATGGCCATGACCTTCACATCCTCGCCCCGCGCGGGATGTGTGACGCGTCGAGCCGATAAATCGAAGAGGGTATACGAGTGTTTTGAAGCAGCACACCGCGATTAGCGCACCAGCCACAGCCCCAACCTGACATAATGTGGCTTATCGGCGCTCAACTGATGCGAGTTGCATCTAATGCAAGTGGCAGCGACTCTTGGCCGACCGCAATCTCGCCCCGCAGGCCATCCGCACTCAGGGACAGGTGGTCGAGCGATTCCTCGTAGTCACGGCCGCTCACAGTCGGTCACAACGCTGGCCCAGACTCGCGGCGAACATTTTGCATCACCCAAGTCGAGCACGTCGCGGTTCTGCGCGTCCCCTACGCACAGGTGGAAGGCTCTACGACACAGCACTATTCGTCACTGTGACGAATAGTGTTGTGTCGCCTGCGGTACCGCCTATGGCCGGCCACGTCCATGGCTGAGGAGCTCCCGGGGTTCATCCCGCGCCTGCTGGAGGCCAGCGACGTCTCGCTGCTGCGAGCCGACGAGCGTGTCCTAGAAGCGATGCTGGACCTGGCACGGGTCGGCGCGACCATCCGGTACGGCGGCACCGCCCCAGCGATGATCATCGGCAACGGCGAACAGCCTTGGTGGGACGCGATCCTGATCGTCGAGTACCCGTCGCCGGCGGCATTCGTCGACATGGTGACCACCGAGGAGTACGCCAAGGTCCACGAGCACCGCGCAGCGGCCCTTGAACGCGGTGATCTGATCGCGACATCGACATGGTCGGTCGCCGACTGACGATCGTCATCGTGACCCACCACGGTGAGATCCCCTTGCTCTTGCGATCTCAAGAGCTAGCGATGACGGTGAGCAGCCGCTCGAGCGTCGCCAGCTGGTGCGGAAAGTCGCCGTCCAACTTGGCGAGCAAGCTCGTTATCCCGGCGGCGCGGTACATCCGCACCCGCTCGGCGATGCCGTCAGGTGTGCCAACAAGAGTTGTCCGGACGGTGTGCATCGGATACGGGTATGTGATGAACAGGCTAGGTTTCCACCTCGTTAGCGATCCGAGAGAACTTGGCCTCCGCAACGCTCTGTTCCACGACATCCTGGGAACCAGGCCCCAAACCTGAGTCGGAACCCTCAGAGGCTGGAACGGCGCGTCCAGCACCGTCGACCGCCGCGCCCACCATTCGACGAGGGTTGGGCCTGTAACCCTAGGCAAGAGTCCAACGTCAATCCCGAAAAGTCTAGAAGAGTCGTCGCGCCAACTCGCACCTCTTGAGCACGCACCGTTACCAGTTCAGTTGAAGCGGACACCGGTCACCGACCCCTGAACCTGCCGCCAACGCCGCATCACTCTTTAGCCTGTAGCCGCCCTGCGTTCATCCCGTGCCGCTGCGTTCTGGACGCTGACACGTTGCCAGATAGCCATGACGCCGCGGCGGTCGACAACCGGCCGACAAACCCGCCGAGGCCTCTAGCGTCGAAACCGCGGCCCGGCTGACTCTCCCACTCACCCACGGCAAAACGTCACGGTGACGATTTGGGGTGACGTATTGACCTCGGTATCACTCTCTTGCACAACGGTTCATGGCAAAAGGCGGACAGTCGGGTCGGTGTCCGGCACAGTTGTCGACATGACGAGCCAGAAGGTTCCGGGCCCGAAGGACATCAAGGCCGCCGCACAGGCTGCAGCGGAAACAGCGCAGGCGGTCGCCAGCGGAGCGATGCGCATTCCGCCCGCTTCGATACAGCTCGCGAGTCAATTGCCCGATCTCGTGGAGAATCTGGCGACTGCCACCGAGCGCCTCAACGAGGCGATCGATCGCGCAGAACGATACCTCGCACTAGCGGATCCGATGATCCGGACGATGGACGCGATCCTGCCGCAACTCGAAGCGCTTGTCGCAACGGGCAACGATGTATTCAACGCCGTGTCGTCGGTCCCGGGCGTCTCCACCCTGGGTCGACTCGCTACTCGTAGTTCAAACGCTCCCCCGAGAAAGAAGGCTGCCAAAGGCCGGACCGCGCCAAAGAAGTCCTGAATCCTCCCCCGCAATTACTCTGCGCCCCAAGGTAATACGTCACTGTGACGATATCGGGTCAACCGCCTCGGCGATCAAACTGCTGCCGCACGCGACATCGACCGACAAGTGAACGACACTGGGTAACCAGACGCCATCCGCGAGCTCTCTCAAGCGATGGCCTCCGCGATCGGCATCGAGCGGTTACCCGAGCAACCCGACGCCCCCGACGAGTGGTTCGGCGGCATCCCGACGTTGCTCGAACTGCTGCGTAACCACGAGCTTGATGTGGCCAGCGACCTCAAACGGTTTTGGAGCGTCGAGCTCGACGACCGCCACCGGCCCGTCGGCGACCTAGATTGAGCGAGTGGCGCAGACAGGAACTACGAAGACGACCCGGAAAGCAACCTACGTGCTCGTCCATGGCGCGGGCCACGGCGGCTGGTGCTATCAGCGCGTCGCACGGCTGCTGCGCGCCGAAGGCCATGATGTCTTACACACCGACTCTGACTGGACTCGGCGAGCGCAGCCATCTGCTCACCCCCGAGGTCGGACTCGATACGCATATCGCCGATGTCGCCAGCCTGCTGTTCCACGAGGATCTGCGCGACGTCATCCTTGCTGGCCATTCCTATGGCGGCATCGTCATCACCGGGACCGCTGATCGGGCGCTTGACCGATGCTGAATCCACGCACGACATCATTGCGATCACCAAGCATGGCCGCCCAGCTGCCGTGCTCATGGCTGCGGACGACCTAGAGTCGTTGCAGGAGACTGTCTATTGGCTGTCGCAGCCGGGTATCCGCGACGACATCGCAGCGGCGGAACGGGAGTACGGCGAGGGAACGACGGTCACCGGCGATGCGCTGCGTGAAGAGTTCGGTTTGCCGCCTCAGTGACGGCACCGGACCAGCCTTACCACGTCGAGGCCGCAGGATCCGCACGCCGAGATCTACGGCGTCTGCCGGGCAAGATCGCCGCGGCGATCGTCGAATTCATCACCGGGGCGCTGGCTAAGAACCCGCAACGGCTCAGCAAACCTCTGCGAGGCCAGCTGGACGGTTATCGCAGCGCCCGTCGAGGCGACTACCGCGTCGTTTTCCGCATCGACGAGGACGAGCACACCGTGGTCATCGTCGGCATCAGGCATAGGTCACACATGTATCGCCCACGGTGACGCCGACCCTCGCACCGCGCGATGTAGGCGAAGTGGCGAGGTCGCCAGCTCGGTCTCGCCGCCGGCGAGGCCGCCCTGCACATCGACGGCGTCGCGCTACTAGGTCACCTCGACCAGCTCGACGCTGCCGCCGACACCGACAGCCGATGAAACACGAGACCACTAGCAGGATGCGCCCGTACGGCGACTTTATTGCGTCACTGTGACGTAATGCCCATGCGTGGCCCGGATGGGCTTGCGGGGGCTTAAGAGGGCGAATCGCCTTCCCATGCAGCGATATCCGTGTCAGGAAGTGGATCGAGAGGACGTGATTCCCGGACTTACTCGCAGCGGCGCCTAGGACCCATACCGACACGCCATCACTAGCGAACGCCCAGAGCCGGCCACTGAAGTCGAAGGCCCCTCTCCGCCAACAGAACCAGAATCATCCACTGGTGTGGCCCTTCAGTACCAACTCCCGAGTAACGTCGAGATGGTCCCGCCAATGCGATTCTGCGATATCACCATCGCCGTCTCGCAAGAGATCAATCGCGCGACAGTAGGACCGACGCAGTCCGTCAAAATTCGCCTTTGAGAGCTTCCGCCGACACGGTAGCGCTTCGGCGGTGTGTCGCTGGGTGATTTCGTACAGCATCCGGCGATCATGCTCAGCGTTGCGTTACCGGTGAGCTCGACAAGTCGGAGGTGAAAGGGCGCAACGGCGTCAGTCAAGTGCCCCGCCCTCCACGCAGCCGGGATATCGTCGGCGACCATCGCCTGGAGCTCATCGAACGCGTGCGGATTACCTTGCTGTGCGAGCAGTTTGGCGGCGGCTGGTTCGATGCCCGACCTGGCGATCATGATGTCGGCGAGGGTGGCGCCCGAGAGTCGCAAGAGCAGACCGGCCGGGCGCGCGATGATTTCGGCCCTGGGAATCGTCACCCGCGCGCCGGATCGCGAGCCGCGCCGCACCTCGATGAGCCCGTCGGATTCCAGCAGCCGGACCGCCTCGCGCACCGTCGCTCGGCTCATCGAGAATTGGTTGATCAACTCGGCCTCGGTAGGCAGGAAGTCGCCATCTTTGAGATCGCCATCAACGATCAAGCGGCGCAGTGTCTTCGCGACAATCTCGGCGGTCTTCAGCTGGCGTGTGGGTGCAGCCGCCCGCAACCTGATGACCCTCGCCAGCGACGTAGTTGTGGCCGCCGACTCGCTCAGCTGCCAGGCGGTGGTAGCAGCATTGTTTGCCATGTTTGATCCCTCAGGGCTGTTTGGGCGAGGTTGGCCTGGGTGTAAACATTCCCGTCGGGACCGACGTACGTGCCGGTGGCCGGGTCGTACTCGGCCGCAGCGATCGGTAGTGGTGGCGGCGCTGGCGGTGGCGCGGCCGCCGGTGCGGCCTGCGCTGGTGGTGCGTCGTCCTGAGGACCCGGTTTCGGCAAGGCGACTTGGCGGTGGGCCCATGATGCTCGGCCACGCCGAAGTGACGACCGGATCGGTGCGGTCTTTGCGTATTTGCCTGAGGTGCCACATGACTACGCTCACACGGCCCGACATAGGCCCAATCATGCTGCCCGCCAGCATCTTCCGTGGCGTTTCATGGATAATGTGCATTATCCATGAATACTGGCGCCATGGCGGATGTCGCCGGGAAGACCGACACCACTGATGTGTCGCGACCAGACTGGTTCGCCGCCTTCCTGGCCGATCGTGGTACGCGTAAGCCCTCGGCGCACACCATTGAGGCCGACCGGCAGGACTTCGACGCGATCGCAACGCTCGTCGCCGACGGCGGCGACCTGTCACAGATGTCGCTGGGCGATATCACGACGGACATCATGCGGACAGCGTTCGCGCAGTACGCGAAAACCCATGAGGCGGCGACGATTCAACGGTGTCGCGACCCAGGCGCCGCTCGACGCTCGTAGTGGTGACCCGCTGAGCCCCGATGACTGCCGCCTCGTCCCACGTTCGCGTCGACATCTGCACTAACCCGCGCAATAGGTGGAAATCCGGGGTCGCGATCCGGTACGAGCGCATGCAAACCGCCTACCATAGAAACGTCACTGTGACGGATGTAAGCGAGCCGCATCATTATCCATGAAACGGCCTTGGCAGTTCGGCGGCGGTGGGCTGCGGCTGGCGTGGAAGACTAGCGATGTCTGGGAAGGGAACCGAGGTTGGTCGCCGACCGCCAGGGTATGCCAGATAGATTCCGATCATTGCAGTCCATCCGTCTCCCGACCATTCCGCGTAGTAGTGTCGAGGTGGATGCAGAGTGGCATTGTCAGCTGAATTGCTATCTGAGGTAGCGCCATCCCGCGCTTTCCCACAGCTTCCGGTCGAGGCACTGCCGACCGTCGATGATGGTCCTGCCCTTGGTGACCGATGCCAACTCCCTGGGTTGCAGGGCGATGAACTCGCTCCACTCCGTGAGGACGAGAACGGCATCCGCGCGGCGGCACGCCCCCAACGCTGAGGTGGCGTAGTCCAGCGTGGGATAGACGCGGCGGGAATTTTCGATCGCCTGCGGATCGTAAACGGTCACGGCCGCGCCCTGCAGCTGGATCTGTCCGGCGACGTTGAGCGCGGGTGAGTCGCGAACGTCATCAGACTCCGGTTTGAATGCCGCGCCGAGGATCGCGATTCGGGCACCGAGAAGGCCGTGGCACGCGTCGCGCGTGAGTTCGACCATGCGGGTGCGTCGGCGCATGTTTATCGCGTCGACTTCACGCAGGAACGTCAGCGCATGGTCGGCGCCGAGCTCGCCCGCGCGTGCCATGAAGGCCCGGATGTCTTTGGGCAGGCATCCACCGCCGAAGCCGAGGCCAGCAGTGAGGAACTGTCGGCCTATTCGCGGGTCATGGCCCATCGCATCGGCGACGGCGGCGACGTCGGCGCCCACCGTCTCGCACACCTCGGCGATTGCGTTGATGAACGAGATCTTGGTCGCCAGGAATGCGTTCGCCGAGACCTTCACCAATTCCGCGGTCGCGAGATCTGTGACAATGAACGGGATTTCGTCCTTAATCAGGCTGCCGTAGATCTCCCGGGTGATCTCTTCGGCGCGCCCACCTGGCCTCACCCCGACGACCACTCGATCCGGCTGGAGCGTGTCACTGACGGCATGGCCTTCCCGCAGGAACTCCGGGTTCCAGCATAGTTCAACGTCGATATCAGGTGCCAATCCCCTTGCCAATTGGGCTAGTTGGGTTGCTGTGCCAACAGGGACGGTCGACTTCCCGATAATGAGCGCGTCGCTGGTGAGCAGCGGTGCGAGCTCTTCGATGACGGCGGTGACACAGGAGATGTCCGCGCTGAACTCGCCCTTTTTTTGCGGCGTCCCGACGGTGACAACGTGGGCGGGACCGCACGCCGCGGCCTCGGCGTAGGAATCGGTGAAGGTGAGCCTGCCGGTGTCAAGCTGCCGTCGTACCAGCTCGCCCAAACCCGGCTCATAGAAGGGCACCTCACCAGCGCCGAGTTTGGCTAGCTTGCCGGGATCAATCTCAACGCCTAGCACCTCGTGGCCCAATTCGGCCATACAGGCGGCGTGTGTGACGCCGAGGTAGCCCATTCCATACACTGCGATCCGCATGACTTCTCACTTTCACCATGTAGCGAGGCTGCGGCGCGCGGCATCCGCAGCTCCTGATTGCTCAGTAATGTCCAGTCGGGATAGTTGGCTTTTTCGAGTTCGAACCAGACCACGCATCCCACGCGGGTCGATTCCAGATAGGTGAAGAAATCCGAGACCCATTGGGCCTTCTGCGGCATCGCCGTGCAACCAACCTCGTTGATCCACACCGGCTTATCCGGCGCGACGCGGCCCAACACATCAAGCGACTGACCGAAGAGATCCTGCGGTGTGCTACCCCCACGGTTGTACCCGTCAAGACCAACGATGTCGACAACGTCGTCGCCCGGGTAGGAGTCCACGATCAGATCGGGGCGATCCCGATAGATGATGTTGGGACACCACACCCAGCGCACATTGGTCGCGCCGGCCGCGATGAACCGGTCCCGCACTCGGCGATGCGCGGCGATATACGCCTGTGGTGTCCCACCGTTGACGAACGAGGACCACGGATACCAGTCGCTGTTCATTTCGTGGGCGAACCGGATTTTCACCTCGCGGCCCCACGCTGCGCACCCTTGTGCAAAGCCGTCGACGTATTCGTCGTAGGCTGCCAGGTTGTCCAGCGCATAAGCCGGTTGGACGGCGCCATTGCGGGGATCCCATGGCTCCCAAGTGATTTCTGGGATGGCACCCGTCAACCGGATCGCCTCCACCGTTGCCGTGGGGAATGGTGTACGCCATTCCCACGCCACGAAGAAATTCATGACTTGTGGCGGTCTGTCCAGCGCCGTACCGACCCTCGATGTTCACGATGTTCGGGTGGCCCGAGAGGCGGCCCATCGCGCGCTGCTCGCGAAGGAAACGTTGGAGATTGTCCGGGCCCGGGTCGGTATATGTGTTTGAGGCTACCGTGCGTTACCTGTTCCGGCGGGTGACCCGGCGAGCTCGGCGCGCGATCACCCTCATCACTGAAAAAGAGATGCAGCAGGCAATCGCCGCGAACTGCTCCACCCTCGACCTCACTCTCCACGCCCCTCCCCCTTCGTGATCACCAATCCAGACCATCCGGATCGGTGATCACCGTCAGGTGGGGGCAGTTCAAGCCGTCACAACCGCCACGGCGTGTCGGCGAATGGGGCCAAATCAGACCGTCACAACGACACCCCGCCACCACACAGGTGGCGCCACTTCGAGCCGTCCCCCTGGGGCCAACTCCGGCTGTCACAGCCACTCATCGACCTCATCGAACACGGACAACACCCGAACCCTCCGGAACCGAGACATCTCCGGCCGTGGACGAACCGGGAGAGGCCGGCAAAGACCGCTGAGGCGTCGGCGGTGGTCCCTCCGCGCGACAGCGCGTGCCCACCCGCCAGGCGCTACGGTCAGCTATGGCCGCGACCAATGTCTCCACGCCGACGAGTCGGGGCTTCGCCGACGAGATTGCGATGCATGCGCTAGCTATGCTGCCCGGGCCGTACCTGCCCTGGAGCGCAGGTACCATGCGACCGGCCGGGCTCGTGACCGTCTGCAACGACATCGTGCTGAACGACCGGCGCCGCATCGTCGAGCTCGGCAGCGGAATCAGCACGGTCCTACTTGCCCGTCTGCTGACCCAGCGCGCACTGCCCGGCGGCTTCCTGATGGCGGTCGTTGAGCACGACGACTTCTGGGCGCAGTGGGTCGGCGAGCAGCTCGACCGCGAAGGTACAGGGACCGACCTGACGGTCGTTCGGTCAGCCCTGACACCGCACCCCCGCGCCGAACGCGGCCTGCGCTGGTACGACGAGGCCGCCCTGGCCGACGGACTACGCGAAGCCCTGCAGGGCGATCCCATCGACCTGCTGGTGGTGGACGGCCCACCCGCTCACGCCGTTGGCCACGGTTTGGCCCGCTATCCCGCTCTGCCGGCCCTCGGAGACCGCCTCGCTCCTGGAGCCACCGTCGTCCTCGACGACGCCGAACGCCCGGGTGAGCAGGAGGTTCTGCGCCGGTGGGAGCGGGAGACGGGGCTCAGCTTCGACAGTGGCGCCGAGCGTGGAGGTGTGGCGGTGGCCAGGATGCCCGCCGAGGGCCCGGACGCAGGCAATGGCTGACCAGCCCTCGACGGGGTCGCGGCTCAACGTCGTTCGGGTGATCGGGGTGCTCGAGCGTGGCGGAGCCCAGCTCTCCGCGCTGCGCTTATCCGTCGCCCTGCGGTCCCACGGGATCGTCACCCGCCTGTACGCGGGGGACGCCACCGCCGAAGGGCTCGCGCTCGCAGCCGCCTTCGACGTGCCCGCCGAGGCATTCGCCCAGCAGGCGCACCTGCAATGGGTGCCGTCGACCGATTTCGCCGAATGGCTGCGTGCCCGTCTGGCAGACGCCGAGCTCGTCCACGCCCACATGTTCGGCGCCTGGTGGGCCGCAGCGGTGGCCGCGCCCGACGGGCTGCCGCTCGTTGCGACCGAACACAACGCCGTGACCTGGCCTTACGGCGACTTCGTCATCGAGGCCCGCGCCGCCGTTCCGCGCGTTGCAGCCTTCTTCACCCACGGCCCCGCTGCGCGCACCTTCGCCGACTCGCTAGGCGTCCCGGCCGAGCGTCTGCTCGAGGGACGGTCGATTGTCGAAGGGTTCGATGCGCGACCGCTGCCCGGGCTGCCCAGCCCGAGGGTGACCTTCGCCGGGCGCCTACATCCGGAAAAGGGCCCCGACGTGCTGCTCGAGGCGCTGGCAATGCTTCCTGATCCTCCGGCGACGCTGCTGCTCGGCGACGGTCCGTTGCGGGAATCCCTGACTGCCCGGTCGATCGCCCTCGGCCTGGCCGATCGGGTGCTCCTGCCGGGTTGGGTGCGCTCGCCGGGCTCTTATATAGCCGGCGCCAGCGTGCACGTCGTCCCGTCCCGGGAGGAAGCCTGGTCGCAGAGCGCCGTCCTTGGCTTGGGTCTGGGGGTGCCGGTCGTCGGCACTGCTGTGGAGGGGCTGCCCGAGACGCTGGGGGAGGGCCGCGGCGTGCTCGTCCAGCCCGAGAAGCCTGAAGAGCTGGCGCACGCGATCGACGAGCTCCTTCGCGGTCGCGGGGTTCCCGACCCGGCACTCGGGCGCAGATACGCCGAGCAATTCACCAACGAGCGAATCGCCCCGTATTACGCCGACGTCTACCGGCGGCTCACGGTACGCGGAACGACCCACTTGACAGGGTGAACGCACGTCAAGTAAACCCGACCACACCCTCGAATCCCGATTCCGCGACCCCCGGGTACGTACACGTTCAAGCGACCGCATGACTCGACTCTGATGGTGGTCCAGGGGTGCCGTGCCGATAGCCAGCGGCGGCGTTTGAAGGCCATGTAGAGCATCGCCCCGGTGAGGATCATCAGGACCAGGGCGAGGGGTATCCAAACGTCCACCCATGAGGGCCGGGCCTGTCAACGGGCGCGTTGATCTTCCCGGGTCGGTTGGTGACGTTCCCCGGTTGCGTGGTTGCGGCTTGTTCGTTGAGGGCTACCTCGTCGTGGCCGGTAAGGGTTGTCGCGTGGGAGGTATCAACGTGGAGCGCCCGCAGCCGCGTGAGCGATGTGATCGTCACGGAGACGAATGTCGATACACCGGTCACTCTGCATACCGCTCCCGTTGGGTCGCCTCTCCCAACGGATCTCGCGGATCTCGACCCACAGCAGTGGAGCACTGTACCCAGATTTCTCGCCGACAACTTTGGGACCGACGATCAGTAGCGGCACCCACCGTTACGCGGTCGCGTCGCCATCGGAGGTTGGTTGGGTCGGGGGCTGGCGCGGTGACGCCATAGCGTTCCGTTTCCAGTCCCCGCCCGTCGAACGGTGCATGCGGTTGTCGGGTTCGAAATTGAGCGCGCGCACCAGTACGCCGCTGGCGTGGCTGGTCACGTTTCTCAAAGCCGTCCTACGATCCCGGACGGTCGGATTTCCCGAGTCCGGTTCTGACCTGGGCTCTGCACGCCATTTAGCTCTGCACGCCATTTATCAGAGCGCGGGCCTGCCCACCGGTGCGGAAGCTTAAGCGCTGACTTGCATACACCCCTCGTGCCGATGGTTTGCCTGCCTCCTCGCCGCGGAGACCGGGACACATCCCAGGTGGTGGGCGACGGTAGGTGGGTAGTGCACCGGCCCATCGATTTCCCTGCTGGCCTCGACGTTCGCCACCATGATCGTCCGCCTGACGGGAGGTTGGACCAGGCATACCCGGTCATGTCCCCCCTCGTTCCCGGCTCGTTGGCCACCCAGTGCCCAGGGCTCCTTTGCCTCCACCAACGAACTCACAAGGCACCTCTGTCGGTGACTGCGCCATGCGGTGCGCGGCGATACTGGCCGTGCTCGGCGCCGAACGGGACGGCTCAGGCCGTATCGTCGAGGCATACGCACGCCGTGTTGCGGTGTTGGCTGCCGGAATCTTTCGTGGACACCGGAACGGTCGGTGGAGATCTTCGCTGGCTGCGGGATCATCACCTGCGTGGCGGCGTTCACCGCACGCGACAGGCGCCGCATGCCGCTGCTCGAACTCGGCGCTCCGGGCCGTTGGCGCGGCGCCCGCCCGTGGGGGCGTTGAAGCCGCATCCTTCCGTCCGGTGGCCGTGAGCGGGGCTCCCAGCGAGCCGAACGGGCCCGCACGCACCGACGCGGTACCCGGCGGCGGTCCCTCGTCTTTCCTTGTGCGAGCAGCCCGCGGCGGGTTCAATCGCTCCATGGGCGACAAGACAATCATCAAGGTCGACAGCACGCACTCGCCGCACGGCCCGCAGGGCCAGCTTTACCTGGCGACGGGGGTCGGCGTGGGGATGCGGTTGTGGCGGGACCTGCCTCCGGGGCCGCCGAAGCCGGAGGTCGCACGGGACTACGAGACAGTGGGCTACGTGATCTCCGGACGCGCCGAGCTGCACAGCGAGGGCCAGATGGTCCTGCTGGAGCCGGGCAACGCGTGGGTCGTTCCCCGGCACGCCCGGCACACGTACAAGATCCTCGAGCCGTTCACGGCGGTTGAGGCGACCCACCCGCCGGCCGAGATCCACGACCGGGACCGCCCGGTCGGCCAAGGGAATCGGAGCGATTCGGAACGAGATTCGGGGGTAGCGGGGTTGGCGTAGGTCATCGACGCGCGGCTGGCGGGGGTTCTCGTGCCGTCGCCCAATCGAATCTGGTCTCTCCCCCGCTGAACGTGGCCCGGCGGAAGTTGGCGCTTTCGCCGCTGAACGTCGCGGTTTGCCGATAAACGCCCGTTATGTCAGGTACGCACCAAATATGTTGGACGACAGCACTATTCCGCACCTGATAATTGTCCGGTCCCAGTGCAGTTGGCAGGTTTCGGCCACCGCGACAGAAGTCATGTAGCGCTCCTGCATGGTTATGCAGAGCGTTGCAAATCAATTCTGGACGAGCACTCGCAGGGCGCCTGCCGGGCAGACCTAATCCGGTCCAGACCAGTCGAAGGGGAAGTGCTTGCTGGACCGGCCCGGCCAGCTCCACTTGAAGCCGAACGCCTCCACCTCGTCCTGTGTGGCGGTCGCCCAGGTGGCGACCTGCCCGGGGCCAACCTCTGAGCCGGGAGCGTTGTGGAGTTGCACCCGCGATCCCTCCGGAGCGGTCGGCCCGGCCAGCGCCTCGGCGCTCCCTTTGGCCTTACCCGGGACCTCCACGCGCCAGCCGGCAAGATCGTCGGCGATCTCGATCACGATCGGCGCGAACTCGATTCCGCGCACCTCGTCGATCAGGTTCGCGAAGCCAGCCGGCCAGCCACCAGCGTGACCGCCGAAGATCGCCTGGAGCGCCTCGCGCTGGGAATCATCGGCGCGCTCGTCGATGAACCATCCGGCGAAGGAGTCCTTGGCCTCGCCGGTCCAGATGTTGCCCTCGAAGGACCCGATCATGACGACGTTGAGCCCATCGAGCGACACGTCGCCGTAGTTGCCCTCGCGGATGCGCCAGGCCAGGATGCCGTTGCATTCGCCCTCGTCCGGCGCCTGAGCGAAGGTGCACCCACAGGGCACCCGGCACCTGCATACGTCGAACCAGTCTCCAGTGAGTCGCCACTGCAGAACCTCGGCCATCGCTTTCCCTCCTGTCTGCTCGGCCGGAAAATCCATCAGCGCGTCATAACGTCCATCTGGGTCATCGGGGCCTCGCCCGGGATAGTCAGGCCTGGGATCGCGTCGGGAGCCGCGACAACCAGGACACTAAGCGTAAGTAGGATCGCCGCCGTGCCATATGTGACCGCGCGGCCCGACGGAAGCGTCTTCTCCGCGGCGATCAGGCCGGCGACGAATGCCATTGCAGCGATGCTCATCACCCCGAGCGCGAACAGCGACGCCATGAGTGCCCAGCAGCAGCCCACGCACCAGGCGCCGTGCTTTGCGCCCATGTGCAGCGCGCCAGCCAACCCGTTCCGCCAGGAGCCGACCAGGAAGCCGAGCGGGCTTCGGCAATTCGTGAGGCACACGGTCTTCAGCGGCGTGAGTTCGTAGACAGCGGCGGCCGCGATGACTCCGCCCGCCACCCACCGGCCCGCGCGATCCCATGACAGCGCGTCGCCGAAGACTCGACCGCCGGCCTCCGAGATGACGAAGGCGACCAAACCGGCCGCCGTCCAGGTCAGCAGATAGCCAGACGCGAAAACGAGTGGGGCGACCGGCGACCGCTTCTTGGTCATCCGCGAATACAGCGCGACCGTCGGCGCAACCGACGGGAACATCATCGCCGCCATCATCACGAGCCAGATACCGAGAAACCAGCCGAGCGTGCCCAAGTCCGTGCCCGGCCCGTTGTCCATACCGCGCATCCGGTCGACGGTGAACCACCATGCGGGGACGGCCAGCACGAGCAGCAGCGCGGTGAGGCCGACACGCGCACGCACCGCCGCATAGACCGGCCGCAGCCCCTCCGCTTGTGCGGCCATGCGGTCAGGCGGCCCAGGAGAACTGTGAGCTGCTGAGGCCGGACTTGCCCTGATACTCGATTCCAAACAGGCTGATGTCCGCCGACTTCGCCTTGGCGACACGGAATTCCGAGCCGGCCGGATGAAATATGCCGGTGACTCGTGCAGGTTCGCCGGTCTCGACGCCGAACGGTACGACGTCCTCGACCTCGAAACCCGTTGCGTCACCGATTCGCACGCTGTGGCTCAACCCGTCCTCGGTCACCTCGATGGCGGCACGCTGGATACCGAGGTTTTCGCCGACGAGCGGCCCCAGCGCCGCCATCGGCCCACCGAGTTGGCCACTGAATACGGCCTTGAGCTTCTCCGCCTGCTCATCAGAAGCTCTGGCGTCGATGACCGTGCCCAGCCGCCAGTTCCCTTCCGTCATCACCTTCGGTGTGTCGGCGATGACCACGACGGCGAGGCCGCCGACATCGGTCCCCTCGACGTCGCCGTCGGTGATATTGAAGACAAGGGTCGCGCGGCAGCGGTCGTAGTCGGCGCCGTTAGCGAGATTGAAGTTGCATGGGCAAAAGAATTCGCACGAACAGGTTTCGACGTATGTTCCCCGAAGTTTCCACGCCATGACCGGATTGTCCGCCGGTTGCGGTGCGGGTGGACGGATTCGGCGGAATCGGTCAGGCGCGTTGCACGGCGCCGACACGGTCGGCGGCGGTCTGCACGGCGGCGTCGCGGGCTGCGGAGGCCTCGTCCTCGGTAAGCGTGCGGCGCGGAAACGCAGCGCCAGCGTCAGCGACATGCGACCGTCGCCGATCTGCGGGCCCGTGTATACGTCGAACAGCTGGACGTCCTCCAGCAGCCCCCGGCGCCGTCGCGCACGGCATCGACCACGCTCCGCGCGGCCACGTCCTCACCCACGATCAGGCTGACGTCCTGGAACACCGCGGGAAAGGGCGACACCGCCGGGGCGGGTAGCGCCTCGGTGATCGGGATGGCGTGCAGGTTCAGCTCGACCGCGCAGGTGCCCTTCGGCAGGCCTGAGCGCTCCACGACCGCGGGATGCAGTTGGCCGGCGTGGCCAACGGCCGTCTCACCGACCAGGACTTCGGCGCAGCGGCCAGGATGCCAGGGCAGATACTGCGCGGCCCGCAGAGTCAGCTCGACACCGGCGGCGCAGCCGATGACGCGTACTGCCTCGAACGCATCGCAGGCCTCCACCGGGCGGCCCGGGCCCCAGGGGCCCGCGGGCTAACGCAGACCGGCCAGCACCACACCGACGTGCTGCGACTGGCGTGGCAGTGATGTGTCGAGCGTCGCGATCTCGTCGTCGGTGGGCCGCTGGTCCGTCGGAACGCGTTCGACGGCACGGGTTTCCGATGTCGGCTCCACGACCTGAGCGATCGCGAACAGCGCTGCGTCGACGGTGCCGCGAGATACATTGCGGCCCAATGCTTCCAGGAGTCCCGGTAGCAGTGTGGTCGCCAAGGCGTTCGTGCCCAAGGAGAAACTGGCCGAGGCCCCTGGCGGGGACCGAAGACGCCAGCGTCGGCTTCGTCAAGACCCTCGGGGTCCTCGAACTTCTGGCCGCGGTTGGCCTGATCCTGCCCGCCGTGGTCGACATCGCACCGGCTCTGGTGCCGGTGACTGCCGTCTGCTGGGTCTTGCTGATGGTCGGCGCGATGATCACCCATCTCCGCCACGGCGGTTTCAACAAGTTTGTGGTGCTGAACTTGATCTACCTCGCTCTTGCGGCATTCATAGCATGGGGCCGCTTCGGCCCCGAGTCCTTCACCGCCTGACCGAAGACCACAAAGGTTTCCCGATGGCCCAGCGGTCTTGCCGTTCGGATTGCCGCAGGCCTCCCAGCAAATGCGGTTGTGGTCGCCGCCCACATCAACCAAGCCCGACACACACGGCTCAATCGGCGGATATAGATCGCCCACGGACTCCCACGCTACCTCGCGGCAACACATCGCCGGACGGACGCGAAGCCGCAGCAACCAGAGACTTCCGCGACTCCCCCACCGTGGTAGAGACGAATACGACACAACGGCGAGCCGCTCGGCGATCGCACGTCCGGTGCGGCGCCAGCGCCGGCGCACTCGGCCCGATGGGCGCGCCGATACCGCGACGAGGGTCAAGCCGGGATGGCTGATCGCTCATCACGGCCGCACCACAGCCCACGACGCACGCCGCAGCGAGCCGAGCGGCGCATCATCAAAGTCCGGGTCCTGTGCCGATGGGGACCAGCGCGCATCGGCTACCTGCTGGGGATTCATCCCTCCACGGTGCATCGGGTGCTCAGCCGCTACGGATTGGCCAAACTGCGCTGGTTGGACCGGCCCACCGGCCGAGTCATCCGGCGTATGGAGCCGGCCCGCTGCGGGGATCTGGTGCACATCGACGTCAAGAATCTCGGCAAGATCCCGGCCGGCGGCGGTTGGCGGATGCTGGCCACGCCATCGGCAAGCACAACAAGCAGGCCGACAAAAGCAGCGCGGTCATGACCAAGTACCGCAATCCGCGGCGCGGCTACCACTATCTGCACACCGCGATCGACGGCCACTCGCGGCTGGCCTACAGCGAGTTGCTGGCCGATGAACTCAAAGAGACCGCCGCAGGGTTTTGGACGCGGGCCAACGCCTGGTTCACCGAGTGCGGAATCAGCGTGCAAAAGGTGTTGACTGACAACGGATCCTGCTATCGATCTTTCGCGTTCGCCGACGCGCTCGGCTCCATCGAACACCGCCGGACTCGGCCGTATCGGGCGCAGACCAACGGCAAGGTGGAGAGATTTCACCGCACCCTGGCTGACGAATGGGCCTACGCGCGGCTCGACCGCAGCGACACCGAACGCTGCGACGAATTCACGACCTGGCTACACCTAAAATCACCACCGCGGCCACACCGCACTCGGCGGCCAACCACCCGCCAGCCGCGTACCTAACCTCTCTGGTCAGTACACCTAGACGGCAGGATGTTCCGCGTCGACCCGCCACGCATCGTCGGGTGGTATGACGTCGACTTCCCCGAGGTCGTCGCCCTCTGGCCACAGGTGCTGCCACAACCCACCAATGCCCACAACATCGCCGCGGACCTGACCGATCCGGACTGGCTGCACGACGTCCCCACCGACCGGCCGGCCGTGATCGTCGCCGACGGCGTCGTTGCGTTCCTCTAGCTGTCGAGGGCCTTGCGGCCCACGAAACTGGTCAGCTGCACCGGAAGATGGTGGGCGACAACGGCCGTGGATACCCGCAGCGGGGGAACTCGTTTGGAAGGTCGGGATGGCACAGCTGCACCACTCGTTCAGGTCGGGGCAAATCGCGCAGGGTCTTGGACCCGTTCCCGCGGGACGGGCAGCGCGGCGTCTTCGAGCGCGGGGCGGCGCGGATCGAAAGTCGGGATGGCGCGGTCCTCAGCTCGCGCCCGGATGCGCGGGCCGCGTTCTTCGGCCGCTCGGGCCTGCGCCGAAACATTCGCTGGGACGCGCTGGACTCCGTCTACTTCGCCGGCTACGCGATGTGGAACTACCTCACGGCTCCGTACCTCCTGACTTGTGAAGGGGTTGAGGTCAGCGAGGGAGATACATGGACGGAAGGGGCACAGACATGGCGCCGTTTGGACGCGAGCTTCCCGCCCGACATCGACACACACTCGCCGCAACAGACGTTCTACTTCGACGCCCTCGGTTGCCTGCAACGCCACGACTACGTCCCCGAGGTGATCGGCCGCTGGGCGCGATCCGCTCACTACTGCGCCCACCACGTTCCGGCCGGCGGGCTGGTGTTCCCGACTCGCCGATGGTCCGGCTGATCGGTCCCGGCAACCGCTCGCTGCCCTTTCCGACCACGGTGTCGCTGCACCTGACCGACCTGCGGGTCGAGACCGAGTAGGTTCCGCCAGGGCGTCGTTGCTGCTGGTTAAAGCCGGCTGATTCGGCGACGAATCGGCGGCCAGCACGGGGGTTGCCCGGTCGGTGGAGGCCCCGTGCCTGCCAGTCGTACATCGGTGTTTGCATCAACTGCAACGTTGATGCGCTAAATCAGTCACGGAGGGAGTTGCCGTTAGTTAGCAGAAACTGCGTCGCGGCGCAGCCAAGGCAGCGGTCACCGCGTGCTCCTCCACAACTGAATTAAGCTAATTCGCTTGCAGCGGAGGCAATTTCGATCACCCTGGCCTATCGACGGTCCGGTAGTCTCAGTCGGCAGTTGGATCCCCGCGTCGCGGTGTAGACCAATTCCGCTCGGTTAGGCCCATAACCGTCGGCGCTTAGATCCACGTTTCGCGGTGTCGCGCGTGGCTTCAGAATCCCGCTGCCACTTTGTCGCTTGGTTTCTGGGATGACTTACTTCTGGTGTGTCGCGCCGTAAGTTCATGTTGCCGTACATGATCACTGTCGCGTGCCCGGGCGGCGTACACTCACCATGGCGCGGGCACCCGACTGCACGAAGCTAGGCCCGTCGGCGTTAGACCAAAAGGACCGAGCACTTTGCGTGCTCGAGTGCGGCGTGGCCAATGTGTTCGCCGAGTCCTTCCTTGTCGTGCGGGCTGCTGAAACCGACAACAATCAACTGATCCGACCCGGGGAGGTCCCCGCTTGCTGGTCCACCTGGTCCAGCCTGGCCAGCGCAAACGGCATTGTGCCGCAATCACTTCCGCCTGAAAAGCGGAAGGTCGCCGGTTCGATCCCGGCCCTGGCACGCAGATAGGCGCAGGTCAGCGGCTGTTTAGTGAGGCTGGCCACCGCTGGCGATCGGATTTATCCGCCGAAATCCGCCGCAGGTCGACCGTCCGCTTGGCGACCTGAAGGTCGTTCAAGGAACCGCACAAGCCCAAATTGGCCCGGTTCTGGAGTACCGGTGTAGGTATCTCGACGACCGGCAACGCCCGGCCGCCCACTGTTGCCGTCCCACGAGGTTGATGACACCCAGCGTGTGGACGGCCGCCCGCTGAGGGCGATGCCCGTTCGGGTTGTGAAATTCGGCGTAGGCATTTCGCAGCGCGTCCAAGATCAGCGCGCGTGCTCCTCGCTACGTTGATTCATCTGATGCATCATCGCCGCGGCTCTTGTCGCAATACGTTGCGGGAGAGGATAGTACGCTACCGGCAACTCGCCATATTCGATCTCGCCGTATTCGGCAGTGAAGCGCTATAGCGGCACAGACGACACCACCGTCCACGACGCACCGGCGCTGCGGTCAACCGGCCGTATCGGTAGCTGCGCCGCCAGGCGGTATCACCTGGTAGCTGTACCGCCACTCGACCTCGGTGCCATGCTCACCGACCGGCCGTGATCCGTGGAGGTGCAAAAAGGCGACCCTGTCATCGTCGCCGACTCGAGCTTGAGCCTTCCGCTGCGCCAGCGCCCGTACTTGGGCCGGGCTCATCGTCTCGGGCACCACGATGGTGTCGTGCCGCACGTTGGAGGCATCGGCCATAGCGCCAGGCTGCGGCAAGTGAGGGCTTCCGTTTCCCGACGACACGCGCCCTCACACAACCGTGATCGACACGTGCTCGACCTGCGACGCAACCACCGCCACTCGCCATTGACCATGCCGAACGGGCACCCAAGACAACCGCGAGGACCAGTGGGCGGCGGCTTTCACTTAGCTTGCCCGGCGTGACCAACTCTCCGGGGTGGGTGAGATATATTGTGCGACAACATGGTAACGAATACGCAGCAGTTGCTCATGGATAACTGCTGTTATCCATGAGCTTTCGCCAGCAGCGTGCGGCAGATCCCAACCGAAACCGCTCCCCCACGCAGAAAACTCGCACCTCTTCAACGCGCACCATTACCAGTTAACTAGAACCCGCATAGGTCTGGATGTCGGTGTCCCGCAAGGTAGAAGGCGAACAAGTCGCGCACCGCCCTACCTTCATCTCATCAAGTCATCTCGTACGTGGCACATCACTGGTATCGCTGCGGCGACGGACCCGACGATCGACGAATAACCTCAGTCGCGCTTCGACTTCGCCTCGACCTTTGGCACCGATCTCGTATCAACACTCCGCTCCGACCGCCCGACAGGGGTCGACGATTCCGCCTCAATACGTCACAGTGACGTTTTAACAACTCGTCGCTTGTTGCCGGATATGACGCCGCACAACCGGTTTCGAGCCCAATCGGCGCCAAGGGTTCCATCTGGACGGACTAGACAGTTGGCGACGGCCGCTCTCGGGTTGCGTCCGCGGTCAAAGGTCCAGCACGCGACGAAGTCCCCGGTCGACTTCCTGCATCAAGCTCGGCGGTACCTCCCCGATTCGATCCGTGAGGTCGGTCCTGTTCACCGTGACAAGCGCCGTGATGTTGACGACCGAATCACGTGGCAGTCTCGTTGCGGTCGCGGGCAAGAACACGTTGCCCGGCATCGTCGCCAACGCCGTATTGGAGGTGATCACCGCGGCGAGCACAGCGGCAAGGCGACTAGCGTTGTACGGATCAGACTGGATTACCAGCACCGGACGTCGCTTGGCGGGGCGGCTGCCGGACGGCGGCCCGAGGTCGGCCCAGTAGATCTCAGCGCGGCTGATCACCACTCATCGTCCACGGCGTCTAACACGCGGTGCCCGACAGCCTCGCAACCGCATGCCCGTCACCCCTAATCGAGGCGCGTGGCCGCCACGGCCCAGAACGGCATATGCACCCGATTGTTCTCGAGCAAGGGCCCAATCACGGCGAGCCGCTCCCGTACCACCTTCATCCTCTCGGCCAGCTCGGGGCTGGCTTCCGAAGACATCACCGCGAACGCCTCGGGGGTGAAGTGTCCCTGATAGGTGGTGGTTCCCAGATGGTCGAGGCGCCACCCCGACGCGGGCAGCAGCCGCTCGAAGTTGTCTGCCGGCAAGCCCTCCCACACAAGGCCATTGACGTTGTGGCGCCCGAACTCGAACATGAACAACCGCGCACCCGGTTTCGTGGCCCGCCGCAGGGCCTGCAGATACTGCTGCTGGGTCTCTTCGTCCTCGAAGAACACGTGGTAGAACGCGCTGTCGATGACCGTGTCGAACCGATTCTCCAGGCCCTCGAGTTTGGTCGCGTCGGCAACCTCGAAATTCACCGACACCCCGGCGCGCTCGGCGTTGGCCTTGGCGCGCTCGATCGCCGCCGGCGAGCTGTCGATCCCGGTGGTGGCGTACCCCTTGGCTGCGTAGTAGATCGCGTTATGGCCGGGGCCGGTCCCGGGGTCAAGGACCTCCCCCCGCACCGCCCCGTAGGCCACCAACTGCTGCACCACCGGCTGGGGTTCGCCAATGTCCCACGGTGTCAACGCCGGCAGCCCGTCAACTGAGCGCTCGTCGCGATACAACTGGTCAAAATCCGGTCGATCAATTTTATTAGCCATACTCAACACCTTACGCGCGGAACTAGGCTCTTCGACCTCGTGATGTTCGCCAGTCGTTCCAACTGATGCAGCCACTGATTGCGCTGAAGAAGGTCGCGACGATACTGAGCCCGGGCGATCGGCTTGCACTGCGCTCCAACCGGATCACGCCCGCCTCGCCGACACGGCACGACCTAGAGGGCACTCGGCGATCCTGCCGGGCCGCAGTCGTGATAGGCCTACTCTGGCGGACATGGCCACCGAGTCCACGATGCTCGCCCTCGGCACCCCCGCGCCGCCGTTCACGCTGCCCGAGCCCGCCACCGGCGCCACCATCAGCCTCGACGAGCTCACGGGTCGCGCGCTGGTCGTCACCTTCGTCTGCAACCACTGCCCGTACGTCCAGCACGTCGCGGCCGGGCTCGCCGCGCTCGGTCGGGACCTCACCGATCAGGACGTCGCGATGGTCGGCATCTCCAGCAACGACGTCACCACCTACCCGCAGGACGGACCCGATCACATGGTCGCCGAGGCCCGCCGCCACGGCTGGACGTTTCCATACCTCTACGACGAGACCCAGGACGTCGCCCGCGCCTACTCCGCGGCCTGCACGCCCGACACGTTCGTCTTCGACGGCGAGCGTCGGCTCGTCTACCGCGGCCAGCTCGACGGCTCCCGCCCCCGGAACGATCTGCCGGTGACGGCCGCTGACGTCCGGGCAGCGGTCGACGCCGTGCTCGACGGGCGGCCGGTCGACCCCGACCAGCGGCCGTCGATCGGGTGCAGCATCAAGTGGCGCTGAGCAAGCCCCCTCCCCAACTCTGCAGCTCCCCGGGAATCTTCCGGTGATCCATCACAGTGACGTAACAGGTTGTGGCAGAGTCTATCTGGAGGTAACGCTTATGTTGCCTCCAAGGGTTGACTGTGCGTTATTCGAGCTGGCGCCGGCGGAGCCTCCGTTGCGCGGCGTCTCGGAGCGTTTGTTCCGCGCCGCGTATCGAGTTTCACGCCACCCGCCCGAATTCCCCGGGTTACCGCTGCCGTGCGGCGGTAGGCTCGCACGATGGCGGACGCCGACGTGTTGGTGGTCGGCAGCGGATTCGGCGGGGCCTTCGCCGCCGCGCGACTGACCGCGGCCGGGGTGCGCGTCATTGTGATCGAGCGTGGTCCGTGGCGCGACACCGTGCCGGTCCGATCGCTGGGCATCGAGGAGCGCGCTCCACTTCCTTGTGGCCGGCGGTTCGCGTCTCACATGCTTCGTACGCTGCGAAGCCCTTGGCTCCCTGGCGGCGTGACGCTGAATCGAAAGGGACTCTTCGAGCTCTACGTCGGCAAAGGGCTCAACGTGGCCTGCACGTCGAGCGTCGGGGGCGGCAGTCACGCTTACGGTGGGCTCAACATGGGCCCCGCGGTCGACGGCTACTGGAACGGCCACACCGACGACATCTGCGAGAAGACGATGGAGCCGCACTACCAGAGCGTTTTCGAGTCGATGGGCTCGCGCGCGCCGCGTCCGGGCGATCAGGTGCCGAACACGACCGCACAGCGGTTTGGCGACAGCCCGGTCCTTCAGAGCGGCTGGGACACGGTCGACGTGCCGATGGGATTCCTGTTCCCACGCGTCGCGGGGAGTCCGCAGTCCCTCGTCACGGCCGACGGCGTGACGCGCCACGAGGCCGACATGCGCGATGGCGGCTTCCTCGGCTCGACGACCGGCGCGAAAACGACGTTGGACTTCGTCCTGCTCGCGGCGGCGATGAGAAAGGGGCTCGCCGTCGAGGCGCTGTGCGAGGTGACGGCGATCGAGCGGCTCGCCTCGGGATCGCCGAGTCGCTACCGCATCGAAGCGATCGACCATCGGGTCGGCCGACGCCGAGACTTCCTCGCCGACCACGTACTGCTCGCAGCCGGCACGCTCAATACGCTTCGACTCCTGCTCCACAGCCGCGACGCCGGCAAGCTCACCGGTATGCCGCGGCTCGGCTATCGCTTCGGCGGCAACGGCGATTTCCTGGGCTACTGGAATCTCGACGACCGCACACGCGACCTGACCCGCGGCCTGCCGGTTCACGGCCTTCTCCGGATGAAGGAACCGGATCCGCTCGGCGCCGGGCGGGCCTGGCCGATGATCGCCGACGCGGCGGCGCCCAGCCCCGAAGGCATGCCGCTTCCGACCTGGTTGAAGCACAAGATGATTCACGGGTCGCTCATCGTCGGGATGGGACCGGACTCGCAGGACGGTGTCGTCCGCTGCAGGCACGGTCGCATGCGGATCGAATACGATCCGACCCGCAGCGCGATCTTCGGCGACCTCATCGACGCCTACGCGATGATCTCCGCGGCGACCGGCAAGCGCATTCGGCATTTTCAGCGGCCCCTCACCGTTCACCCGACGGGCGGCGCGTGTCTGGCGCAAACCGTCGAGAGCGGTGTGGTCGATTCGAACGGCGAGGTCTTCGGCCTCGACGGGCTCTTCGTCGCCGACGCGGCCGCGCTGCCCGGTCCCGTGGGCGGCCCGCCGGCGTTGACGGTCGCCGCATGGGCGCAGCATGTGGCCGACCGCTTCATCGAGCGATCCACGCGCTCCGCATAACCGTCTTCTCGACCGGGCAGGCTAAACCGATTGCGAGCGGACGTAACCACTCGTCCGCTCCGATCATCCATCCCGCAACCGAAAGATGGTAGAAGATCGTGCCAAGCTCCGCCCGCCCAGGCGCAGGCGACGCCGCCGCGGCTGACTTCGCTGAGGGACCGGGCCGAAGTGAATACGTCACTGTGACATTTCTAGCCGATGGAGAGGCACCCGATCATGCTGTCCCCCAGCATCTTCCGTGACGTTTGATGGATAATCGCTATCATCGATAAAATGCCTGGACGTCACGAGAAGCAGGTGTTTCGATCCGCATCAAGCTGAGGCAGCGTCCTAACTGCCGACTGCCACAACCAAGTTGACGGTTGCAGCGAGGATGATCGCGCCGAACAGATAGGACAGCAATGCGTGCGACAGCGCCAACATCCTGATGGCGGGTGTTTGAATGGCGGTGTCAGTGACCCCGTAGGCCATGCCGATGGTGAACGCGACATGGGCGAAATCGCGGTAGCGTGGGTTCTTTTCGCCGTTGAAGTCGATGCGAGGTTTCGCGTCAGTAGTCTTTCCGCGTTCCGCGTCTGGATAGTATAGGCGGGCGTAGTGAAGGGTAAACACGGTGTGCACGGCTATCCAGGCGGCCGCTACGCTCAACACGCCAACGAGGGCTGGGGCAATCGTTTCGTGGCCGTTCTTCGATCCTGCGTACAGCAGAAATACTGGTGGAGGGGCGTTATTCGAACCGTGCAGTATTCCATCATAGGGAGAAGCCGGCGCCGTGCTCCGCACCGTCCACTACCAGAGCGGGGGCGAAGCTACTGCTCACCAGCAGTTTCGCCCTCGGTTCGCGGCGTTGAAGTCCCCCGGAGTCCGGCGGCATGGGGCCAATCCCTCTGGCCTGAAGTGTTGGCCCTACCGATTACGCCTTTCCCGCCGACGGTGGACGGCATACCGAGCTTTTCGCGCCAAGCCAGTCGGATGAACGAGGCGCTCACGGTCAGCTGGTGAAGCAGTACGAGTCGCTGGATGCGTCGCCGCCCTGCAGCCGCGTTTGGTGCACGCGCAGGCCGCGGAAGTCGTCGCCGTGCGGGAAGAACCCGGTGTCGGCGGCTAGACCACCCGCGGAGATGTCGGCGTCCAGCTTGGCCATCCAGGCCCCGACGCCGTCGGGATAGAAGACCTCGTCCCACGACGCGTAGAGCGAGTTGGTGACATAGACCCGGCGGCCGTCGCGGCTGATCTCCAGCATCTGCGCCCCACCGCTTAGCGGCAGGTCCGGAGCCGCCGGGTGCGGCTCGCGCCCGACGATCCCGCCGAGGCGCACCGAGGCCGTCTCTTGCGGGTGGAATGGGTCGCTGACGTCGTACTGCTTGAGTTCACCTGTGCCAAAGCATGATACGTACAGCCAGCGATCGTCGACCGACAGATCGATGTCGGTGACAAGCGGCGGCGCCGCACCGAAGGGCTTCAGCGCCGGCGGCAGGTCGTCGGCGTCGGCGGGCTCGGCCGGGATGGTGATCACCTTGTCGACCGACCACTGATCACCGTCCTTGTGCCACAGCCAAACGGAGGCCGACAGATCCTCGGCGCTGATCACAACTCCCACGAATCCGAACGCCTTGGACGGGTCGTGGGCCGGGCGCAGCTCGAGCACCATCTGGTGCTGGTCACCGAGGTCGACGCGCTGGGTCAGCTTCCGCTCGGACATGCTCCAGAAGTTCACGTGGTGTCCGAACTTGCGTCCGAGCAGGTCCTCGGAGTCGAGCCCCTTCTCGATTAACGAGATCGGCCCCCACTCCGATGTCAGCACCGTGTCGTAATTCAGGTGCCACCACACGTCGTAGGCAAAGAACTGCGGTCCCCGGTCGACCTCCCACGGCCCGATCACCTCGAACGTGTCGTGGTCGATCAGCGCGACGCCGCCGGGACCGTCGTCCCCGTTGGGGCCACCCAGGGCCGACATGAAGATGCCGTCCGGTCCGCAGTGCACGGTGTGGGGGCGCGAGTACCCCGCCTTGGTGGCGAGCTCGGCGGCCTCGATCGTGTGCGTCACCACCGGCTGGCGGAGGTCGGGCTTGGTGTCGAGGACATAGGTGTTCGACGACCGAACGCCGGGGACGAGCAGATAGCGACGCTCTAGGTCGTGATGGCCGTGGCCCTCGTGACACAGCGCGCTCGAGCAGGCGTTCCAGCCGAAGTGGTGCAGCTCGTTGCCGGCCGAGGGCAGCTCGGCCCAGCCCACCACGCCGCCATACGTCGACGATTTCGGGTCGCAGTCCACCACCGCGAGCGCATCCTTCGCCTGACCCGCCGGGTCGAAAGCAACAACATACGCCAACTGCTCGGGCGCAGCCGCCACAGCGGCACCCGGGCTGCGGTAAAACGTGGGATCTGTCGCAGGCATGATTCCTCCTCGGTTCGCGCGCATTCGCCGGACCACCATCTGGGTACTTGGTCAGTCGAGGTGACAGTCGGGGTCTCCGTTGATCCTCCGCCCCCGTATGCAGGGCTGTCTATCCCCTGGGCGTCGTCGTCAACCTGGTTGGAGCCGCGCGGGGCGGGAACGGGACGAGGACGGGTTGGATGGGCTTCGTTGCGGCGGTTAGGCCACTGCGGGCAAAACGGTGACATGGTTCCAGAGGGTGACACCAAGTACCTACAGCAGTTTCGCCATGTACATCGGGATACGCACGAGCTGGTCGTCGTGCAGGATCGCGAACATATCGTCGATGACCGCCGCGATCACGTCGTAGCCACCCAGCCGCCGGTACAGCGAAGTTCCTGACTGAGTCAGGATCGCCTCCAACAGTTGTGGTGACGCCAATAACTATCCTGGGCCTAACCGTTAGCGCGATGCGGAAAATCCTCAAACTCGTTGTGAATCCGGGCCTTATGCGGATGCTTTGCAGACCCGTGGTTGGTGAAGAACGCTGCGGCTTGAACGCAACGCGACCGTGCGCCCGATCCAGGTCTTCGCCGAAAAACGCACCCACGACTACATCCGCTCGGGCAACACCAGCCTGTTCACCGCCTTCGACATCAACGACGGCACCGTGATTACCGCCCTGCACCGGCGCCACCGCGCCATCGAGTTCCGCAAGTTCCTGGCCACCATCGACACCCAGTCCCCGACCACTCGACGTGCACCTGGTCTGCGACAACTACGGCACCCACAAAGCGCCCACCGTGCAGAGCTGGCTGACCAAGCACCCCCGCTTCCAGATGCACTACACCCCAACCTATTCCAGCTGGATCAACCAGGTCCCCGCTGGTTCGCCGAACTGACCCGACAACTCATCGAACGCGGCGACCACCACAACGTGCACGCCCTCGGAGCGACATCCGCGGTTGGATCACCGCCTACAACGACAACCCGAAACTGTTCGTGTGGACCAAGACCGCCGAACGGATCCTCCGGTGCATCCCACGATTAATGGAACGAATTAATGGCGCGGGTCACTTAGTTGACGGTCACTTGTCGTCGGGGTTGAGCGCGAGGAAGCTGACTCCGGCGGCGAACCCGGCGAGCACCTGGGCCACCAGGTATATCCACAGCGTCGGCCAGGTGAACATGGCCCGTCAAGGTCTGTAACGAATGAAGGTGATGAGCACACAACAGCTTCACCAGCAACTCTTCCGGAAAGGCAAGACAATGAAGTCCTTCACGATCGCCGCAATCACAGCCGGGGCTTTGGCCTGCGCGGCTTTGGGGTTGGCCGGCGCGGCCAACGCGGCTCCGTCGGGCCCCGTGACCGCGGACCAGACGGTGAGCCAGCTACAGGCCGAGGGCTTTCAGGTCATCCTGAACAAGATCGGCACCGCGCCGCTGAATCAGTGTGCCGTCAGCGCGGTGCGCCCCGGCCAGACCTTCTCCCGAATGGATTCGGGTGCGCCCGGCGCGATGGATGACATCGTTACCACGGTGACGTCGAAGACGGTATACGTCGACGTCGCGTGCTGACGGAGCCCACGCCAATGACCGGCCGCGAGTATCCGGGTGACCATTCGCGGCCGGTGATTGCCGTTGGTGGAGCAGGTTGAGCGCGCGGTGCGCGCGAAATGCAAGGGTGCGCTCGTGGCCTACCGGGATGAAGTCCGGCTCCAGATACTTGATGGTGACGTGCGGTTTCGGCGTGCGGCGCACCGCGAGGTTCACTCGCACCCCTCGGCCGGTCCCGGCGAACAAGGCTCGCGCCGACCGGTAGGTGAACGGTTCGGCCTCGGCGTAGCCCTCATCGAGCGCCCATCGGTAGACCAGCGACAGGATTCTGACGTGCTGGCTCCACGTGGTCGCCGCGAACCGGCGAGCCAGCGGCCCGGCCGCCCGATGCTCGGCATACCGGCTCAACCCAGCCTTCAGGCGATCCCGCGAATCAAACAGTCCCACACCGTGTTCCGCCAAGAACTCGGCCCACTCTTTGACCGCTCGCGCATACACCGCCCACGATTTCCTCGACACCCCTCTCGCCGGCAGCTCGCGCAGCCACCGGTTCACCACTGCCGCCGGCCGCGTCGCACCTGGCCCGTCTTCGAACCGCAGGTCTTCATCGACCAGCACCGGCATGCCCTACGGGATCAGCGGCCGATGCTCGACATCCCACGACTCCCAACCCCGCGACGAAAAGAAGATGAAGATCACGACCGAAGACCATAGAAACACCACACGACCTACGCCAAAGCAGAAACGCCGAGATCACCCGCACGGCAACGACGAATCCCGACACGGAAACTAAGCAGAAGAAATTCGTCGGAATTGGCTGGTGCTTAACAGCCAACGTTGCCGCCGCACGAGCGGGATAGCGTCGGCCCGGCGGTGTGCGGTGCAGTAGCTGTTGATCCAGTCGACGAATTCATTCAGGTTCGCATTGGTGTTCGCTGTTTTCATGGAGCGGTCGGATCCGCGGTAGCTGTTGGCCCCGTTCAGAGCGGAGAACAGGTATTTGGCGTCGTCGGTTTGGAGTCGTTCGAGCACGCCGAGTGCTTGCTCGACGGATTCGGAAACTACCCATGTGGCGCTGACACCCTTGGGGGCTTCTCCCTTGAAGGCGAGGCTGGTGATGGTGCGCCGATAGATGTTTCCGTTCCCGTCAAGCTGCCGGTTCAGACAGCCTCGCTGTAAATGTTACTGGTGGAGTGGACGTATTCCATCCGTGCGCTATTCCTCGACCCTGGGCGCGACGTCGATCCACTCCCTACCCGACGGTGCGTTCAAGATCACCGAGGGCTACAGAGACCACGCGTCCCCTTCTTCGCGCTCGACTGAGAACGCATCATCGAAGAGGATCAGGCCTCGGCGGGGACGCCAATCGTCTTGATCTCAAGGAACTCCTCGAAGCCGATGACACCGTGCTCGCGGCCGAGTCCACTCTGGCGATAGCCGCCGAACGGGGCGTCAGCCGCGAACCAGTTGCCGCCGTTCACGGAGATTGTCCCGGCCCGCACCTCGCGGGCTACGCCCATGGCCCGATCCGGGTCGGCGCTCACGACGGAGCCGCCGAGGCCGTAGATCGAGTTGTTGGCGATGTCGACGGCCTCGGCGTCGTAATCGAACGGGATGACGCTGAGGACCGGCCCGAAGACTTCTTCCTGGGCGATGCGGTGGTCAGGGTCGACGTCGGTGAACAGCGTCGGCTCGACGAAGAAGCCCTTCGGTAGGTGGGCGGGGGCACTCCCCCCGAGCGCCAGCGTGTCACCTTGCTCCTTGCCGGCCTCGATCAGCGACAGCACCCGCTCATGCTGGCGCTTGTTGATCAAAGGACCGAACAGGTTGCCGTCGACGGTCGGGTCGCCGTAGGGGATGCTCCGCAGCGTTTCCAGCGCGACCTCGACACCCTCGTCGTACTTTGAACGCGGCAGGAGCAGGCGGGTGTTGCGTGCAGCCCTGGCCGGCGTTCACGCAAACACTCGTGGCCACGCCGACGACCGCCGCGGCGACGTCGGCGTCGTCGAGCACGATCGCCGCCGACTTGCCGCCGAGCTCGAGGCAGACCTTCTTCAGCGTCTCGGCGGCGTTGCGCATGATCATCCGGCCGGTGCCTGTCGAGCCGGTGAAGTGGACGCAGTCGACGCGCGGATCGGTCGTCAGCTGCTCGGCGACCTTGTTGTCGGACGTGGTGATGACGTTGATGACGCCCGCCGGGATGTCGGTCTTCTCAGCGATCAGCTTGCCGATGATCGACCCCGACCACGGCGTGTCCGGGGCCGGCTTCAGAACGACGGTGCAGCCGGCGACCAGGGCCGGGATGATCTTGGTCAGGTTGAGGTAGAAGGGCGCGTTCCACGGCGTGATCGCTGCGACGACGCCGATCGGCTCACGCCGTAGGACGCGGTCGCTCTTGGCGCCGAACCGCTCGATGAGCCCGAGCGACTGCTCGTAGTCGTACGTGCGCCCGATATCGATGTGTGTCGGCATGAAGTGGTCGATTGGGTCGTCGATCTGGATCGCGCCCATCGCGTTCGTCGAGCCGTTCTCGGCGATTAGGGTCCAGCGCAGCGTCTCGCGGTAGTCGTCGAGCGCGGCGTGCAACTGGTTGAGGCAGGTGACACGGAAGTCGAGGTCATTCGACCAGTCCGTGGTGTCGAAGGCGTGACGCGCGGTGGCGATCGCCTGCTTCATGTCCTGGGCCGTGCCGTCGGCAGCGACGCCAATCACCTCTTCGGTGGCCGGGTTGACGTTGTGGTAGGTGCGGCCACCGGTGGCGCCCACCAGCTCCCCGTCGATCAACATCCGTTGTTCGGTGTCAATGTTTCCTACGCTCATGAGCTCTCCGGTTCCAGGAAATGTGCCCGTAGGGACGCTACGCGTGCCATGCCGGGCGCACGGGCGGTTTCATCCGGTCGCTGTTCGACTGCGAGCGGTAAGCGGTTTTCGTCATCGGCCCACCGATGACGAGCGGGCGACCGCCGCACTATTTGCTCACCGTTCATCAAAATTTCGCGTCCTGCAATGTTCGGAAACTGTTGGCGTATAAATAGTTTTACTGGCGGAGTGGTCGCATTCCGAAACGTGCGCTATTCCTGTGAAGCGCCCGACCGACCTCCCCAGGGACTGGATTGCGAATCTTTGTGGGAGCGGTCAAGCCGCGCTGGGCCCCGTGCGCCCCTGCCCCGCGCCACGTTCACCGTCCTGCCCGACGTAGCGCACGTCCCATTGTTCGACGATCCAGAGTTGGTCGCACGCACCTTCCTTGACGTCACGGGTGCAGCGAAGGTGTAGCAGCTGAATTGCCGACGGCGACGGGATGGAGTTCCGACACGGAGCAACGTTTACGTCGAAGAAGTGAGGAGTTGCCTGGCCGCGTTCCGTTGCGGATGAAGAGCAGAGCCGGCCCTAGAAATTCTTGTCCGCCGATTGCGTCTGGGGATTAGCCGTCACCTCGATCAGCCGCTGCGCATCGGGCGACTCGGCTTCGGTAAAGCACTGAGCCACTTCGCCGGCACCCGGATGCACGTAGAACTCGAGTTGAATGTTGTCCGGATCGCGAAAGACCAACGTGGGGCCGTACCCGATGTCAGTCATTCCGGAATTCGAGACGCTTCTCCTGTCTTACATGCGCTGACCATTGTTGGAGTTCGTCCCGATCCGCCACCTCGAACGCAAGATGATCCAGGCCGATGCGCCGTTCGTCGAATGCGCTGTCGGTGGGAAGTTCCGTCGTGGGTCGTCAGCGTCACCACCATTCCCGAACGATGCATCAGGGACCTAGCCTCGAATGTGTCGCCATGCGACCTGTTCACAAACGTGAAGCCCAATACGTCTTCCCACCAACAAACCGATCGCTCGCAGTGACATCGCGCGCGTTAAGAGCGAGAAACTAGGCGGTCGTTCCAGAAGTGATTGATCTCGACAGGATCCGTACCGCGTGTCACGGAAAACCCAACTGTCGAAACTTGCGCCGCCGATAATCAACCGTTAGAAGGCACGAGGAGAGAGGAAAGGATCATGGCAGAGGCCGCTCTATGCACAGTTTTTGGAGAGCCTGTACCCGGGCGGGAGAAGCAAGCCCTCAATGTCTACAGCGAGACGATGCAGTACTGGGGACGTCTTCAACAAGAAGGAAAAATCGAGCGCTTTGACGTGACCGTTCTCACGCCAACCGGTGGAGATGTGACCGGCTTCATCGTGGTGCGCGGCACTGCGGAGCAGATCGACTCAGTCCGCCGTACCAAGGAGTATCAGCAACTGCTCAACCGTGTACAACTCGCCGTTTCGCACCTCAGGGTCAACGACGCTTTCGTTGACGAGGGACTCGCCCAAATTATGGGCCAGTACCAGGAAGTGGTCGAACAGGCGGGCTGACCGGCAAGGTCCGGCCCCTCAGGGTCCACCCCAAGACGCCGTTGCAGACTCGGCAGCGGCGATACGGATTTGCTCTGCGCCACTTAAGAGCAACGCTGCGTCAAGTGGTGAGACACATTGGGTCAGGTGGTGGCTAGGGCCAGCTCCACACGCGTATGCGCGCGGCTGACCCGAGTCACTGCCAAATTTGTTTATCGGCACGCGAGGTCGGCAGCGGCGGCCGGCTCACTGGTCGCCTTCCTCCAACTCGGGATGCAGCCCGTACAGACAGTCCAGGCTGCAGAACCAGTCGCCTCCGGCGACATATGGCCAGCGCCGGCCCTCCGACGGAATGCGGCGGCAGTTGGCACACCGGCTCATTGGCCCTATCAACAAGACACTCATCACTGCTCCAGGCAAGCTTTCACGACCACAGTCATTCGTGGGATCGCCCGCGGCGTCCACGATCCGCCTTCGCTCTCCCCGCCGAGCAACCCGTCGTTGGATTGGAAATACCTGCCGCAGGCATACCCCTCACTGGCGTGATTTATCCATGCCTCGCGGTAACTCTGTCTTCGGCGGTGAAGGGACGATGGCAGCACCATAACGTGGGCGCCACTGTGGCCGCATGTCGGAGAAACCGCGCCGCTAGCGCCGTGTCCAGTTGCGTGAGCCGGCTGTTGGGTCCCAGCGTCGGCGTGTAGATCGTTTCTGCACAGTTTGTGTTTACGGGTGGAGGGGCGTCATTTCACCGTGCACTATTCTCCTCGTCCTGTCCGGGGTTACCCCTGCTCAATGACACGGGCTGCTATGTAGTCGGCCCAGTCGCGTCCGACATACTTGACCCATCGGACGGCGGTGTTGATGTGCATGCCGAGAAGGTCGGCCAGGACGGCGGCGGGCAGATCGGCCGCCAGGGCGGCGAGGGCGCCGTTGCGGGCGATTCGAACGTTGATGCCGTGGCGGGCAAGCCGAGTGGTCAAGGCATGGTTGGCGATTGGCTGGCCCGGCACGAGGCCCGGGAACAGCCATTGTGCCGCGCGGCGGTCGGCGTGGACAGAGACGCGACGTTGCGGCTCGGGCTTTGTGGCCAGGTCTTGGAGGAGATTGGCCAGGCGGGGTGGAAGTAGAGCAGGTCGTCGCCCGGCGGTCAGGTAAGTGTGTTTGCCCTGGCAGCTGAGCTGGTCTGCGGTGAGATGCCGGATCCGTTCCGTCGGGAGTCCGAACAACAGGGTCAGTGCGCCTGCGGCGCGGACGTCGACGGGAAGGGCCGTGTCTGTCAGGCATCGTTGGAGGAGTCGCCAGCGCTCGTCGTCATCGAGCAGCTTGGCTGGCTGCTGACGAGGAATGGTGGGCACGACCAGTTTTCGTGAAAGACCGCGCTGGTGGGTCCATTTCAAGAAGTAGCGGACGAGATGACGGCGTTGGGTGTTCTGCTCGCTGAGCCAGCGATCCAGGTCGTCCTGCTGCAGTTGATCCAGCGTGATCCTGTTGCCGTCGAGCCAGTCCAGGAGCTCGAGGGCAACGAGGATGCGTCTGCGTAGCTCGCGTCCCGCAGATGCCGGGAAACTGCGGTTGACGGCACGGCGGCGGGCCCCTCGCAGCAGGAACCAGTGCAGGTACGGCCTGATCAAGTTGGCGTGGTCGGTGGGTATGGCGAGTAGATGATGGTCGAGCCAGGCCGGCAGCCGCTCGAGGTCTTCATGCCGTTCGACCAGCACGCCGGTTTGCACCAACATCTGCCGGATGTAGTGGACGTTTCGGCTCGGCGGGATTTCGTCTAGCAGGTCGTGGCTGACGGGTCGGCCTTCGGCGACGATTTGGCCGAGCAGCCGTGCGTTCGGGCTTTTCTCGATCCAGTGGATCTGTTTGTAGGGGCTCGCGGTTTGTGTCAGGGCGTCGAGCACTGGCAGGAGTTGATCGGAGACTTCGCCGTCAGAACCGGTGAGCAGGTGGCGGGCCTTGTTGGCGAGCACGCAGTATGCGCAACCGTCGTGCCCGTAGGGGTTACCGGTCCGTCCGCAGTGGCGGCACTTGTAGTCGAGAACGACTCCGGCGCACGGACCGCAGATCCCGGTGCCGTCCTCATCGCGAGCGATCAGTGGCTGGAAGGTTCGGCATCTGCTGCATTCGGCCGGGGAGCGCAGGACCATGTCGTAGCAGCGGTCGCAGATTGGGCCCATCGGCCAGTGAGCGTCGATTCCGCGTTGCCTGCCGCAGCGACTGCAGGTGTGTGCCGGGCGGCGGTAGCACGCATGGCATATCGGTTTGCCTTTGGTGTAGCCCTTGCATGGGCGGACTCTGTGGCAGATCGAGCAGGTCATCTCCGGCCCCCGGTAGCAGCCGTGACACAAGTCCGGCTGGTCTTCGGTGGCGTTGCGGGCAATATGACGGAGCTTTCCGCATCGGCCACAAGTACGACGTGGTCGGCGAAACTTGCCGTAGCACGGGTGACAGTAGGCGCCGTCGTCGTCGACAACCGCAGTTGGCTTGACCTGACCGCACGCAATGCACGGACGCGCGGGGCGCTTCCAACAGCGTTGGCAGACAACGGTTCCGTCGTCCAGACGCGCGACAGGTCGACCGAGACGGCCGCACTGGCTGCACTCCTTGAACCTCTCGGGATCACGGTTGTAGCAGCGATAGCAGATCTTGCCGTCGGGCCGTCGGGCCGCGATGCGAGCATTCTGCTGACCGCATCGTGAACAGACAGCCCTTCGCGAACGCGAATCGCAAGGCCCGCAGATCCGGCCTTCGGCCCGCAGCTGGCGCAATTCGGTGACGGTCTTGCCGCAGTGCGCACAACCGGGCCGGATGACCTGATGGCCGTTGTCGTGGAGAACGTGCGTCAACCGAATCAGGACGGGCGGGCATCGAGAATCACCGGAGCCCATCGCGTCGGGGTGGGTGGACAGGTGTGCGACCAGTTCCTCCAGGAATCGCGCCGCGCCACGCACGTTGATCGGGACCGCCACGTCGAGCGCACTGCTGGCCTCGTTCGCGTCCAAGGTGGGTACTGCAGCGAGAAGGTGGGTGATTGCGGAGTTCACCGCGGCGTCCATCCGCGCTGCTTGGCGGGCAAGCCGGGCCGCGGTTGATGGTGGCGTCACAGGCCTTTGGGCTTGCGGATCGACGTGCGCCGCACCGCCGGGCTTGGTCCCCGCTTCTCACCGGCCGTTTTGCGCACCTCGGCGTTGACGGCCTCGATCTCGATCAGGTCGTTGGGCGTGCAGTCCAGGATGTCGCACAACGCAGCCAGGGTGTCCATCGAAAGCCGCTGGGGTGGCTGGGTGACCAGCCGGAACACTTGCTCACGTGACAGCGTGACGCCGCGCTCGGCCAGCAGCGGCACCAGATCTGTGGTTTGCCACAGTTCCTTGCCAGCCATGAGTCGACGCAGGTGCCACTGGTAACCCATCTTCTTGATCACGACTCGTCGTCCTCCCATAGGCTCGGATGGCGCTCGGTGAGCTTGCGGCGCAGCAGCTGATTGCGGTATTCGTCGGAGACCCCTAACGGCACAGTCGGTTATTGAAACTCTCCGAATGACTTCCGTGGGCCTATCGTTTGGTGGCCGTCAGCACTTCCAGGGTGACTGGTTCGGTGAACCGTCCATTCGGGTCGATCGCGAGCAATGCATCGGTGATTGCTTGTTCGAACGCGCTGCACCGATTGCCGAGTAGCAGGCGAAGTGGCAGCGAGGTGGAGTAGAGGTAGCCGATGACGTGTTCGACTGTCCATGGACGTGCGGATTCGTAAATCCGTCGATGCACGTGTCGGAAGGGTGAGCGAGCCAGTATCTCCTCGTGCGACTGGTGGTCGACGGCTGCGTTCATGCGGCCAGGCAGCGGGTCCGGCGGCACGAAGTCCGGAGGCAGGAAGTGACGTTGGATTTCCTCGATGGCTTGCTGCCATGCTGTGGTCGGCCGCACCAAGCAACTGTCGTTGGCGAGCACGATGCCGCCGACGTCATCGATCATGTCATCGAGGACTGCCAGGACTTGTTCGCGGTCCATCCAGTGAAACGAGCGACCCATGGTGACCAGCCGGAAGCGCCCGAGATCGCCTGGGAGGTCTGTCGAGCTGCCTTGTGCCCAGGTCACGTTCGTGATGTTGTTTGCCTGGGCTTGTCCGGCGGCTTCGGCGAGCATCTCGGGCTCAGGGTCCATGCCGACGGCTTCAGCGACGTGCCCTGCAAGAGGGAGTGTCAGCTGGCCGGTGCCGCAGCCCAGGTCGAGCAGGCGCCCGGTGCCGTCGAGGCGGAACTGCCGGGCAAGGTCGTCGAAGAACGCCTGCGGATAGCCTGGCCGATATCGCGCGTAGTGCCATGCGGTTCCTGCAAACAGGTCGCCGTTTGATCTGCCGAGTGAATCGGTCACGCTCACCTCACTGATCTTTCCAATTGTGTCCCGGGTCCGGCGGCGACTCGATGTCCTTCGCTGTGCACGCCTGTTGGCACTATCCAGGCATTTCTTGGTTGGGAGCCAGCGATTTTGGTCTCCGGCTGAGGTCTGCTGCGTAGTTGGTCCAGTCTCCGGCGGAGTGTTGCTGCCATTGGACGGCGACGTTGATGTGGATGCCGAGTAGGCGGGCCAGGACGGCGGCGGGCAGTTCGGTGGCGAGCTGGAACAGGGCTGTGGAGCGGGCTTGGGCGGGTCGCAGTCCGAGCGCTCGTAAGCGGGCGCCGAGCCTGTCCGCGCTGATCGGCCGGCCGGGTTGGCCTCCGGGAAACAGCCAGGGCGAAGCGGTGCCGGCGGCCAGGACGGCGTGGCTGCGGCGGGTGGTGACGAGGTCGGTAATGAGTGCCGACAGCGGTTCGGGGATGGTGATGGGGACGCTGCCGAAGTGGAGTTCGATTGCGGCGCCGTTGGTTTCGATGTCCTCGACAGTGAGTCGGCTGATCGTCGCGAGTCGTTGGGCGTAGAGCAGCAGGAACAGGCCCGCGACTCGGTCAGCGGTGTCGATGGTGTCGTCGTGGAGTAGTCGTTTGGCTTGGTGCCAGCGTTCCTCGTGATCCAGGGGCCCGGCCGGACCGGTCCATCGGGTGGCCGCGAAGCGGAGGTTGCGGTTGAGACGCTGCGAGATCGCCCAGCGGACGAAGTGACCCACTTCGGCGCGGTGATTGGCGTCTGCGCTGGTCAGCCAGATGTCGAGGTCGGATTGTCGGCAGCTGGCCAGGGTGAATTCGCGGGAGTGCAGCCAGTCGAGCAGACCTATCGCGGCACGGACTCGCTGACGGATCACGTCGAGTTGGCCGTAAGTGGTAGTGGCACTGTGCGTTCGGCGGCGCAGCCGTCGCAGCAGGTGCCAGTGCGCGTAGCGGTTGAGCAGCTCTTTGTCGTCGGGGCGAGGGTGCTCGTCGAGTGTTCGCGAGACCCACCGCTCGATTCGTGCGAGGTGCTCGTCGCGGGCGGGCAGGATCGCGGTGGCGACCAGCATGCTGCGCAGATGTTCGATCGGTTTGCTGGGGGCCAGCTCGTCGAGAGCGGTGTGGGTGAGCGGCCGGTCTCCGCGAGCCAGCTCGGCCATGGTTGCCCGGACGGTGGGGCGTTTGAGCCAGTTCAGTGCCGTCATCGGCCGGTTGGTGTCGGCCAGGGCCTGATGCAGGGGCTGCAGTTCGGGTCTGATCTGTCCGTCGGTGTCGGTGAGCAGGGCGTGCAGTTGCTGATGGAGTCTGCAGCGGCTGCAGGCTCCGGCGACGACCCGACCGGTGGTGCCGCATCCTGGGCAGGTCTTCCAGATCCCTGGGTCCGGAACTGCGCACTCGGCGCAGAGAGGTTGTTCGCGGGTGCCTGCTCGAACCGGTGCCGTACGTCCGCAGCGAGAGCACGATGCCCAGGCGCTGGCGCATGCGCCGCATCTGGGTCGCCCCGTGGTCTTGGACGTCGTGCAGGGTGCGGTGCGCCCACACATGCTGCAGACCGCGGTCGTCCTGGGTATGCAGGTTCCGCAGATCGGTCCGTCCGGGCTGCGGAGGTGGACGCGGCGGCGACGTCGGCAGCGAATGCAGGACTCGAGGTTGACCGGGTCGGACACCAGGCAGTTCGGACACAACGGCCGGCCGTGCTCGTCGCGAGTGGCCGGCTCCCGGATCGTGCCGCAGCGCGCGCACGTCACGGCGTTGGCCTTGGCGGCGCAATTGCGGCAGATGCGTTGCCCGTCATGGCATTTGCTCAAGGTGACCACGCGGTTGCATCGCGGGCAGGCAGGCCGCCGGATGACGGTCGCGCCGGCGTCGCAGAGAGCATCGATGAGCCGCAGCACCATCGGAGTCGGCGCTTTCGCGCCGTCGGTGGTGAGCAGTTCGGGCGCGTCTTCGAGGATCCACGCCAGCTTCTGGATGTGCGCGGCCTTGACGACCGTCTTCGCGATCGCTGCGGCCACCGCCGAATCGGTCAGTCCCGCATCGACGGTGGTGATCACGGCAGCCAGCACACGATGTGGGTTTCGGGTGTCCTGGTCGGGGCACTTGCCGCACCGTGGTCCGCCGTGTCGGTCGCGGAACCCGACAGGCCGCAGCTGCCCGCAGGCGGAGCATGGCTCGGGCCGTTCGAAACAGGGGCTGCAGTACCAGTTTTCGCCGCGGCGTTGCATGGAGGTGACCTCGCGGCCGCATTCGGCGCACCATGGCGGTGAGATGCGCGCCGAGCCGGTGCCGCGCAAGGCCAACAGCAGGTCGCCGACGGCTTTCGATGCCGGTGAACGTCCGGTCACCAGCACGGACGGTCCGTCTACCAGCTCCTTGGCCAGCCGTCGGCGTTTGGCGCGCCCACCACCGACGTGCTCGACGATCCGGAGGATCTGCTCGTCGTCGAGTGTGGGGTCCGCCGCGGCGACCAACTGGGAGATCGCGGTGATCGGGTCGTCGACCGGATCTGCCGCCATCACCGGTCGGTAGAGGTGATCCGGGCCCGCTTGGGCCGCATCCCACCGACGCCCCGAACCGACGGCTCACCGCCGACGGCGGTCTTCCTCGGCTTGGCTGCCGCGTCGGCGACCGGTTCGATGAGTTCGTCCATCGTGCAGTCGAGGATGTCCAGCAGCGCCATCAGGATCTTCAGGCTAAGCCGTTCCGGGCGTTCGGTCACCAGCCGGTAGATCTGGCTCGACGACAGCGCAATCCCTCTGTGCGACAGCGGTTCGATCAGATCGGTGGTCGCGAACATGTCCCTGGTGGCCATCACCTGACGCAGGTTCCAGCGGTAGTCGAGCTTGGCTGTCATCGTGACTGCCTTTCGGTCGAATCCTCACCCAGCGCTGATGTCAGCGCCTTGCGCAGCGCGGTATTCATGAAATCGCTGCTGACATGCGTATACACGGCAGTCGAGCTATCGACCTCATGGCCAACTTGGCATTGGATAAATTTCCGGTCAGCACCATCTTCGGTGAGGTGGGAGACGTAGGAATGCCGAATTGAGTGGGGGACAAGACTTTTCGGCAATCCGAGTGCGTCTCGGTAGGCGACGAACCGGGCGTTGATCTCGGCGGGTTTGATCCGCCCGCCTCGTTCGGTCACCCATAGTGCGGGATGGTCGTCGCATCCGAACCGTGGCCGGATGTTGTCGATGTAGTCGGACACGGCGTCCACCGCCCAGCCCATCACCGACGCGACGTTGCGGCGGCGTGGTGGCTGGCCGCGTTTGGCTTTGCCGTAACGGACGTGCAGCATTCCGTAGCGGCCGAACTCCGGCGCGGCCGGATTACGGCCCCAATCCGTGACGTCGAGTCGTGCCGATTCGGTCCGGCGAAGGCCCCAGCCATACAAAACCTTGAACAGCGTCGCGTCCCGATATGCGGCCAACGCCCCCTTCCGTTTCGACCGCGCCGCTCGTTCGACCTGATCGTCGGCGTAGTCGAGGAACCGCTGCATCTCCTCCCGGGTGAACGGCCGCGCTTCCGGACTGCCCTCGTAGTCGTTGAGATGCGCGATCGAGTTCCACTCGTGCACGATCGGAACAGGATGGAACTGCGACCCGAATTCGTTCTGGCACACAGCAACCCACCCGTATCGGCTGTCGCAGAGATACTCGCTGAACAACCGCAGACTGCACTGATAGGCGCGGATCGTGGAGTGCGCCAGCCGATGCTCCGAGGTCAACGACAACGACCACTCGTCCACATGCGCCGCCGACCACCCCCACGGAAACTCGTTGGTGAATGCCGCGAACCGGCGCATCAGCCGGTCGCGCGCGCCGATCGAATCCTCCTGAAGCCCACGCGCCGCCTGCTGGGCCCGCCAGCCACGCAGCATCGCCTCGAACATCGCATCCTCCGGCCGCAGCTCAACCACACCGGACACCAACTCCAGATGCGCCGCGCCTGCCAGATCAGACTGCCGCAACCCGCCCTCCAAAGTCGCCCTGATAGCGGGCTGATCATGCATCAAACGGGCTCAATAAGGCAAATGGGCAGGTCAATGGCATGGATTCTCGCATGGTCCGGTAGCCTCTGAGTCGCCGTCCCATCAGGCAACCAGGGAAAATTCGCCCGTCTGATGCAATTCCCGAGGGTTGGTGTAGATTGCCGTCGAACTCGCGGTGGCGTGCCCGGCCTGGTCCTGGACGAATCTCTCCGGGTAATCGAACTCGATGAGGTGCGTAATCATGCTGTGCCGCAATGAATGTAGGTCGAGCTCGACGGGTAGCCCAGCAGCCTCCCGAGCGGTTTCGAATGCTTCGTTCGCGCTGCGTTTCGACAACCGCCCGCAGCGCTCGGTCACCCATATCGCGGGATGATGGCCGACCTCGAAGCGGGGCCGGACCTCGGTCAGATAGTGGTCGAGCACGTCGACGATCCAGTCCATCTCCGGCACGGTGAACACCGTTCGGCGTTTGGGTGGGCTGCCGTTGGATGATTTACCCCAGCGCACGAACAGCGCCCCATACTTGCCGTACTGCGGTGCCTTCGGGTTGCGCCGGAGATCGGCGAGGTCCAGCCCGCATCCTTCCTGGCGGCGAAGGCCGAAGGCGTAGTAAGTCTTCAGCAGCGCCGAGTCCCGCATCGCGGACAACGTGCCCTTACGTCGCCGCGCCCGGATCTCGTCCACCCGGCCGTCGGCCGCGTCGAACAGCGCCTGCACCTCCTCATAGGTCAGCGGCCGGCGACCCGGCTGCCCTTCGAACTCGGTGACATGGGCAATGCTGTTGTGCTCGTGCAGAATCTGCACCGGTACCTGCCCGAACCGGTCCTGGCACGTCGCGAGCCAGCCGTAGCGTGCATCGCAGATGAAGTCGCAGAACATCCGCAGCGAGTTCTGATATTGCCGCGCGGTGGAGACAGTGAAGTTCGGGTTGTTCGCCCGCACGTTGCTCGAAGAACGCCTCCACCTCGGCGGGCTGCCACTCCCACGGGTACTGGTTGGAGAACTTTGCCAGGCGGCGCACCAATGACAGCCGCGGTTTGATCGTGGAGTCCCACTTCAGGAATCGGGTGCGTTGCTGCCGCGCCCAGCCCTCAAGCATCCCCTCGAACACCGCCGTCGCCGGGTCCAGATGTACCACGCCTTGCGCCATCACCAGGTGTGCGGCACCCGACAAATCCGCTACTCGACCCACGCTCGCCTCCGTTACATCTGATGCAACATTGTTGAGAGTGTGCCACCCGTCGGCAAGTCCCGCAGGCAGATTCATTTCCAAGCGGCGATCAGATGCCGAAGTTACTCTGTGAGCTGCGATTTCATCCCGTGGTGGCGGCTGCCGAATGTTGCATCAAACGCAATTCCGCCCGTTTTTGACTACCTCCCAGGCTGGCCAGGGTTGCCATGACGATAAAGACATCGGTGAGTATATGAGTCGGATCCTCCCGTGTTGCATGCGTTTTCGTGCTTTCGAATCAAGAGGTAGCACAACGACCCATGTCCAAACCAGATACACCGCCGGCGGCAGCGATCCAGCAGGCCGGTAGGGCGTAAGCGCGTCCTCCAGGGAAGAGATTGACGGACGCGCCAACGATGTCACCGAGTATCAACGCAGCAACGGCACGGACCGCAACTGTGTCGCGGCATACCGAGACGACGGCTGGGTCCACATTGCCAGGCTAAGCGCCGACCCCCCGCGCCCGGCGCGACGCCACGCCGTCTCACGGGGATGTCGAGAGTTCAGCGGTATAGGGGTGACGCGACTGGCGGTCGGGCGACCGGTGAAGCTGCGTATTGATTCCGGTAATTTTCGTAACGCGGCCTTTCTACCGTGTCTCGGGGCGCTGCGGACGGAGCGACTGTCTGCACGCCACTCGGCGCGCACCGCGCTGACGTCTACCGGCTGCCGCTGAAGCGCTGGTCGGGCTCCGCGGTGGCGTGGCTCTCAACCGGCCTGCTCGGCTACAGGACGCAGAAAACTCCCACCCACACGTCAATTTTCGTTACGGCCGGCCGGAAGGGCCCATAGGCTCGTGCGAAGGGGACGCGGGCAGTTCTAGACACGGGTAGTTCGCAACGATCGGGGGCTCAAACGGAAGCGGTAGATGCGGCGCAAGCGGTGGCTGTCGTCGACATCGGCGCAAATCGGCTCGAGCCGCATGTTCTAGTTGCGTTCGAGCAGGCTTGGAGGCTCTCCGGCGGCCGGCCACTCGGTGCCGCCCACGTGCTCAGGGCCTGCATCGCTGTCGGCAGCTCCGAGGCCTTCACCACCCTCGCGAACCTCCTGCCCCTGACAACCCCGGCGCAGCCAACAGTGCCCGACACGCCTCCCTTGAATCTCGGTGCCGTCGCCCTCGAACGGCCTCTCGCCGACTCGTACTACGTGGCCGAGAGCTTCTTCGTGGCCGGAGGGACGTTACCTTCCCGAGTGACGCAGATCTGGGGGCGCGACCTGGTCACCCTTGCTCTGTTGTCCCGCGGCGACCCGTCGCTCGATGAGCTTGCCGGCCAGGCCGGCACGACGACCGAGGACCTCCGGGCCGAGTGGCTGCAGTTTCTCCGACGGAGCGGACGGCACCGCTCGGCCAGCGAGTGGGACCGGTGGTGGCGAGCCGCGGGGCTGACGCCCCCAGGCCAGACTCCCCCGCAGAAGATGAGCAGTGCCGCCTACCTGTTGACATGGAATCCTGTGCGCTACAGCGAATCCGAGATGGCCGAGCAGCTCGCACATCGGGACCAGGACGGGTCCGTCACTTTCGGCTGGAGTAGCGGGAACAACCGCTCGATGGCCGTCGGCGACCGGGTCTTCCTGCTTCGCCAAGGCCCCAGCCGCCGCGGGCTGGTCGGCGTCGGGACCGTCTCCGCCGCACCCCGGGAAAGCGCTCACTGGGACAGGAGCAAGCGCGCCGAGGGCAGAACCTCCTGGATTGTGCAAGTCCGTTGGGAGGCAATTGATATCGAATCGATGGTCGAGCTGTCGACGCTGGTCGCGACCACCGGTGAAAGCGGGCTGTGGGTGACGCAGGTGGGCGGGGTTTCGATCGACCCCGCCATCCGGGACCGTCTGGAGGAGATCTGGCCGGGCGCCTGGGAGCGACATCAGCACAACCTCGACCCGGTGCACGTCACCGACCTGACGCCTAAACGTCTGATAGCTGATGCAGGCCGAGAACAAGCTGAAGGAAGCGCAGGCCGGCGTCGATGCTGCCGAGAAGGCGCTGAGCGAATTACCAAGGGCCGAACCGCCAACCGACGATCAGCTGCGCGCGATTCTGAAGGAGAACATCAAGGAGGTCCTCGACGAGACGAAGAGCGACACCCTGTCCGACTTGCTCCTGAAGGCATACGAGCTCACCGGAGACGAGGCGTTCGAGGCTGCGCACAAACGGATGAAGTCCGGCGAGACCACCGTCGAGGACGCGAATAAACTGCTCGTCGAGACCAGAGCGGTGGTATCCCGAACGGGTTTCTGGTGGCGCCTACTGACGACCGCCAAGGTCCACCGGACACGCGCGTTCTGGGCCGTACTCGTCGCAGCAGTCGCGATACCCGTTGCGTTCGTCGTGATCCAGAGCCGAGTGGACTTCCCGGTCGGGTGGGCCGCCGGGCTTCTTGAAGCGATCACGGTCGTCGGGGTCATGGTGGCTTGGGCGCGAACGACACTGGCTCGGGCTGCGCCGGTATTCAGCGCCCTCGACCGGATGCAGGGGTCGATCGAGCGCAAAATCGAGGACGCTCAGAGCGCGGTCCGTAGCAAGTACGAGCAGGACCGGGTCCAAGCCGTAGCGAAGGAGGACGCCGCCAGCCTCGAGCTTGAGACGGCACAGGAATCGCTCGCCATCGCCTCTGGTGATGTCGAGGCCGCCCGGGCCGCGCTACGAGAGTCGACGTCGCAGGCACGGTTGGGCCGGTTTATTCGCGAGCGAGCCACCAGCGCCGATTACGACAAGTACCTGGGCCTGATCGCGATGATCCATCGCGACTTCGAAAAGCTGTCTGACCTCATGAACCGTCCCTCGAGCAATCGCGACCCGACACTCCCGTGTGTCGACCGGATCATCCTCTACATCGACGACCTCGACCGCTGCTATCCACCGGAGAAGGTCGTCCGGGTCCTGGAGGCGGTGCACCTGCTACTCTTCTTCCCTCTCTTCGTGGTGTTCGTGGGCGTCGACTCACGCTGGGTATCGCGGGCCTTGAATTGTCACTACGACCAGATGCTCCGCGATGAGGCACTGCAGGTCGACGGCGTCGGATCGTCGTTGGCGCGAGCGCCGGCAAACAGCCAGGATTTCCTAGAGAAGATCTTCCAGGTTCCGTTCTGGCTCCGGCGCATGGACGCACCAGCGGTTCAGCGCATGATCCATCGGCTCATCAGCGCGCATGAGGTCGAGCCGGACGACCATCAGCTCGACGTGGACCGGCTCGGCGAAGGCGGTGACGCACGCGGCCCGGGCGACGCCCGGGCCGAGATGACAGCTCCGACGCCGGCCGAATCCAGGAAGGCCGGTCCTCGTCTGGTGGCCAGCGAAGCCGAGGGGTACGGCGAGACCTTCGGCGAACTCACAGCACCCCCGACGGAGGCCCTGCGTATCCGCCCGGCCGAGCTCGATTTCATGGATCAGGTCGCGCCGCTCATGCCGCGCACCCCACGGGCCGTCAAACGGTTCGTGAACATCTACCGCCTCTACAAGGCAGCCCTGTCGACGCCGGGGCTCGCCAAGTTCCTCGGCAGTCCCGAGCACCCGGGCAACTACCGGGCGGCGCAGGTGCTCCTCGCACTCGTGATTGGCACCCCTAGCTTCGCCAAGGCGGTCGTCGGAGTTCTCGACGAGCTGGAACCGTCGAGCACTGAGCGGCTCTCCGAACTACCGGCACTGCTGCCCGTGCCGCCAGACCCCACGTGGCAGACGACGCTGGACGCGCTCGCGACATTCGCCACGGGGGACAACGACCTCACGCTCGACTCGCTTCGTCAGGTCTCGCCGCTGGTCACCCGTTACTCGCTGCACCACATGGTGAGTGCGCTGCCCGGTGAGTCGACGCTTGGCTGAGCCGTTGTTTTAGGGGTTAGCCTGGAGACGGTGGTCGACTACGACTGGTACCAGGCCCCGCACAACGGTTTTCGGCATCGACGAATATCCCTACAGTGCAGGGATATTCGTCACTCCTTCTCGGCATCGGGATGCGGGACGACGCGCATATCCAAGCCGGGAATGCCCTCGAAGTCGTCTGGATTGCAGGTGTACAGCGGAAGCCCCTCGGAGATTGCCGTTGCGGCGATCAGGGCATCGTAAGCCCGAGCCGCCTTCTTGCGACCAGCGGTTCGTAGAGCGCCGGCCACCGCGCCGAAAGCACGGGCCGCACCCGCGTCAAACGCAATGACGTCGAAATCGTTCTCGGCTTGCTGGAGATGGGCCTGGCGGGCAATACGTTCCGCTTCTGTGTGGGCGACGTGTGGTCCGACCGACAGCTCGGCCAACGTGACGGCACTAATGACCGACTCATCGGGAAGCGTTGCAGGGTCCTGGATTCGGCCCAGCAGAATGACGGTCGACGTGTCCAACAGTCCCAGTTCGGTCATCGCAGCGACGAGTCGACGACCAACTCGAGGTCACGTCGGAGTGAATCCGGGTCTACTGACGGTAAATGCTTTCTGCGCTTAATGAGCTCCGCAGGTCCTGGACTGCGCCGCGGCAGCGGCCGAAGTTCAGCAACCGGGTGGCCGTCACGAGTGACAATTACGCGTTCACCTCGCTCAACCCGGTCGAGCACCTCTCCCCCGTTATTGCGAAGTTCTCGCACCGTCACGATATCCACTTTCTTAGTGTATCACCGGTGAGACGCGCTCGGGCGCTCCGATAGTCCAGCTAGGTGGTCCCAGCCTGGCGTCGGCTCGCCGCCGTTAAACCCGCACATGACCTGACGATGTGCTGTCATTCAGCGAGCACTGGGCCGAGCGAACCTTCACGAACTGACGACAAACATCACTGCCTACCGCGGCGACGTCTGAACGGCTCGCCGGCGGCGACTCTGAATAGCCTCGCTAAACCACGAGGCCGCTCGGACGACTCTTATGTTTTCCCGGATTACTCTCAACTTTTCGCGTTCTCAAACTTCGCGCCAGCGCGGACCAGCGCGACCAGGTGTGGTGCGTTCACGGCACGCCAGCGTGACTGCGCGGCCTCGATGAGCTTGTAGGACATTGCGATTCCAGCCGCCCGCGACCCCGGCCCCTTGTCCAGGACGCTTAGGCCGTCACAACGGCTGTCCGTCAGGTTCCCGAATTGGGCGACAATTGGGCGGCCCACAGGTCGGGTCCGAAGACTTCATAGCGGATTCGGGCCGGCGGCACACCGCGGTCTAGCAGCGTCGACCGGACCAGCCGCATGAACGGCAATGGGCCGCACGTAAAGACCTGGATGTCGTTCGGGAGCGGAATGTCGGTCAAGTCAATGAAGCCTTGGCGCGAGTGGGTGTCGCCCTCGTCGACGGTTTCGTACCAGGTATAAGAAGTGAAGTCGTCGATCTCTCGACCGAGATGCAGCACGGTGTCTCGCAGCGCGTGATCTTGCGCTCTGCGATCAGCGTGGGCCACGATCACGCTCCGCTGCGGCTGGGTACGAGCGATTTGTTCGACGATGGGCAGCACAGTCGTGATACCCGCACCAGCGCTGGCCAGCAACAGCGGCGAGTCTGTTGGCGTCAATACGAAGTCACCGGCAGGGGCACTGACATCGAGCAGATCTCCGAGCTTGACATGATCATGGAGGTAGCTGGAAACGCGGCCGTCTGGGGCCGCGTTCACTCCTTGGACCCGCCGCACAGTGATCTGCAGCCGAGTCCGTACAGCGGTGGAAGACACCGTGTACTGCCGGGGTTGCCGGTCACCATCGGGCAGGTCGACGAAAACCGAGACGTACTGTCCGGGTGCGATCGCTGGGAGGGGACCGCCGTCTGCTGGTTCGAGGACGAGAGTAATGACGTCAGCGGTTTCGTCTATGCGGCGGACCACGCGGTAGGGGCGAGTCGGTTGCGAGGGGTCCACGTTCGCCTGCTGGTAGAGCCGTGCTTCCTCAGCGACCAGCTGGAGCGCGAACAGCCAATAGACCTCGCTCCAGGCCGCGGCGATCTCGGGCGTCACCGCATCGCCGAGAACCTCACCGACGGAAGCGAGCAGATTCTCGCCGACAATCGTGTACTGCTCAGGCCGAATGCCCAGGGATACGTGCTTGTAGGCGATTCGCCGCATGACGTGATCAAATGACGGCGCCTCGGGATCGATCAGTTGCACCGCGTACGCGACAACCGAGCCGGCCAAGGCTTTGCTCTGCTCGCCGGTGGCCTGATTTCCCTGGTTGAAGACTCGCAGCAGCTCGGGATGGGCGGCGAACATGCGGGGATAGAAGTGTGCGGTGATCTCGTCGGCGTGCGCAGCGACGACGGGCGCGGTTGCCTGGACTACGCTCAGCGATTGGTCCGACAAGAGGGACGGTCTCGGAGCTTCAGTGACGTTTGGCACGGTCTCTCCATTCGCTGTTCGGTCGGCCACCGGGATGCCAGAACCCATGTTTGATGGCATGTGAGGGTTCGCTAGCGGCTCGCTTGACACGAATATCCATCAGGTGCGCGAGTCAAACTAGGGTCCTTTGACCCCTGGCATTCGGTCCAACGGCCCACCGGGCCGAATAAGACCCGCCCAGCGTTGGCTGGGGCCATCTCGGCTTGCGCGGCGCGCCGCTGCGCAGTTGTTTTCGCTCTGCGCCACGGTCAAACCACGGTCGAATTAGTCCAGTCAACTGCACCCGCGTTACGAAAATCGTTGTGGGACATGGCTTTCACTTTCGCCGGGATGCGCTTTGGGGTTCGGCTACCAGCTTGGTTGGGTGTTTAGCGGGAAACCGACGCTCAGCATCACTTCGCGCATCACATCCGCCAGCACGACGGGCATGACCGTCATCGTCGCTGTCATCGTCCAAAATCGCGTGAACAACGCCGATCTGGCCTTCGTGGTCGTCCCCCGCGGCAACGACGGCTACAACACACGCTTCGCGCCGTACCCGCAGAGCTGATCAACCCCGCGCGCGACGACGCGGGCCTTGCCGCGTCCGGCCATGGCGGACACGAGCAGCGCGTCGTCGGTGGGAATGTAGTAAACGATCGACATCGCCGGGCCGTCATGTCGCCGGCGGGTCCCGAACCTTCAACAACAGCAGGTTCGTCCAGTTGCGCAGCGCATCGAGCTTTGAAGAACCTGCGGGCTAGCCTCCAGCGCGACCGGGCCGTGGCCGATAGGGATGGGATCGCCAACGACGGTATTGGTTTCGGTGCCGATCACCACGTAGGCGACGAGTTTGGTGGCGGCTCCGTGCCCGCTGCTGGTCCATCGCGTCCTCATGAATTACCACTTCACCCCGAATGCCCGGACAAAGTTGAAGAGCCCCAAAAGTGGCCAGCGTCGTGGTTGCGATCCATGGCCTTAAGGTGCCATCGCGACTGAGTACGAACATGTCAGCGTCAGGCTAATCCTCGTCGGATTCGAACATCGACCGCATCTCAAATCATCGAGTGGATAACATTGAGCGGACCAATCTTGCCGACTGGAAGTTATTCGGGCCTCGCGAGAGAAAGCTTTGAGGCATGGAAGTACCTCCGATCATGTCGGCTACCGTCCCAACAGACGGGCTCGTGGGCGCGTACACAATGAACGGCACTGCGGCAGATTCGAGCGGCAACGGCCACAACGCGTCGACCAGCCACGTGACAAAGACGACGAATCGTTTCGGCACACCGCAGATGGCGTACTACTTCGACGGAAGTAGCTCGACGCTCACGGTTCCCGACCATGACGATTTCAGCGTGAACACGACGGGCTACCTGTCGATCTCCGTGTGGGTGCGGCCCGAGGGGACATCGTTGAACACGGAGAAAGAGCTTCTCTACGCAGCCACACAAGGCTCCGGCTACGTGCACTGGTTCGGCAAAGGCGACACCTCGGGTGATCACGGCAACCGCGAATGGACGTTCCGCATCTACAGCGCGGACAATACCGAGAAGCCGAATCGGCACAACCGGATGAGCTTCTACCACTTCGGGCATGACGGCTGCCGTGGACCCGGATGCTACGTGCAAGATCCCGTCGTTAACGGTGTCTGGATCCACTACGTCGCCATCGTCAGCAAGCCGGAGCACCGAATCTGGTGGTACAAGAACGGCGTCCCTCGTGACACGGACGGATTCGGGCCGACCGACAGCTACCCGATTCCCGATGCGGATCTACGCAATGGAAACGCACCGGTAAGGATGGGCTCGCAGGACGGCCGCAGCTACTTCAAGGGCGCAATCGACAACGTCTACATTTACAACAGAAAACTGACCGCCACCGAGATCACCGTCCTCTACAACGATCCGACACCGTAGACGCGCGAAAGCAACACCACGTCCCAGCGCGAAATATCTGCCCTGTCACCGGGCCGAGGCGAAGGTGGCCTGGTTGGAAATCATCATGGCAGCAACCGATTTGGTGGCCTGGTCGAAGCTGATCAGCTTCACCGACTACCCGGATCTCGCCACCTGCGAGATCAGCACCTTCCGCTACCGGGCTCTGCCGGTGAACAGGCAACGGGCGCCGCCCGCGAGAAGCCTTCCACCACCCAGTCGGACACCTGGGGACCAAACACCGTCACACCGATGTCGCGGCGTCGACACGCTGATGCGGAACGGTGATGTCAGGCTTGTACGGTCAAGACGATGATCACCCAGCCTGTGGCCTCGACGTAGACCATGCTGGCGAACCAGCGCTTGTCGAGCGGGACGGTGATCGGCCTGTTGATGCCGGTCGTGAGCAGGATCGATGGGTTCAAGGTCAGGGTGCGCTGGGCGCCGGATGCGAGCGCCTCGATGAGGATTCGCTGACCGTCGGTGCCGTTGGTCGGCTCGGCCAGGGTGCGGTTGCCGCGCAGTTCGACCCGGAAGTAGTCGCCACGCGCGGCATCGATGGCGATGGTCGGGCCGTCGGTGAGCGAGACCGGGGCGAACCGGACGACGGGTTGGGGGTGCTGGTGGGTGCTGGCCGCGCCGCGGTGGGCGTGGTCCTCGCGGGCGAAGTACCGCGAGGTGCCGGTGGTGTTTGCGGCGCCGATCGGTTTCGGGCGGTGCCCCGGCCCGCCGGGTGAGGGTCGGTCGTAGGCCAGCAGCGGGGTGTTCGCTGCGGCGATCGCGTCGATCGCGGGCTGCCACAGCGTCTTGTCGTCTCGTACGGTGCGGTTGAGTTCGACGTGCACCCAGATCCAGCCGTTGGTGTCGGCCGCAATGCCCTGCTCGTTGGTGGTGGCGTCCAGGTTGGGGCTGGCGGTGCCGTCCCAGTTGCGGGTGGTGTCCAGCCCGGTCGCGGCGATCTCGTCGGCGATCCGGACCGCCGCCGGGGTGATCGGGTCCGGCGCCGGTGGACACCACGACCTGCTCGGGGGCGCTGGTGTTGCGGAAGCCGTGGATCTGGACCTGCGGCACGCCGCGCGGACCGAGCAGGGTGGTCCAGAGGTGGTGGAACACCGAGTCGGTGTTCTGGGAGTGGTCGGCGGTTTCCGCCGGCATCGTCCCCATCACCACGGCATCGCGGTGAACAGCGGCCATGGTGAGCATGGATCCGGGTAGCGCCCGCCACAGTCGCAGCGCGAGCTGTTCGCAGTTCGCATCGGACTTCGGGTGCGGCACCGCGATACACAGCCCGAGCGGTTTCGACAGGTCGACGAGATACAGTCCCCACGCGCGCGGGCTCCGCGGGGTCGTGGTCTCGGAGACGGCCATCGCGTAGCGCCGGCCGGTGGCGGGGTCGAGGTCGGTGGTGATCGTGAAACCGAGTGGACCGAGCAGCGTCGCCGCACCGACAAGGTCGCCGATCGCCAGTCGAGCCAACCCGATGCCGGCGGCGACACGTTCGGCGGTGGTGGGCGAGGTGTAGGGCTGGGTATCGGACACGCCGGCGGCCACCGAGGTGACGGTCGGGGCTGGGTCGATGGTCATGAGGACAGCTCGGATTCCGTCAGCCACAGCTCGTCGAGCAGAACGGTTGCGGCGGCACCGGTCGACGAAAAGCCTCACCCGTCAAGACCACGAATGCGCCCATGTCCGTTATCCATCCTTCTTCCATATCCCCTCGCCAGATTCCGTGGTTGTTCCACCGCAGAATGCACTCGTCTGCTCCCGAATCTTCGGTCCTGTCGCAGTTCAGTTTCGCGAAATGAACTTGTATTGCCATGGTGTCTCCTTTGTTGACGTTGTCGGTTCGCACTACCTCCGACCATGTTCGCGTCTGCTGCCCCGTAGATCGGGAGGCTCGAAGCCTTTTTACTCTTCATCAACGTGAGTGGCGTTGACTTGAGTAGTCCGCTACTCGATTTCGTCGGGTGAGGGAACCTACCTGCCGCACGCTCTTTGACTACACCCAAAGCACGGCCGCTGATCCTGCTCACCGGTTATCAAACCCCTGGCGGGCTGCGCCGGGCCGGCACCGCCGGTTGGCGGCCCGGCTGCGCAAACGCAAGGCCCGCATCATCTATGCGGTTGCAGCCACCGCGATCGAAGCCTCCCACTCCCAACACACCGTCGGTAGGTTCGGCGCGGCCGATATCCGGTTACGATCACTGCTTCCAAATCTCAGCGGTCAATTCGAAGATCTCAGTGCCGCCCCCCATTCGTCAACCGGCTCGACGCTGTCTTTGCTCCGTACAACAGCAGCGCTGGCCGACGTGCCCGGCATGGACTACACCGTAACCGGCTCTCGGCAAGAAGCTGCGCGCCGCGGTGCCTCGTGAGATTGGCGGTGCGGCGGAGGAGGTGGACTGTCCGGCGGAATTTACGAGTGCACCTACATGATCAGCGGCGTGTGCAGGGGCTGGCCCAGCGAGTCCGACCCCGTGGTCACCCGGCTCGAACGGCTGAGAAGCGACGCCGAAACCATCAGCGCCGCAACGCCGAATCGCCAGCAACTTCATCCACAGGCCGTGAAGTACCCATCGCCGACCCCGCCGGGCAGCCCTAGCCCTCCCCCACATAGCCGTGACGGCGTACACGACACCCACCGCGAACGACACCGCCGCGTAGCCCACCCAATGCACCGCTGTGACGTATTGCGCCTGAATGCCGTTGTGCCACAAAATAGGCAGCAGTACGATTAGCCAGACACCAGGTGTGCGGGTGCCCCGCAGCGCGAGAGCCAGCGCCTCGACACTGCAATGCGGTACGGCGCTCCCCTCGGGTCGCGCCGGCCCGTCCCTCACGACCAGCCTATGAGGACGAGTACGAGGTCGCCCGGATGCTCACCGATCCCGCATTCGTCGAATCGGTGAAGGCTCAAGTCCCCGGCCGCGAGAACCTCACCTACCGGCTGCGCCCGCCCATCCTGAAAGCGCTTGGCCGCAAGACGAAGATCGCCATGAGACCCCGAACCCACTTCGCCCTGCGGCTTCTCGCGAAGGGAAGATTCGTTCGCGGTACTCTTCTGGACCCGTTCGGACACACCCACATGCGGCGCATCGAGCGTCGACTGATCGCTCATTACGAAGCGACCATGCGCTACCTCGTGCCGGCGCTGACAGCCGAATCTTACGACCGCGCCGTAGCGGTCGCGGCCGCCCCAGACCTGGTCCGTGGCTGCGAGGAGGTGAAGCTGAACAATCTGTGGCGCTACGTCGCGCGATTGAGCGAACTCGGAATCGACTGATCCACGATCCCCTCTAGAAGCCCTCGAAGTACTCACGGCATCAACAGTATTCGGCTCAGCTCGGACGAGCCCGCTCTGCCAGGAGCCCGCGCGCACGCCAGGGTCGCTAGGACTCGTCGTCAGGATCGAGAACGGCAAAGGGTGCAGTGGGCACCTCAGCGATGGCCAGCTTCGCCGCCGAGTCGGTGGGAACGGCATTGCGAGCCAGGGCTGCCAGGGCCCGTTCGGTCCCGATATCGTGCCCCGCGCGTTCGCTGAGTAGCCATCGAATCTCAAGCAGATCGCAATACGCCTGGATGGCGGTACCGATCTGTCTGGACGCAGCATGCGCCCGGTGCATCGTCGGCGTGGCGACCTCCCTGACCCATAGCTGCGCGGCGGTCGATTCGTCGACGTCCTCACCGGCTTCATGGCCCAACTGCGCCTGATAGGTGTGCAAGTCGCCCAACAGAATCCGGGCCTGTCCCTCCCCGACATCCATACCCGTGAGCTTGCGCAGGTGCGCAGCGTGATAGCGGCGGTCTCCGACCGCGACGTTGACCCTGAGCTGGTCTGCGTGGGCGCTGACCGGATGCAGCGATACCTCCTCGACGGCGAATCCAAGGTCGTTGAGCCGACGGATCGTCCCCTCGATGCGGTACCGGTCGGCGAACCCGAACACGGGTTCGGCATGCAACAGGTCCCACAGCTGTTCGTAGCGGGTCTGGATGCCCTGAGCTTCTGCGATGAGCGTGTCCTCCAACTCGGGGGGACGGTTGAGTCGCGCGGCGAGGTCCAGCATGCCCGCCGCGACGTTTTCCACCAGAATCTGCATATCCAGCTCTCGCTGGCCGTTGCTAAGTTGCGGATGCACCTCACTGGTTTCGGCGTCAACGAGCCACGCCTGCAACACCTGGCCGTCACGGGAGAACAGCGTGTTGGCCAGCGAGCAGTCACCCCAGAAGACGCCGTGGCGGTGCAGTTCCACCAGCAGACTGGCCATCGCGTCGAGCAGGCGCGCACGGTGTGCGGTTTGATCGGGCGGCAGCCGCATGAACAGGCGGCGGTACTGCCAGGATCCCTCCAGGTAGCGGGTGATCAGGATCGCGGTGTCCAACTCGGGTTGAACCACCAGGCCGGCCGGGCGCACCGCGGGCAGGCCCATCTCCTCAAGCCGGCGCAGCACGTCGTATTCCTTGGCGGCGATCCGCGTGGGCATCTCCTTGAGCGCCCACAGCTGATATTCGGCCTCGACAAACTTGACCAGGTGACGGCTGCGGCCCACGGCGATGTCACGCAGCGCCACATCGGGAACCATCCACTCCGACAGCTGCCGGTCCCACGGCAGGGCCAGCAGACCCGCCGACGGTGCGCGCAAGCGCAACTGCGGTGCGCGCATAGGTCAACCGGGCCCGGTCGAGTCCGACGGCGAAGGGCTGCTGGTCAGGTGCCGGGTGTTCGCGAGGCGCCACATACACACCTGAAGGATGGTACGGCGCTGCGCCGGGGTCAGTTCACCGGCCAACGATGAGCCCAAAAGTATTGTCAGCCGGGTGAAGTACTGCTCGACAGTGAGACCGAACGTGACGAAGATGTCGGCCTGTGACCCTCCGCCGTATGGCGCCCAGACCTTGGCGAACGCGACGATGTCTCGTTCACGCGCTTGGGCGCTGTCACCGGATTGCGCTGTGGGCGCCGGTTGATCGGCATCAAATCCCATGCAAAGCCCTGCCTTTCATCGCCTCACCAATACGCAGCTAGGTGCTGACGCTGCGCCCGCCGGACCCGAGATCGCGGCAGGCCTCGACGACGCGGGCGCTCATCGACGCTTCGGCAAGTCTGAGGTACGTGCGGGGGTCGTACGCTCTTTTGTTGCCGACTTCGCCGTCGATCTTGAGCACCTGGTCGTAGTGGGTGAACATGTGGTCGACGACGGGTCGGGTGAAGGCGTACTGGGTGTCGGTGTCGATGTTCATTTTCACCACCCCGTGGTACAGCGATTCGGCGATTTCGGATTTCAGTGATCCCGAACCGCCATGGAAAACGAAGTCGAATGGTTTCGATCCCGCTGGCAGGCCTAGCTTTTCGGCCGCGATCTGCTGGCCGCGGCCCAGCACCGCGGGTTGCAGGGTGACGTTGCCCGGTTTGTAGACGCCGTGGACGTTGCCGAACGTGGCGGCGAGTAGGTAGCGCTCGCCGCTGGTGCTGGGGCCGAGCGCGTCGACGGTTTTCGCGAAGTCCTCGTCGGAGGTGTAGAGCTTGTCATTGATGGCGGCCTCCACACCGTCTTCCTCGCCGCCGACCACGCCGATTTCGATTTCGAGGATCACGTTGGCTGCGGCCGCGTCACGCAGCAAACCAACCGCGATGTCGAGGTTTTCATCGACGGGGGTCGCCGAGCCGTCCCACATGTGCGAGTTGAACAATGGGTTGCCTCCGGCGTCGGTGCGCCGCCGCGAGATCGCCAGCAGCGGCGCACGTAGGTGTCGAGTTTGTCTTGGGGGCAGTGGTCGGTGCGCAGGGCGACGGTGACCGGATAGCGGGCGGCGACCACGTGGGTGAACTCGGCCAGTGCGACCGCGCCGGTGACCATGTCCTTGACCCCGAGTCCTGAGGCGAATTCGGCTCCGCCGGTGGAGATTTGGATGATGCCGTCGCTGCCAGCGTCGGCGAAGCCCTTCAGGGCGGCGTTGACGGCTTCGGAGCCGACGCAGTTGACGGCCGGGAAGGCGAACCCCTGGCTCTTCGCGGTGTCGAGCATGTTGCGGTAGGCCTCGGGTGTTGCGATTGGCATATCCAGTTCCTTTTTCTGTCGTCGCACGCGGTCAACAAACTGCGGGCCGCGGCGACGGGGGTGGGGCGGTGTCGTGGTGTGTTGCCGGCTAGGTGACGGCGGTGAGCATGGCGGCTACCGCGTCGGTGACGTCCGCCCGCGCCGGTGTCAGGTAGCGGCGGGGGTCGGTGACGGTGTCGTCGTCGTCCAGATGCGCGCGCACCGCGGCGGTGAATCGGATGTTCAGCAGGGTGCCGACGTTGACCTTGGTGATGCCCGCGCTGACCGCCTTGCGCAGATCTTCGTCGGGGACTCCGGACGAACCGTGCAGCACCAAGGGGACCGGCACGGCCGTGCGCAGCTGCGCGATCAAGTCGAAATCCAGGGCGGCGGTGCGCGCCGACATGGCGTGCGAGCTGCCAACCGCGACGGCCAGTGCGTCAACACCGGTGTCGGCGACAAACGCGGCCGCTTCGGCGGGGTCGGTGCGCACACCGGGGGCATGGGCGCCGTCTTTGCCGCCGACCTCACCCAGCTCGGCCTCCAGGAACAGGCCGCGCTCATGCGCCCAGTCCGCGGCAGCCCGGGTGGCAGCGACGTTGGCTTGGTAGTCGAGTTTGGACGCGTCGAACATCGCCGAGCTAGCGCCGGTGTCGGCGGCCGCGTACAGCAGGTTCTGATCCTCGACATGGTCGAGGTGCACCGCCACCGGCACCGCCGCCCCGTCGGCCACGGCGGTTACCGCGGCCGCGATCGGCGCGAGCCGGCCGTGGTGAAACTTCACTGCATTCTCGCTGATCTGCAGAATCACCGGCCGGCCCGCGCGCTCCGCGCCGGCCACGATCGCCTCCGCATGTTCCAGGGTGATCACGTTGAATGCGGCCAGCCCAGTGCCGGTGCGGTGTGCGGCGGCCATGAGGTCGGCGGTTCGAGCCAGCGGCATCGTGTCGTCCTTCCTGGGATGCAGTGCTTGCGGTCCGATGGGTGCTTCGGGGTGGCCGGTTCGTCACCTCGGCGCCCGATGCGGGGCACCACCTTGACAACTGACCAACGAAACGCAACTATATCCATCATTATCCAAGTGAGCAAGCTCACGTATCAAGAGGGACTGAGATGGGCGGCACCTTATTTGTTGGGCTCGACGTCGGAACCCAGACAACTAAAGCCGTGGTGTTCACCGAGGCTGGCGACGCGGTGGCGGGTGGCCGCGCCGACACGCCGTGGACGGTCAGCGCCACCGGCGCCGAAATGGACGCCACCGCCCTTCTGCACGCCGCCAAGTCCGCGCTCGGCCAGGCGCTGGCGGGCTGCCCACCGGGCCGGGTCGCCGGCCTGGGCGTGGCCAGCATGGGCGAAGCCGGCATCCTGCTCGACGGCAGTGGTGCACCGGTCGCTCCGGTGATCGCCTGGCATGACACCCGCGATCATCTCGAGCTGGCCCACCTTCGCAACGCCATTACCCCGCAGCAGTTTTCAGCGATAACCGGCCTGCCGTTGCGCCAGCAGTGGTCATTGACCAAGCACCGCTGGCTACTCGATCATGTGCCCTCGGCGCGCACCGCGGTGCGCCGGCTCAACGTCGCCGAGTGGATCGTTCGCGGCCTGGGCGGCGAGGAGGCCACCGAGCAGTCGCTGGCGTCGCGGACCGGATGGCTGCGCCTGGCGCAGCGGTCGTGGTGGAGCGACACCCTGCAGTGGTCGGGTGCCAGCGAAACGTTGATGCCGCCGCTGGTCACCGCGGGCACCCCGCTGGGACGGGTCAGCGCCGACGCCGGCTTGGCGCGCCTGACCGGCGCCGTCCTCACCGTGGCCGGCCACGACCATCAGGCCGCGGTCATCGGTGTGGGCGCTGACGGGCCCGGCGACGAACTGGACTCCTGCGGCACCGCCGAAGCGCTGGTGCGCACCATCACCCCGGACCTGTCGCCGTTGGTGATCGCCGAGCTCGCCGAGGCCGGGATCACCACCGGATGGCACGCCGTGGCCGATCACTGGTGTCTGCTCGGCGCCACCCAGGGCGGACTGGCGCTGCAGCGCGTCCTGGCGCTGTTGGGCAAGCACACCGCCGACCTGCCCGAACTCGACGCGGCCGCGCTCGCACTGCCCGAGCCCAGCCTGCGGGTCGTGGCACCCGCGTTCGGCAAACTCGACATCCTCGGCGTCGGCGACAGCGACGGCCCGGCCCAGCTGTGGCGCGCCGCGCTGGAAACCGTCACCGATCAGGCCGCCGAGATTCATGACGCGATGAGCAAGGTCAGCGGACCGCACCGGGCGCTGGTGGTCACCGGCGGCTGGTCACGCAGCCACGCCCTCATCGCGCTCAAACGTCGCCGGTTCGGCGAGATTACGCAGCCCGGCGTCGTCGAAGCCGGCGCACGTGGCGCCGCACTGCTGGCCGCCCGGGCCGCCGGGGCGCCCGCACCGGTCGATTACCAAGCGGGCGTGTCATGACTTCGCTGACCGACCACGACACCCCGCCGCCGCGCTCGGCGGCCGCCCGCCGCCCCCATCGGGATGGGGCGCAGCACGGTGGTGCGCAAGGATCGGCAGGTATGGCATCCGATAACGCCGAGGGCCGCGCCCCCTACGCCGACGAGCGCAAGAACCACATTCTCGAGCGGTTGCGAAGCAACGGGCGCCTCGAGGCGGTGGAAGTCGCCGACGCCCTCGGCGTCACTGGCGAAACGATCCGCAAGGACCTCATTCAGCTGGAACGCCAGGGCCTGTTGCGCCGGGTGCACGGCGGCGCAGTGCCGGTGCACGCGTTGGCGTTTGAGCCCGCCGTCGAAACCCGCAAGGAATTCATGACCGAGAAGACCCGCATCGCGCGGGCCGCGCTGGCGCATCTGCCCGAGCAGGGATCGGTGCTCATCGACGCGGGATCGACCACCGCCAAGCTGGTCGAACTGTTCCCCGGTGACCGCGAGCTCACCGTCTACACCAACACCCTGCCGCTGGCGGTGTCGCTGCTCACCCGCCCCCGGCTGACCGTGTTCACCCTCGGCGGGCGGCTGCGCAACAAGACCTTCGCCGAGGTCGGCGACTGGGCCGCCCGCGCGCTGGCCGAAATCAACGTCGACGTCGCCTTCCTGGGCACCAACGGCATCTCCCTGACCCGCGGACTGACCACCCCCGACCCCGCCGAGGCCGCCGTCAAACGCCTGATGGCCGGCTGCGCGCAACGGCGCATCCTGCTGGCGGACCACAGCAAATTCGGCGTGATCAGCGGCACCAAGCACGCCGACCTGGGCGACATCGATCTGCTGATCACCGACGTCGGCCTGCCCGATGACCAGTACGCGCAATTACAGCAAGCCGGAATGTGTGTGGAGCGGACATGATCGTCACCCTGACCCCCAACCCCAGCGTCGACCGCACCGTGTTCCTCGACGACCTCACGCTGGGATCGGTCAACCGCAGCCAGCGCAGCTACAGCGAACCCAGCGGCAAAGGCGTCAACGTCGCGCTGGCCCTGCACCGCCACGGCGTGGCGGTTCGCGCCGTGTTCCCCACCGGCGGGCCGGTGGGCGCGCAGCTGCGCCAAATGCTCGACACCGTTGGGCTGGACACCATCGCCGTGCCGATCGTCGGGGAGGTCCGCAGCAACATCAGTCTCACCCAGCCCGACGGCACAGTCACCAAGATCAACGAACCCGGACCCGTGCTCAACACCGACGAAAGCGACCGTCTCATCGCCGCGGCCGCCGCCCACCTGGCAGCGGCGGCGTGGCTGATTTGCGCGGGCAGCTTGCCCGCGGGACTTCCGGTTGGCTGGTATGGCCAACTCGTTGAACTCGGCCGCCGCCACCACGTACCCGTCGCCGTCGACAGCTCCGGACCACCCCTGGCCGCCAGCCTGGCGGCCCGACCCGATCTCGTGAAACCCAATCTGCACGAACTGGGCGAACTAGCCGGATCAACGCCCCAAACCCTCGGCGAGGTCATCGACGCCGCCCAAGCGGTCCGCGACCGCGGCGCCGGCACCGTGCTGGCCAGCCTCGGCGGCGACGGCGCGGTCCTCGTCGACGCCCACGGCGCCCTGCACGGCCAGGCGCCGGTGCGAAAGGTGGTGAGCACCGTCGGAGCCGGCGACGCCATGCTGGCCGGATACCTCAGCTGCCGAGCCGATCGCCGGGAGGCGCTCGCCACCGCGCTGCAATGGGGCGCAACCGCCGTTCAGCACGAGGGCACCCTGTTCACCCATGCCGCGTCGTCGACGGTCACCGCAACCGTCACCGCAAACATCGACCGCGCCCGCCGGCTCAGCGACCACGACGTGAGCACCGCGCCCGCGGGCCCAGCCGACCCGCTGCCAGCCCGCGCATGAACGCCCAAGCCCGGAGGAGGCGCTGATGGCTCCGACCATGCAAGCCGTGGTGATCCACGGCCGCGAGGACTACCGCCTCGAGCAGATACCCGTCCCCGTGCCCGGCCCCGGTGAGGCCCTTGTCAAGGTGCAGGCGGTCGGCATCTGCGCCAGCGACCACAAGTGCTATCACGGCGCGCCGATGTACTGGGGGGACGGACCAATCCCGCCCAATGTGGACCTGTTCGCTACACCCGGGCACGAATTCGTCGGCGAGATCGTCGCGATCGATGACCAGGCACGCGCCCGCTGGGGAGTCGACATCGGCGACCGCGCGGTCTCCGAGCAGATCGTCCCCTGTTGGCAATGCCGATTTTGCCGGCGTGGTCAGTACTGGATGTGCGCGCCGCACCGGATATTTGGATTCCGCCGGCAGGTCAACGGCGCCATGGCCGAGTACATGATCTACCCCGCCGACGCGATCGTGCACAAGGTGTCCGCAGACATCCCCGCCGCCCATGCTGCCTTCGCCGAACCGCTATCATGCGCGCTGCACGCCATCGAGCGCGCCCAGATCGGTTTCGGGGAGGTCGTCGTGGTCGCCGGGTGCGGGCCGATCGGGCTGGGCATGATCGCCGGCGCCCGCGCCAAGAGCCCCGCGCATGTCATCGCGCTGGATATGGTTCCCGCCAAACTCGACCTGGCCGCCGAGTGCGGCGCCGACATCACGATCAATCTCCGTACCGATGATGTCGACAGCGTCGTGCGCGACCTCACCGAGGGCTACGGCGCCGACATCTACCTCGACGCCACCGGGCACCCCTCGGCTGTCCCCCAGGGCCTGAACCTGCTGCGCCGACTCGGACGCTACGTCGAGTACGGCGTATTCGCCGACCCCGTCAGCGTCGACTGGACCATCATCAGCGATATCAAGGAACTCGACGTACTCGGCGCCCACCTCGGCCCGTACTGCTGGCCCACCGCGATCAGCATGATCGAAGCCAAAACGCTTCCGCTGGACCGCATCTGCAGCCATCAGCTTCCGCTGCAACGCTTCCACGACGGCCTTGACCTCGTCGGTGGACCCGACTCCATCAAGGTCACCCTGATACCCGGCGAAGGCACCGACATGTGACCCGCCACCGCCCCCACCGCTGACCGAACCCAGCCGTCAGCCCAGCAAACGACCCGCCCATCGTGGGCTCCGTCGGCAGTTCCGCGCTGCCTTTTCACGGCCTCAGACGCCGCCCAACCACACTTCTGCAGAAAGCACGACCATGAGAAGACATCTCATTAACGCCACCCTATCGCTTTGGGCGGCAGCGCTTTTCACACTAACCGGATGCGCGGGCGCCGGATCCCTGGGCGCGAGCGGCGGCCAGACCGTCACCATCGCGATGGTCTCCAACCTGCAAATGACCGACGCCATCAAGCTGTCCTCGGCGTTCGAAGCCGAAAACCCCGGTATTCGGTTGAGATTCGTCACCCTGCCCGAGAATCAGGCTCGCGCCAAAATCACCATGTCCACCGCCACCGGCGGCCGCGAGTTCGACGTCGTGATGATCAGCAACTACGAGACACCGCAGTGGGCGCGCAACGGGTGGCTCACCGACCTCGAGCCCTACATCGCCAACACGCCCGGCTACGACAAGAACGACTTCATCCCGTCGATCCGACAAGCGCTGTCCTATCAAGATCACATGTACTCGGTGCCGTTCTACGGCGAGTCGTCGTTCCTCATGTACCGCAAGGACCTGTTCGAGCGGGCCGGCATCACGATGCCTGCAGAGCCGTCCTGGCAGCAGGTCGCCGACGCGGCCGCCAAACTCGACGGTCCCGACATGGTCGGCATCTGCCTGCGCGGCAAGCCCGGCTGGGGTGAGGTGCTCGCCCCGCTGGACACCGTGATCAACACCTTCGGCGGCCGCTGGTATGACATGGACTGGAACGCGCAACTGAAGAGCCCCGAGGTCGAGAAGGCCATACAGTTCTACGTCGATCTGGTCCGCACCCACGGCGAACCCGGCGCTGCGACAAGCGGATTCCAGGAATGCGCCACCCAATTCTCCCAGGGCCGCGTCGCAATGTGGTATGACGCCACCTCAGCGGTGAATACCGTGGAAAGCCTCGAATCCAGCTCCGTCGCCGGCAAAGTCGGCTACGCGAAAGCCCCGAGCCAGGTCAAACCCGACTCGGGCTGGCTCTACACCTGGTCGCTGGGCATTCCGGCCGCCAGCCAACACAAAGACGCCGCCTGGAAGTTCATTTCGTGGATGACCGACAAGAACTACATCAAGTTGGTCGGCGAGAAGCTCGGCTGGGAACGCATTCCTCCGGGCAGCCGGCTGTCGACCTATCAGATTCCGCAATACCGCGACATCAGCGCCACCTACGGGCCGATCACCCTCGACTCGATCAACCACGCCGACTCGGCCCATCCCACCGTTCAACCCGTGCCCTACACCGGGGTGCAGTTCCTCACCATCCCCGAATTCCAGGACCTCGGAACGAGGGTCAGCCAGCAGATCAGCGCCGCCATCGCGGAGCAGAAGTCGCCGACTGCCGCGCTGGAGCAGTCGCAGGAATACGCCGAGGTCGTCGGCAAGACCTATCAGGAGAACAAGTGACCACGATCGCCCACGGGCCCTCGCACGAGAAGGGCGCGGCAACCAAAAACCGTGAGCATGCCGCCCGGGTCCGGGAGGCCCACGACCGCAACGTCTCTCGCGTCGAAGGCTGGCGCAGGCGCGGGCCGCTGCTGCCAGCGCTGATCTTCATGATCGTCGTCACCCAGATCCCGTTCCTGTTCACGCTGTACTACTCGACGCTGTCCTGGAACCTGGTCCGGCCGGGCTCGCGACAGTTCGTCGGCCTGCAGAACTACCTTGACGTCATCGCGGACGGCACCTTCTGGCAGGCCGCGATCAACACCGTCGTCCTCATTGTCGGCACCGTGCTGATCTCGGTGGTGCTCGGGCTGCTGCTCGCGCTGCTGCTCGACCGGGTCTTCCTGGGCCGCGGTATCGTCCGCACGCTGCTGATCACGCCGTTCCTGGTGACACCCGTTGCGGGAGCACTGATGTGGAAGACCGCGATGCTCGACCCGGTCTTCGGGATCGTGAACTGGGCGCTGTCCCCGTTCGGGCTTGGGGACATGGACTGGGTGAGCCGCTTCCCCCTGGCGTCGGTGATGGTGAACCTGGTCTGGCAGTGGACACCGTTCATGATGCTGTTGATCCTCGCCGGCCTCCAGTCGATGCCTCGCGACATCCTGGAGGCCGGCCGAGTCGACGGTGCCGGGGCGTTCCAGCTCTTCCGTGAGCTGACGCTCCCGCACCTGCGGCGATTCATCGAACTCGGAACCGTGCTGGGTGCCATCTATCTGGTCAACACCTTCGACGCGATCTACATGATGACCCAGGGCGGACCGGGCACGGCAAGCGCGAACCTGCCGTTCTACATCTACCAGCGCGCGTTCCTGGGCTTCGACATCGGCCAGGCCGCGGCGATGGGCGTCATTGTCGTGATCTTCACCATGATCATCGCCAGCTTCGCGCTGCGCTTGATCTTCAAATCGTTCACCGCCAAGGAAGAGGCAGCCTAATGAGCACGACCGCCGTACCGACGCAGGAAGCGACCACCGGCACCTCGCCGGCGACGAAGCGAAAGATCAAGCACCGCAGGTTCGATCCGTGGGGTGTCGTCGCGTGGATCGCCGGCCTGGGGTTCTTCTTCCCCGTCTTCTGGATGGTGCTCACCGCCTTCAAGCAGGAGGTGGACGCCTACACCACCACGCCGAAGCTGTTCTTCGTGCCCACGCTCGACGAGTTCAGGGCGGTGTTCGACCAGGGCGTAGGAACGAGCCTGCTCAATTCGTTGCTCGCCACGGTGATCTCGACGGCACTGGTGTTGGCGCTGGGCGTTCCCGCCGCGTTCGCGCTGTCGCTGCGCCCGGTCCGCAAGACGAAGGACGCGATGTTCTTCTTCCTGTCCACCAAGATGCTGCCGGTGGTCGCCGCAGTCATCCCGCTGTACGTGATCGTCTCGAACATCGGTCTGCTGGACAATATCTGGGCGTTGATCATCCTCTACACGTCGATGAACCTGCCGATCGCGGTGTGGATGATGCGGTCGTTCTTCCTCGAGGTACCCGGCGAACTGCTGGAGGCAGCCAGCCTCGACGGCGCCAGCACCTGGCGCTCGGTACGCGAAGTCATCCTGCCGCTGGTGTCCCCAGGCATCGCGGCGACCGCACTGATCTGCGTCATCTTCGCCTGGAACGAATTCTTCTTCGCAGTCAACCTGACCGCCGTTCAGGCACAGACCATGCCGGTCTTCCTGGTCGGCTTCATCGCGGGCGAGGGCCTGTACTGGGCCAAACTATGCGCGGCGGCGACGATGGCCGCGCTACCGGTCGTTCTCGCGGGCTGGATCGCCCAGAACAAGCTGGTCCGCGGACTGTCCTTCGGCGCCATCAAATAACCCCAAACTCCCTGAAAGGTAACCACAATGGCCACAATCACCTACCGCAACGCCTCCTGCATCTACGAGGGCTCCGACAAGCTCGCGGTCGACTCCTTGGACCTCGACATCTCCGACGGCGAGTTCGTCGTGCTGGTCGGGCCGTCGGGATCGGGCAAGAGCACCGCGCTGCGGATGCTGGCCGGCCTCGAGGACATCGACGAGGGCAACATCGAGATCAGCGGCAAGGACATGGTCGGCGTGCCGTCCAAGGACCGCGACATCGCGATGGTGTTCCAGAACTACGCGCTGTACCCGAACAAGACCGTCGCCGAGAACATGGGCTTCGCGCTGAAACTGCGCGGGGTGTCCGCCGACGAGCGGCGCAAGAAGGTCGAGCAGGCCGCCAAGCTCCTCGACCTGACCGATTTCCTGGACCGCAAGCCGGCCAAGCTGTCCGGCGGCCAGCGGCAACGGGTGGCGATGGGCCGCGCGATCGTGCGCGAGCCGCAGGTGTTCTGCATGGACGAGCCCCTGTCCAATCTGGACGCCAAGTTGCGCGTGCAGACCCGCACACAGATCGCCGCGCTGCAGCGCCGGCTGGGCACCACCACCGTCTACGTCACCCACGATCAGGTGGAGGCGATGACGATGGGCGACCGCGTCGCCGTCCTCAAAGACGGCAAGCTGCAGCAGTTCGCCTCGCCCACCGAGCTTTACGACAGGCCGGCCAACGCATTCGTCGCCGGATTCATCGGCTCCCCGGCGATGAACCTAATGACGGTGCCGATCAGCACCGGCGGCGTGCACCTCGCCGGGCAAGTACTGCCCATCCCCCGCGACCAGCTCACCAACCTCACCACACACAACCTGGATACCGTCACCGTTGGAATCCGACCCGAGCAACTGGCTCTCAACGGAACCGAAAACGGCATACGCACCGTGGTGGATCTCGTCGAGGAACTCGGCAGCGAATCCTACGTCTACACCCACCTCGGCACCGGCGATCAGACGCTGAACCTGGTCGCCCGCGCCGCCGGACGGGCCCCGGCAAGGCTGGCCGACACCGTCGGCCTTCACCTGACCGACGGCCCAGTCCACCTGTTCCACCCGATCACCGGGCAGCGAATCACCTAACGACACAACCCATCCCTGGGCAGGCCACCATGGCCGGGCCCGCACCGCATCTCCAGTCGCGCCGCTGCGCCCGCAGGCGGCGGTCTCGGCGCGGCGCACCAAAACTGTGCACACCGGCGCGATCGTCAGCCCGTGAAGTCTTGCACGTGCTCGCTGACCCACTCGGCGTAGGTCAGCGCGGGACGGATTGTCGATCCGGGCGCTGGCGGATAAGCATCATGTGCATCGGCGCACGGTGCGCCAGGCGCTGGAGTCGTCGATTCCGCCGGCGCGCAAGACTCCGCACCGGATCGCGCCACTGGAGCCGTTTAAGACGGCGATCGACGAGATGCTGCGATCGGATGTGGAGGCGCCGAAGAAGCAGCGCCATACCGCCCGGCGGATCCTGGCCCGGCTGGTGGATGAGCATGGCGCGGTGGGCTTGTCGTATTCGACGGTGCGCGATCATGTCCGCAAGCGCCGCCCGCTGATCCTCGCCGAAGCGGGTAAGCCCCTGGAGCTGGGCTATGTGCCGCAGACCCATCCGCCGGCGGCTGAGGCCGAGGTGGACTTTCACGATCTGTGGGTGATGCTGCGGGGGGTGAAGACCAAGACCGCGCTGTTCACCATGCGCTTGTCGTATTCGGGACGCGCGGCGCACCGGGCGTTTTTGACCCAGGGGCAAGAGGCTTTCCTGGAGGGCCACGTGTATGCGCTTTCCTGGAGGGCCACGTGTATGCGCTGCAACGCCTGGGAGGGGTGCCGTGCGACAAGGTCCGCTACGACAATCTCAACAGCGCGGTGAAGCAGGTGCTGTTCGGGCGCTCCCGGCAGGAGAACGAGCGCTGGATCGCGTTTCGCAGCCATGCCCATGCCTGTGGTGGACTCGATCGATGAGCTCAACGCGCTGCTGGAGGCGGCCGATGACGCCGATGATGCCCGCCGTGTGGGCAACCGGGCCACCAGCGTCGGCCAAGATTGGGCGTTCGAGAAGACACTGCTGCGGCCGTTGCCCGCCGAATCGTTCGACACCGCACTGACTTTGACGCCGCGAGTAGACCGGTATGCGCAGGTGATGGTGCGCTGCAATCAATACAGCGTGCCGGCCCGCTTCATCGGTCATCGGCTGCGGGTGAAACTGTCGGCCTCGGCGGTCACCGTCTATGACCGCAACTCGGTGGTGGCCCGACACCAGCGCGCGATCGGCAAGGGCGCCAAAGTCCTGGATTTGGACCACTATCTGGAGATCCTGCGCCGCAAGCCCGGCGCGCTGCCCGGGGCCACAGCGCTGGCGCAGGCCCGCGCGTCGAAGGTGTTCACCGCCGAGCATGAGGCGTTTTGGGCTGCCGCGCGCAAAGCACACGGTGATGTGGTGGGCACTCGAGCGCTCGTCGAGGTGCTGCTTTTGCACCGCCATCTCGACCGGGTCGACCTGTTGCATAGTGCCGCCGAAACATCACTGGTTCGGGATAGCCCATAATGGTTTTGCCGCGAATTCTGGAGTCGTTCGACCACATATGCCGCAGTCATCGACGCTCGTAGCGCAGGTAGACGACGCCGGTGCCGAAGGTTCGCGTCTCTAGGAGTGCAAGCTCGATACTCTGCTCCAACCCGGTGAAGAAACGCTTGCCGCCACCGAGGACGACCGGGCTGACGAAGAGGCGATACTCGTCGATCAAATCGTGTCGCATCAAGGTCGCGGCGAGGGTCGCGCCACCCACCCCGAGGGGCTCCCCTGGCTGTTCCTTCAGCCTCGGGACCTCCGCGACCGGATCCTCGCTCGAGAGCCTCGTCTTGCCCTCGACCCTCGTGAGCGTGTTCGAGTACACGATCTTGGGCAGGTCCTTCCAGATGCGAGCGAACTCGAGCGCGTATTGCGGGGCGGCCGGGTTGCGTTCCTCGGCCGTCTCCCAGTAGCTCATGACCTCATAGAGTCGCCGCCCGAGGAGATGCCCACCGAGCTCACGCACCTGGTCGTTGTGGAACCGATGTAGCTCTTCGTCCGGTGCCGCCCAGTCACCCTCTCCCTGCGGTCCGGAGATGTAGCCGTCGAGCGAGACCGTCATCGAGTAGATCAGTTTGCACATGCGACCTCCAGCCCGGCTCCGTGGGTGATGCCCATGGATCGTCCATTCGCGCTCGGTCCTCCTGTTCGCAGGTCCACTACTTACGACTGTCGAGCGAACCAGAACTCATCGGCGCATGGCTCTCGACAGGCCCGTGATAACGGGGCTAGTGGCTTCCAAGTCCCAGTCAACGACTTCAGCCGCCGACGAGCGACTCCCGCGTGCATTAGCTTGAAGTGTCATTGGTCGGCAATCGGGTGGGGTCGACGTGGTCTGCGAGGTAGATCATTGCGGCCTCGGGTTCCATGCCGAACGCGACGGCCACCAGCTTGGGGTCCATGGTGTTGACGAGGTCGACCAGGCGGGTGCTGCGAACCGTTCGCGGCGTAAGGCCGCAGGCGTCGAGGACGTGGGAAAGGTAGGCCGCAGACGCGGGTTCGCGTCCGGTCTTGGTGAGCCGCGAAATCCCTTGGGCTGCTTGCGAGCCAGGCCGCTGGTCGGGTTGATGAGCACGAGACGGCGGGTGCGGGCGAACCGGAAGAACTGACGCAGTACGGTCAGTCGCCGCGGGCGGTTGTTGGGCTGAAGGTTGAGAAACCCCTCGATGTCACCGACATCAACCGTGGACCAATCCTGTTTTTCTCGTTCGTGATTCAGAAACAGCGCGAGATCGCGCAGGGTCATCAACGCGACGTCGATGGTTCGGTCGCTACGGGGCAACGTCCCGGCCCTGCGAGCCCGCGCTCGGGCGGTCAACAGTGATTCGGCGAAGGAGACCACCGTCGGCCGCAGCGTCGCAGGGACGGCGTCGATGCGGCGCTTGCGCCGCCCCGCGGCGAGTTGCTCGGCGTGATCGGTGGGCATGGCCAGACCCCGCTCGGTGAAGAAAGCCTCCAGCGACCTGGCCAGCGGGCCCAACGAGCGGCCGGGCCAGCGGGCGCGGTCAAGCAGTGCCTGCGGATGATTGGGTTGCTCGTCGATGAGCAGCCGGCCCAGAGCTCCCGCCGCGTCGAGGCCGCCCGGCCCGCGGCGGTCAGGTCGCCGACGACTCGGTCGATGTCCTCGGCGGTGACCTCCCACGCCGGGCGCCCCAACGCCGACAGCGTCCGCTCCAGCAGCCCGATGTCATTGTCGATGGTGACCTCGCTGAAACCCCGAGCCCGCCACGACGCGATGAACGCGTCCACGCATTCCCGTTGGAACACAAGCGGATCCGATGCCACCGGCTCGACCGGCGCAGCCCCGCCGGGAATCAGTCGCAGCCCGCTCGCCACCGGCACACCTTCTTCCCACCTAAACCATTCAGGCCACACCTAACATAGCCGGGTCACGCCTGAATGATCGGTGCGACACGCAGACGGGCGGAAAGCCCAGCTAACAGCAGGAATCCGAGAGAAGGAACATGTGCGAGCCCCACATTCCTGGACAAAGACATTCACCGACCCGCGGCTGTGCGCCGCCATTGTCGACAGGTTGACGTTCGCCGGGCTGATCATCGAAACCGGCAGCACCTCCTACCGGCTCGCCCACGCCCGCAACATCAAGCCGCCGAAAGCCTCCACCGCGCCCACCAAAAACAACCGATGAAACAGCGTTGTGCCCCAACGCAATTGACAACCCTACCCGCGTTCCGGGTCGGTAACTGTTTCTCACCCACCGCATAACCCAGCAGCATGCCAGCGAAACGGTCGACCTCAGCGCGCAGTTCGTCCGCTCTGCACACCGGGCCGACATAGTCTGGCACGCCAACGAACTCATACAACGACGCATCCAACCGGTTAGGGTCGCTGGCTAGCCTGTCGCTGAAGAACGCCAGCAACTCGCCCAGCTCGACCGCCTCGCCAGCCTCGAGGCCCCGAAAGCGACCAATCCGAGGTTCCGCCACGGACGCCAAGCCTACCGAACCGGCAAGCGGCCCAACACCACGCCAAACGCCCCGCAAGGACTTGGTGGCGCGGGTGCAATTCGCACCCGTCACACCGGGGGCCACTTCAGGTTGACATTGCGAGCTGCAGCAACTATGTCGATACGATCCCTTGCAGACTTCAACGGGAGCTCCCTGGGCGGTTGTAGGTGATGGCTGGCACCAACACCCGTCACAGCCCAGGGGGTGAGAATGGTTTGACCAAGGCGCACTGCAACTTTGAACTCGACGTGCCGGTGGTCGCGTTAGTAGTCAGGCCCCGAATCCAAACACTCGAGGGTGTTGCCGGCATCGAGGCAGACTGAGTAATCCGGGTCGTAGTTCCCGGGATACGGCTGCGCCGGGTATTGACCACCACCTGTGCCGATGTCGCCCCCGTTGGGGCCCGGCGGAGGCGGTTTCGGAGGTGGGCAGTCGATGCCTCTTTCGCACAGCGGTGGTCTGGCGGATGCGATGTCGGGAGCGGTCAGTGAGATCGCCAAGGCGGCGATGCCTGTGCCGATCGCGACGGCGATGCGGCCCACGGTTCTGGTGCTGGACATCGTGGCTACCCTCCAAAACATGCGTTCAGTGACGACAACGGGCGTCGGGGAAGGCTCGGAGCTTTCCTTCACGCCGTGCGCCCGCCACACTCCACCCCCCACAAGAAGTGGAAGCAACGCAACACGCACGTCGCCTTCGGGGGTGCGGTCGGGGTCGTCGCCGACATCCGGTGTCGCGGCGGGTGCCGCTGGTAATACCGACATTTCAGGTCTCCTCGTCTGCCGGGTGGCGTTCATGACCAGATCGTATGAATTTCCCGATGCTCCACGACATCCCCGTGGGAGCTACTGTTCTCTTCCTCGCGAGGTAGGGAAAGCTTGACTACAGGTAAGGGGCGGCGGGTGAGCGCCGCGATTGCCACCCTGCTCGCCGGTGATCCGGCACGAATCTTCAATCTGGCGCCGGACACGATCACCAAGGATGCGATGCGGGCCGCATTTGCCGCGTATGCCGATACCCATGAGGCAGCGTCGATTCGGCGCTGCTGGTCGACCTGGAATACGTTGTGTTCATTCCTATGTAGCGCCGAAATGATCGGCGCGAACCCGATGCCCCTGATCGGCCGGCCGAAGGTGCCCAGATTGGTACCAGAAGCCTTGGCAGCGTGAGGATTGCCCAGCTGCTGTCGGTGATCGACAGCGATCACCGATCCCGCCAGCGGGCGGACTGGCCCGAGAGGGATCGGGCGCTAGTGTCGACCCCCGTGCTGGCCGGGCTTCGGGCCGACGAGCTCATGCGCGCCAACATCGGCGACATCCGCAAAACTGATGACGGCGGTGACATCCAAGTCCAGGCCAAGGGGTAACAAGGACCGCTGTATCCCGGTGGAACAGGCGCTCATTGACGTCGTAGACACGTAAAGAGCTGAAGAACCTTCCGAATGCGCGGAACTACCAGCGCCGCGCCGCTAACCACTGCGGCGAATGCGCGAGGTGTACCTCAACTCGATTCCCCGAGACGAGCGCAATCACGTCAAAGCAACGTCCGGATCGGCAATGTCCGACACACCGACACGAAGATCCATGACCCCCCACCGACGAGCTCCTTGCGGCGCTCCTTGCGACGGGGGAACGGGTTTGGTAGTTCAGGGGCTGCTGCCAAGACCAAGCAGGTACCGGGTCTATATCGGCACCACGTCGCACTCATAGCGTTCCACGGCCTTCAGCGCGTCCACGATTCCGTCGTAGTCGCCGCGATCGATCGCCCTGTTGTGTGCTTGGGCTGCCTGCCAGCAGTTCCACGATGCCTGCTGCGGATTACGTAGCCAGATGTGGAAGCTCTCGCCCACCGTCACTTCGTTTATTCCGCTGTCCACTTCGTTTATTCCGTTGTCCGGCTCGGCGGACGCGACACCAGGGCTAGCGACCACGCCAGCCATGGCCAAGACGACAGCCGCTTGGGCGATGTAGCGATGCAGGTGAATGTTGCGGTTCATTTTGTGTACCTCCGGATAGGAGTCGGGACCACGCTGCTTGCCAACGTGGTCTTGCCATTTTGTGGAAGCTGCGACCTACTCCGTAACGGGACAGACGCCCCTCACGTACTCGTTGATGCCAGGGGTGTTGACGCGATATGGATTAGGGGATTAGGGGATTAGGGACACACCAGCGGCGACGGTGGAGGTGATCCCTCGCAGCGCCTTCAGCACCACCGGCGTGACCAGTTCGGCGTCGGTCAACCGCAGCCAATCTTGGGTCGCCACGGCCGCATCTGCGTCTCGTCAAGTGGTTCGGCCCCTGGGCACCGCCAGCAGTCGACGCCGCGCCTACGACGACTAGTCCGACATCAAACGACACAATCGCGAACGAAGTGAGCGGAGCCAATTCGCGGCGTCACCCTGGGGCCACTTCGAGTTGACATCGCGAATCGTCCCCGTGGCGACGTCTCGGTCCATGGTGAAGTCTTCCGCGATGCGATCCAGCAGGTCGCGGTTGGGTACTTCACGTCCGTCAGCCATCGATCCCTCCTTCGGGAAGAACGCGTTCGAGCGCAGCAGCGGAACCTTCGATGACCAGCCCTCTGGCTCTAGCCGTTCGCAGGGTCACCTGTCCAGTAAGAACTTCCACAAGCACCCGAGGTGGCGCATCAACCGTGGCGTCGGGCCGGCGATCAGCCGAGCACGGGCGCACATCGACCTGGCCGCGTTCGGCGATGACGTCGCAGCCGTCTTGCAGATCACCGAAGCGCACCGTGGTAGCCGGCTCGTCAGGTGAGCCGTCCCGGCACAGGTAGCGCAGTGGCAGTGAGAACCAATGCACCCTAAAGGCATCGTTGTCCGGCGCGTCAAACATCAGGGGCGCGCCCCAACGGGTCAGTTCGCGCACAACGCCGCTGAGGTCCTGGCCACGGTCAGTAAGGCTGATCAGGGTCGCGCCGACCGGTGGTGGTGCGTAATGCCGAGCGATCAGTGCGGCTGATTCCAACCCGCGCAGGCGTTCCGCCAGGAGGTTGCTGGCGATGCCGGGCAATCCGCGTCGTAGGTGGGCGAAGCGACAGGGTCCTTGCGTCAGAAGCTCGCGGACGATCAGCAGGGTCCAGCGGTCGCCAACCAGGTCTAGGGCGCGTGCCATTGAACAGTACTGGTGGTACGACCCCATTTAGACAGGGGGTCAAGGGTTTCATCGCCAATGTCCGCAAGATCGACCTGATTCAGGAAGTACACGGCCCCGATGGCACAGCCATCCTCTACGACGCCCACATGCCAAAGGGCGTCGTCAGACTGACGGAGTTCTTCGAGTTTGCTGACGGCAAGATCCAGCGACTTCGTATCCACTACGACCCCGCAGACTACGTCGCCAAGGGAGGGGCCTGACCGCTCCAACCCCCGAGCGACGACACGGTGATTGCGCTCACTGAAACTGCTCAGTTCTGCTCATCGAAAGTGCTCACCGTGTGGCTCCGCCGTTGAGGGCCGTTTAGGGCGGGCCTCCCTCGATGCTGCTGGTGTCTGACGCGAACAGCTCCAGTCGAAGGAGTCGGGTAGGACCGCCGCATTGCGGCGGCGGTCCCCCCTCAGAACCGTGCTTGCGACTTTGACCGCACACGGCTCAAGCAAGCCCCGAGGGCGTCACGGGTTTACTGGTCTTGCTTCCTGCGTTGACGTGCCCGAAGGCTGCGGTGACAGGAAGCGTGTACGAGGCGTGTCGGGTCCGCGTCCGCCGTGCCATCTCGCCCATGGTGGGTGAGGTAGTCGGCGGTGATCGCCCTGCGGACGACGCTCAGCCACCAGCGTTCCCACTCGCGAGGGGATTGCGGGGGCTGGTCGTTGGTGAGCAGGTGGTCTTTGCACAGGGGGCAGCGACCGTCCTGCTTGGCGAGCAGGCGCAGGTTGTAGCCGTCCAGCGGTGGTTTGACCTTGCGTCGCCGCTTGGCCCAGTAGTCGCATAGGTCGGGGTCGTCCGGAGACGCCCGGCCGACGACCAGTGGGTGGCGGACGATGTCGGTCCAGGCGAATTTGACCATGTAGGTGATGATGTCGCCGTGGTCACCACGTGGATGGCCGGGATCACCGAACACCCACCGATCATTCCTGAACTTATGGAACCGACCGAAGTAGCGGGCTGCGATCCACTTCTTCGATTTCCTGGGGTGGCTGCGGCGTGCCCACCGATAGGTGAGCTTCCACATGTGGCTATCCAGCGAGGCGAATATCTTGCTGGACACCACACCCCGGTAGTAGGCGGCCCATCCCCGGATGATCGGGTTGAGCCTGGCGATGACCGCCACCGCGTTCGAGCCGCGCATATGGTGCACCTCGTCGGCGAGCCTACGACGAACACGCTTGACCGCGTCCTGGCTCGGCTTGATGAACAACTTTGCCGGTTGGCGTCCGCGCCGGTAGCGACGGACGTTGAAACCGAGGAAGTCGAAGCCTTCTTCGAGGTGCACGATCCGTGTCTTGTCCTCGTTGAATGCCAAGCCCCTTGGTTCCAGCCACCCGGCCAGCCGCGCCTTGACCTGTTCGGCCTGTTGCCGGGAGTGGCAGCAGGCGACCATGTCGTCGGCGTACCTCACAAGGATCGGAGTCCCAGCGATGGAATGAATCCCGTTGTTGCGGTAGCGAACTCCTGCGGCCTCCTCCAGGCCGTGCAGCGCCACGTTCAACAGCAACGGACTGATCACCCCGCCCTGGGGAGTGCCCTCCTCGGTCGGTGCGAACCTCCCGTTCTCGATCACTCCGGCTTTCAGCCATTTCCCGATCAGTCCCCGAGCGGGGAATCCGCCAAGAACGCCGAGAAGCCTTGAGTGGTCGATGTTGTCGAACGCGGCCGACAGATCGGCGTCCAGAATCCACACCCGCTTGGCTCGTGGCCCCTTGAGCGTGGAATACAGGGAGGCGATCGCATCGGCGCAGCTGCGCCCCGGCCGAAACCCGTAGGAACGGGCCTCGAACCGGGCTTCCCACTCCGGTTCCAGTGCGTTGCGGACCCGCGCCTGGTGGCACCGGTCCATCATCACTGGGATTCCGAGTGGACGCTGCTTGCCATTGGCCTTCGGAATATACACCCGCCGGACCGGCACCGGCTCCCACGACGAGCGCGAATCGGTGCACCCGCACCGCCATGTCCGCCCGTGCCTCCGGTGACAAGGCAATTTCCCCGTCGATCCCGGCCGTTCGACGCCCAGCATTGCGCTGGGTCACCTGCCGCACACTGACCAGCGTGTTCGACCAGGAGCCCAGCATCAATTTCTGCAGCGACCGGACCGTGGCCCAGTCCTGCTCCCGCGTCGCCTTGAAGATCCTGCGCCGCAGCCTGACTACGTTCTGCTCATGGGTGCGCCAATCGACGACCTCCCAGTCCAAGACAGCAACGTCCTCCGGGTCCGTTCACCTCAATGGTGTCCAACTTGCCCCTTCGGTTCGCCAGGTCCCTCGGCCTCGGTGTTCAAAGGCTCACCTGCCCACGTCAGCTCCCTTTCGGGCCCGGCCACGGCGGGCCGGTATCCGGCCGGTTATGCCACGAGCGACCGACGGAGGGCCGATCCATCTGCCGCGGGTTTCCCGTCGCCTTTCGGCCACCGGCATCCGCTTCTTGGGCATCCTGTCCCGCCGAGGGATTCCGCCCCTCTTACGATCGGCCTACCGGGCCAAACGGCCCGGACCCCGACGGGGTTTCCACGTTCCACACACACGAGACACGACCGGATTGGGTGCCCTCTATACCCCGAGACCAGCGGTGTTCACCCGACCGGTCGTGCCCGCCTGACCGTCGCCGCTTGCCGCCCTCTGCCAGCGGCCAGGTCCTATCACCCCGGTCACTCATCCCGTCTACCCGGAGCTGAGAATGACGAGGCATCATCAAGGGTTCACTCGCGTTCACCCGTCCGGTCTTCCCCTCGCCCGGTCGCGCCCCCGGACGGAACAGGGGCCCCTTGGGCACCATCCTCGAGCTTCGCACCCCACCGGCCAGGAGCCGGCGACGCACGCCGAGGCAGAAGACGGACAGTAGAGCACAAGCCCGTAGCTACACGACCGACACTGTCGACCTCCTACCCATGTAGCTCAATCGATATGTGCGACCTCGCGTCGCACGGCCCGCTTTCTCATGCTCACACGAGAGGACGACGTGGACATCCACGCCCTGCGCGAACGCGGGTGGTCGATCTCGGCGACCGCGTCGACCGCGGTGAGTGATTGTCACCGATTCGCCGGTCCGCGCGATCTCGGCCAAGACCTCGTCACCGTGACCGCGACCGATGTCCACCGACGCAAAGCGTCCTCCAACCCGCAGACAACGCGCAATCACACTTGCCGAAACCGACGTGCGGATCGCGCCCGAGCCCGGCATCAGTTTCGCAGCCATCTCGGCCGAGTCCGACCCTCCTCCGACAATCGGATGCGAACCCCCAATAGGTCACTGTGACGATAAGGGGTAACCCGGCAGGCTTCGCTATCACCCTCTAGCACAACGGTTCTCATGCCAACACGGCGCCGCTGCTGCCGCCCGACGATCTCGGTGCCGGCGCCTTTCCTTACCCCGCTGCTGGCACCGATACGTCATGGCGCCGTTTTGAGGCTGGATGCCGCTGCCGCGCAACCGCTTTGGAGAAGGTCAGTTCCCCACGCGGATCTCGTCCTCGCCGAACATACTGCCGGTCCGGATATGCTGCTCGGCTTGCGCGATGTCTAGGTCATTGAAGCGGAAAAATCGAGCAGACCGGTGGGCGCCCGGCACGCGGCGCGGTAGTGGGAGGCCGTCGAAGAAGTCAGCCTGCCAGGCTCGCCCCAGTCCGGGAGTCTGGCTTGATGTGGGCGAAGGCGCTGCGGGCGTTCCAGGTGGGGAAGGCTCGGACGAGCCACGAGGGGCCGTGGAGTTGGATGCGGTGGTCGCGGGTGGCTTCGGCCCAGGTGAGCTGGCCGGCGTGCCATTTGACGAAAGCTTCGGCTTCCGCCGTGATGTAGAGGTCCTCGTCGAGGCCGGGGCACGTCTTGCAGATCTCGGGCTCTCCGTGCTCGATCAGCAGCCAGTACCGCTCGGCGCGTTGGCGGCCGGTGAAGTCGAAGCGGATGACGACGCGCCGATCCGGGAGCCGGTCTCGGCGGAGCATGTTGCACATCGACCATAGAGCCATAAAGGGATCGAGGTGCTCGGGGGCGATCTCGAGCCAGTGGGCGCCCCACTCGCCGAGCGACTTGCAGACCGTGAACAGGTCGTGACCCGCGAGTGTGAGCTCGTAGTGGCGCCCGCGCCCGTCGGGCTTGGCTGCCGACTCGACGATGCCGAGCCGTTCGAGATGCTTGAGCCGCTGCGAGAGCAGGGTGCGGGAGAGCCCGGGCGCGCCCTCCAGGATCTCACTGAAGCTTCCGCAGCCCAGGTACAGGTTGCGGATGATCAGTGGCGTCCAGCGCTCGGCGAAGATCTCGGCTCCACGGGCGATGGGGCAGTACTGGCCGTACGTCCGCACAACGCCAGTATCGCGCCCCTGCCTTCGGCAGGGAAGTACAGAATCTTGACTTCACAGCCGCGGTCCACGGCGGTGCGATGGGCATCGAGGGACGAGGACCACGACACCGACCAGCGAGCAAGTCGGCGAGCTGAGCGAGGAGGCAACCGCGATGGAGATCAACGGATTTCGGGGCCAGCTGATCACCGCTGACCACGCCGACTACGACACCGCCCGAGCCGTGTGGAACGGCGCCGTCGACCGGCGCCCCCGGCTGATCGCCCGATGCAGCGGAACCGCCGACGTGGCCGCGGCCGTGCGCTTCGCCCGCGACCACGACCTGGAGATCGCCGTACGAGGCGGGGGCCACAACGTGGCCGGCACCGCGGTGTGCGACGACGGGATCGTCATCGACCTCTCGGCGATGCGGGCCGTGTGGGTCGACCCCGCCGGCCGGACGGCCCGGGTGCAGGGTGGCGCTCTGTGGGGCGACGTCGACCACGAGACGCAGGCCCAGGGTCTGGCCACCACCGGCGGCATCGTCGGCCACACCGGCGTCGCCGGGCTCACCCTCGGCGGTGGCATCGGCTTCCTCATGCGCAAGCACGGGCTCACGGTCGACAACCTGCTGGCCGCCGAGGTGGTCACCGCCGAAGGCTGCGTCGTCCGGGCGTCCGCCGACGAAGACCCCGATCTGTTCTGGGCGCTGCGAGGCGGCGGCGGCAACTTCGGCGTCGTCACCACGTTCCGGTTCGCGCTGCACCCCGTCGGCCCGGCCGTGATCGCCGGCCCCGTCTTCTGGGCGGCCGACGACACCACCGACGTGCTGCGCTTCTACCGGGACTTCGCCGCCGAAGCGCCCGACGAGCTCGGCACCGTCATCAGGCTCGGCACCATCCCCCCACTGCCGGTCATACCCGAGAACCTGCACTGGCGGCCAGCCCTCGCCGTCGCCTGCTGCTACGCCGGCGCCATCGAAGACGGCGAGCGTGTCGTGCGGGCCCTCCGCCGGCTCGGCACCCCGCTCGTGGACCTGATCTCACCCACGCCGTACGCCGCCTTCCAGGGCGGCCTCGACGACACCGTCCTGCACGGGTGGCACTACTACTGGAAGTCCACGGACCTCGCCGGCCTCTCCGACGACGCCATCACCGTCATCGCCGATCACGCCTACGCCGCCAGCTCGCCCCGGTCGTACTCGGCGATGTTCCACATGGGTGGCGCCGTCGCCCGAGTCCCCCACGACGCCACCGCCTATGCCGGTCGCGAGGTGGTTCACAACATCATCATCGACGCCGTGTGGCTCCCCGACGAGTCCGACGAGCACGCCGCGGCCGAGACCGCCTGGGCGCGGCGGTTCCTCCAAGCCCTCCAACCGCACCGCGCCGGCAGCGTGTACGTCAACTTCCTTGATTCCGACGACGACACCAGCCGCGTCCGAGAGGCCTACGGCGATCACATCTACGGGCGACTCGCCGAGGTCAAGGCCAAGTACGACCCCGACAACGCCTTCCACCACAACAAGAACATCCGCCCCGGTTGAGCGAGGGCAAGCGACGATCGACGCGGTGGATCGTGGACCTGGGCGCCTCGCGTCTGTAAGTGCCGTCGTCATGTTGATGCGCTGGCGGTGCCGCGCAGGATCTGGATGACGGAGGAGTCGTCGGCGCGTCCGAGGCCGGCGCGGCGGCCGGCGAGGTAGAGCTGTTCGGCCGCGGAGGCCAGCGGGGTCGGGTAGGCCGTCGCGCGGGCCGCTTGCGTGACCAGGCCCATGTCCTTGACGAAAATGTCGATGGTGGAGCGGATTTCGTTGTTCGGGTTGTCGATCATCCGGGCGCCGCGGTCGTCGAGCATGAACGATGCGGCGGCGCCGTGCCGCAGCACTTCCCAGGTCTTACCGGCGTCCAGGCCGAGCGCCTCGGCGTAGGCGAGGGCTTCCGCGGCGACCGCGATGTGCACCCCGCACAGCAACTGGTTGACCAGTTTGACCTTTTGCCCGTCCCCGGGACGGGTGCCGACAACGGGGGCGTTGCGGGCCATCACGTCCAGCAACGGTTGCACGGTGGCCAGCGCGGTCTCCGAGCCGCTGACCATGATCAGCAGATCACCCTGCCCGGCGCGGGCGGCACCACCGGAAACGGGGGCGTCGACGATTTGCGCGCCGGTCACGGCCAGCCGCCGCGCCCAGTCCTCGACGGCGGCGGGGCCGACGGTGGCCATCAGCAGCACAACACTGCCCGGTTTGAGTGCCGCGGCGGCCTTGCCGTCGCCGTAGAGCACCGATTCGGCCTGTTCGGCGGTGGCGACCATCAGCACCAGCACATCCGCGTTCGCCGCCGCGTCGGCGATGGTGGCGGCGGTTTTACACCGTCGGCCGCCGAGTGCGGCGGCCTTCTGCGGGTCGATATCGAAGGCGGTCACGGTGTGCCCGGCCTGCGCGACGCAGGACGCCATGGGGGCGCCCATCGCTCCCAGACCGATCCATCCGACGTTCGTCATATCTGTTGTCTTCCTTCTGCTGGTGGTGCGGGGTTGCGGGTTATCGGCGTCCGGCGAAGAGGTCGACGACGTCGGCCAGGGTGTCGTCGTCACCGACGTTGCCGGCGAAGACCACGTAGGGGGTCCCGACCGCTTCGGGGGCCGCCTCGATGGGGCGGAACACCGACACCATGCCGGGCAGCAGCTGGCCGACGACCTCGGCGCGCCGGATGCCCAGCCCGCGGACGGCGACGTCGTGGGAGGTGATGCCGCCTTTGGCGACCACCCAGGCCGGGCGCGCCGCAAGAGCGGCCTGCACCACCTCGACGACGGCGGTGGACACGGTGCGGGATATGGCCAGGCTGTCGTCGGCGTCGCCGCCGCGGAGCAGGGTGCGGCTGGTGAACAGCAGCACATCGGAGGTGGCCAGCGCCTCGGCGACCTGCTCGCCGATCTCGGCGACGTGGGCGTCGCGCCGGTCGGGGTCGAGCAGGGTGGGCACGTGCAGTTCGTTTTCGGTCAGGCCGCCGCGTTGCTGCGCCGCCGCGACCTGCCGGCTCGTCAGGCCGACGTGCGAGCCGACGACGACGAGGCCGTGCCCGCCGGGGCGACCGGTCGGCCAGATCTGCGCCGCGGTCAGCGGTCCTTGCGGTTCGAGCCCGGCCAGAGCACGGGGGAACGACGGGCCGCACCGGTACCCGAACGACCGCCCACGCTCTTCGGCCTGGAGCCCGCCGAGGACGACGATCTCCAGGTCGGCGTAATCGGTGGCGTTGACCACGACCCACGCGCCGCCGGTGACCGCGGCGAGGAGGTCGGCGACCCGGTCGGGTCCGCCCTCGCGGATGTCGGTCAGGCTGATCGAATGGACCTGGTCGGCGGCGATCGTGCCGTTGCTCTTCTCGGCGACGAACTCGCGCAGGTTGGACGAGGTGTAGCCGAACGTCGCGTCGCGGGCGAACTCGCTCGCCCCGACCGGGACGAGCTCCCCGGACACCGTGGCCCAATGGATGTCGCCGGCGGTGAACCGGCCGGCCTCGAAGTAGGCCGGGATCAGCAGCACGCCGTCGAAACCGGTGCCGGTGACCCGGCGCCGCGCGGCGTCGATGGCCTGCATCTCGGTGAAGACGTGGCCGCGGAGGGTGGAATCGCTGCGGCTGACGACCTCCACCGGTGCGCCCAGGGTCTGCCCGAGGGTGAACAGGCTGGCCGCGACGCTGGTGGTGAGTTCGACCGCGGCGTCCTCGGGCAGGCTGCGGGTGTTGGTCAGCACGAAGCAGGTGGAACCGGGTTCGGCAAGACCGGCCGCGTATTCGGCGTCCTCGAACACCGTGACCACCGAGACGTCGTGCACCGTCTGTGATCCGGTCGGGTCGTCGTCGAGGACGGCGATCCGGCGCCCGGCGGCCGCGTGGGCGGCCCTGATCCGGTCCCGCGCCCCGGGTTCGTGGCGCACCGGCGGGGCGGCGGCGAGGACGTCCTCGGCGGCCGGGCGGCGGGTGGGTGTGCTCTTCGCGGTCATCCGAGCTCCTCGGGCTGGGCAGAGACGGTCACGAGATTTGCAGGCCGCCGTTGACGTCGTAGGTCGCCGCGGTGATGTAGCCGGCGTCCTCGCTCATCAGGAAGGTCAGCAGGGCGGCAACATCCTGGACGGTGCCGACCCGGCCCAGCGGGATGTCGGCGCTCATCTGCGCCTTGCGCTCGTCGGTCAGCGTGCCACCCATGATGTCGGTGTCGATCGGGCCGGGGGCCACGGAGTTCACCGTGATGTTGTGCGGGCCCATCTCCCGGGCCAGCGCCCGCGAGAACCCGATCACCGCCGCCTTGGACGCGCTGTAGGGCACCTTCGAATACGTCCCGCCGCCCCGCTGCGCGGAGATGGAGGAGACACTGACGATCCGCCCGACCCCGGCGGCGATCATGGCGGGCACCACGCGTTGGGTGACCAGGAATGTGCCGCGCATGTTGACGTTGAACACCCGGTCCCACTCGGCCGGCGTGACGTCCAGGAACTCCGTCGGTGAGCTGACCCCGGCGACGTTGGCCAGCCCGATGATCGGCGGCAGGGTTGTGCGCTCGGTCGGGAATGGAGAGCTCATGAGAGGGCGGCCTCCTCCTGTGGCGAGCACGTCCTCGTGCGAGCCGGTCGGCACCTGCCCGGCGTGGATCGTCCGGCCATACAGGAAGGTGGCGACGGCGGTGATGAACAACACCGCGGCCAGCATCAGCAACCCAGACTTCGAATCGCCGGTCTTGTCGACCAATACACCGACCGCGTACGGCGAGGCGAACCCGCCCAGGTTGCCCAGCGAGTTGATCAGCGCAATGCCGGACGCCGCGGCGGCCCCGGCCAAAGCGGCGGACGGCAGCTCCCAGAACGGTGAGATCGCCGCGAAGATGCCCATCGCGGCGACGCAGATCGCGGCCAGCGCCAGGACCGGGCTGGCCTGGAGCAGGAACCCGGAGGCGACCAGACCGACGGAGCCCAGCAACATGGCCCCCGAGGCATGACCGACGCGTTCACCGGTGCGGTCCGAGTGCCGGCTCCAGTACACGATGAACGCCGCGGCACACACGTAGGGAATCGGGACGATGAACCCGACCTGCGTGTTCGACAGGTCACCCATGGCCTTGACGATGGACGGCAGCCACAGGCTCAGCCCGTAGATGCCCATCACCAGACCGAAGTACAGGGCCGCGAAGATCAGGGCGCGGGGATCCTTCAGACCGGCCACGAAGCTGTGCTTGTGCCCTGTCCCCTTGGCCACATCCTCGGCGTCCATCTTGTTCTGCAGCCAGGTGCGTTCCTCGACGGTCAGCCACATCGCATCCCTGGGGTAATCCGTCATTGCCTTCAGCGCCACAATGGCCATCAGCATCGCGGGAACACCCTCGACGATGAACATCCACTGCCACCCGGCCAGGCCGAGGATGCCGTCCATCTGGAGCAGCAGACCCGAGATCGGTGCGCCGATCGCGTTGGAGATCGGCTGGGCAAGGATGAAGATGCCCAACACCGCGACCCGTTGGCGGGCGGGGAACCAGAACGTCAGATACAGGATGATCGCCGGGAAGAACCCGGCCTCCGCGGCGCCCAGCAGGAACCGGATGATGTAGAAAGTGGTCTCGTTCTGCACTGCCGCCATGGCCGTGGCGAAGAAGCCCCACGTCACCAGGATCCGGGCGATCCACTTGCGGGCACCGAACCGCAGCATGCCGGCGTTGCTGGGGATCTCGAAGATGGCGTACCCGATGAAGAAGATCCCGGCGCCCAACCCGTAAGCGGTCGCGCTGAGGCCGATGTCCTCGCTCATCGTCAGCTTCGCGAAGCCAACATTGTTCCGATCGAGGAACGCGATGAAATACAGCACCACGATCAGCGGCAACACCCGCCGCTTGACCTTGCGGATCGTGCGATCACCCAATTCACCAAGTGATTCGACGGATGGTCCGGCCATAGCGGCCTCCAATCATGAAAGGGGACGAAAAACGGGGCGGGCGGTGGGGTCAGCGCCGGTCGGCGTCGAGGACGTATCGGCGCAGATCGGCTTCTGTTTGGTTCATGTGGGCCTCCATGGCATCTCGGCTCCGCTGGGGATCACCGGCGGTGAGTGCCTGGAGAATCTCTTCGTGTGCGGCGATGGCGTTGACCTGGATCTCCGGAATGGCCGACGTCTCGGTGCGCGCATTGACCAGCAGATTTCCGAACGGCTCAAACATGAACGGGATGAACATGTTTGCGGTCGCGTGCATGATCACGTCGTGAAAGGCGATGTCCGCCTCGACAAAGAGATCGACCCGGTTCATCCTGTGGGCCAGCCGCATCTCCTCGATGCTGGCGGCAAGCGAGTCGAGATCCTCCTTCGACCGGTTGATGGCCGCCAACTGCGCTGCGCCGACCTCGACGATCCGCCGGGCCTCGATCAGGCGTGCCGATACCCGCCCGGTCGGCGACCGGCGTTCCTCGATGCGCACGACAGCATCCAGCGACGTCCAGGAGTGGGGCGAGTTGACGAAGGTGCCGCGACCGCGGCGGATGGTCACGATGTTCTGCGATCGCAGGATGCGTACGGCTTCACGCACCGTCAATCGGCTCATCCCGTACTTCAGGGCCAACTCCCCCTCCGAGGGCAGCACCGACTCGACCGGGAACTGCCCGTCAACGATCGACTCGAGAAGCATCTCCGCGAGGTCCTCGGGAAGCGCCACCAGCACCACCTTGCATCTGACGTCTGATGTCTGACGTGATGAGTGTGACCCGGCGCACATCTGATGTCAAGAGTGATCCGAAGAAATTCGAGACCGGAACGGCGCCCGGCTGACAACGAGCCGGGACGAGTTCGGAACTACGATGCCCGCGTGAGGGCAGAGCTGGTGGCGGCGCACGCCGCGGTGGATGAAGCGGTCGCGATCCTGCGGGACGGGCGTGCGCGGCCGCATGAGCGGATCGACAAGGCGGCCAAGGACTTCCTCACCGACGTCGACCTGGCCAGCGAGTCGGCGATGCAGCGCTCGCTCGCGGCATCCACCCCGGAGATCGGCTTCTACGGCGAAGAGGGCGGCGGGGCGGCTCTCGACTCGGGCAAGGTCTGGGTCGCGGATCCGCTCGACGGGACCATCAACTACGCCACCGGGTCACCGCTGTGCGGAGTGATGCTCGGCCTGCTCGAAGACGGCGTGCCGACACTGGGCGTGATCGACCTGCCGTTCCTCGGCGTACGGGTCGACTCGGGAGTGGTGGCCGACGTTGGCTCGCTCGAGGAGGCGATCGTCGGGATGGGCGACGCCTTCCACCGCGGCGGCGTCCGACTGGACGCGTATCTCGAACTGACTATGAGCGTGCACCGACGGGCGCTGCGCTTTCGCTGCGTCGGCGCGGCGTCAGTGCTCTGGGCCTGGCTCGTCGGCGGCCAGATCCAGGGCATGCTGCTGGCCCACAACAACCCGTATGACGTCGTCGCCGGGCATGCGATCGCGCGCGCGGCGGGAGCGATATGCACCGACTACGCGGGTGCCCCGCTCACCCTGGAGTCGAGCGGAGCCATGGCGGCCGTCCCCGGCATCCAGCCCGAGCTCGTCAGCCTCGCCGCCGACCTCGCGGCAGCGGCAGCACGAGACAGCTGAGAAACGACCTCGCCACCGGATCCGGACAGGAGCGAACATGGCAGACGATGCTGCTCCCCACGCGTCATGAAAGCCGTTGTGTACGACCGCTTCGGACCGCCAAATGTGCTTGAGGTGCGCGACGTTCCGAGGCCGACGCCGGGTGATGACGAGGTACTTGTCAGGATTCATGCGACCACCGTGACGACCGCCGAAGCAGACATGCGACGGGGCAGGCCTTTGTGGGGAAGGGTCGCGCTCGGCTTCCTGCGGCCGCACCGACGCATGCGGACCCTGGGCACCGAACTGGCCGGGGTCGTCGCATCGGTGGGCAAGAATGTCACCCGGTTTCGGGTGGGCGACGAGGTTTTCGGCAGAGTTCCTCCGCAGCGACCGGATTGATAGCGTCCATCATCAGCGCCTCGTGCTGCGGGCAGACGTGGTGGATCGCGGTGATCAGCACCAGCGCCCCGTCGATCTCATCAAGCCCTCTGTTTTCCAGACTGCTAATCCCGTCAATCACCCCGTCCGCGGTGGGATTGCCGTTGATGGCCCCGCACAGCTGCGCCGCGGAGGACTCGATCGCCGGCATAGGTGTCGCCGGATTGGCCTGGGCCACAGCAGAGCTGCTCAGCACCGCGCTGGCGCCGATAACCGCCGCACAGAGAACCGTCTTCTTGATCACAGCAACTCCTTTCGATTTGCGCCGAGTGTTCGGCGTCGTTTGGCTCGTCAAGTGCTGCAGGTCGTCCTCAGCGCGAGCAGCACGGATGCGACGAGGCCCCTGGCCAAGATGCGTCCGCCGGGTGAGACCCCCAAGACGGGGGCGCCGGCCAAGACGGGTCCGCCGGGTAAGACGACGTGTCGTAGTTCTGGAAGCCATCCTCGTCGATGACCGCCGGCGGCATAGGCGTTGCGTCCAGTCCGTCCGCAGCGGCGGTGCCGGCACTGGCAAACAGGCCGAAGCTGCCGAGGCCGAGCGCCAAGCCGCCGGCGGCGAGAAACTTCCTCGTGGTGCTGTTGAAGCCGACCTGAGTAGCCATGAGAAGCCTCCCTAAACGAGCCACGTGAATGTGGACTGGTTTGATCGTCGCGCCGCGCTACATCGAGGAAGTAAGTAGCGCACCACGCGATTTCGACTACTCCCGACGATCCCGACTACGTGCGACAACCGACAAGGGGCACCGCTTCCCTAGGGCGAGGCCTTCTTTGGTCCGGCCCACTACTCGATTTCCACGGGTCCTACGACTTCGACTTCAAGCCGACGCGCACGGCTTTGCGCACGTGCCGGAGAATCGCCCGCCGATTCGAGCACCTCGTCGCGCTGATTTGTCGTTGCTCTGCGCCGCCGCTACCTGCGCTCCTACCCTGTATCTGTGCGGTTGACGTGGCCGTTGACAGGACGCTCGGAGGAGATGCGGCTCATCGAAGCCGCACTATCTGACCCGGGTTCGTCGGGGATTGTGATTTGCGGTGCGGCAGGGGTGGGGAAGAGCCGCATCGCCCGCGAGGCGCTCGAGTCGGCGGCGTCGCGGGGATGCGTAACCCATTGGGCTGTCGGCACGTCATCCGCGCGGACACTCCCCCTGGGTGCTTTCACCGCGTGGGCGCGGTCAGATGCCACCGAAACCGTTCAGTTGGTCCGCGGGGTGATCGAGTCGCTGACTGCGGCCGCCCCGGGCACGACGGTGGTGGTGGGTGTCGATGACGTGCACCTGCTCGATGACCTGTCGACATTCGTCGTGCATCAGATCGTGCAGCGGTCCGCCGCGAAGGTCGTGCTCACGGTGCGCGACGGTGAACCGATTTCCGCTGGGACACAGGAACTCTGGAAGGCCGGCCAGTTCGACCGGCTCGATGTGCAGCCTTTGTCGCCCGACGACACCACCACGCTGTTGTCGGCCACCTTGGGCGGATTGATGGATTCGCACGCCGCCGGCCGCCTCTGGGAGCTGGCCGGCGGCAACGTTCTGTATCTGCACCACATCGTCGAGCAGGAGGTCGCCGACGGCCGGCTCAAGAAGCGGCATGGCTTCTGGCAGTGGATCGGCGATCCGATCATGCCGTGCGGACTGGTGGAACTGATCGAATCCCGCATCGGAGCGTTGCCCGCCGCCGTCGGCGCCGTCATCGACGCACTCGCCATCGGAGAGCCCATCGAGCTCGAAGCACTCAAACGCATCGCCGATTCAGACGCCGTCGAGGAAGCCGACACCCGTGGCCTGATCACCCTCGACGACTTCGACAGCGGCATCGAAGTCCGTGTGGCGCACCCGCTCTACGGCGAGGTGCGCAGGAAACGCGCGGCATCCACGAGGCTGCGTCGGCTACGCGGACTGGTCGCCGCCGAACTGGCCGCTGGGGACGACCGCGACGACATCCAAGTCGTCATCCGCCGCGCCACATTGAGCGTCGACTCCGACCTCCCGCCCGATGTCGGCCTGCTCAGCAAAGCCGCCCAAGGCGCTATCTGGCTCGCGGATCTGTCCCTCGCCGACCGGCTCGCGGGAGCAGCCGTGCGCGCCGGCGCCGGACCAGAAGCCCAGTTTCTGCGCGCGCATGCATTGTCGTGGCTCGGTCGAGGCCAAGAAGCAGAAGCGGTGCTCGCCGACGTTCCGATCACTCAATTGACCGACGGGGACCACGCCCGACTCACCTATCTGCGGGCCAGCAACATGCTGTGGGCGCTAGCCGACCCGGCGCGAGCGAAAGAGATCATCGACGACGCGTCGCACACCACAACACGCCAGGCTCGCAGCTGGATCGACGCCCTCCTCACGGTGTACTGGTTTGCGATGGACCGGCCGGATGCGGCGTCGCTGGCTTCGAAGAACCTCGCGCTTGACAACCTGCCCCCCATCGTCGGCACGGAGACAGCCTGGGCGCTCGCTGCCATATCCGCGGACGCAGGGCGCGCCGCCGAAGCCGTGGCCATCGCTGAGACGGGATACACCGTCGCGACGCGCTGTTTCGACGCTCCGCACATGAGGTTCAACGTCGCCGATGCACATCTCAGCGCGCTCGTGCTATCTGGCCGCATTAGGGACGCTCTCGATGTGGCCGAGCGCGTGCGCCAGCAGGCAGCCGACCTGCCCGGAACAGCTGAATCACTCGGTGCTGCCGTTGCAGGTCGGGCCGCACTCGGTGCCGGCAACCTCGATACATCCTGCGTGCTGCTGGAAGAGGCAACAGCGGCGTTGTCCGCCTCGGGCCACGCCATCGGCTGGGGGTACCGCTATCACGTCCCATACACGACCGCGCTCGCCATGCGCGGTTGCACTGGCCAAGCAGCCGCCGCGCTTGGCGCGCTCGACAAACTGCGGCGTCCGTTTCGGTCGCTCGACTATGAGCGGAGCCTCGCCCGGGCATGGGTGACCGCTAGCCAGGGCGCCATTGATGAGGCGATCACTATCTTGCAGTCGGCCGCCGAAACGGCTGCAGCGAACGGGCGATTCGCGGCCGAAGTGATCTGCCTGCAGACGGCCACACAGTTCGGAGTTCGCTCCGGCGCGCCCCGTCTGCGCGAACTCGAAAGGATCGTCGACGGGCCTCGTGTCGGCCTGGCAGCGCGCTTCGCCGGCGCCTTGCGCGATGGCGATGGAGCTGAATTGACCGCAGTATCAAGGGGTTTCGAGGCGATGGGCGATCTGGTTGCGGCGGTGGATGCGGCCGCACACGCGGCCATGGCGTATCGCCGTCGGGATTTGCGTGGTTCGGCGTTGGCATCCGTCACCCGAGCAGAAGCGCTGGGCGCACAATGCGGCGGCGCCGATACCCCCGCGCTTCGTCAGGCCCGCGAGCCCTTGCCGCTGACCGATCGAGAACGCGAGATCGTGATGCTGCTCGGCCAGGGTCTGTCCAACCGCGACGTTGCCGCGCGACTGACCCTGTCGGTTCGCACGGTCGAAGGCCACATCTACAAGGCGATGAACAAGACCGGTACGGCCAGCCGCGAGGAGCTCGCAGCCCTGATTCCCCAACGCAAGCCGCACACCGACACGTAGCCCTACGTTTGAGCCACGCCGTTGACATCGTCAGCTCCGCGAGGGCAAGGCCTACTCCCCCGGTGGTCAGATTCGTCGAATGCGCAAGGACCCTCGGTCAGGCGCCGATGTAGTCCGCGAGGTGCTCGCCGGTGAGCGTGGAACCGTCGGCGACGAGATCGGCTGGCGTGCCCTCGAAAACGACACGGCCGCCGTCGTGACCCGCACCGGGACCGAGGTCGATGAGCCAGTCGGCGTGCGCCATCACCGCCTGGTGGTGCTCGATGACGATGACCGACTTGCCGGAGTCGACCAGCCGGTCGAGCAGGGCGAGCAACTGCTCGACGTCGGCAAGGTGCAGACCCGAGGTCGGCTCGTCGAGGACATAGACGTCGCCCTTGTCGCCCATGTGGGTGGCAAGTTTGAGGCGCTGCCGCTCACCGCCGGACAGCGTGGTGAGCGGCTGACCGAGGGACAGGTAGCCGAGGCCCACATCGGCGAGCCGTTCGAGGATCTTGTGGGCGGCCGGCGTGCTGGCCTCGCCTTCGTCGAAGAACTCAAGCGCGTCGGTGACCGACATCGCAAGCACTTCGGCGATGTTCCTGCCGCCCAGCGTGTACTCCAGCACGGCCGCTTGGAACCGCTTCCCCTCGCACTCCTCGCAGGGGGACTCGACGGTGGCCATGACGCCCAGCTCGGTGAAGATGACGCCGGCACCGTTGCAGGTCGGGCAGGCGCCCTCGGAGTTGGCGCTGAACAGCGCCGGCTTCACGCCGTTGACCTTCGCAAACGCCTTACGGATCGGGTCGAGCAGACCGGTGTAGGTCGCCGGGTTGCTCCGTCGCGAACCGCGGATCGCGCCTTGGTCGATCACCACTACGCCGTCGCGGCCGGCGACCGAGCCTTGGATCAGCGAGCTCTTGCCGGAGCCGGCGACGCCGGTGAGCACGCAGAGCACGCCGAGCGGGATGTCGACGTCCACCTTTTGGAGGTTGTGCGTCGACGCGCCACGGATCGCCAGCGCGCCGGACGACGAACGCACCGATTCCTTGAGGGCCGCCCGGTCGTCGAGATGGCGGCCGGTGATGGTGTCACTCCCCCGCAGCCACTCGACCGTGCCCTCGAAGACCACCTGGCCACCGTCGCTACCGGCGCCGGGACCGAGGTCGACGACGTGGTCGGCGATCGCGATCACCTCCGGCTTGTGCTCCACGACCAGCACGGTGTTGCCCTTGTCGCGCAGTTGCAGCAAGAGTTCGTTCATGCGCTGGATGTCATGGGGATGCAGGCCGATCGTCGGCTCGTCGAACACGTAGGTGACGTCGGTGAGCGCCGATCCGAGGTGGCGAATCATCTTGACGCGCTGCGCCTCACCACCCGACAGCGTCCCCGCCGGACGGTCGAGAGACAGGTAGCCCAGCCCGATCTCGACGAACGAGTCGAGGGTGTGCTGCAACGACGCCAGCAGCGGGGCAACCGATTTCTCGTTGAGCCCGCCGATCCATTCGGCGAGATCGCTGATCTGCATCGCATAGACGTCGGCGATGTTGCGTCCCTTGATCTTCGACGATCGGGCCGTTTCAGACAGGCGGGTTCCGTCGCACTCCGGACAGGTCGTGAACGTCACCGCCCGCTCCACGAAGGCGCGGATGTGCGGCTGCATCGCCTCGACATCCTTGGCCAGGAAGGACTTCTTGATCTGCGGGATCAGGCCCATGTAGGTCAGGTTGACGCCGTCGATCTTGAGCCTGGTCGCCTCCATGTGGAGCAGGGCGTCCAGTTCCTTCTTAGTGAACTTGCGGATCGGCTTGTCCGGGTCAAAGAAACCGCAACCGTTGAAGATTCGCCCGTACCAGCCCTCCATGCTGAAGCCGGGGATGGTGAGCGCACCCTCGTTGAGCGACTTGCTGTCGTCGTACAACGCGGTCAGGTCGATGTCGTTGACCGAGCCGCGGCCCTCGCAGCGTGGGCACATGCCGCCGACGATGTTGAAGTCGCGGCGCTCCTTCACGGTCCTGCCGCCGCGCTCCATCGTCACCGCACCGGCTCCGCTGATCGAGGCGACGTTGAACGAGAACGCCTGCGGGGAGCCGATGTGCGGCTTCCCGAGCCGACTGAACAGGATGCGCAACATCGCACCCGTGTCGGTGGCGGTGCCGACGGTGGAGCGGGGGTCGGCACCCATGCGCTCCTGGTCGACGATGATCGCCGTGGTAAGGCCCTCCAGTACGTCGACCTCCGGACGGGCCAGCGTCGGCATGAAGCCCTGGACGAAGGCGCTGTAGGTCTCGTTGATCAGCCGCTGCGACTCGGCGGCGATGGTGTCGAACACCAGCGAGCTCTTGCCCGAGCCGGAGACGCCGGTGAACACCGTCAGCCGGCGCTTCGGGAGCTCAACGCTGACGTCCTTGAGGTTGTTCACGCGCGCGCCGTGCACGCGGATCAAATCGTGGCTGTCGGCGTGCGGCATCGCAGACGACTGCGGGTTCTTCTTGGTGGCCTTGCGCTTCGTTTCACCCATGGTTCAGGGCAGCTCCTGGATGCGGACCATGTTGCCGGCGGGATCACGGAGGGCGCAGTCGCGAACCCCGTACGGCTGCTCGGTCGGCTCCTGGACCACCTCGGCGTCGCCGGCCTGCAGCCGCTCGAAGGTGCCGTCGAGGTCTTTGGTGGCCAGGAGGAGCGTGCCGAAGGTGCCTTTGGCCATCATCTCGGCGATGACGCGACGCTCGTCGTCGGTGAGGCCGGGGGTGGCGGCCGGCGGGTACAGAACGACGGATGTGTCGGGCTGGTTGGGAGGGCCGACCGTGATCCAGCGCATCTTGCCGCCTCCGACGTCGAGGCGCACCTCGAAGCCGAGGGTGTCGCGGTAAAACGCGAGGGATTCTTCCGGGTCGTCGAGCGGGAGCATGCTGGAGTGAATGGTGATATCCATGTCGCTCACGCTAGATGCAGCTCGGTAATGGGCGCTTCTCGATTCCTGATCGGTCTTGTCACTTGCTTCTCCACGCATGACGGGATCCCCTCCGTCACGCGAGCTGTCTGTTCCCGATAAGTGCTGGGCGGCACACCGACCAGCTCGGTGAAGCGAGTGCTGAAGGTGCCCAGCGACGAGCAGCCGACCGCGAAGCAGACCTCGGTGACGGACAGGTCGCCACGACGCAGCAGCGCCATCGCGCGCTCGATGCGCCGCGTCATCAGATAGGCGTACGGCGACTCGCCGTAGGCGATCTTGAACTGGCGGGATAGGTGCCCGGCCGACATGTTCACACCGCGTGCGAGCGCCTCGACGTCCAGCGGTTGCGCGTACTCCCGGTCCATCCTGTCGCGCACGCGGCGCAGCAGCTTGAGGTCGCGCAGGCGCTGCGCCTCCGCCGGTGTGCTGGTCATCTGCGCGATGGTGCCACGTCGCACCGGAGTCGCCAAGCGCCGCTGGCGTGACCCCAGTCCGCGTCCGCTCTGCCCCGGTCTGCTCCACGTTCAAGGCGGGAGTCATTGCCGAACTCCCCCAAAGGGGATCGAACGCTCACTATCTATTCCTACCCGAACACCTCTCGCTCAACAGTCAGTTTGGCCTGTAGCTGGCTAAATATATGGCTACAATGGTCGTATGCGCTCAGTACCGCTCGGCGAGGCCAAGGACAAACTCTCCGCACTGGTCGACGACGCCGAAACCACGCACGACATCATCACGATCACCAAACACGGGCGCCCAGCGGCAGTGCTCATGTCCGCCGACGACCTGGAATCGCTGCAGGAGACCGTCTTTTGGCTATCGCAGCCCGGGATCCGCGACAGCATCGCCGAGGCGGAACGGGAGTACGCCGACGGATCCACCGCCAGCGGCGACGCGCTGCGTGACGACTTCGGACTGCCGCCTCAGTGACTCCAGAGGCCGGGAAACACCGAGTCGAGGTCGCCGGGCCTGCGCGCCGCGACTTGAGGCGCCTCCCAGGCAAGATCGCGGCGGCGATCGTCGAGTTCATCACCGGTCCGCTGGCTGAGAACCCGCAGCGACTGAGTAAGCAGCTGCGCGGTGAATTGGCGGCCTATCGCAGCGCGCGTCGCGGCGACTACCGCGTTCTGTTCCGCACCGACGACGACAAGCACACAATCGTCACCGCGGCCGTAAGCCACCGTGCGCATATCTACCGCCCCCACTGACACCCATCACGAGTGCCAGAACGGCTGCACCAATGTGCCGCCATTTTGTCACCGAGATGGAACGTGATGCGGGACCGGGAGCGGCCGATACCAAATCGTCATGATGACGAATTGGTCTGCGGTGGTAGAACTTTGAGTAGAGCCGAGCATGACGGTCCGTCTGTCAACGAACCCTACGGCGGCAGAACTGGCAACCTGGCCAGCGACATTTTGGCCAGCCGTAATCTCACCCCTCCAAGCTTTGCGCACTCAGGTAAAGGCCGTCGAGCGACTCCTTGCATTCACGGCCGCTCGCCGTCGGTTAATACAACGCTGGCACATACTGGCGGCGAACCTCCGCGCAGACCGAGCTCGCTGCGGTTCGACAAGTCCCCTGCAGACAGATGAAATACCCTGCAGCACTGCATTATTCGTCACAGTGGCGAAGACTGCGTCGTCGGCTGCGTGGGAAACATAAGAGTTGTCCGATTTCGGGCGACGTCCCACGAAATGGGTGAGAGTAGTGATTCGCAGCTACGCAGCGACTCGTGCCGCGTGCGACCGCGAGGCGCGCGAGAACGGCATCGCCGGCGCCGTTTCCGCGAAGCCATGACAGTCTTACAACACACGGTGTAAGTTTTGTGTGGTAGTCTTTGAGTGATGGCCCGTCAGGAACGCGAGCGGACCCGCAAGGGCGAACCCTTCAGCGTGCGCTTCACCATGTCGACCGACCGGACAGTCGAGGAAGAGGCGCGCCGCACACGGCGCTCCAAGAGCGCTGTCGTCGAAGCGCTCACTGAGGAAGCAGTCCGCACGAGACGCTTTCCCGGCATTGCATTTCGTGGCGACGACGCTCGTCGCCGGCCATGGGTCATTGGCTCTGGACTCGATGTCTGGGAGATCATCCACATGCTCGAGGACTTCGGATCAATCAAGCGGCTGGTCAAGGAGACCCAGCTCAACGAACGCCAGGTCCGCCTCGCGCTTGCATACCGCGACGCTTATCCGGACGAGATCATGGACGCGATCGCCGAGAACCGGCGTCCCGCCGATGAGTGGCTGCTGCTTTACCCCTTCGTGCACCTCACCGCGAGCTCGTAACCGCTCCCGTGCGGCTGCTGCTCGACGCCAACCTCTCCCCCCGTGGGGTCGCGAGTCGCTTGCGAACCGCCGGACACGATGTGCTCGCTCTCGCCGAAGACCCCGCCCTCGAAGGGCTAGACGATCCTGCCGTACTCGAACTTGCGGCCAGCCAGAACCGTGTGCTCGTCACCCGCAACAGCCGCGACTTCGCCCCGCTTGCCCGGGAATGGGCCGAGGCGCAGCGCCCAGATGCCGGCATCATCCTCATCTGGACCCTTGATCACAGCCAGTTCAGACAGATCGTCGAGGGCATCGAAAGCCACCTCCAGCAACGGCCCAGACAGAAAGACTGGCGCGACCTAGTAGTTGCCTTTTGAGACGACTAGTAGAGATCCCGTACACGTAGAGCCAACGCAAGTGGTCGGACAGGCCCTCGCTGCGCCAACGGGACAGCGTTTGAAATCAACTGCCCCGCAAGCACTCTCTTGAATTTCTCTACCGATTGGCCCGGACCTCAATGAATCCAGCCGCGGCGAAGTCCTGGTCGAAGGCTAGGGCTTCGCGCAGCCGCCGGTCACGCATGACGCGAAAACTCGTCGCGTCCACGTAGGAGTACACCCGCTCATCATGCTTGCGCAGCCAGTCCCATGCCGCCGATTCTTGGTCCTCCGTGACCCGGTGCACGACGAGGCGCTCAGCTCGGCCCAGCGTGTCGAGCCGATCGAGAAACGCTAGCGCAGTCCGATGACTGTCCTTTCGGCGCAGGAAGGTCCAAGTTTCGCCCGCCACAAGGTTGGTGGTGAGGATCTGCTCATTTCGCCCGAGAGCGCCCAGCATGGCCAGGGCGTCGTCGTGCCGCGCATCTCCGGGCAGCGCCCACGCCACCCACCAACCGGTGTCGGCGAACTTCACCGGCCGTAGATAACGTCGTCGACCTCGCCCGGTTCGACCGATATGTGGCCCGCGCCGAACCCGGCGAGCGAGCGCCACAGGTCCTCATCGGACTCGCCGACCGGTGGCGTAAGGACGGTGCCAAGTCCCAGGCGTATCAACTCGGACTTGGAGATGCCCCGACGACGGGCCTCCGCGGCGGCGAGCATGTCGAGCTCCTCGGGGATCGTGATAGTGATCGTCTTCACGACTCCACTATACATATTGGCCGTTACTCTAACTACATATCGCTGCTCCGGCCTTCGTCTCTCTATGGCGCGCCAGAATCGGCGCCTCGAGCGTGCGACGGCGGGCACTCGCCCGCGCGGGCGAGCCGCTCGTCCAGGGTCAGACGGGTCACTACGCAGTGAGCGAACGCATAGACGCACCTGCGGTCCTCTGTAGCACGCCGTAGCACAATGTGCTACGTTGAGGTCGTGGCCAGGACAATCGCACAGCGCGATCTGCGCAATGAGAACGCGAAGGTGATCGACGCGGTAACGGCGGGCGAGACGTTCGTCGTTACCCGCAACGGCGAACCAGTGGCCGAGCTTCGCCCGATACGAGCGGGTCGCCGCACCTTCATCACCCGCGACGAAGTCGCGACGTTGGCCCGCGCCGCTGTGCGCATTGACCACCGCCAGTTCCGCGCCGACCTCGACCGGTCGATCGACCAAGGTCTATAAGGTGGCCTCCGGTCTCCTAGATACGTCGGTCGTGATCGACTGGCACGATCCGGCGGTGGTCGCCGCACTGCCCGACGAAATGGCGATCTCAGCCATTACGGCTGCCGAGCTGGCCGCCGGTCCGCTCCTGGCAACGACGCCGATGGAAGCGGCCAAACGGCAGGCCCGGTTGCAGGAGGTCGAATCGAGGCTGGAGCCGATCCCATTCGACGGGGCCGCCGCGCGCAGTTACGGACTCGTCGTCGCCGCCGTGGTGCGCGAAGGACGAAAGCCGCGAAGCAGATTCGCCGATCTGTTGATCGCGGCGACGGCGCATGCCAATCGTCTCGATCTCTACAGTCGAAACGGCGACGACTTCACCGGGCTCGAGAAACTGATCCGCGTCGTCGCCATCTGACAACCCGGGCCGGGCTGGATGGCGGCTCTTCTCTCAGAGGCTCGATTGCCTTCCCGTGCACCGATTTCCGCGTCAGGAAAGTGCGTCGAAGGGTGTTGAGGCGGAGTCCACCGCGCGAAGCCGGCTTGAGCACCCGCTCGGCTACTGGGCGCGCTGACCGGTCAGGCGTCCGGCTGGGAGCCTGTGCGGCGTCGAGCGAGCTGTTTGGTCTCCTCGGGCAACGCGTCGGCGTCGAGGAGCCTCGGCAGCAGCTCCGGCTCCAGTGTGAGCGCGCGGAACACGAGCCCGATCGTGACGGCGTGGTCGGGCTGGTCGACCAGGACGATCGGGTCACCGCCGCGCATCGTTCCGGGCGCAATGACCCGTAGGTACGCCCCGGGAACGGCCGCCGCGATAAAGGTTTTGATCCAGCCCTGGATCCCCAACCAGGCGGCGAATGTCCGGCACGGGACACGCGGCGCCGACACCTCGAGCACCAGACCGTCGGAGCCGATCTGCCATCGCTCACCGATGCGGGCGCGGGTGACGTCCAGTCCTTCTGTGGTGATGTTCTCGCCGAACATGCCGTTGCCGAGGTCGCGATCGAGCTCCCGCTGCCAGGCATCGAGATCCTCACGCGCATACGCGTACACCGCCTGATCGTCACCGCCATGCACCTGCGTATCGCCGATGGCGTCACCGATCAGACCGCTTCCGAGACCGCCGCGCATCGGACCAGGCGCGCGGACCGCGACCGCGTCGTTCGTCGGGCGCTTGTCAATCCCGGTCATCAACTGCCCTTTGTCCGAATTGGGTCGCGGGTGGGCGAGGTTGACCGTCAATACCTTCGCCATGCCGTCGAGACTACTGAGCGCCGCGACTCGCCCGCCTTCGTCGGCTAGGTGTTGCGGCCGCCGTTGACGCCGAGGATCTGCCCGGTGATGTATCCGGCTTCCTCCGAGATGAGGAACGCGCATGCGGCGGCGATGTCTTCGGGCTTGCCCATCCGGCGCACCGGGGTCGCATCGATGGTCGCCTGGATATCGCCGAGCCGCCCGCGGGCTTCTGCGTTGCGCAGCATCGGCGTATCGATGAACCCCGGTGGAACGGCGTTGACCGTGATGCCGGCCGGCCCGTATTCCAGCGCCAGCGTTTTCGTCAGCCCGTTGACGGCGGACTTGGCTGCGACGTAGTGCGCCATGTACGGCGTGCCCGAATGTGTACTCGACGACGAGATGTTGACGATGCGTCCCCACCCAGCCTCAACCATGTCAGGCAGCACCGCCTGGATGCAGTGGAAGACCCCGTTGAGATTCACGTCGATCACCCGCTGCCACTGTTCAAACGTGATGTCGGTGAACGGCTTGAATCCATCCAGCCCAGCCGCGTTGACCAAGATCGTCACCGGCCCCAGCTGGGCACGGATGGCGGAGAGCGCGGCGTCCACCTGCGCTCGATCGGTCACATCGGCCGTGTGCGCGAACTCTTCGTCGGCCGGATTCAGGTCGATCGTCGCGACGTGATAGCCGTCGGCCCGCAGCCGCTCTCCGATTGCTTGTCCAATACCCGAGCCGCCCCCGGTGACCACAGCCGTCTTCATAGCAGATTCCTTCCTAGCCAGTAATTTTGAGGTTCATGCTGAGCGCCGAGGCGCACGCAATCCCAGTGTGCGTCGGCCCGCTTCCACCAAGTGCTCGCGCAGTGCGTCATCGTCGAGGTTGCCCCACGTCGGCCCGACCGCCCCCGCCATCCCGGCGAACACCATCGACGCCTTGACGAAGCCGCCTGCTCCCGGATCGACATCGGCAAGCAGTGCCAACTGCCGCCTTATCAGATCTCCCCATTCGGGTCGCTCGTGCAGCACCGCGGCCACACTCGGGTCGGCGGCAAGGACCGCCACAAGGCCACGATTGCGCACCGCCAACGCGGCATAGCTGGTGAGCATGCGCTCCGCGCGAGCGTGGGCGGTACGTCGCGACTCGGCGGTCTCGACGATCGACCGCAGTTCTTCGAGCATCGGCTCGAGGACTGCGCCAAGCAACTGCTCACGGGTACGGAAGTGGTAGTAGATGGCCGCCTTGGTGAACCCCAGTTCATCGGCGATCATCTGCAGCGACGTGCCCGCGAAGCTGTGACGGGTGAACAGGTCGACCGCCACGTCGATGAGTCGCTGCCGCGTGTCGGCGCCAGCGGTTGACTCCAGTGCTGCGGTCCCCATCGCCGGCCCCTAACTGCTCGCGTTTGCGCTTTACGATCGTATGGTACTGTACTTGTCGATCGTAAAGCGAATTACTATACGATCGACTAGTCTCATACTAGCCGATCGACTAGGAGCTCGACATGCAGCTAGCCCCACTGCCGGCCGACGAGTGGGATGACAACGTCCAGGAGTCGGTTGCGGCCATGCTGCCTGACCAGCGGCGAAACCCTCAAGACGCGGGTAATGCACTTGCCACGCTTGTTCGCCATCCCGATCTGACGCAGGCCTATCTGCCCTTCGGTGCGTATCTGCAGTCGCAATCCACACTTCCGCCGCGGCTGCGCGAACTGGCCATCCTGCGCGTCGCGCACCACCACTCGTGCGCCTACGAGTGGGCCCACCACGTGGTGCTGGCCAAGGAGGCAGGGCTTTCGGACGCCGACATTGCGCGTGTTCGGGCAGCCGACGCCGACGACGAGTTCGAGCGGACTGTGCTCGCCGCAGTCGACGAACTGCACGAAGGGTCCCGACTGTCCAGCGACACCTGGCATCAGCTCGGAGAGCAGCTTGACGAGCGCCAGCGCATGGATTTCATCTTCACCGTCGGAGGCTACGGCGTGCTGGCCATGGCCCTGAACACCTTCGGCGTGCAACCCGAACCGGAAGGATCGTTTACCCGATGAAACAACTTGAGTCGATGGACTTTTTCCGCGACGACAGCCTCGTCGCCGATCCGTACCCGTACCTCGACGCGATGCGCAGCAAGTGCCCGGTGCACCGCGAGCCACACCACGACGTCGTGATGGTGACCGGGTATGACGAGGCCGTCGCAGTCCTCGGCGACTCCACCAACTTTTCGTCGTGCATGTCGGTGACCGGCCCCTTCCCGGGCTTTCCGGTCCCACTCGAGGGCGACGACGTCAGCGGCCTGATCGAACGGCATCGCGACGAGATCCCCATGAGCGACCAGATCATCACGCTCGACCCGCCTACCCACACCGACCATCGCGCTCTGCTGATGGGGCTGATCACGCCGAAGCGTCTCAAGGAGAACGAGGCGTTCATGTGGGAGCTGACCGATCGCGTCCTGGATTCCTTCCTCGCCGGCGGTCGGGGTGAGTTCATCGGCGAGTTCGCCGGCCCGTTCAGCTTGCTGGTCATCGCCGACCTGCTCGGTGTGCCCGAAGAGGATCGCGACGAGTTCGCCGCGGTTCTCGGCCGGCGGTCCGAGGCCGGCGTCGGCAGCACCGGTGAGGACACGCTGAAACATGGCCCGCTGGAATACCTTTACGCACGGTTCTCGCGCTACATCGAAGATCGTCGCCGGGAGCCACGCGAGGACGTGCTCACCGGCTTGGCCACCGCCACCTTCCCCGACGGCTCGATGCCCGAGGTCATCGACGTGGTGCGGGTCGCGACCAACGTGTTCTCGGCCGGCCAGGAGACAACCGTGCGCCTGTTGAGCTCCGCGCTCAAGATTCTCGCCGAGCGGCCCGACATCCAGGAACTGCTGCGCCGCGAGCGTGACCGCATTCCCAATTTCATCGAGGAAACACTGCGGATCGAAAGTCCGGTCAAGGGCGACTTCCGGCTGTCGCGAGTGCCGACCACCGTTGGTGGCGTGGACATTCCGGCCGGCACCACCCTGATGGTGCTCAACGGAGCCGCAAACCGCGATCCGAAGCAGTTTGACAAACCGGACACACTCGATCCGGCTCGGCCAAACGCCCGTCGCCACATCGCTTTTGGACGTGGCGTGCACTCCTGCCCGGGCGCTCCGCTCGCCCGCGCCGAAGCACGGGTCTGCATCGAACGACTCCTGGACCGCACGACCGACATCAGAATCGCCGAGGACGAGCACGGCCCCGCCGACGACCGTCACTACCAGTACGTCCCGACGTTCATCCTGCGCGGCCTCACGGAGCTGCACCTGGAATTCACGCTCGCCGAGGGCAACGACCGATGAAGGTTACCGTCGACGACGAGCGTTGCCGAGGACACGGCATGTGCCTCACCGTGTGCCCAGAAGTGTTCACCCTGAACGCAGATGGATACGCGGAGGGACAGCCGAACGACGTCCCCGTTGAGTTCGAGGACGCGGTTCGGGACGCGATCGAGAGTCCCCCGCAAGCGGGAGGTGCCCCCAGTCGAGCGCGCGATCACCGCGACATAGCGTCGCCGACGGCCAGGACGCCGTCGGCCGTGGCCTCGACGCGGGTGCCAAATCGCCGGCTCATCTGCTCGACCGTCGCACGCAGCCATTCGGCGTCCTCGTCCGGCACACGCTCGAGCCGCATCCGTCGCATCCGCATCGGCATCATGCGCAGCGTGACGAGCTCGCCTGTGGAGCTCTCGACCGAGGCGAAGTACAGTAGCCGCAGCTCGTGTCGGAACGCCTCGTAGGTGCCAATGCCTTCATAGTCGTCCACGGTGTCCCCGCACCCGTACAAAATCAGCTTCTTGCGGTACACCTCGATCGGCCGCGGATGGTGTGACGAGTGACCGTGTACGACGTCGATGCCCTCATCAATCAGCCGGTGCGCGAAGCGAATTTGGCCGGAGTCGACGTCGTAGCCCCAGTTCGAGCCCCAGTGCACGGACACGATCGCGATGTCTCCCGGCTGTTTCAGCGCCAACACCCGGTCGGCGACCTTCCGGGCGCTGCGGTCGGACACGTCGGGAACGAACGCGACACCGGGCCGGCTCGCCGACGCCGCCCACCCGTGCGGAATGCCGCTGGATGCCATGCCGCACGATGCGATCAATACGCGACCCCCGTCAGGAAGGTCCACGACCGCCGGGCGCTCGGCCTGCCGCGCATCGAGACCGGCACCGGCATTGCGGATTTCGGCGTGCGCGAGTGTTCGCAGGGTGTCGACGAGTCCTTGGTATCCGAAATCGAGGATGTGGTTGTTGGCCAGCGCGCAGGCGTCCGGACCGATCGCGGCCAGGCATCCGACGTTGTCGGGATGCATCCGGTAGTGGACCGCCTTGCGGGGCGCGAACTCGCCGGCGGCGGTGATGGTCGTTTCCAGATTGATCAGCCGGACATCGGTGCCGAACTCGTCCAGTAGCGCCGGTGCTTCTCCCCACGGCCACGCGAAATCGATTGGCGCCGGGATGCGCCCATTGGTCTGCTCGGCCAACCGCACATAGGTTCTCGCGTCCGACACGACGGCTTCCCGCAACGTCGGATCGCCGGGATGCGGCAGCAATTGATCAATCGCGCGGCCGGTCATCACGTCGCCGGTGAGAAAGATGACCGTCACGGCGGTGTCAGCGAGTGCCGGCCTCGGCCAGGTCGGCGACGGAATTGATGTTCGACTCGTCGACGAACGAGGGCCCCGTCAGCGTCGGTTGCCCGCCGCCAATGACGTTCTTGTTGGTCAGATACAGCCACAAGGAGTCGACCGCCAGATAGCCCTGCAGGAACGGCTGTTGATCGATCGCCCATTCGATCAACCCGTTCTTGATCCCATCCACCACTCCGGCGTTGGTGTCGAACGTGGCGACCCTGGCGTAACTGTTCGCCTCGGCAACGGCTTCCAATGCGGCCAATGCGACCGGGGCGCTGAGCGTGAGGACCCGGTCGATGCCGAAGTCCTGTTGCAGCTTGGCGCTCACCGCGGCCTTCACGGTCGGCCTGTCGAAGCCGTCCACATAAAGCTTCTGGGTTTGGCCCGTGAACCCCTTCGCGACTCCCGCGCATCGCGCTTCAAGTCCGACATGGCCGGGCTCCTGGATCACGCACAACGCGTTCTTGCCGCCTTCATGGGTGAAACGCTCCCCGGCGGCTTGGCCGGCGATCGTCTCGTCTTGTCCGAAGTACTCCATTACGCCCATGGCTTTCCAGTCGGCGATGCCGGTATTCACCGCAACAACAGGAATTTCCGCGTCGATCGCGGCCCGGACGGCCGGTGCCATCACCTCGGGAACGGCGAGCGTGACGGCGATCCCGGCGACCTTGTCGTTGACCGCCGAGCGCACGAGGTTGGCCTGGTCCGCCGCGTCGGGGTCGTGTGAATACTGCAGATCGATGTCGTCCTTGGCGGCCGCGGCCTCGGCGCCCCTGCGGACAAGATCCCAGAAGGTGTCGCCGGGCGCTTGATGCGTGATGAACGCGATTGTTGCGGGCGGCGTGCCAGCGTTGGCGGTCGGACTGGCAGGAGTGGATTCTGGTGCGCCACCGCCCGAACACGCAACGAGTGCCATCACGAGAAGTCGCGGTGCAGGTGATCGATTGGAGTTTCATGACGGTCCCGTCACTCGTCTGGAGGCGGCAGGATTCGGCATACCGGTTCATAGTGGATATCTGGTGATATCCACTCGCTCCACTGCTGTCGGCTCATGTTTGCCGCTCAACTTGTCGCAAAGCACGTCGGTCCACTTCTTCGGCGCGGGCCACAGCCGCAGAGTCCCATCCCAGCTCCCCGACAGGATGCGGGCGTCATCGGGACTGAACGCGACGCTTGCCACCCAGTTCTGGTGACCCTCCAGCGGAGCACCCATCGGCTCGAACCTGTTCTCTGCGTCCCACAACCGCGCCTGGCCGTCGACTCCGCCGGATGCGATCCACTTGCCGTTGCCCGCGTATGCGACGGTCAGCACCGGATTCTGGTCCGGGCGGAGCTGCTCGATCTGTTGCCGGGTCTCGACGTCCCACACCCGAACCGTTCCGTCGTAACCGGCCGAGACGATTTCGTGCCGTCGGGACTGAAAGCGACGCTGTACAACTGACATCCGTTGTGGCCAACCATCGGTCCCCGTCGGGAGCAAGCGTGTCGACGCTCCACACCTGTAGCGAGTTGTCGTAGCCACCCGATCCAGTGACGATCCTGCGACTGTCCGAGCTGAACGCCGCGGCCCATATCGGATACGGCTTGCCAGCGGCGGTTCGCGCCGTGGCTCGTGTTGATCAACCCCAGTGAAGTCGCGTTCCACACCCGCAATCTTGCCGTCGTTACCCGCCGCAAGGATCTTGGAACCGTCGGGGCTGAACGCGACACTCTTGATCTTCTGTTCTTCGGTGGGCGGTGACCCGGCGAGAACGGGTGGCACCAATTCTACGAATGTCGACCCGCCGTGACGTGCCAAATGCGCACCGACCCATCATTCGAACCGGCGACGATGCGCGTACCGCTCGCGATGGAACGCAAGCGTGTTTATCGCCGTGTCGATTCCAGTCGGCGTCGAAGCGCCGAACGGTCGGCCCACCGGCGCCACCGTGTCGGCATCCCAGACCCGACGGTGCCGTCCGCGCCACCGGACGCGATTTGATGCCCATCACGGCTGAACGCGACAGCGCGAATCTCCCTCTGCCCGGCAGGGATCGGTAGCCCGGCGATCGCATCCCACACCCGCACGGATCCGTCGTCACCGCCCGACACTATGCGGTTGCCATCTGCGCTGAAGACAACGCTGGTCACTTCGCCGTGGTGACCAGTGAACGGAGGTCCGATCGAGCGCGAATGTTCTCGAATCCCACACCCGCACGGTGTTGTCGGTACTGCCGGTGGCGATTCGGGCGCTGTCGGGATTCATCGCAATGCTGTTCACCGCATTTGAATGCGCCCAAATACGCCCAACGGCATGAGATTTCGCCCATCGAACACTTCGACGATCCCATCGGATCGACCTGCGAAGAGACGATCACCCGCTCGGCTGAATGCAATGGCGTGACTTTGTCGAACAACGCGGAGCTGATACAGGCCCTCGGTGCTTCCCCGTGGCATGGACTTGGCGGCCTGTGTTGGCTTCCACAATCTCACGACACCGTCGTCGCCCCCGAGGCCAAGAGGTCGCCGCGCGGGTGGAATGCGACTGTGCGGGCACACCCTGCGCTCATGTCCAGTGGGGCCGGGCAATTCGCGGCCGGTCGCTGATTCCGCACACTGTACACGGCCATCGGTGCGGCTGGCGCGACCTTGTCACCCTTCGGGCTGAACGCGACAGTTTGCACTGACTCGCCTGTCCGTCTTCGTTCCGACCGGCTGGTGACTGATCACATCGAACACCTGTAGCTTGTTCGTCCGCTGCCGGTGGCGATCCATTTGCCGTCAGGGCTGAACGCGATGCTCCAGACTGGGGTGCTTTTCGCGACCACAACCAGGCAGTCGTTGGCCCAGCTCTGCGTGTCCCAGACCTCACTTTCGAATCATTGCTGCCAGACGCGATATATCCTCCGTCGGCACTGATCGCCACACTCTTCACCGGTGTGACCGCGCCTCGGTCAGCGGCGGAACCTCCAGAATTTCAGCTGTTCACGCCGCGCGTTGGCAAGTCATCTGCGGCGGTACAACCCCGAGCCGATCAGCGACGAGCACTAATTGAAGCGCACGAACATCTCCTCCGCCGCGGGAGCCACTGAGCATCTGCTCCGCCTCTGCGAGCAGTCGAATGCCGTTGCCTCGCTGTTGACGCCGATCGGCCTCGCGCTGAGACTGCGTCCATAACGCCTGCCAGATACCCGGCGACGCCAACGCGACCACCAACGCGCCAGCCAAAACAGCGCGAAGCAGCTTCGTCCGCTGCCGGGCCGACGCTTCTCGCGACTTTCTTCCTTCGAGCGGCGCACCTCACGCTGCCGAGACGCGTCGACAAACTCATGCGCAGCCGAAAGGTGTTGCTGGAAGCCAGGTATCGCGACCAATACCTCGGCGTCGGCGATTCGCTCGCCGTCGAGTAGCCAGTCCTCATTGCGGTCGTGCTTGATCCAGTCGAGGGCGCTGCGTTCGAGCGCGTCGGCGTGCTTGAGGTTTTCGCGTTCCTCCTCCAGCCACTGCTTGAGCTCTGCCCACTGCCGCAACAGGCTTTCCAGCGCGACCTCGACGACGTCGCCGTTCTTGCGCTTGTCCCGCACCAGCAGCCGCTTGGCCACGAATTTGCTTAGCAGCGGCTTGGTTTCGGCTGGCAGGTCGTCCCACCGCGCGACTCTGCGCACTGCCTGGTCGTTGTCGGGATTGATGGTCGCCAGCCACGGGACGAACGCCGAGCGCAGCAGCTCCAGCTCGCCGCGGCGCTTGTCCGGATCGTGGGAAAGGATGCTGTCGATCTCGGTCTGTACGACATTGCGCATCTCGCCCATCGACCGGTACTCGTCGAGGGTCAGATCACCGTCACCGCCGTATTCCTCGTAGAGCCGCGCCATCGTCAGCGACAGGAGCGGCAGCGTGTCGGCGCCCTCCATGCAGTCCGTGAGCAACTGCTCTTTCAGTGCCGGTTCGATCTCGAGGCGATGACCGGCTTCGGCGGCCCGGGCTGCGGGACCGAGGATCACCTCCGAGAACTGGGTGCGCGGCATCGGTTTCAGTTCGTCGAACACGATGCTCTTTACGCCGGACAACTGCTTGGCCGTTTGCAGCGCCTCGTAGTGATCGGTGCGAATGGTGAACGCGACAATCAGCGACAACTTATCCGGACTGCTCGCGCCCGCGTGTTCGCCGATCAAGTCGAGGAAGAGCGGAGCCTCGTCCCCGGCGTCCGTGCCGAACAGTTCCTCGGCCTGATCGACCGGGATCACCAACGTGGGCAGCATGTGAGTGTCGGGCCGCTCCAGGAACCGGGCGGCCGCGGCCGAACGCGCTTCGACCAAGAGCTCGTGCACCCGACTCGAGTCCTTGAGGCACGCATTCTTGATTTCCCCCAGCTGTGGGCCCCGCAGGCCGAGTCGAGACCTGGTCGCAGCGATGGCCCGGGCGAACCCAGTGTCACCGGTGAGCACGTTTCTTTCCGGACGCACCGTGTCCAGTAGGAAGAAGCTTCGGTCGTCGCGTTGCAGCCGTGGCAGCAGTCCCGCCCGGAGGAACGACGACTTGCCCGCACCCGACGGCCCGAGCACGACGAACAAGGTCTCCACTCCGGACTTGCGCATCCCGCGCAGCGCGTCGAGACCGCGAACAATCTGCGCGTCCCGGCCGAAATACACTGCGGCATCTTCCTGTCCAAACGGCTGCCACCCGCGGTAGGGCGCGCGGTCAGGGTCGTTGGGCGGGGGCCACAGGAAAAGATCGGCACCGATGCCGGCCCTGGTGATCCCGTCGAGTAATCGCTCCAGACCCTCGGTCACGAAGATGACTGGTTCGCCCGTGCCGTCGTCGACGTCGATCGCGGTCTTGGGCCCGGCGCCAAACAGGTCGGCCCACTGCCAATCCCGAGTCAGGCCGAATCCGGTCGACGGCTCCAGTCGCGCCACGAATATCCGCTTGTTCAATGTCTCGGCGGTCCGGAACTCCGTCTGACACTCCGGGGAGGCTTCCCAGTTCGTGGAAAGCAGGCAGATCACCGCCTCGCAGCGGGCGTTCGCCTGCTGGAGGGCGTCCTTCCATTTCACGCCCGACGGAATGCCCCAGTGCGGGTCGAGATCGAGAAAGATCTCGCGCTCCAGCCGGCGGTCCTGTTGCACAAGCCAGCTCTTGAGGGCAACCGCCTGGCGAGTGTCCTTACTGGAGTGGCTCAAGAAGATGCGGGGCATTGGCTCACCGACGCGCGCTTACGAACTCAATAGGTCAGCAAACACACCAACGCGGGCTTGCGGGTGCTGCTTCGAAGGTACATCGCCCCCTCTCCCTCTGTAGAGGGCGAGTGTAAGCGCGGTTATGCGACTCTTTCGGCAAAATGCGCGGTTCTCATGTCGACTGCCCCACCCGCTGCTCTTCAGCCCGGCGGACGACCTGAAAACCGGCCGACGCGAGTGCGGCGGGGATTCCGCGGACAGCGCTGCGATCAAGGTCTGCGATGTCTTCCGGCAGGTCGGCGAACGGGACCAGATACGGCGTGGTCCGCCGCTCCGTGTCTTTTGGCCCGGACTCCCAGCCCGACCGCTTTCGTTCCTTCACCCAACGGTCGTGCTCGACGACGGCGAGCATCTCGACCTCGTCGTCCGTGAATGCGAATTGCGCTGCCCCCCAATCCCGTAACGGCGCGATCTCGCAGCCAACAGAGTGCAACTTCGCCATCATGTCGCGCGCCTGATCCCGGTTCGAATTCCTCAGTCCCGTCGTCCAGCTCTCGCCAGGTGGGCGCCGGCTTTCCTGCGGCGAGTTGTTCGGCGCGCCAACGGCGATGGATGGCCTCGGCGATTCGCTCGAACGACCCGCCTTCCACCAGCTCCATCGTGCACGTGCGCTCCAGTGTCGGGAACACGTCGATGTTCGTCAGCTCGCCGCCGCTTCTCGCATCTTCGATGAGCCGTGAGACGCCATGTGCCCGCGACAATGCGATGACCATTGGCACGGCCGCATCCAGTTCGTGCCGCAACACGAGCGCCGCCTCGAGTGTCTCTTCATCGCGGTCTGCGCTCACATACGCGCCGCTAATGGGTGGCGCTTCCCCGTCGCCCGCTACGAGTCGACGAATGTCGCCGACGGATGTCGACGACCAACGGAAATTGCACACGCTCTCCATGTCCGGGTACTGAGCGACGAGTGCACGGACCCGCACCTCGGCCTGGTCGTCAACGACACTCACCCACAGCGGTGCGGTGTTCGCCGGGTTCTCATGCCACGCGAACGCGGCGTGAAGCACCAGCCAACGCCCCAGCATGTCGAGACGGCTGACGAGGATATGCGGACCGCTGTCGACGGGGAATTCGTCAAGCCACAATCGCGCGCTGAGCTCGTCGGTGTTGAAGTAATCCAGCGACGAGGTCGAGTTATCGGGCAGGTTCCCCTCCTGAACCCGCAGTAGCGCGCATAGGTCGGGGTCGCTGATGCGGGCCAGGCAGCGAAGCTCACCGCCGGTGCGGGTGGCGACGAGACGCCTTGCGACGGCGATGATCTCGGCATTCACGGCATCTTGGGGACACACCGCCAGCAGCCGGGACGCGCGCTGAGCGCCGGCCGCGCGCAGGGTTCGTTCGAGCTGCGCGTCGCCGACGACCACCGGGATGCGAAGGCTGCGGCAGAGGTCGATCAGCGGATTCGCCGGATCCAACTCGATGACGACCGCCCGCGCGCCGGCCTGTCCCAGTTGGCGCAGGAACACGCTCCCGACATAGCCCAGCCCGCACACCACCACGTGATCGCGCATCAGTGGGATCCGCATCTGTTGAACGCGATCACGGAAGAGGGTGGCCAAGGCCGACAGCGTGGCATAACCGGCGACTACGGGCGCAAGGAAGCGAGCGATCTCGAGTGTCATGGGAAGCCCGGGCTCTTCGGGCGCCGACAGCAGGAAGAGCTTCAGGCTCCGGTACAACACGTCGCCCACGCTGGGGTGGTCGAGATACTGGGTGAACCCATAACAGCCAAGGGCGAACGCGACGATGCCGAGCACGCCGAGCACGAGCCATCGATAGTCCGACAGCGCGTGCACGAAGGATCTTCGGGACACCGCTACGCCCCTCCTCCCCGAGCCGTTCAGACCGCCATAATCCCAGGTGAAGACCGTGAAGTCTGGGGATTGGCCCTAACCTTGCGGGGCGCGATGTCACAAATCTGCCCGCTGCATGCGTCTGGTGTGTATCCACCGTCCATGCGAAAGGCAAAACGATGAACGAGATCATGGTTCTCGGCGCCGGCTACACCGGCATGGCTGCGACCCTGGGGCTGGCGGGCCGTCTGAAGGGTCGCGACGACATCCATATCACCCTGGTCAACCCGCAGACCCGCTTCACCGAGCGACTGCGACTGCACCAGACCGCCTCCGGCCAGACGCTGGCCGATCTGCAGATCCCCGATCAGCTCGCCGGCACGGGCGTGGACTTCGTCCAGGGTTCGGTGACGGGCATCGACGCCGACGCGCAGAGTGTCCGGATCGACGACACATACACCCTGCGCTACGACACCCTGGTATACGCGCTGGGTAGCGTGGCCGACACCCAGGTCGTCCCCGGTGTCGAGGAGTTCGCTTACACATTGAACAGTGCGCAGGACGCAACGCTGTTGGCCGAGTACCTGGACCGGCTTACCGACGGCACCGTCGTGGTCGCCGGCGGCGGGCTCACCGGCGTCGAGTCCGCGGCCGAGATCGCCGAGCAGCATCCCGAACTCGACATCGTCCTGCTGAGCCGGCAGGTGCCCGGATCGATGATGGGCGAAAGGGCGCGGGCGCGGCTGCATACGGGTCTGAACCGTCTGGGTGTGCAGGTGCGCGCCGGTGTCGACATCGTCAAGGTGATGTCCGACGGTGTCGCCCTCGACGACGGCGAGGTGATCCCGGCCCAGGCCGTGCTGTGGACGACCGGCGTGCGGGTTTCCCCGATCGCTGCGGCCGCCGGGCTCGAGGTCGACGACCGTGGCCGCATCGTCACCGACGAGTCGCTGCGGTCGATGTCGCACCCGAACGTCTACGCCGTCGGTGACGCGGCCGCGATCCACCAGGGCTACGGCGTCATGCACGGCACCTGCCAGAGCGGCATCCCGACCGCCCTGCACGCGGCGACGTCGATCGTGCGGGAGCTGAAAGGCAAGCAGCCCAGGAGGTTTCGCTTCGGCTACGTCCACCAGCCGGTGAGCCTCGGGCGCAACGACGCCGTCATCCAGTTCACCCACGCCGACGACACCCCGGGACGGTTCTACTTGGCCGGCCGGTTGGCGGTCGCGTACAAAGAGACGGTGAGCTCCAGCCCGTGGCCGACCTACCGTCTGCTGAAGGCGCTTCCCGCTGTGGGAGCCGCGACGTGGCGGCGCGGCGGCCGGTCGACGCGATGAACGCCGACCAGCAGACGTTCGCCGACCACCGGAACCTGTTGTTCTCGATCGCGTATCGGATCCTCGGCTCGGCCGCGGACGCCGAGGACGTCGTCCAGGACGCATGGTTCAAGTGGTCGGCGGACGATCGGTCACAGGTTTCCGATCCGAAGGCCTATCTCGCCCGGATCGTGTCGAACCTGTCGATGGAACGCCTGCGGTCCACCCGGCATCAACGCGAAACCTATGTGGGACCGTGGCTTCCGGAGCCCATTCTCACCCAGGCTGACACCGCCGACGACGTCGCGGCCGCCGAGTCGGTCTCGATCGCGATGCTGGTCGTGCTGGAGACCCTCAGCCCCCTGGAACGCGCGGTGTTCGTGCTGAAAGAGGTGTTCGACTTCAGCCACGCCGAAATCGCCGACGCCGTCGAACGTTCCGAGTCCGCGGTGCGCCAGGCGGCGCACCGGGCCCGCGAACATGTCCGGGCCCGCAGGCCGCGGTTCGAGGCCGACCGCGTCAAGAAGCGCGAGGCCACCGAGAGGTTCTTCGCCGCCACGACGGGTGGTGACATCAACGAACTCATGGAGCTACTCGCACCGGACGTCACGCTGTGGACGGATGGTGGCGGCAAGGTGCGCCAGGCGATGCGCCCGATCATCGGCGCGGCGAACGTCGCCCGGTGGATCGCCGGAGCAATCCAGCGTCCCTACGAAGGCGTCGAAATCGCCGAGATGGCAGCCGAAGTCGTCGACATCAACGGCGGTCCGGGCATCGTCATGAGGGGCGCCGGCCGCATCATCGCCACCATCACCGTCGACCTGGACGCCGACGGCCGCATCGTCACCGTCCACAACGTGGCCAACCCGGACAAGCTGCGCGCGGTCGCAGACGGGGTGAAGCAAATCTGAGTTAGCGTGACCCGATGGCCACCGATTGGCGGATTCGCACGGGCAACGCCGCGGACTTGGGCGTCGTCGGCCCGCTGTGGGTGGCGGTGCATCACCGGCACGCAGAGGCCATGCCCGAACTGGCGCCGTATGTGAGCGATGACGAGACGTGGCGCGTCCGGCGGGTGCTGTACGAGGAACTGCTGGCCAAGCCGGACACCCTGCTGTTGCTCGCCTTCGTCGACGACGCGGCCGTGGGCTACGGGCTGGCGCACGTTCTGCCGGTGGACGAGACGTGGATCCCCGACACGTGGGCGACCGGCTCGCGGATCGGCGAGATCGAATCGCTCAGTGTGTTACCGGAATACCGCGGAAGCGGTCTGGGCTCCGAGTTACTGCGTCGACTCGAGGATCATCTTCACGACCACGGCGTCGAGGATCTGATCCTCGGCGCGCTGGCCGGCAATCGCGACGCCATCCGCCTCTACGAGCGACGGGGATATCAACCGACTTGGCTTTACTTGTCCCGGTTCAAGGGGCGCAGCAGCCGGTAACGTTAGCGATCCGGGGACAGCCAGAGGGGGTCCGGTCGACATGAGCGAGATGAAGTACCTGGAGCTGCACGGCGATCGCGTCGCTTACCAGGACGTCGGCAGCGGCGACGAAGCACTGCTGCTGATCCACGGAATGGCCGGGAGTTCGGAGACATGGCGCGCGGTCATCCCCCAGCTGTCGCGAAAATATCGCGTGATCGCACCCGACCTGCTCGGACACGGTCAATCCGCGAAGCCCAGGGGCGACTACTCACTCGGCGCATTCGCGGTGTCGCTGCGGGACTTGCTCGACGAGGTGGGAATTTCCCGTGCGACGATCGTCGGTCAATCGCTTGGCGGCGGTGTGGCCATGCAGTTCGTCTACCAACACCCTGATTACTGCCAGCGGCTGGTCCTGATCAGCAGCGGCGGCCTAGGTCCGGATGTCGGCTGGACGCTCCGATTGCTGTCGGCCCCGGGCGCCGAGCTGATATTGCCGGTCATCGCGCCGCGGCCGGTTCTGACTGCCGGCAACAAACTTCGCTCGTGGTTCTCGGCGGTCGGAATTCAATCACCCCGCGGTGCGGAGATATGGAGCGCGTATTCATCTTTTTCCGATTCGGACACGCGCCAGGCTTTCTTAAAGACGTTGCGCTCGGTGGTCGACCACCGAGGGCAGGCGGTGAGTGCCCTCAATCGTCTGCACCTGACCTCCGAACTGCCCACCATGGTCATCTGGGGCGACCAGGACCGGATCATCCCGGTCGAGCATGGTTACGCCGTGCACGAAGCGCGGCCGGGAAGCCGGCTGGAGGTGCTCGCCGGCGTCGGCCATTTCCCTCACGTTGAGCGGCCCAGCGAAGTGGTGGACCTGATCGACGACTTCATCAACACCACGTGTCAGCCCACGGACGACGTCGAACAGCCCGTACGCGAACAATCGACAGAATGAGCCGCGCGCGTCAGTACAACACCGAGGCGAGGTATGCGCCGCGCGGCTCCTGATACAAGCCGATCGTCATCAAATTCATCATGCTCACGACCCGCAGCCGATGCCCGAGGCACCACCGCAACAGGTTGGTGTTGCGCATCGGCACCAGGAATCCCGGACCGGCGAACGCCTCAGCCGCGCCGATCAGCGCAGCGAGGTCGTCGTTGGTCTCGGCGACCGAGTGCCCGAACAACGCGATCCCGGTCGTGTATCCGGTGATTCGCCCGTGGCGTTCGAGCACGCTCGCGGTTCCCTGGGCGACAGCGTCGCGGAGCTCACCTGCGCGATCGTGACCGTGCACGTGCGAACACAGCGCATTGCAGACCTGGACGTCGGCATCGGTCGCCGGGCGAACGGTGTAGCCCGGGATGTCCAGCGCCAGTGGGTCTCCCTGCATGACGGCGAAAGGCTCCCGAATGTCGAACCCGAGTTTGGCGTACAGGCTCATCGAGCGGTTGTGGTACGCCGCTTGCAACAGCCGCACTCCCGGCGCCCCGCGCTCCGCGGTCCGTGCGAGCACCGCATCCATCAGCGCCCGGCCGACCTGGCGGTCCTGCACCGGAGGATCGACCGTAACTGGACCCACACCGAAGATCAGTGACCGCTCATCGAGAAAGTTACTGCCGACAACCCTCCCGTCCTGCTCCGCGACAACGCTGAAAAATCCGGGATGCGCGATCAACCCCGACAGCAGGCCCGTCGCGATCTCGACCGACGGGAAATCGGGCGGAAACCCATGACGATTGGCGATCGCCGCGAATGCGTCATGGCAGATGCGCCCACACTCCTGCGCATCGGCCGCCCCCGCCGGCCGCACGGTGACCTGCATGGCAGCCCTCTCCCCTGTCACCGGGAACGGTACGCCCGCTAACGCTCAGCTGTCCGCGGTCCGACGCATCCGCAGAATTCGATAACCGCCATAGAGGGCGGCGGCCACCAGGAGATTGACGAAATACGCGACGTCCGCGCCGTGCCAGGCCCGCGCGATCGGACCCTCGATCAGTGACGTGTGCATGAACGGGATCGCCGCGGCGTACGCGACCACAAACGCGACCATGGCGGCCACGGCATCGCGACGGTCGGTGGGTTCTTCGGCAGGGTTGATCGTGGCCCGGCCGCGGGTGCGGATCAGCCAGTCGATGACGACCACGGAGACGAACGCGGGAATCCAGTAGCTCACCAGCAACAGGACATCGGTAAACCGCGTCGCGGTGTCGGCCGCGTGCAACCACAGGATGAGTCCGAACGCCAGCACCGTGACGATGACGGCCGACACCGGGCGGCGCACCCGCACTCCGATGGTCTGCAACGCCAGCGACCCGCTGTAGTCGTTCATCACCCCCGAGCCGATCGACGCCACTGCAATGACGAGCAACGCCAGCGCACCGAGCACGCCGCCACCCATCACCGATCGCACCCCTTCGGCGGTGTGTTCCCCAATCGCGTCGGCCGCCGCAATGCCGATGCCCTGAACGAAGATGTACGCCAACACAATTCCGGCGAAGGTGAATCCGAAGACCCGGGCGCGCGACGAGTTCGCCGGCAGGTACCGACTGAAGTCGGCGGCATAGCTGGCCCATGACACCGCGAGGCTGAACGCGATCGTCACCTCGAGCACGAAGGCGCCGACAAGGTCGGGGCCGTGCACGCTCGCCGGTGTGACGATTTCATGCCCACCAACAAGTTTCACCGCGAACACCACGAACGTCACGAACAGCACCACGGTCAGGACAGCCTGCATCCGGTGGATCAGCTCGTAGCCGAAGAAACCGACCGCGCCCTGCACACCGAGCACGATCAGCACCGCGATCCAGAACGGAATACCGAGCAGCACGGCCAGGGCTTCCCCGCCGAACAGTCCGACCAGTGCGTCCCACGCGATCGACGACAGCCACTGCAGGGCGGCTGGCAGGACGACGCCGCCACCGAACGCCATCCGCGAGTTCGGCAGCTGACCGGTACCTGTCCGGGGGCCCCAGGTCGACAGGTAGCCCACCACCAGCGAGCCGAGAACCGTGCCGATAACCATGGCCAGCAGGCCCAGCCAGAAGCCCAGCCCGAGCACGATCGCGAGCGTGCCGGTGAACACCCCGGTCATGTTGACCTGCGGCGCGAACCACACCGTGAACAGCCGGGCCGGCGTGCCGTACCGCTGATCCTCGGCGATCGGTGCGATGCCGTGCGTCTCGACCGAGAGGTCACCCACGCCGGCCGGACGGTGACCGCTGAAGGTCGATTCGGTCAGGGCACTCGAAGTCATGGGTTCATTCGAACACGACGACGCCCGCACAATCGAAGCCGGAGTGGTTTAATGCTGCGGCTCGTCCTGCTGGGTGTCGGGGCGATGAATTCACCGTTCCTGATTCGTGAGCAGGAGTGTGTCCTGTGCGGCCCGAACGGTGTTGGCCGCTGGCGGCGGGTGTTTTCCGGTGAACCGATATACCTCATGGTGGGTGTGTCGGTGGGCCGGAACTGCCGCGCCGCCGTGGTGTGGTGCTCGGCTGGTGGTCGGGCCTGGCCGGTGGGGTGCCCGCAGCGGTCCGCTGTCCGGTGCGGGGTCCTGCCGGCCGTCGCCTGATCGCCAGGCCGAGGCCACGTCTGCCGATCGCGGCCGCCGCGGCATGATGGCGGGTCACGGTGGCCGGATCGGAAGTCTGCTGTTGCAACGGGGTGCGCCAGTGTTGGTTGCCCCAGCGGCTGGTGTAGGCCGGGTCCACCCCGATCACCGCGACGCCGCGCCGGGCCGCCATCCCGGTGAGCCGGGTGCGGAATCGCCGGGTGGGGATGCCGGCGATGGTGCGGCGCAGCCGTTTCCCGCGCGCACCGCGGCCCAGGGTGTCCCGCCCGGTGGCGCGGGCGTCGGCGAAATCCAGATTCTCCACCACCACCGCCCCACAGCCGGTGCGCTGGGCGTGGTCGAGCAGGGCGGTGATCGCCGCGCGCACCCGCCCATCGCGCCGCGACGCCGCCAACCCCTCGGTGCGGACCTCGATGCTGGTGGGGTCACCGACCGGGTTGCCCGAGCGGTCTAGCACGCAGCAGGCCAGGTGGTCGGCGTTGAGATCCACCCCCAGCACCGGCCCGGCCCGCAGCTCCTCAAGCGAGGCGCCCGGCTCGACGGTGGCGGCCCAGGAGGCGTCCAGATACCAGCGGTCCCGGGCCGGGTCGTAGCTGATGTCGTAGCGCACCGCCCGCCGGCCGGCGACCCGCGCCGCCCACTCGTCACCCCGGTGGTGAAACCCCACCGGGGCGCCGAGTGTGAGGTGGCTGCCGAGCTCGTCGGCCAGCGCCGCGGGCGTCTTGATGCGCAGCTGGCCGGCCGCGTCGACGCGGATGGTTTCATTGCCGCCCGGCTTGCCCGTTTCCCCATCGGCGGTCAAAAACATCCGCGCCGCGTCCCAGCGGTCCCGCCACTGCTGCTCGGTCATGTCGGTGGCGTCGAGGTGATTGCGGGTGCGCCACAATCGTTTCCCACCCACCACCATTGACGGGCGCCCCGCCGCCAACGCCTCCTCGGCGGTGGTCAGCCGCGACCGCAGCACCGCCAGCCGCCGCGTCTTGGCGAACCGCTCAGCCGCGCTGCGATAACCCCGGGGCCGCCGCGATCGCCGCTGCCCGCCGGTGTCGTCGGCCTCTGTCGGGGCCAGCTGGCCGGGGCGCAGCGCGCACCGGGCCTCCAGCACATCCACCGCGGCCCGCAGATCGGCCACCTGGGCGGCCACCCCGCGCAGGCCCAACCGGTACTGGTCGTCGACCGCGCGGGTGATCGCCCCCGCCCACCGCGACGACGCCACCCCGGTCACCGCGTGCTTACGCTCAGCCCGCCACGCCGCATGACCGTCACGATCCAACACACCACGGTCAATCCGCCCGGCCAGCTCGCCGCGATACACCGACCCCAGAAACACCCCGATCGCGGTCAACGCCGCCGCCTCGGCCTCGCTCACACGGATCCGGGTGCGAATCCGCACCCCCGCCGGCGCGGCGGCCACCACCGGATCAACGACCCGACGCAACCGCGCACCCACACCCAGATCCTGACAGCCACCACCGACAACCCCACCCCGCCAGCAGCGGGACTCAGTCCCGCGCGGTATCGCTCACTTCCGCTCACTATTCGCCAAGCCGCCGCCTACCCCGCTACCGACCCGCCGGACTGCTGGTGATGTGGCCCGGCCACCGGATCATGCTCGACGGCGGAGGCACTGCAGACTCTGGACCGCCGCTGGACGCCTGGCTCGTCTGCGACGAACACGCGGAGCTGATGCCGCAGATCCGGCGACGGGCCGCTGAGCTGGAAGTGCGGCCCGCCGTCGATTCCGTCGATGCCGGGGAGGTGCGGCTGAGGCCGCTGCCCGTGCAGCACACCTCGCACCCGACCGTTGGCTATCTGCTCGAGACGGCGTCGCATCGCGCCGCGTGGACGCCGGAGTTCTGGGTGTTTCCGCAGTGGGCGGCCGGGACAGATCTCGTGTTCGCCGACGCGGCGGGTTGGCACCGGCCGATCGGGTTCGTCGGCGGCGTCGGCGGTCACGCATGCGTGCGCGACGTCGCTGACGCGGCCCGACGCGCCGGTGTTCGGCGGCTGGTGTTCGCCGGCGCGCAAGATGCTTCCCATGGCGACGATCTGCAAGGAAACACAAATCCAGGCGAGCCCTCAACGCGTTTGGGATGCGCTGCGCGACGTCGGCGCGCTGCACACGCGCCTCGCTCCCGGCTTCGTGGTGGATACGCGACTGGACGGCAACGCACGCATCGTCACATTCGGCAATGGCATGGTTGTCCGCGAAGACATCGTGGCGGTGGACGACGCCAGACACCGGGTCGTCTGGGCGATCATCGGTCAGCAGTTCCAGCACTACAACGGCGCGGCCCAGGTTGAAGCGAACAGCGACGGCGGCACGGGCTTTGTCTGGACGGTCGACCTGCTGCCCGACGAGCTGGCCGCGGATGTGGGCGCGATGATGGAAGCCGGCATCGCTGTTATCAAGACGACCATGGAGCAGGCCTGAGAAGAGGACGTCGCTCAGGGCCGGACACCGTGGACCGCCCACACCGCACGACGGCCGGTGCCGTGCGCTTCGACGCGGAGCTCGTCGAAACCCGCGGTGCGGCACTGAGCCGCGAAGGACTCGGCCTGCAGTTCGGTCCATCCATGGCTGGCCAGCCCGGTCGCGTCGGGACGCACCTGACGCTCGATCGCGAGCACCTGCCCTCCCGGCGCCAGGACGCGGTGTGCCTCCGCGAGTCCCTTGGTGACGTCCTTCCAGTGGTGCACCGTCGCCAAGGACCACACGACGGTCGCCGACCCGTTCGGCACTGGCAGGTGTTCCGCCGCGCCCTCGGCCCAGTCGATGCCGTCTCGGCGGCGAGTGGCGGCACGAGCCACCCGAAGCATGACGGGTGCCGGGTCAACGCCGGTTGCGTGTGCCCCGCGGCTGGCGACTGCCCTGACGGCAACGCCCGGGCCGCAACCGATATCGACGACTCGGTCGGCTGCTGACACGGACGCAATGTCGACCGCCAACCGTGCGTTCGCCCTACCGATCGCCAGAAATAGCAAGCCAGCGAGCAATCCGGTCACACCGGCGAAACCCGGAAAATCGGCGTGATGGTTGACCGCTCTCGCGGACGAAACGTTCATGGCCCAACCTTGCCGGTTCAAGTGGGCTTGAAGTCAACTGCCTGTCGAGAATGATTGGGTGACCATGACCCACACCACTGACGGCCGGCCTCGGGCGCGCGGGCTCGGTATCGCCCTGCCCGGTAAACCCGGGACGCTCAATGCGATCACCGACGTCGGCGGCGTCGAAGTCGGCGTGACGACGTTGATCAGCGGCGACGGGCCGCTCGTCGTCGGCGAGGGCCCCGTCCGCACCGGCGTCACCGCGATCCTGCCGCGCGGCCGGGACGGCGTCGGGCAGCCGTGCGCCGCGGGCTGGTACTCGCTCAACGGCAACGGCGAGATGACGGGTACGACGTGGATCGAGGAGGCGGGGTCGTTCAATCTGCCGATCGTGCTGTCGAATACGCACGCGGTGGGCGCCTGCCACACCGGCGTCGTCAGCTGGGTCAACCGCATCAACCCGCTGCTCGCCCGCCAATGGCTGCTGCCCGTGTGCGCGGAGACGTGGGACGGCTACCTCAACGACATCAACGGCGGGCACGTCCGACCCGAGCACGTCGAATCTGCGCTCGACGCGGCCACCACGGGTCCGGTCGCCGAGGGATCGATCGGTGGCGGAACCGGGATGAACTGCTATGAGTACAAGGGCGGCAACGGCACCGCGTCCCGATTGGTCACGTATGGCCGGCGGACCTTCACCGTCGCCGCCTTCGTCCAGGCCAACTTCGGCTCGCGCACCGAATTGACCGTCGCCGGAAGGCATGCCGGTCCGGAGATGCTCGACGACAATCCGCTGCTGAGCGACTGGTTCGAGGTCGACCTCGGGCTCAGGCCGCCCGGCGGCGCGGGCTCCGTCATCGCCATCATCGCCACCGATGCACCCCTGCTGCCCGGCCAATGCAAGGCGCTGGCACGGCGCGTTCCGTTGGGCCTGGCCAGAACCGGGACCGCCGGCAGTCATTTCTCCGGCGACATCTTCCTCGCGTTCTCGACCGCCGACGTGCCGGGACTGGCCAGTGCGTTTCCCGTCGGCCCGGTGGGCGACGACGAGTTCGGCACGATCACCTTCGTGCCGTGGGGTCGAATGGACGAGCTGTACACCGCCGTTGTGCAGTGCGTGGAGGAAGCGGTGCTCAACGCGCTGGTCGTCAACGACGACATGATCGGCCGCGACGGGCACCGCTCGCCGCGGCTTCCGCATGCTCGGTTGTTGGCCCTTCTGGGCCACGGGACATAATCGAAAGAACCGAAGATGTGCTAACGATCGGAGCGGTGCGTGGTCAATGCCGACGCGACACGCTCCACCGCCCTGGGCGATAGGGCGGTTCGACGGCCTCAGCTGCTGGTCGCGGGGCTGAGCGTGGTGGTCCTGACCGTCGCCGTGCTGCAAACCGCCGTCGTTCCGGTGCTCGGCATCATCGCCGACCAACTCGACGCGTCCACCGTCGCGGTCAGCTGGGCCGTGACCGCGAATCTGCTCGCCGCCGCGGCGGCGACGCCGTTGATCGGCCGCCTGGCCGACCTACACAGCAAGAAGCGCGTGTTGCTGATCGTGCTCGCCGTCGTGCTGCTCGGCTCGGTGCTCGCGGCCGTCACGTCGTCACTCGCGCTGCTAATCGTCGGCCGCGTGCTGCAGGCGGCTTCGTTCGCGCTGTATCCGATCAGCATCGCCATCCTGCGCGAGGAGTTGCCTCCCGACCGGATGGGGTCGGCGATGTCGGTGCTCTCCGGGACGTTGGGGTTCGGCGGCGGCACGGGGCTCGTGGTGGTCGGGCTGCTGATGGCCGGCGACGCCGGATACCACCGGGTCTTCTGGCTGACCACTGCGTTCACGATCCTCGTCATCGCCATCGTGGTGTTCATCGTCCCCGCGCGCCCACGCCGCTCGACCGGAACCATCGACTGGCTGGGCGCCACGGGCCTCGCGGCCGGATTGTCGGCCATCCTGTTGACGATCACCCAGGGCAATTCGTGGGGCTGGAACTCGCCGTGGACGCTCGGGTGCGCGGCTTTCGGTGTGGTCGTCATGGTCGGCTGGTGGCTCTGGGAGCGGCGGGCCAAACAGCCCCTGGTGTCGATCGGGATGCTGACCCGGCGGCCCATCATGCTGACCAACCTCGCCACAATCTTTGTGGGCATGGGACTGTACTTTGCGTTCCTCGGCCTGACGCAATTCGTCCAAATCCCGCGTGAGGCAGCGGGATACGGCTTCGGAGCGACCGTGCTCGAGGCCAGCGTCGTCTACCTACTACCCGGCGCGATCACGGGATTTCTCGTCGCATTGGTGAGCGGCCGGTTCATCGACCGCTTCGGCGCCCGGCCGGTACTCATCACCGCGGCGCTGGCCGGGATCGCCGGCTTCCTGTTCATCGCCTTCGCCCATTCGGCGCCGTGGCAGATCATCGCGGCCAGCATCCTGGCCAACGCCTACATCGCCCTGGGATACGGCGCGTTGCCGGCCCTGATCGTCAGCGAGGTCGATGCCGGCGAAACCGGTGTCGCCACGAGCATGAACGCCATCGCCCGCACGGTCGGAAGCTCAACCGCGGCCGCGCTCGTCGCGGTTCTGCTCGGCCGCTCGATCACCGGTAGCGCGGTGCCCATGGAAAGCAGCTTCGTCGCGATCTTCATCGGCGGCGCCGTGACCGCGGGCCTGGCCATGGTGCTGATCGCGCTGACCCGTCCGCAGGCGCGAGGTATCGAATCCGTCGAAGCGAAGTACGAATCCCGTGCCATGAACCACGAATGGGGTTGACGCAGGACGTCCAGGCCCGTCGAACGTGCGGCTACTGCGAAAAATCGGCCGAAACTTCGCAGTGAGCGCACGTTCGGCGCAACGTGCTTAGCGCAGCACCGCCAGGTTGGTGACCGCCTTGCGCACGTCGGACTCGCGACGTCCACCGTTTGCTGCCATCGCCATTGCTCTACCCGCCCACCCCGCTGGGGCAAACGACGTCGCCATTTTCCGGCCCGCCGCCCGCTCGGCTGCGAAACTAACTGGGCAAGCTCCCACGTCACACGGCTGCCGACGGTCAGGCGGTGTCCGATCACGCCCGATTCAGCGGATTCTCTCGGTGTCCGACGCAACCGACGAAGGATTCCACTGTAAAAAAGTAAATTCGTTGCGGAATCGCTTGCGAAGGGCCGCCTGATCCGCGATGGTTTATCCACAGCTTCGAGCTGTACCCGAGGAGGATCCTGCCCTGACCGGCACACACACCACCGCCGCTGATCACGCGACGGGACAGGACGGGGCCACCCGCGATAAGGGCGGCCCGGTCATCGAGATCGACCATGTCACGAAACGCTTCGGCGACTACGTTGCCGTGACCGAAGCCGACTTCTCCATTGCGTCCGGTGAGTTCTTCTCGATGCTCGGCCCGTCCGGCTGCGGGAAGACGACCACGCTGCGGATGATCGCCGGCTTCGAGACCCCGACCGAGGGCGCAATCCGGCTGGAGGGCGTCGACGTATCGCGGGTACCACCGCACAAACGCAACGTCAACACCGTGTTCCAGCACTACGCCCTGTTCCCGCACATGACGGTGTGGGACAACGTGGCCTACGGGCCCCGCAGCATGAAGAAGGACAAGTCCGAGATCCAGCGAAGCGTCGACGAACTGCTGGAGGTCGTGCGCCTCACCGACTTCGCCAAGCGTAAACCCAGCCAACTCTCCGGCGGCCAGCAGCAGCGGGTGGCGTTGGCCCGCGCCCTGGTCAACTACCCGAGCGCGCTGCTGCTCGACGAGCCGCTGGGCGCTCTGGACCTCAAGCTGCGCCACGCCATGCAGTTCGAGCTCAAGCGCATCCAGCGCGAGGTCGGCATCACGTTCGTCTACGTGACCCACGACCAGGAGGAAGCGCTGACGATGAGCGACCGCATCGCGGTCATGAACGCCGGCGACGTCGAACAGATCGGCAGCCCCACCGAGATCTACGACCGGCCGTCGACGGTCTTTGTGGCCAACTTCATCGGTCAGGCCAACCTGTGGGCCGGACGACAGACCGGCAGGACCAACCGTGACTTCGTCGAAGTAGAGGTTCTCGGAACGACTTTGAAGGCCCGACCCGGTGACACCACGATCGAGCCCGGCGGCCACGCCACGGTCATGATCCGCCCGGAGCGCGTCCGAGTCTCAATGGAACCTCCGACCGGCGACGTTGCGACCGTGCGGGCGACAGTCCGCGATCTCACCTTCCAGGGACCTGTAGTGCGGCTGTCAATGGCGGCTCCCGATGATTCGCCGATCTTGGCCCACATCGGCCCGGAGCAGGACCTGCCGCTGCTACGCCCCGGTGACGAGGTGCACGTCTGCTGGGCGCCCGACGCGTCGCTGGTACTTCCCGCCGCCGATATCCCCACCACCGAGGACCTTGAGGAGATGCTCGAAAGCACCTGACCGTCGAGCGCGTTCACGCACCCTCTTCCCTGGAATTCACGAAAGGCACAGTCGCCATGCCGAACGAAATCGATCCCCGGCTCCTCTCCCGACTTGCGACCAACCGGACCTCGCGCCGGCGATTCATCGGCGGTGGTGCAGCCGCGGCGGCGGCGTTGACACTGGGCCCGTCATTCCTTGCCGCATGCGGCGGCGACTGACCAGCCAGCTGGCCAGCCCGCCACCGAGGACGCCGGGCCGGCCAGCGGCACGCTGCGAATCTCGAACTGGCCGCTCTACATGGCCGACGGTTTCGTCGCCGCGTTCCAGACCGCCAGCGGCATCACCGTGGACTACAAGGAAGACTTCAACGACAACGAACAGTGGTTCGCTAAGGTCAAGGAACCGCTGTCGCGGAAGCAGGACATCGGCGCCGACCTGGCGGTGCCTACCAATTCATGGCCGCCCGGATCAACGGCCTCGGCTGGCTGAACGAGATCAGCGATGCCGGCTGGTCCAACAAGAACAACTTGCGCCCCGATCTTCTTGAAGGCCAGCGTCGACCCGGGCCGCAAGTTCAGCGCGCCGTACATGTCGGGTACATCGATCGGGCTGGCCTACAACCGGGCCGCCACCGGGCGCGACATCAGGACCATCGAGGACATGTGGGATCCCGCGTTCAGTGGCAAGGTCAGCATGTTCTCCGACGTCCAGGACGGGCTCGGGAATGGTCATGTTGTCGCAGGGCAATTCCGTGGAGGAGCCGACGACCGAGACCGTGCAGAAGGCGATCGACATGGTCCGGGAACAAAAGGACAAGGGCCAGATCCGTCGATTCACCGGCAACGACTACGCCGACGATCTCGCCGCCGGGAATGTGGTCATCGCCCAGGCGTATTCGGGCGACGTCGTGCAGTTGCAGGCCGACAATCCCGACCTGCAGTTCATCGTCCCGGAGACGGGGGCATCGACTTTCATCGACACCATGGTGATTCCGTACACCACGCAGAACCAGAAGGCGGCGGAGGCGTGGATCAACTACGTCTACGACCGGGCCAACTACGCCAAGCTCGTCGCGTGCACCCAGTACGTGCCGGTGCTGTCCGACATGGCCGACGAGTTGAACAAGATCGACCCCGCTCTGGCGATCAAATCCACTGATCAATCCGCCGGCGGAGAGCGCTGGAAAGTTGAAGGGTTGGGCGGACGCTCACCGACGAGCAGACGCAGGAGTACAACACCGATCTACGCCGCGATCACCGGAGGCTGAGAGGCATGCGATGGCCGGTGTAGCCAGCAGCAGTCGACAGCGGAGCAAGATCGCTCCGTATCTGATGATCCTGCCGGGCCTGGCGTACCTCGCGATTTTCTTCGTGGTGCCGTTCTATTCACTGGTACGCACGTCGCTGTCGTCGTCCGGTGGCTCGGTGTACCTGCCCACGCTCACGTTCAACTGGGACTTCGGAAACTACCTCGACGCGTTCCGCCTCTACCAGGACCAGATCCTGCGGTCGTTCACCTACTCACTGGTGGCCACCGTGGTGTGCCTGCTGCTGGCCTATCCCCTCGCCTACGTCATCGCGTTCAAGGCCGGCCGATTCAAGAACCTGATCCTCGGCCTGGTGATCCTGCCGTTCTTCGTGACGTTCCTGATTCGCACACTGGCGTGGAAGACGATCCTGGCCGACGACGGCTGGGTGGTCAGCGCGCTCGGCACCGTAGGACTGCTGCCGAGCGAGGGACGGCTGTTGTCGACCAGCTGGGCAGTGATGGGCGGCCTCATCTACAACTGGATCATCTTCATGATCCTGCCGTTGTACGTGAGCCTGGAGAAGATCGACCCACGCCTGATCGAGGCGTCGCGAGACCTCTACTCCTCGAATGTGCGCAGCTTCCGCAAGGTGATCCTGCCGCTGTCGATGCCCGGCGTGCTGGCGGGCAGCCTGCTGGTGTTCATCCCCGCCTCCGGCGACTTCATCAATGCCGACTACCTGGGCAGTACGCAGACCACGATGATCGGCAATGTCATCCAGAAACAATTCCTGGTGGTCAAGGACTACCCGGCAGCCGCCGCGCTGTCTCTGGTGCTGATGCTGATCATCCTCGTCGGCGTGCTGCTGTACACGCGAGCATTGGGCACGGAGGATCTGGTATGACGACTCAGGCCGGGGCCGCAGTGGCGGGTGCGGCAGAACAGCCGGCGCAACCCAAAATCGTTAAAGGCAACCACAAGTGGGGCGATCTGCTGCTGCGCGTTGCCGCCGGGCTGGTGCTCCTCTACCTGTTCCTGCCGATCTTCGTGATCATCCTGTTCTCGTTCAACAAACCGCTCGGCAAGTTCAACTACACCTGGCAGGGCTTCACCTTCGAGAACTGGATCCACGCGTTCAAGTACCCGGCGCTGACCAACGCGCTGAAGTTGAGCATCAACGTCGCCGCGGTCTCCACCGCCATCGCGGTCGTGTTCGGAACGCTGCTCGCCATCGCCCTTGTGCGCCAACGGTTCCGGGGTCGGACAGCCGTCGATACGTTCCTGATACTGCCGCTGACGTCACCCGAGGTGGTGATGGGCGCCGCGTTGCTCACGCTGTTCCTCGATCTGGGGTGGGCCGCCGGCTACACCACCATCGTGATCGCCCATGTGGCATTCGAGATCAGCTTTATCGCCATGACCGTCCGGGCCCGCATGCGAGGGTTCGACTGGACGCTGGAGGATGCCTCGATGGACCTCGGGGCCAGCCCCACCCGAACCTTCTTCAAAGTGACGCTGCCACTGATCATTCCGGGAATCGTCGCCGCCGCCATGTTGTCCTTCGCGCTGTCTCTCGACGACTTCATCATCACGTACTTCGTCAGCGGGTCGAGCGTGACCTACCCGCTGTACGTGAACGCCGCGGTCAAGGCTGCGGTGCCGCCGCAGATCAATGTGCTCGCCACGGCAATCCTGTTGATAAGCCTGATTTTGCTGGCCGTCGGAACTCTGTACCGGCGCAAGCGAATCGAAGGCTGACCACCGCGACGAGGACCATGGCCGTTTCGGCGAGAATCGCCACCACACCCAGCGGTTGGAGCCAGTGGCCGACGTCGCGGTCGAGGCGGTCACATCCCCTCCATGTGCAATGCGTAGGCGTGGGCGAGGTCGTCATTGGGCACGAAGAACACGTGCATCATCAGCGCCTGGCCGAGAAGGTTGTCGTGGTAGTGCCAGCGGGTGATCGGCCCGCCAGGATCGGGCGGCGCCTCGGGATAGTTCTCGTTGGCGGTGTACATGACCCGTCGGGTCGAAAATCCATCAGGTCGCGTTCGATGTCGCGCCCGTCGGCGCGCAAGCGCACCGAATGACCGGCCGCCGCCAAACCGGACTCCACGGCAATCCTGATGGCCTCGGCGTCCTCGATCACCAGCACCCTGTTGGGTTGCGGGTCCCTGACGCCGGCCATGCCCAGACACCGTAGGCGCCGAGCGAGGTGTGCGGTAGCGCCTACTTGTCGAGGCGCACGGTCACGGACACCCCGCCCTGATCGTCGCGGTTGGCGACTGCGTGGCCGGTGCGATCGGCTCCATCCAGGCGCAGAAGCGTGATCGGGCCGCCCTCGCCGAGGAAGTTCCGCCACCATGTCTTGGCGTCCGGAGAGGCTACGCCGATGGTGATTTCGTCTCCCGATCGCCGATAGCCGATCGGCAGTTCGACCGTCTTGCCCGACCGTCGACCCACATAACGAATCTTGACCAGACCGCGACGCACCAGCCGGCCAAGTACCGGGGCGTCGATAAGCCCCACGAACGCGGCATTGACGAAACGGGCGATCGGTGAGGTAAAGAATCCGCGGTCCATTGAATCTCCCTGTGGTGGCGTATGTTCCACCACCCTAGCCGCGGTCAGCCGACCTCGACCGGTACAGGCGAGGATCGGGCGCCGGTGCGGGCGGCGCCGATCCCGGCGGCCACCACGAAGCAGATGCCGACCACACCCAACGCAGCCGGCACCTGATGCAGCATCACCAGTCCGACGATCATCGCGAACGCCGGCTCCAGGGCCATTAGCGTGCCGAACGCGGCGGTGGTCAACCGGCGCAGCGACAGGAGTTCGAGCGCAAACGGCACCACCGGCAACAGGATCGCCAGGCCGACCCCGATGAGCAGGATCTCTGGAGTCATCCGAGGCAACACCGACGGGCCGACGGCTACGGTGGCCACGAGGCCGGCGACTGGCATCGATACCGCGAGCCCGTTGATCCCGGCGACCTCGTCTCCGACTCTTTGGGTGAGCAGAATGTAGCCGGCCCAGCACACGGCCGCGCCCAGCGCGTACAACACGCCGACCGGGTCGACGGCACCGGCCCACGGCTGGGTGAGCAGTAGAACGCCGACGGCGGCCAGCCCCGGCCACAGCACGCGGTTCTTTCCCTTTCCGTGCGCCACGGCGACGCCGAGCGGGCCGAGGAATTCCAGCGCGCTGGCCGTGCCTAACGGGATGCGGTCGATGGCGGCCATGAACAGCAGCGTGACGGTCGCCGTCACCACGCCGAGCACGACGCAGACCCGGAACGTGGCCCAGGTGAACGCCGCGACGCGAGGCCGGACGATGACGAGCATCAGCACGCCGGCCCACGCCAGCCGCAGCCAGGCAGCTCCCTCCACGCCGATGCGGTCGATCAACGTCACGGCGATCGCCAAGCCGACCTGGACGCACAGCATCGACCCCATCGCCATGAGAGCGCCGGTGCGGGCCTGGTTGTCGGTCACTCCTGCATTGAACGGCACCGCAACCGTTCGCGTCCACGTGATTTTCCTGGACATACCGTTCATGAATCATGAACAATTGCTCGCATGGACACGCGGCGGTTGCAGTTGCTGCTGCTGTCGGGTCTCAAAGTTTGTGGCGAAATCTCACGCGATGTGGCGAATGGTGGCGAATTCGCCAGGCTGGTAAGACCAAGCGGAGGCTAGGGACTCGTGGACACTCGACGTTTGGCGTTGCTGTTGGCGTTGTCGCGGCTGGGTTCGATGCGCGCCGTCGCCGAGGCGCATCACCTCACCACATCGACCGTGTCGCAGCAGATCGCCTCTCTAGCAAGGGAAACCGGCGCTCAGCTGATCGAACCCGAAGGCCGCCGCGTGCGACTCACACCGGCGGGCCAGCGTCTGGCCGACCATGCGGTCACAATCTTGGCCGCGGTTGACAGCGCGCGGCTGGACCTGGATCCCGACGCGGAGCCGGCCGGGACCGTGCGGGTAGGCGGCTTCGCCACCGGGATCCGCGTCTCGCTGCTGCCGATCGTTGCCGATCTGGCTGAGCACTATCCGAAGGTCGAGTTCGTCATCAGTGAGTACGAACCGATCGAGGCCTTCGAGCTGTTGACTAACGACGACCTCGACCTTGCGCTGACCTACGACTACAACCTGGCTCCGGCATCTATCGGCCCGGTGCTCGAGACGGTGCCGTTATGGACCGTTGCGTGGGGCCTCGGCGTCCCAGCCGACACTGCGGACGGGCTTGCCGACATCGCTGCCTACGCCGATCAGACGTGGATCGTCAACTCGCGCAACACCGCTGACGAAATCGCAGTGCGGACCCTGGCGTCGATGGCGGGTTTCGTTCCACGCATCGCGCACCAGATCGACAGCCTCGACCTAGTTGAAGATCTGATCGCGGCGGGCTACGGCGTCGGCCTGCTGCCGATTGGACGGCCCACCGGCAGCGAGATCAAGATACTCCCACTGGCCGACGCCAACCCCATCCTGACCGCCTACGCGGTGACACGCCGCGGCCGGTCGACATGGCCACCCCTGCGAATGGTGCTGGACAGACTGCGGCCGCCGGGACCCCAACTGCCCCGGCCGCAATGGCCCCGGCCGATCCCCTAATGCCGCCGGCGCCAGTTCTATTGGTCGCCGGACGGCGCCGCTGCTGCGACACCCTTGATCACGCGAAGCCAATTGGGGGTGCAGGGATGCCCGATGACGCAGCGGTTGGGTGAGGATCGCCAGCAGCGCGCTGCGATAGCGGCCGATGTCGACCTACGAGGTTTGGAGCAGTTCTCGAAGCAACAGTTCGGTTTTCGGAGTGAGTAGATGGGGCGGGTAGTACTGCGTGACGGTGTCGAGTGCTTCGTCGACGGTTCGAAAGCCACAGAGCTGGTAGAGATATTGCAGGTCTTCGGCATCGCGTTCAATTCTGGCTGCCGCGGCTTTGATGGCGAACAGGTAGTGGGGCGAGGCGACGCGCACACTGATTCCCGGTTGTTCGAACAGCGTCGTCGCGTTCGGGTCCGCTCCCGGCAGGAAGCCTTTCACAGCGTCATTGAGCCAGTCATCGGCTAAACCGTGGGCGCGGGCGATCTCTTTGGCGGCAGCGTAGACGACCTGCTTCGGTTCGAAGACGGCGTCCAGGTCGCGAGTCGTGCGGCGGGTGCTGTAGGCCAGCGCCATCGCCGCGCCGCCGACGACGAACATGTCAGCGTGCTCGCCCTTGGCGGCCAGTGCAGAGCCGAGGTCGGTGAGCAGCGCGATGATAGCGTCACGATCGAGCAAGCTCATACGCTCACCAGCGATGAGCGATCCAGGAACACCCCGCGGCCAGCCAGCTCCGGTGGTGCGGAGGTAAACGCGGCGACGGCCAGACCCGGCACTGGCCGCCCGAGAATGTCCTCGATGACGAACCAGAATCGCCGCAGGAACCGGCCGGGGGCGCTGGCCCACCCGGGGACGGGGATTCCGGCGCGGCGGCTCGCGTATTCGGCAATGCCCGCCAGCAACGCGTCCCAGCGGCGATCACCGACGGTGTCCGGCTCGTCCCGAATTGCCTGCCGAACCGCGTCGTCGTCAAGGGCTGCGACATCGTCCAGGAACTGGATGACGTGCCGCAACGCCTCACCGGCGCTGGAGCCTGCAAGTGACGCCCGGACCGCGGCGGCTGTGCGAATCAGCGACGGGGCAGCAGCGGCCGCAGCGTGCGTGTCGAGTTCCGTGCCGACCGCTTCGGCATAGCGAATCAGGGTACTCAGCCGAGGATCGGCAGCCCCCGACTCGAGGCGGGCGATCGCGGACTGCGTTGTGCCCACCCGTGCGGCCAGTTCTGCCTGCGACAGCCCTCTCCGCAATCGTGCCTGACGGAGGCGGGTCAACAGTTCGGCGGGCGCGCTCACGACGAAATTATAGCGTATCCGCTATATTCCATGGGTCAAGCCTGAAGCGCTTCGTCCACGATCCGAGCGACATCAGCCATATCGGGCGTTTCGCACGCCGCCACGCACTCCCGGCGTAGTCGGGCGACAAGCTCGGCGAGGGAGACTGCTGCTGCTACCGCCAAGTTGGTGAGACCAAGCGGTCACAATCTTGGCCGCGGTTGACAGCGCGCGGCTGGACCTGGATCCCGACGCGGAGCCGGCCGGCACCGTAAGGGTGGGCGGCTTCGCCACCGGAATCCGCGTCTCGCTGCTGCCGATCGTCGCCGACCTCGCCGAGCGATATCCGAAGGTCGAGTTCGTCATCAGCGAGTACGAACCAATCGAGGCCTTCGCGCTGCAGACCAACGACGACCTCGATCTCGCACTGACCTACGACTACAACCTCGCGCCCGCCTCCCCCGGCCCAGTCCTCGAAACCGTTGCTGCCGATCGGGTGCCCCACGAGTCGCGGTGTCAAAGTCCTTCCGCTGTCCGAACCCAAGGCCGTGCTGACCGCGTACGCAGTAACGCGTCGCGGGCGGGCAACCTGGCCTCCGGTGCGGATTGTGCTAGAGCAGATGCGCCCGCCGTCAGGCGCTCGGCTGCCGCGCCCGAAGTGGCCGCGCCCCGTGCCCGGGCCCTGAGCGTTGGCCGGCCAGAGCGTTGTGCCTGTCCCGGGTTTGCCGGATCCACGCAATTCATGCAAGGACGCGTCTAACGATTACCCACCCCGTAAGAATCGCAAGGTAGATAGTACCTACTTGGCGGTATCCTCTACCCTATGGCTTTGAATATCAAGGACCCCGAGGTCGACCGACTTGCGACCGAACTCGCAGCCCGCCTCCACACCAACAAGACCGACGCCATCCGCCACGCCCTCAACGCCCAGCTGACGCTGCTGCAATCGCACGCCGGCAACCGCGTCGAGCAGCTGCTCGACGTCATGCGCACCGAGATCTGGCCCCTGCTCACCGACCGCACCCCCATCACCAAACCTGAACGGGAAGAAATCCTGGGCTACGACCCCGAAACGGGAGTCTGAGCGCCGACATGATCATCGACACAAGCGCCATCGTGGCGTTCATTCAAGAGGAGCAGCCGCACGCCGCACAGGTCGCCGCGGCGTTGGCCGACGCCCGTAATCCGGTGATGTCAGCACCTACCGTCGCCGAATGCCTAATCGTGCTGACCGCCCGCCACGGCCCTGTCGCACGCACCATCTTCGAACGGGTACGCAGCGAAATCGACTTGGGCGTCGCACATTTCACCGACGAACATGCAGCAGCCGCACAACGCGCCTTCCTGCACTACGGCAAGGGCCGCCACCCTGCGGGCCTTAACTTCGGCGATTGCATGACATACGCCGCCGCCCAGCTGAGCCATGAACCACTCCTGGCCGTCGGCAACGACTTCCCACAAACCGACCTCGAGTTCGGCGGCGGAGTCATCGGCTACTGGCCGACACCGACCACAACCTAGGCCGCGCCACACACTCAACCACGATTCTGGCGAGCAGTTCACAAGCGCAAGTAACTCAGGTCCAGACGTCTGCTGCTGGCATGGCCATCATCCGATCATCGAAGCGCAGTCGAATGCGGGCGATTCGGTGACCCGATCACGACGCGCGGACACGCTCGCGCTGGCGCGCGCGGCAGATCCCATCCCGGTTAGTGAAGCGGTGATGGTTTCGTGGGCTCGCCTCGTCGCAGACTGCCGAGCCGCGGGCGTGCATCGGGCAGTGAAGCTGACCGACGCTCTCATTGCGGCAACCGCGATCGAGCACGGTCTTCCTGTAGTCACGCAGGGTGCCGACTTCGACCAGATTGCCCGCGCTTGTCCTGCCCTATCCGTGATCAAGGTGTGAACCCCGAAAACGAGGACGAGGGTGAATGTCGTTGGCCCGCGCCCCCGTTGGAGTTGAACGCCGACGGCCGCCCCTCCTCGCCTGAAGTGGCCACGCCCGGTCCCCGGGCCGTAGCAGTCAGGCCGCGAATCAGCTTGTTCCACTTCGTATAACAGTCGGAGCGAACCGACCCACTTGCGGGATCGTCATCACGATGTGGGCGAGCTTCAACATGTTCGACACATGGGTCATGGCGGCGACGTCACAGCAGCTTCTCCAGGGTGATCGGAAGGTCGGTGACACGTTTTCCGGTCGCATTGAAGACTGCGTTGGCGATCGCGGCCGGTACTCCGACGATGACGACCTCGCCAAGGCCTTTGACGCCGAGTGGGTCGGCGATGGTGTCCTCCCCGCCGGGCAGGAACGTCGCGTCAAGGACAGGAACGTCGGCGTTGACGGGGACGAGGTAGTCGGACAGGTTGGCGTTGACGACCCGGCCGTCGCGGTGGTCGACTTCTCCGGCTTCCAGCAACGCCATCCCGATTCCGCCGACCATGCCGCCGATGGCCTGACTGTGGGCAAGTTTGGGATTGATGATCCGGCCGGCGTCATAGCACGCGTAGATGCCACGTATCCGCGCGGTGCCCAACAGCTCGTCGACCGCAACTTCGACGAAGACAGCACCGTAGGCGTTCATCGCGAAGCGATCGGCGGCGTCATCGGGCGACCAATTCTGTCGAGAGTCAACGCTTTTCCACCCACGCCGTCGAAGCAGGTCTCGGTAGGACTCGCCGCGACCGGGCTCAACGGTGTGGAACATCCGCCCATCGGCGACCGCAACGTCATCGGGTCGAGAACCGTTCAGCGGTGACCCGGGGTCGACGACGGCGGCGCGAATGAGCTTGTCCCGCAGCATGTTGCCCGCAAGGGACACTGCGGAGCCGACGCTGGCCAAGGTCCAGGACCCGCCGTGCATGGGCGCCATCGGCATTTGGCTATCCCCCAGAGTGAACCGGACCCGGTTCATGGGCAGGCCCAGGGCGTCGGCGGCGATTTGGGTGATCGAGGTGTAGGTCCCCGGCCCCATGTCGCTGGTGGCGCTCTGCACGTCGGCGGTGCCGTCGGCGTTGACGCGCGCTAACGCATCGCACGGTTCACGCAGGGTGTGGTACTGCGCCGCGGCGGTCCCGAAGCCGATCAGCTGGTTGCCGTCGCGCTGGGCTCGCGGTGTTGGGTTGCGACGCGACCACCCGAACGTGTCGGCGCCCTGCCGGAAACACTCGACGAGCCGGCGCGTCGAGAACGGCAGACCGGTCATCGGGTCGCGATCGGGTTCGTTGCGGATGCGCAGCTCGATCGGATCCATGCCGAGCTTATGGGCCAGCTCGTCCATCGCCGACTCCAGGGCAAAGGCACCAGTGACTTCCCCGGGACCGCGCATATACGTCGGCGCGTTGACGTCCAGCGGTACGACCCGGTACGTCGAGCGCATGGCGGGCGAGCGGTAGGACGTCTTGGGCAGCAGCGTCAGCGGGTCCTCGAAGCTCTTGTACCGCGCGATCTCGACGCGGCCTTCGTGGATCGTCGCCGCGATGCGCCCTGAACGGTCGGAGCCGATCGCGAGCCGTTGCCGACTGGTGGACCGGTAGCCGATCCCGGTGTACATCTGAGCGCGGGTCAGCATGAGCTTGACCGGGCGTCGCAGCTGGCGTGCGGCCAGGGCGGTGAGCAGTTGATGCGGCCAGACCTCCCCGGCGCCGCCGAACCCACCGCCCACGAAGGGCGAGATCACCCGGATCTTCTCCACCGGCATTCCGAACGCGTCGGCGTAGGCCTGCCGGGCGGAGTAGGCGCCCTGAACCTTGTCCCACACGGTGAGCCGGTCGCCATCCCAGCGCGCAACGGTCGCCGGTGGTTCCATCGGGCTGTGGTATTCGCGCGCAATCGAATACTGGCTGTCGACGACGACAGCCGCTGTGCGCAGCGCCTTCTCGGCGTCGCCGCGGGCGTAGTCGGTGGTCTGGCTGCCCGGTAGCTGGACGGCCTCGGCGAGAGTCGATGTCGGTCAGTTGCGGTTGGGTGCGGACGCGGACGTTGACCAGCGCTGCGCCGTGGGCGGCGGCCACCAGCGTGCTGGCGAGCACGATGCCCACCGGCTGACCGAAGAACTCCACGGCTTGGGTATTGAAGGGCAGAGTGACGCCGGTGAAGTCGGTGATCACTTTCAGCACTCCCGGTTCGCGAAGCGCCGCGGAGGTGTCGATGCGGTCGACGGTTCCACGTCCTGCGGTGGTACACACCAGCGCGCCGTAGACCATGTCGGGTTGCGGGTTGTCGGCGGCGTAGAGCGCGCCGCCGGTGACCTTCAACGGGCCGTCCACCCGGGTCACCGGTTGACCGGCCATCGGCGCCGGCGTGGACAGTGGCCGGGTCATGGCAGCCCGGCCACGGTCGCAAGTTGCCGCTCAACCGCCCGTTTGACCAGCTCGACTTTGAATCCGTTCTCCGACAACGGTCGAGCACCGTCCCCGGCCCGCGCGGCAGCGGCGTGCCAGAGCTGCGGACCGGGTGGGCGACCCTGCAGCGCCCGTTCGACGGCGGGCAGTCGCCACGGCACCGTCCCGACGCCACCGACTGCCACCCGCGCGCTGCGCACCACGCCGCCGCCGATGTCCAGCGCGACAGCGGCCGAGGTGAGCGCGAACTCATATGATTGCCGGTCGCGCACCTTGAGGTATCCCGACCGACGTGTGCCGGGCCGCGCTGGCACCTCGACGGCGACGATGAGCTGATCTGGGCGCAGGTTGTGCTCACGGTCCGGGGTATCGCCCGGCTCGCGGAAGAACCCCGATATCGGGATCCGGCTCTCCCCCGCACTGTCTCGGACCAATACTTCGGCGTCCAAGGCGGTAAGCGCGACCGCGAGATCCGACGGGTGGGTGGCCACGCAGTGGCTGCTGGTTCCGAAGATGGCGTGGGTGCGATTGAGCCCGCCGATGGCTGCACACCCGGCACCGGGTGTGCGGCGGTTGCACGGCGCTGACACGTCGCGGAAATGCAGGCACCGCGGACGCTGCATCAGGTTGCCCCCGATGGAGGCCATGTTGCGCAGTTGCGCTGATGCGCTGAGATCAAGTGCTTCGGCGATCACCGGAAACTCTTGGCGCACAACGGGATGGGCCGAAACCTGCGACATCCGCGCCAAAGACCCGATCTTCAATCTTGCCGGGGTGACGTCAATGTCGCCGTAGGGCAGGCCGTTGATGTCCACGATGTGATCGGGCCGCTCCACGGTCTGGCGCATCAGGTCAATCAGGGTGGTGCCACCGGCGATGGGACGGCCACCTTCGGCCAACGTCGACAATGCCGACCCTTCGTCGCCAGCCTTACTGAATCGGAATGGAAACATGGCACTCAGGCGCCGTTCGCCGAGCGTGCCACCGCGTTGACGATGTTGGTGTAGGCACCGCAGCGACAGATGTTGCCGCTCATCGACTCCCGGATCTCCGCGGCAGAACCGGTGTGGCCCTCGCGGATGCAGCCGACACCGGACATGATCTGCCCGGAGGTGCAGAAACCACACTGAAAGGCGTCCTCGTCAATGAACGCTTGTTGCAGCGGATGGAGCCGGCCGTTGTCAGCGAGACCTTCGATCGTGGTGATCTCGGCGCCGTCGTGCATCACCGCCAGGGTCAGACACGAAACGACCCGCTGCCCGTCCACCAAGATGGTGCATGCACCGCAAGCCCCTTGATCGCAGCCCTTCTTCGTTCCCGTCAGGCCCACACGTTCACGCAACGTATCCAACAGCGACGTCCGGTTGTCCACCGTCACCTCGCGCTGCTCACCGTTGACCCGTAGCTGCACTACGGTCGTCGCCTCGGACTGAGCGGGTGCGTCGTCGCAGCCGGCCAGCAGCGGGACCGCTGCCACCGCGCCGCCGACAACGACCGAGGCGCCGACAAAGCTCCGGCGGCTCATCGTCAGCGGCGACCCGTCGCGCGAGCTGTCGATGTTGTCGGTTCCGTTCATCAGATCCTCTCGCATCCTTCGTCCTCGGGAATGGCGGCAACGCGCTTACCCTGGACCTCAGACAACACGGCATACGCGCGGCGAGACAGGCGCTGGTAACCCACGTATTGCCAGCCCACCCCTTGGGGTCCGCGAACGATTCGATTCACCGGGCTCCCGCAGCTCGCCGCCGCGCCTCACTCGCTTGGCGGACGGCGTTGTCTCATGTTCGTGGCGGATTCTCACCAGGCGATTCGGGGCGTGGCGCAGGTGTGGGCTGTGGTGCGCGTTAAGTCCGCCCTGTGCGGTGGTTATTGGGGGATGTCAACGAGGGTGCGGCCGCGGGTGCCGGCATCGACGTGGTAGTGAGCGTCGGCGATCTGGTGCAGCGGGTAGGACTGGCCGACCTCGACATGAAGTGCACCGGCCGCTGCTGCGCTGGTGAGATCGCGCGCGGCCCGTTGTTTGGCTTCAGCGGGGAAGTCGTCGCTGCCGAGCAGCCGTAGCGTGACGTTGGCGAAAAGCATTGGCCAGAAGGGGATTTCTGGTCTGTCGGCGCGGGTGGCGTAGGCGGCGATGACGGCGTCGTTGGCGACGACCGCGGCATCGAGGTCGGCGTTGTCGGACAGGGCCACCTCGACGACGCGGTCCACACCCTTCGGTGCAAACTCACGGATCGCGCCGGCCGGATCGGATTGATCCAGGGCGACGGCGTGCGCCACCACCGCGGGATCGACGCGATCGAGGTCGCTGCTGCGAGTGACGGTCGCGATCACGGTCGCGCCGCCCCAGCGGGCAAGCTGAGCGGCCAGCGAACTGACGCCGCCGAGCACCCCGTGCACGAGCAGCGTCTTGCCGTCGACTGGCCCGTCACTGAAGACGGCGCGGTGGGCGGTGATACCGGGAATGCCCAGCGCCGCTCCGACATCGTCGCCGAGTCCGTCGGGCAAAGGCACTGCAAGGTGTTGGGGTACCACGGTGAACTGGGCGGCGGTGCCGAAGGGCCGGTAAGACTGCGCACCGTAGACCCACACCCGCTGTCCGACACGGCTCCTGTCGACTCCGTCGCCCACATCGTCGACGACGCCCGCGGCATCACTGTGTGGGATGACGCGCGGGAACGGCATGGACGAGCCGAGCCATCCGCGGCGCTTCTTGGTGTCGCCGGGGTTGATCCCCGAAACGCGGACGCGGACGCGGACCTCACCAGGCCCGGGCTGCGGGTCGGGCAGATCGCCGACCTGCAGCACTTCACTGGCCGGGCCCTGACGGTCAAACCACGCGGCAAGCATGTTGTGTTCTGCCCTTTCAGTCGGTGGGATCGTCGGCGGTATGTGCGGAGCGTTCCGCGCGGGAGACGGCGTCGTCAGAGGCTGCGGTGGCGAGCTTGTCGTGCAGCCAAACGCGTTCGCCGCCAGGAGCGTTGACGTCTGGACGCCCGCTGGCGAGGTCAGTGGTCGATGGCGGCCATGTTGTCTTCGTCATGGCGTTCACCGGCGGCAGGAGTGAGGTTGTTGAGCCTTTCGATTTGTTCGGCGCTCAGCTCGATGCCATCGGCGGCGGTGTTCTCCTCGACGCGAGCGACCCGCTTCGTGCCGGGGATCGGGGCGACGTCGTCACCCTGCGCAAGGAGCCAGGCCAACGCGATCTGCGCCGGTGTGGCACCTGCTTCGGTGGCGACGGCCTTGACCTCGTCGACGATGCGCAGGTTGCGCTGGAAATTCTCACCGACGAAGCGCGGATTGGTCTTCCGCCAGTCGCCATCGGAAATATCTGCGCTGGAACGTATTTGGCCGGTGAGGAAACCGTGGCCCAGCGGCGAATACGGAACGAAGCCGACGCCCAGCTCGCGCAGCAGCGGCAGCAACTCGGCCTCCACGTCGCGCGTCCACAGCGAGTACTCCGTCTGAAGCGCGGTGATCGGGTGCACAGCGTGGGCGCGGCGGATCGTCTCGACCCCGGCTTCGGACAGCCCGATGTGGCGCACCTTGCCCTCGCTCACCAGGTCGGCCACCGCGCCGACGGTGTCCTCGATCGGGGTGTTCGGGTCGACCCGGTGCTGGTAGTACAGGTCGACGTGGTCGGTGCCGAGTCGCTTCAGGGAACCCTCGATGGCGGCGCGGACGTTGGCCGGGCTGCTGTCGACGACGCCGGGCCCGCCTCCGGAGTGCGACACCAGGCCAAACTTGGTCGCGACCACGACCTGGTCCCGGCGACCTTCGATGGCCCGGCCGACCAGTTCCTCGTTGAGGTACGGGCCGTAGATCTCGGCGGTGTCGATGTGGGTGACGCCCAGATCGAGTGCCCGGTGGATGGTGCGGATCGACTCGGCGTCACTGCCCTGCCCGGTGTTGTAGTAGCCGGACATTGACATGGCGCCCAGGCCGATCCGGGAGACGTCGAGCCCGCCAAGCGAGATGTGTTTCATCAGATAACTCCAATTCCTTCGTTTCTTGAAAGTTTCCAGGCGATCTGACGCCCGGTGCCGTCCGGTATCAGAAGGTCTGGTCGACAAGCGCCATGTTGGCTTCGTCCATGCGTTCACCGTGCACGGTGATCGTGGAGAACTCGGTTTCGATCTCTTGTAGATCGGCGGGCGTCAGCTGAACAGTGAGCGCGCCGAGGTTCTCGTTGAGGTGATCAACGTTGCGGGTGCCCGGGATGGGAACGATGAACGGTTTCTGCGCCAGCAGCCATGCGAGCGCGATCTGGGCAGGAGTCGCGTTCTTCTTCTCTGCGGACCGTTTCAACAAGTCGACAACCGGCATGTTGGCCGCTAGGGCTTCGCGGAGTGAAGCGCGGGAACTTCGATCGAAGGTCGGTCTGTGGGTCGAACCTGGCGCGCGCATCGAGTTTCCCAGTCAGATAACCCTCTCCGACTGGGCCCCACGGGACGAAGCCGATGCCCAACTCCTCACAAGCAGCGAGGACGCCGTTTCGTTCGGGATCTCGCGTCCACAGCGAATATTCACTCTGCATCGCCGCCACCGGTTGAACAGCATGCGCGCGGCGGATGGTCCGTGCGCTGGCCTCGGAGAGACCGAAGTGCAGCACCTTTCCCTCGCTGATGAGGTCCTTGACCGCGCCGGCCACCTCTTCGATCGGCACGTTTGGATCTACTCGGTGTTGGTAGTAGAGGTCGATGCGGTCGGTTCGCAGGCGTTGAAGCGATCCCTCGACCACCTTCTTGATGTGCTCTGGCCGGCTGAGAGGTGCGCCCGAGCCTTCGATATCAAACCCGAATTTGGTTGCGATGGCGACATTGTCGCGGAATGGCGAGAGTGCTTCTCCGACAAGCTCTTCGTTCGTATAGGGGCCGTACACTTCGGCGGTGTCGAAGAACGTGACACCTTTCTCGTGCGCCGTGCGAATGGTGTTGATGCCTTGGTTTCTGTCTGCGGGAGGTCCGTAGTTGGCGCTGATGCTCATGCACCCAGCGCCCAGTTCCGAGACTTCCAGCGCTCCCAGTCTTCTGGTTTGCATCTGCGTTGCTCCGATTGCCAGTTTCCTGAGGCCGACCCGTGCAGGCGGTCAACAACAACGGGGGCCCGACCGCCAACCCGGCACCGATAAGAGCGGCTCGAGCCATGAGGTCGCGGCGGCTGATTCCACGGATCTCGTTTCTCTCGATCATCGCGGGCGTCCTCTTCGTGTGTCATCGGTGCCGATCCGGTGGTGACGGACGCGGCCCCTTGTGGGTCTGCACCCAGAAAACCGGAGACGCCGCGACGGCGGCAGTGGCTGGTTATCCACGTACTGCCAGCCCACCCCAACAGGCGGTTCGCGACCGTAGCCTGGCCGTGTGGACAGCAAGAACGAGATACGGGAGTTCCTGGCCACCAGGCGGGCCAGGATCACCCCCCAGCAGGCCGGGCTGGCCACCTACGGCAGGCGGCGTGTCCCGGGACTGCGCCGCGAAGAAGTGGCCGTGCTGGCCGGGGTCAGCACCGACTACTACGCCCAACTCGAGCGCGGCAACCTCAGCGGAGTCTCCGATAGCGTGCTGGACGCCATCGCCCGCGCACTGCAACTCGACGAAGCCGAACACGCGCATCTGCATGACTTGGCCCGCGCCGCCAACACCACACCCCGAGCCCGCCGACGCCCCGCTCCAAAGCAACAGGTTCGTCCGGTCGTGCAGCGCATCCTCGACGGAATGACCGCGCTGCCGGCGATCGTTCTCAACGGGCGTCTGGACCTTCTGGCCGCCAACCGGCTCGCGGCGCGCCCTCTATTCACCGGCGTACGACGACCCATCCCGGCCGGTGAACCTCGCGAGGTTCTGCTTTCTCAACCCACACGCCGCTGCGCTCTATCCACACTGGGACGACGCGGCGAACAGCACCGTCGCCATGCTGCGCACCGAAGCCGGCCGCAGCCCCTACGACCGCGGGCTGTCCGACCTGATCGGCGAGCTGTCCACTCGCAGCGAGACCTTCCGCAATCGGTGGGCCGCCCACAATGTGGTCCTGCACCGAGCGGGCGCCAAACAGTTCCATCACCCCGTAATAGGCGACCTCAGCCTCGCCTACGAGGTCATGGAGCTCTCGGCCGACACCGGCCTGACCCTCACCGCCTACAGCCCCGAACCGAACAGCCCATCGGAGGACGGATTGGCCCTTCTTGCCAGCTGGGCCGCGACGCTGGATCAGACCGACCAGGAACAAAGGGCCTACCCGACAGATCGATGAAATCCCCAGCGGCACAACAATCCGAGCATCGTCGGGAACCTAGGTCGTATTCGTTCTCAGAGAAGTCTCCGGATGATCGCCAGTGCCCGGTCGGTATGCGGCGGGTAGATCAGTGTCGGGTCGGGCCGGGTCCGCCTGGCCAGCACCGCGCGGCGGTGGCTGAGTGTCTCGAATCCCCATCGGCCGTGGTAGGCGCCAATTCCGCTGGCGCCGACGCCGCCGAACGGCAGTTGCGGTACCAGGCAGTGCATCATCACGTGGTTGATGACGGCACCACCCGACGGCGCACGGTCGATGATGTCTCGCCCTAATCGGCGGTTGTCGGTGAAGACGTAGAGCGCCAAGGGTTTTGGCCGGCTGTTGACGAAATCGACGGCGGCGTCAGTCGATTCGACGGTGAGAATCGGCAGCACTGGACCGAAGATCTCGTCGGCCATGGTGGGATCGGACGGCGACGGGTCGACGATCACGGTCGGTTCGATCCGCAGGGCCGAAGGGTCGGAACCGCCGCCGCAGACGATCGTGCCGTCCGTCGAGGCGATCAGTGACACCAACCTGTCGAACTGGCGCTCATTGACGATGGGCAGAGCCGGGGCGGATCGAAACGCGGCGATGTTGGCAACGACCTTGGTGATCAGCTCGTCGGCGACCGCCTGCTCTACGAGCACGTAGTCGGGTGCGATGCAGGTCTGTCCCGAGTTGATCAACTTGCCAGAGGCAAGCCTGCGCGCCGTGACATCGAGGTCGGCGTCGGCAGTCACGATGGCCGGGCTCTTACCGCCGAGTTCGAGGGTGAGCGGTGTCAGTGTGGGCGCCGCGGCCGCCATGATCTTCCGGCCGACCTCCGTGCCGCCGGTGAACAACGCATGGTCGAAACCCTGCGCCAGCAGGTGCTGAGTGGTCTGCGCATCACCTTCGACAACCCGAATCGCCTCACCGTCGAGATACTGCGGCACCAGTCGTGCGATCAGCGCCGAGGTGGCAGGAGCCAACTCGGAGGGCTTGACCACCACGCCGTTCCCGGCGGCCACCGCCGCCACCACCGGTGCCATCGTCAGGTAGAACGGGTAGTTCCACGGCCCGATCACCAGGATCACCCCCAGCGGGTCGTACTGCACCCAGGCCCGGCCCGGTAGTTGCGCCAGCGGCACCGAGGCTCGCTTGCGACGCATCCACTTCTTGAGGTGTTTACGGGCGAAGGCGGCTTCGCCCTTGGTCGAAACTACGTCGCCCATCCAGGCTTCGAACGCTGACCGACCGAGATCTGAGGCCAACGCAGCGGCGATCGCGGACTCCTGCTCGTCGCACATCTGCTCGATCGCCCGCAGTTGCTGCACCCGCCACTGCGGCGCCCGGGTCCGTCCGGAGGCGAACACTCGCCGCACCTCCGTGAGTACGTTGGCGCGATCCGTCGTCGATTCGGTGTCGATGGTGGTCACGCTTCTCCTAGCGGATTTCCGGCATGGGAATGATGCCGGTGGCCATCGCGGCAATGCCGCCGCCGTCGACGGCCAGCGTCTGGCCGTTGACCCACCGGGCATCGTCAGAGGCCAGGAACAGCACCGCACCGGCGATATCGTCGGGGGTCGCGTGCCGGCCCAGCAGTGCTCTCAATTGTCTTTTCATGATGTGGATGCCGTGACGTAGCGGGCCCTGAGCTTGGCCTTGACGAGCTTGCCGGTGGGTGTCCGTGGCAGTTCGTCGACGAAATCCACCGACCTCGGCGCCTTGAAGTGCGCAAGCCGGTCGCGGACATAGCCGATGAGCTCCGCGGCGAGGTCCTCGCTGGGCGCGACACCGTCCCTCAGCTGGACGAAAGCCTTGACCTGCTCCCCCATCTCGGGATCGGGAATACCGACCACCGCGACATCGAAGATCGCCGGGTGTAGCGTCAGCACGTTCTCGATCTCCTGCGGATAGATGTTGACACCGCCGGAGATGATCATGAACGACTTGCGGTCTGTCAGGAACAGATAGCCGTCATCGTCGAGGTATCCGAGATCGCCGACAGTCGACCAGTTCTCGTGGTCGGGATGAGTTGCCTCAGAGGTCTTTTCGGGATCGTTGTGATACACGAACGGCAGGACGTCACGTTCGAAGTAGACGGTGCCTACCTGGCCGGGTGCGACTTCAGCGCCGGTGTCGTCGCAGATGTGCGGCACCCCCAGCACGGCCCTGCCAACCGACCCCCGCTTGTGCCCCCACTCCGCCGACGTCATCGCCGTCATACCGTGCCCCTCGGTGGCGCTGTAGTACTCGACCAGGATGGGACCCCACCAGGCGATCATCGCGTCTTTGACGTCGGGCGGGCAGGGCGCACCCGCGTGCACGGCCACTCGCAGCGACGACAGGTCATAACGGCTGCGCACCTCGTCAGGCAGCTGCAGCATCCGCACGAACATCGTCGGCACCAGCTGGGTCATGGTTACCCGGTGTTGCTCGATGGCCGCGAGCGCTGCCTCGGCGTCGAACTTGTCCATCAGGATCACCGTGCCGCCGAGTGCCTGAATTCCGGCGCAGTACTTCAGCGGGGCGGCATGGTAGACCGGCGCCGGAGACAGGTAGATGGTGTCGGGTCCGACCTGGAACAGCTTCTCCAGCAGGGCAATGAGTGGCTCGCCGGGCTCGTCTACTTGGATCGGCAGTAAGTGCGGTTTGATGCCCTTGGGTCGGCCGGTGGTGCCCGACGAGTACAGCATGTCCGATCCGCGGGGCTGGTCGGTCAGTAGCGGCACCGCCGTCTCGAGCAACTCCTGATACGAGGCATAGCCGCGCATGTCCGCACCGAAAGCATACCGCCGCACCGAATCCGGTATCTCGCTGATGATCCGCTGGGCCAGCTCCGCCAGCCGGGCCGACACCATCAGCACCTTCGCCCCACTGTCGGTGATGATGTAGCCGACCTCAGCCGGGCTCAGGTGGCGATTGATCGCGGTGATGTAGAGGCCCGAACGCAGTGCCGCCCAGTAGATCACGAACACCTCGGCGACATTGTCCGACAGCACGGCGAAGACGTCGCCGCGGCGCAGGCCGACGTCATAGAGGGCGGCCGCGAGCCGCGCGGAGCGGTCCTCCAGCTCACCGAAGGTCAGGGTCGCGCCGCTACCGGCCATGACGACCGCCGGCCGCTGCGGGGATACGGCGGCATGAGCTCCTGGATACACGGTTGTCCTCACTTCACCAGCGGCTGGCGATTTCTTTCTGGCGCTCAAAGAAGCTCAGGTCGATCAGCTGCCCGCCGATCAGCTGGTTGTGCGCGTGGCAGAGCTGATGCGACGCGAACGACATCTGCATTGCGTTGACCCGGCCCTGGTTGTCCTGGGCGGAGTTGACTGCTTCCTTGGCGAGTTTCAATGCGAACAAGGGTTGTTCGGCGATGCGGCGGGCCAGACTCATGGCGAACTCGCGGAGCTCGTCGAGGGGCACGACGTGGTTGACCATGCCCAGCCGGTAAGCGTCGGCGGCACTGACCGCGTCGGAGGTGAACAACATCTCCTTGGCCTTACGGACCCCGAGCTCCCACGGATGGTTGAAGAATTCGGCGCCGGCGATGCCCATCGCCACGGTGTTGTCGACGAACACCGCGTCATCGGCGGCGATCACGATGTCGCACGGCCACACCAGCATCAGTCCGCCCGCGATGACCTTGCCCTGCACCTCGGCGATGGTGGGTTTGGGGATGTTGCGCCACCGCTCCGAGAACCCGAGGTAGATCTCCTTCTCCCTGGCCATCTGTCCCTCGGCACCTGCACAGCCGAACCCGCACCACGTCCCGACGGTGCGGTGGTCGTCCATCGCCGCGTCGGGGTTCTCCCGCAGGTCGTGACCGGACGAGAAGTGCGGGCCGTCGGCCGCCAGGATGATCACCTTGACGGTGTCGTCCCGGGCAGCTTGGTCAAACGCGTCGTTGAGCTCGTAGAGCATCCGGGTATCCTGCGAGTTCCGGGTCTCGGGGCGGGCCAACACGATCCGGACAATGCCGGTCTCCGGGTCCTCGTAGCGGATCCTGTTGTCAGTCAAGGTCTTTCCGTTCAGAACGTGCAGGGCATTGATTGCACTGCGTGGATGAAGTTGCCGGCCAGGTATTTCGGGTCACCGGCCTCGATGTCGGGCAGCTGGGTCAGCAGTTCGCGGAAGATTGCCCGAAGCTGTGCCTTGGCCAGCTGCGCACCCAAGCAGAAGTGGGCACCTCCACCACCGAATGCGACATGGTGGTTGGGGTTGCGGCTCAGGTCGAAGCGTTCTGGGTGGTCGAACACCGCCGAGTCACGATTGGCCGACGAGTAGATCATCACCACTTTGTCGCCCGCGGCGATGGGTTGTCCGTGCAGCTCATAATCGCGGGCGGCGATCCGACTGAACGTCATCACAGGCGTGGACCACCGGACGAACTCCTCCACCGCGGTCCCGATGCGGTTCTCGTAGTCCGCCATCAGCCATGCGCGTTGTTCGGGAAACCGGGTCAGCGCATGCAAGGTCAGGCTTGTGGTCTGGCGGGTGGTGTCGTTACCGGCCACCGAAAGCAGCACCATGAACGCGCCGATCTCGGCATTGGTCAGGCGTTCGCCGTCGACCTCGGCCTGGATCAGGTTGGTCATGATGTCGTCCTTGGGTGAGCGCCGCCGCTCCTCGGCCATCTCGACGGCCACCTGATGCAAGAACATCTGGTTGGTGATCAGCACCTCCAGGCCGTTACGGCCGTCCAGCCACACCGGATCGGTCACTGACACCATCGCGTCGGCGGCGTCGCGCACCGCGTCGCGCTGAGAGTCAGGAACGCCGACCATGTCGGCGAAGGTGACCAGCGGCAGCTTCACGGCGCAGTTGCGCACGAAATCACAACCGCTACCGACGTCGGCGAGCTCGTGCACGATTCGCTTCGAGTTCTTCTCAATGCTGTCCACGAGGCCGTTGATGGCGCGCGGGGTGAAGGCGGAACGGACCAAACCGCGGATCTTGGCGTGCTTCTTGCCGTCCATACCCAAGAACGACAGCGACGCCTCAATGAGATCCTCCGGCACCGGCTCGAGGTGCACACCTTTGCTGGAAATGAAGACATCGCTGTTTCGGCTAACTTCGACCACGTCAGCGTGGGTCACAACCGCCCAGAATCCCGATTCCGCCGCGACCGGCATCAGGGCCGGTGCCTCGACTGGACGGTGCCATGACACCGGCCGCTGCTCGCGCAGGATCGCGAAACTGCGCTCACGCTCGTCGGCAGTAGTGGCCCAGAACTCCCTGGATGACAGGTCGATCTCGTCGAAATCCGGCTTACCGGGGATCGTCGATGTCATGAAATCCTCCTCCGTGCGCCGTCCACCGATAGGTGCCTCCACCGGGAAGGCGCCACGTGAGGCACACCACATCAATTGCCTGTCTGCAAGGTAGGTCGCAGAAACGCAGAAGTCAAGACATAGTGTCTTAGACAGACTGTCTTGAGTTGCTGGATGCGTGTTAAGGTCGCTTCGTGCCGTCCATTACACGCGGCCCAAAAGCCACCCCGCGCACCTCACCCGCCCTGCGGGAGCAACGTCGCGATGAGTTGCGACGTCGTCTGCTTGAGGCCACCGAGACCTTGATGCGCGACGGCGCCTCGTTCACCGAACTCGGCGTCGAGCGGCTCGCAGTCGCCGCCGGCGCCTCGCGGGCCACGTTCTACGTCTATTTCAAGGACAAGTCCCAGCTCCTGCAGGACTTCGCCGAGCAGGTGCTCACCGAGATCGCCGACGCCGTTCAACAGCTGTGGCAACAGAGCGGACCCAGCGGGCCGGATGACATGCGACAGGCCGTCAGCGGCGTCATCGCCTCCTACCGCAAACACCAGCAAATCCTGACCGCAGTCATGGAACTCGCGCACTACACACCCGAGATCGACGAGGTCTATCGGCGACTCATCGAGCGCAACGCCGGCTACAGCCGCGACTTCCTGGACCGCGGTCAGGCCGCCGGCCGGATCCGCGAACTCGACAGTGCCGAAACTGCACACGTCATCACGTGGATGGTCGAACGGTGCTGTTACCAGATGCTGCGTGACGCGCCACCTGAAGCGGACCAGAAGCTTGCCGACACGCTGACCCAAATGATCTGGGGCGCTATCTATTTGGAAGACCCCAGCGACCATTAGATGCCAGGAACGCCTGGCGTGGATCCATGGCGGAATCTTCTCTCGCCAGGGTGTGCATGCTCGACTCGCGACCGAGCACGTGCTCATCGAAGATGCCAAATAGCGACGGTGGGGCCGCGAAGTCGAGCGCCACCAAGCGATTACCAGACGACTTCTTCAGTTGCTGGAGGAGCTTGGATCCGCGAGCCCTGATTAGCCCCGTTATTGGGCAGATCCTTCTACTTGCGAGAAGGTACCGGCGTGCGCAAGTCCGGCCACACGCGCTGCGGTAGCTTTCAACGTCACCACGGGGCGGCACGGCAGAAGCTCCTCGCTGGGCCTACCTATGAGGCTTGACGTCAGGTCATTTTAACAGTCAGAACTGACTGCTACACTCCATTTCAGTGCCTATCCGCGGCGACGGCGGCAGCGTTCGGCGCCTCGACCGAGGCGCCTGGCGTCTGAATGAACGAGGCACCTCATTAGAAGGGATCGGCGGATGGGCGTGCGCAGCGCTGACGATTACCGAAGGGGGCTCGCCGACGGCAGGCGCGTCTTCTATCGGGGCGCCCGCGTGGGCGACGTGCTGGCGCATCCGGAGCTGCGGTCGGCGGTCGATCACTCGGCCCTGGCCTTCGAGATCGCCGGTGACCGACCTGACCTGGCGGTCCGTGACGGCGCCAGCGCTTTTTATCATCTCCCACGTTCAGCCGAAGACTTGCGGATGAGGGGCGCACTGATCGAGGAGGTGTCCCGGCGCGGGGCGGGCACCATCGTGCTGAAGGAGGTGGGCAGCGATGCCCTGTTTGCCCTGCTGGGTGCCACCGAGGGTGCCGGTCAGGAGCGCGCGAAAGCGTTTTATCAGCGCTGCCGCGACGATGATCTGGCACTGGCGGTGGGACAGACCGACGTCAAGGGCCACCGTGCGCTGGGACCCTCAGCGCAACATGATCCTGACCTCTACCTCCGTGTTGTTGACTCCGATGACGAGTCCATCACTGTGCGCGGGGCCAAGACGCACACTTCCTTCTCGGCGAATGCCGACGAGATCGTGGTCTTGCCGACCCGCGCGATGGGCCCCGACGACGCTGACTACGCCGTGTCGTTTGCGGTGCCGATCGACACCGAGGGACTGTCGCTGTACGTCTCGCCGTATGCGGCGGGACAGCGCAACCCCTTCGAGTTCCCGCTGTCGAGCAAGCACAAGCTGCTGGAAAGCCTGACCGTCTTCGATGACGTGCGGGTCCCCCGGGATCGGGTGTTCCTGGAGCGACGCCCCGAACTGGCGGGCCCGCTGGCAATCGCGTTCGTGAACTATCACCGGTTTACCGCGATCAACTACAAGTTGCCGTTGCTCGACATCATGGTCGGCGCGGCGCACCTCGTAGCCGAGGCCAACGGCATCACCAAGGCGGGCCATGTGCGCGACAAGATCGCCAAGCTGATCGCGTGGGCGGAGACGGTTCGTGGGTTGGCCGAGCTGGCAGCGGTGCGGGCTCGCGAAGGTGCCCAGGGTGTCTGGATGCCGGAGCCGCTGGCGGTCAACATCGCCAAATACACGTTCGCGCACGGCTTCCACGACGCGGCGGCCACGCTGATAGACCTGGCGGGCGGGCTGCTGGTCACCGGACCCGGCGGCGAGGACTGGGACAATCCTGAGATCAGGGCGGTGCTGGAAAAGTATTACTCGGCCGCGGTACCTGCTGAGCAGCGGTTGCGGATCCTCAACTTCATCGGCGATCTAACTGCACGTGACTACGGCGGCTACCAGGCGGTGCTTGCCACGCACGCCGAAGGGTCTTTGGAAGCAGAGAAGATGCAGATTGCGCGGTCCTATGATCCCACTGCGGCCGTCAACTATGTGCGTGATCTGGCCGGCATCGGGGTGCAGTGGTGAATCGCCGCCTCTGCCTCTGTGCACCCCCCCGGGTGGTGAACCGTTGTGCCTAACTCCGGGTTCACGCTCGTCTTGGGCGGTGGAGGTGTGCCCGGCTTGGCGTATCTGTCCGGTTCCCTCATGGCGCTGCGCGACCGAGGGCTTGATCCCGCCGCCGCTGACTTGGTGATCGGCACCAGTGCAGGCGCCGTGATCGGCGCATTGCTCAGATCTGGATGCCCGGTTGATCAGCTGGCGGAGCGGGCGATCGGGCAGCGGCTGCTGATCGGGCAGGCACCCGTGCTGTCCCGCACCTGGCGCACGCCCGCTGAGCTGGTCGCGCGTGCCGCCGGCGCCAGCTGGGTGCTCGCCCGCTCAGCGTTGCGGCTGCCCTTCCCAGGTCCACCCGCGGCGCTCAGCCGGGTGTTTCCGGGCGCCCTGGCCGCGGCATACGACCCGGCGAACATCGACACTCTGCCCCAGCACTGGCCGCAGCGGCCGCTGTGGGCGGTCGCGGTCAACCTCGGTAGCGGGCGGCGCGTGGCGCTGGGCAGGCACCCGGCCGATCGCGCTGAGCCTTTTCCACGCGCCATCCGCGCGAGCACCGCTCTGCCCGGGGTTTTCGCCCCTGTCCGGTTCGGCGACCGCGTGTTGGTCGATGGGGGCGTGCACTCGACCACCAACCTCGACCTTGCTGTCCTGGCCGCGCCCGACACGGTGATCTGCATCGCGCCGATGGCCTACGACCCGGCCGATTCGCCGCGTGGACTACGCCGGGCACTGCGGGGGCCGGTCAACTTCGTCCTTCGCCGCGAGGTATCCAAGGTGCGTCGGCGCGGTGCTCAGGTGCTGCTGCTGCGCCCCGGCGCCGCCCAACTTACGGAATATCCGATCAACTTCCTACGTCCTGCCGGCGCCGAGCAGATCGGCAGGGACGCCTACGCCCACACGACCGAGCAGCTCAATGGTCTCGCGGCACGGAAGCTGCTGCGGAACGCGCGTTGCGACATGGGTCAGCACTGACTGCTTCAGGCCAGCGGAGAGGTACGCTATCTTGATGTCTGAACCCTCGGTTGACCCGACTCGGCGCGAGCAGCGCACCGCCGACAGCCGTCAGCGCATCCTCGATGCCGCGGTCGAATGCCTCATCGAGAACGGGTACCACGGCGCCTCGACGCTGCGGATTCAGGCCCGCGCCGGGGTGTCGCGTGGCCGGCTGTTACACCATTTCGCCTCGCGCGACGTGCTTTTGGTGGCTGCGTCCGAGCATTTGGCCGCTCAGCGGGTGCAGGACACAACACAGCGCGTCACTAGCGAATTGCAGCATCCGCGCAACGACACAGATCGGGTGGACCTGGTGATCGACCTGATGTGGGCGAGCTTTCACGAGCCGCACTACTGGGCGGCCATTGAACTGTGGACGGCCGCGCGCACCGAGGACGTCATCGCCGAGGCGCTGCTGCCCGAGGAACGCCGCCTGGGTGGTGTCATTCGGTCGTCGGTCGATGAGATGTTCGGCGCGGCGCTCAGCGGTCACCCGCGCTACCCCCAACTGCGCGAATTACTCCTGACCAGCATGCGAGGCGTGGCGCTGACATACGGATTCGACCACCGCGATCCCCGTACCGATCCGCATTTGGCGCAGTGGAAGGACACCGCCCACGTGTTGCTGGAACTCTAGCGACGCGGTCCAGCAGATTTAGAACGGTCATAATTGACTGTTTGGGGTGATTTTCGCTAGCATTCGCGTCGAAGGTCCGCAACAGGGTGGACTGTTTGATCCGGAAGTTTGGTAGATGGACCGCAGACTCTGGTCACGCACCCCGGCGTGATCTTGATGCCGTGTTCCAGGATCCCGTCGAGGACCAGCCCGGTGTCGTCGTATCGCTTCTGGGTCCGCTCGGTGAACTCGCCGGTCTCAAAGAGGAGGCGCCCGATGCCGTCGCCGTGGTCGGGCGCCCTGATGACCGCTGGGGCGAGCTCGTCACGGCGGTTGCGGTGCTGCACATCGAAGTGCCCGTGGCACCTCAGGAATTGATCGCCTTCGCCAAATCCAAACTTGCCGGCTACAAGTGCCCGAAAATCGTCGAGTTCGCCGACGCGCTGCCCTACGGGCCCACGGGCAAGATCCTCACACGCCAACTTCGACGGCCCAAAGAAAGTTCGACGGCCCAAAGAAGTATGCCCTCATGAAACAGCTTTCCGGACTCGACGCGGCGTTCATGTACGCCGAAACCCCCAATCAACACCTTCACATCGGCGGACTGGGGATCTACGACCAATCCGCGCTGCCCGGCGGGGCCCTTCGATTCAAGGACGTGCTCGGACACGTGCGCAGCCGGCTGCACTTGTCGGCCGGCTTCCGCAGCAAACTGGCCCGGGCGCCGTTAGACCTCGCGACTCCGTACTGGGTAGACGACCCTGACTTCGACCTGGAGTTCCACGTCCGCCACATCGCCCTGACGCAACCACGCGATTGGCGCCAGTTGATGATCGACACCAGTCGGCTGCATTCACGACCGATCGACCTGACCCGCCCGCCGTGGGAGCTGTGGGTCATCGAAGGCATCGACAACGTCGAAGGCATCCCCTCCGGATCGTTCGGCGTGCTGTTCAAACTGCACCACTCGGCCGTCGACGGGATATCGGCGTGGGAAATGGTCGACGCGCTGCACGACCGCGACCCATCGACCGTTATCGCCGCTCCTGACCAGCCCGCCCCGGCGCTGACAGCGCCCAACACCGTCGAGATGCTCGCCCGCGCAGCGGTCAGCGGCGTCACCGTTCCGTTTCGCTTGGCGCGCACCGTTTACGACTCACTGCCGATCGTGCGGGAGACGCTCTACCGTGGCCTGCGCGAGATGCCGCTGTTCACCGGCGACGTCCCGGGAACCCGGCTCAACCGCGCCGTGGGACCACACCGCGTCCATGACAGCCGCACATTTCCGCTCGCTGAACTGCGGCGTATCAAGGCACTCGTCGAGGGCGCCACCATCAACGACGTGGTCATCACCATCGTGGGTGGAGCGCTGCGCGAATATCTGCAGAAGTACGACGAACTGCCCGAGAAGTCACTGGTCGCCGGTTGCCCGATCTCCATTCGATCAGACAGCGCCAAGGGCACTGGAGGCAACAAAGCCCTGTTCGCCATGATCGACGTCGGCAGCCAGATCGCCGACCCGGTGGAGCGGCTGCGCAGCGTGAACCGCATCGCGTCGGCGAAAAAGGAGTTCACCCACGCGGTGCCCGCCGGCGTGCTCATCGATTTCGCGGGATACATTCCCGGGACGCTGGCCGGGTTGGCCACGACCACCTACAGCCGGGTCGGCCTGGCCAACAGGCACCGCCCGCTGTTCAACACCATCATCACTAACGTGCCCGGCTCGCCCGAGCCGCTGCATTTCGCCGGTGCGCCGATGCGGCACTACGACGCTTGGGGCCCGGTCTGGGACGGGCTGGGCATCATCCATCCCGTCACCAGTTACTGCAGCCAGGTCACAGTGTCCTTCGACGCCGACCGTGACCAACTGCCCGATCCTGCGCTCTACACCGAGTGCCTGCAACGCTCATTCGAGGAACTCCGCGCAGCCGCTGACTAGCCCCTGCCCGCAGCTGGCCGCCGCCCCGCGAACTCGGCCCACCCTTGCGCCATGATCCGCGACCGACTGGCAAGTCGCTCCAGACTGAGTCGGTCGACCAGCTCGACGCGGTGGGCAGTGGCAAGCTTCCGAGTGGAGGGCGTGAACAATCCCCTAGTGACAACCATGATCGATGTACAGCGGTCCATTACGGCTCCTCCGCCACCTGCTGGATCGCTGCCGTACCCACAGCGCGCGCCTGCCGTTTGCACTGAACGGCACACTTGACGTTGTCCCTGGTGGCAATGAGGTCGAACCCCGAAGGCTCCGGTCGCCTTCGCGTACTTGAGAGCCCGATGACCCCACACCCTGCCGATGACCACGTATAAGCGCCCTTGATGGGTGCTCAAAGCGGGATGTTTTCGTAGTAGGGCACAACGATTTCGGTGGTGGAGGTGACGTCGCCGAGCATCGAGGTGGTGAGTGGGTGCACGACGTTGGGGTCGATGGCGACGTTGATGCAGGCGGGCTTGCCGGCGGCGAACGCACGGGTGACCGCTGGACCGAGGTCTTCGAGCTTCTCGACTCGTTCGCCGTACCCCCCGAACGCGGTACAGACCTGCTCGTAGGCGCTGTCTTCCAGGGTGCTGATCACAACTCCTTGCGAACCGAACACGGCTTCCTGGCCGTGGATTGACATGCCCCACACCTGGTTGGTGAACACGACGGTGACGATGGGCAGATTGTGGCGGACCATGGTGTCGAATTCGGCCAGGTTGAACGCGACGGAGCCGTCGCCGGAGAGCAATAGGACCGGGCGGTCGGGCTCCGCGCGGGCGGCGCCGATGGCGAAGCCTTGGCCGACGCCGAGGCACCCCAGATAGCCCAGTCGCAGAACACTGTTCGGCTCCTCGGCGGCCAGGAAGAACTCCATCCATGCCGGCGCCTCTCCACCGTCGAGCACGGAAATGGTGCGCGGCGGCAGCGCTGCGGCGATCTCTCGCGCCGCGAAATACGGGTGTAGGCGCCCGGATTCGGTCGTGGTGTCGGTGTAGAGCTGGCGGTGCATGTGTTGCCCGGCGACGGCTTGTTTCGCCCATTCCTGGAAGTCGGGGAAGTCTCGCTCGGTGGCGGCGGCGGAGAAGGCGGTCAGGGCGGTGCGGCAGTCGGCGGGGACCGCGACGGCGACGTCTTGCAGCCGGCCGATCTCGCCGAAGTCGACGTCTACCTGCACCATCGTGGCAGTTGCCAAGACGCCGCTTCGGCCGCCGGTGAACATTCCGGCGCGGCATCCGAGCAGGATGATCAGATCGGGCTCCTGCGCGGTGAGCGGCAACGAACCCAACGCGACTGCCCCGCCTCCCCACAGCGGGTGGCTGGCGGCCAGGATCCCGTCGCCCTTGTTCATGGTGAACACCGGAACGTTGAGTTGCTCGGCGAAGCAGCGCAGTTCATCTGAACAGCCCGACAGCATGGCGCCGCCGCCGGTGACGATGACGGGGCGCTGGGCGCCGGCCAATGCGTCCAAGACCTCTTGGGTCTGGGCGGGTGTCGGTGCCGGCCGTGGGATGTCGTGGGGGAAGGCCGGCATCCGCACTTGCGACTCATCGACCGGGCGCACCATGACGTCGATCGGAATCTCGAGGAGCACCGGGCCCGGCTTCCCGGAAGTGGCGTGGCGCAGCGCGAGTGCCACCAGCTCGGGGATGCGTTCACCGTTGGTGACCCGGTGGGCCCATTTGGTGACCGGGGCGGCCGCGGCGATCTGGTCGAATCCCCCTTGCAGTGGGTTGGTCTCCTGCTCGCGCAGCGGGGGTGCGCCGACGACGAACAGCACCGGTATCGCGTCGAGGTAGGCGTTGACGATCGCGGTGTAGACGTTGGTGAAGCCGGGCCCCGACGTCACGACGCACACCCCCGGGCGCTGGGTTACGCGGGCCCAGGCGTCGGCCGCGTGCCCGGCCGTCGCCTCGTGGCGAGCGTCGGTGAGCCGAATCCCGTTGTCGGAGCAGGCCACGAGGAACGCATCCAGGTGACCGCCGTGCAGCGTGAAAACATCGCGGACCTCGGCCTTTTCGAGGGCTTGAGCAAACAGCTCTCCGCCGGTGATCGTCATGTGAAGTTCCTCTTCGTTGGGGCCGCCCGATGTGGCGTCGCGCGTGCTATGACCTTCAGCACACGGTAAAGGGTGGGGATATTGCACCGCAAGAGTGGCACTATGCCACCCTTGCGGGCTCGTGCGGCGGACCCCTCGCGGGCTCTGCGGTGGCAGCGACACCGCGATGCCGCGGCAGCGGTTCGTGTTGGAACGGCCGTGGGGGCGTGCGCTGTGCAGTACCGCCGGCGACGGGATTGGTGGCCTATGGCTAGCGCCAGGGGGCCGCACCGGTAGTCGGGTGTGGAGCAGGTTTTGGCCGTGTTTGGCGCGACTAGTTCGCCTGCTCGATGAGCACGGGGGCTTTGTCGGTGCCTCGTCCGTTGGCGTGGTCGGTCACCGATTGCGCCACTGCGGCGACATCCTGTCCGAGGTCGGCGATCGCACGACCCGTCAGCGGCCCGTGCAGGTCGACGATGCACAGTGCCAGCGCCGCGAGGCCCGTGCGGTCGAACACCGGGGCGTTGATCGAGACGGGCCAGTATTCGCCGTCCGGGTCGAGGTCGCCGACGAGGACGACGTCGCGCAGCTGGTCGACTTGATCCCCGACGAGGCGGGCGGCTCGGCTGGAGCCGTACTGCGACCCGGCAAGCGCTTCGAGAAGTTCGCCCAGTGCCAGCGGTGAGGGCGGGAACTCTTCGACCGCGTAGCCCCTGTCACGGACAAGGTCCAAGGTGGCCTGGTAGTGACGGCGTTCGTCGACGGCGCCGTGGTCGGGGAAACGACGGTCGAGCCACTGACCGATCCTCTCGGCTGGCGACCATGCGACCAGTACCGATCCCAGCGGGGGGCGCAGCGCGATGCGGTCACCCGCCCGCAGGCCAAGGGCTCGCCGCTGCGCCTGCCCCCGAGCGGTGACGATCGCGGCCACCACCAGGTCATCACCGGAGGGAGCGATGGCCAGGCAGGGCGCACCGGTGCGTTCGGCGAGCGCACCAAGACCGTCGCGGGCCAGATCGACGATATCGATGGCGGTCTCGGCGGCGCGCCCGACGGCGACGAGTCTGGGACCCAGATGGAAGGTTTTGCGGCGAGGATGCCGGTGCAGCCACCCGACCCTGGTCAATTCCATCAGCATCGGATAGCAGGTCGCCTTGTCGACGCAGAGGTGCCGGGCGATCTCGGCCAGGCTGCGGCCGGCCGTCCCGCAGTCGGTCAGCATCTCGACGACTTCGACCAACCGTTCCGTCTGCGGCGATGTCCGAACCATGGTGGCATGATGCCACTTCTGATTGGCAATGTGTCACCGGTGTCGCCGCACCATCCGGGAAACCCGGCTTTTACGGGGCGTTTGCAGCGGTTGTCGAGCGCTTCGCGGCGCTGGCGACCGCGATGTCGAGCGTGCGGCCCATCGCGACGATCGCCTCGATGAGCGTGGCGCGGTCGGCGGCCAGGGTGCCGTTGATCCAGCTCGTCACGAGATCGGTGCCACCGGCAACGAAAATGCGGGTCACCAAGTTCGCGGGGCACGGTGTCGCCTGGCCCGGCGTTCGGGTTGTCGTTCGCGATCACGTCGGTGACGGCGGTGATGGCGTCTTCGCGGCGGCTCTGCAGAGCAGGCACCGCCGGCGACTCGGCATACAGGCGGGCCCGCCGGGGATCGCTGCACAGCGCCGCCACCACGACTTCGGTGATCACCCGGGCCCTCTCAGCGGGTTCGGCACCCCGGCTGGCTTCGCGGATCTGGGCGATCACGTCGGTGAACAACTCATCGAGCGCGGCGACGAGGATCGCGTCGCGGTCGATGAAGCTCTCGTAGAAGTACCGCTTGGTCAACTTCGCCTCAGCCGAGACGGACTCCGCCGTCACCGCCGGCGTACCGCCGCGGCCCACCAGGTCCAAACATGCCTCCAGCAGCACCCGACGCCGCTGGTCACGTCGGTCGTCAGCGGAAACACCGCGGTAGCTGCGCTTGACCTGGCTCACACACCCATCTTGACACAGGGGCGTGTCACATTCTATGTTGACACGCATACGTGTCAGATATCTGGCGAGACGAAGGCGGCGAAATGGCAGTGAGCACCCACACACCAGCGCACCATTGACATTCAGATTTGAGGAGAACTCCACAGCGTGCGGACGGATACAGGCGCGAAACAGACAGCGACCCAACGGTTCACAGCGCTGCTGCGCCGCATCAGGTCACTGGCCGCGTCATCGCAGCGACCCTCACCATCCACGCCCGCTGACCCCGCCGATCTCCGCTTCTTCGGCATGCCCACCCGCTTCTCCGGTCCCACGGTGATCACGGCCGGACCCGACGGCGCGGCGTGGACAATGCAAATGTTCGCCAACCAAGTAGCCCGCATCGACCCCGTCACCGGACACGTGCGCGAATACCCGATCCCCTGGGGGCCGACCTGCCCGCGGCCACACACATCGGCCGGCCCGCGGATCCTGCCTGCCGGATTCACCCCGCTGTCGTGCACCATCAAGCCCGGCGCCGACGGCAACATCTACTTCACCAACGGCATCCGTAACCAGATCGGACAACTCAATCCCGACACCGGTGCGGTCAGGTTGTTCACCCCGCCCAGCCGTTTCGGGGGCCTGTTCCCGCTGACCGACCTCTCATCGTCGGCGGATGCGATCTGGTTCAGTCAAACCACCGCCAACCGCATCGGCCGCTTCGACCTGGCCACCCACCAGTTCCGCGACTACGCCGTCCCGACCCGCGCGTCCATGCCGGTCGGTGTGTTCAGCAGTTCCGATGGATCGGTGTGGTTCGCCGAAACCGCCACGAACAAGATCGGTCACCTGGACCCGGACACCGGACACATCACCGAATACCGGCTACCGCAATCACTGTCGGGGCCCTTCGTCATCAACGGCGAAACCGAAGGCCGCTACGTGTGGTTCACCCAGATGAGCGGCAACCGGATCGGGCGGCTCGACCTGCACACCAACACCATCGACAGCTACCGGGTGCCCCTGCGAGCCTCGTTCCCCACCGAAGTGTGCGCAGCACCAGACGGCAAAATCTACTTCACCCACCTGATCCGCAACGGGATCGGGCGCCTGGACCCGCGCGACGGAACCGTCACCAACATCGCCATCCCCGCCCAACGGATCCTGTCCAGGCTGCCGATCAAGGTCCGGCCCACCGCGACCGTCGGCATCTGCAGCGGACCCGGAAACGCCATCTGGTTCACCTGGGGCTTCGGCAACAAAGTCGGCCGCCTCGCCCTGAACTGAGCCGGCCACCTCACCACCAACACCAAAGGATTCACCTCATGCGCGCCTGGATCTACCACGGAAACACCGACATTCGGCTCGAAGAACTGCCCGAACCTCAACCCGGGCCAGGCGAAGTGGCCGTGCGCATCGCCTACAACGGACTGTGCGGCAGCGACCTGCACGAATACTTCGACGGCCCGATGTTCATTCCGATACAGCAGCCCAACCCCGTGACCGGCCACCACGGTCCGGTGACCCTCGGACACGAAGCCTCCGGAACCATCACCGCGCTCGGCGACGGTGTCGAGGACCTCGAGGTGGGGACCCGGGTGGCGATCGAACCGATCGTCCGGACGCCCGGCGACGACGCCCACTACAACATCGGCGCCGCGTTCTACGGACTGATGAAGCCCGGCTTCCTCGCCGACACCGCAGTCGTCGGACGCAAATCGATACACCCACTGCCCACCAACGTCAGCCTGCGCCAGGGAGCGCTCACCGAACCGCTCTCGGTCGCATGGCACGCCGCCGCCAAAACCGGACTCGGGCAGGGACAAACCGCGATCGTGTTCGGCGGCGGACCGATCGGAATCGGCACCGCCCTGAGCCTTCGCGCCCGCAACGTCGACCACGTCCTGATGGTCGAGCCCGCGGCAAGACGCCGCACACTTCTCGCCGACCTCGGATTCGACACTGCCGACCCAACCGACCCCGACTTCCCCCGCCGCCTCGCCGAGATCGCGCCCCACGGGTTCGACGGCGCTGTCGACTCCGCGGGAGCCGGCGCCGCCTTGACCGCAGGAATCAACGCCCTTGCCCCGCAAGGAGTCCTCGCCATCGTGGCCATCCACACCAAGCCGGTAACCATCGATCCCAACCTGCTCCTAGCAGCCGAGCGGACAATCGTGGGATCGATGGGCTACCGCGACGATTTCCCGTCCGTCCTGGCAGCGCAGGCCGCCGGAGCATTCCCCACCGACGGATGGGTCGAAACCATCCCGTTCGACAACCTCATCGACGACGGCCTCAACCGGCTCCACCGGGGTGAAGCCGTCAAAGTTCTCGTCGAAGTCGCACCAGAATGAGCCGCGTCGAGCAGAAGTGGGGAACTGCGCGTGGTGGCTGGCCAACGGTCGGCTGCTGCAGCACATTGAATGCACAACGGGACAAACGAGGAGCGCACATGAATCTGGACTGGTCGGCGACCGACCTGGTGTTCCGCGACGAGGTCCGCAGCTTTCTGGATGAGAAGTTGACGGCGGAGTTGCGGCAGGCTGGCCGGCTGATGACGAGCGTGTATTCCGACCACGAGGCCAGCTTGCAGTGGCAACGGATCCTGCACGAGCGGGGCTGGGCGGCGCCGGCCTGGCCGGTCGAATACGGCGGGTGCGACTGGAGCCTGACTCAGCACTACATCTTCAGCCGCGAGTCGACGCTGGCCGGCGCTCCGACGTTGTCGCCGATGGGGATTCGGATGGTCGCCCACGCGATCATGGCGTATGGCACGCAGGACCAGAAGGCGTTCTTCCTTCCCCGCATCCTGACCGGTGAGGTTTTCTTCTGTCAGGGCTACTCCGAACCCGAAGCGGGTTCGGATCTGGCCTCGTTGTCGATGGCCGCGGTCGATGACGGCGACAACCTGGTGTGTACCGGCAGCAAGATCTGGACGACACACGCAGGCGAGGCGAACTGGATGTTCGCTCTGGTGCGTACCTCGCGTATGCAGCGCAAACAACAGGGCATCACGTTTGTGCTGATCGACATGACCTCCCTGGGCCTCCAGATCCGCCCGCTGGTGATGACCTCCGGCGAGGAGATCCAGAACCAGGTGTTCTTCGACGGCGTCCGGGTGCCCAAGGCGAACGTGGTTGGCGAGATCGACGACGGCTGGACGGTGGCCAAGTACCTGTTGGAGTTCGAACGCGGCGGAGGTGCGGCCGCACCGGCGCTGCAGGTGATGGCCAAGGACATCGCTACCGTCGCCGCTGCGCAACCGGGTCCCGCCGGCGGCAGGCTGGTCGACGACCCGGCCTTCGCGCGAAAGCTCGCGGATGCGCGGATCCGGACCGAGGTGCTGGAGATCCTCGAGTACCGAACGCTGGCGACAGTGGCCGAAGGCAAAAACCCGGGCGCCGCGTCGTCGATGCTCAAGATCCTGGCTACCGAGCTGAGGCAGGCGCTCACCGAACTCGCCCTCGAGGCGGCCGGGCCTCGTGGCCGCGTATATCAACCGCATGCGACGCGGCCCGGCGGGCCGGTCTCCGAATTCGAGCCACCCACCGACGGATACGTCAGCGGGGAACCGTGGCAGGCGGCGGCACCGCTGCACTACTTCAATGATCGGGCGGGCTCAATCTTCGCCGGCAGCAATGAAATTCAGCGCAACATTCTCGCTAAAGCGGCTCTGGGGCTCTGATGGACTTCAAGCTGACCGAGGAACAAGAACTGCTGCGCGACGGGCTCGGCAGATTCCTGGCGACCCGCTACGACCTCGACAAGAGCCGCACCGCCGCCAAATCCGGCGCCGGTTGGCAACCGGAGATCTGGCGAGGATTTGCCGATGAACTCGGCATCCTGGGCGCCACCCTGCCCGAAGACGTCGGCGGCATGGGCGGCGGCCCGGTGGAACTCATGGTCATCACCGAAGCGCTGGGTCAGGCACTGGTCGTCGAGCCCTACGTCGACACCGTCGTGGTGGCGGGCGGACTGTTGCGCCGTGCGGGCGGCGAGGCGGCCACCTCGGTACTGGAACGGATCGTGGCGGGCACCGCGGTCGTCGCCTTGGCCGCAGCCGAACCGACATCCGGCGATCGTTGGCAACACGTGACGACCACAGCGGAACGTCACGGCGACGACTGGGTGCTGAATGGGACCAAGATCGTCGCCGTCGGCGCGCCCCTGGCCACACATCTGCTGGTAACCGCGCGGACCTCCGGCACCGGGTTGCTTGCCGTCGGCATCTCGCTCTTCCTTGTCGATTTGGACGGGGCGGGTCCCGGCCTCGAGGTCCACAGTTACCCAACGATCGACGACCGTCGCGCGGCCGACCTGGTGTTCGACCGGCTGCGGCTGCCCGCCGGCGCGCTACTCGGCGACGAGGGACAGGCCTGGTCGTCCGTTGCGCAGGCGCGTGATGAGGGAGCAGCGGCGATCTGCTCAGAAGCAGTGGGCTGCATGCGAAAAGTGTTGAACGACACCGTCCAGTACTGCAAACAACGCCAGCAATTCGGGCAGCCGATCGGTAGCTTTCAGGTCCTACAACACCGCATGGTGGACATGTACATGGAGCTCGAGCAGGCGATTGCGGCCGTGTACCTCGCGATACTGCACCTGGCGGCCGAGCCGGCCAGCCGCGCGCGGGCGGTTTCGGCCGCGAAGGCGACGATCGGGCGCGCGGCTCGCTTCATCGGGCAGAACGCCGTGCAACTGCACGGCGGCATGGGCATGACGGAGGAACTGGCGATCGGGCACTACTTCAAACGACTGACCGCCATCCAGTACGAGTTCGGATCAGCCGACTACCACCTCGCGCGGTATGCGGAGCTGACCAACCCAGCTGACGAAGTAGTCGGGGCACCTCACGCTGGCGGGGTCGAATAGGCGGGTGTGACGAACCGGTAGCCCCGATCTGTGGTTACGACAGTTCCGTGATGACCATCAAGCAAGCCGTCGCCATCCTCGCTTTCCGCTGGCTTCCCGTCTTCGTGGTGACCGCGATCGTGCCGGGCCTCCTACCGGTGACCCGCTCTGGCCTTCATGCCAATCCTTCGCGCTGCTGTAGGGATATCCAGACCCATGATTTGAGCGCCCTGCATCGTGATCCGCACTCCGCGGCGGGCGCACGAGTTCAGCAACCTCGCACGTGAGCGCCACGGTATTCAGTCGCTCGTTGGACCAACGATCACTGATCCAGTGTTCCCGTCGACCTCGATTTCGGTTCGGTCGGTGATGGAGCGCGTGGCGCCGGTGACTCCGCCGACGGCCGGGATGCTGTATTCGCGGGCGAGGATCGCGCCGTGACTCAGTTTGCCTCCGGTTTCAATGACAAGACCGCTCAGCAACGGGAACACGCTTGTCCACCCGGGGTCGATGTTGGGGGCCACCAGGATGTCGCCAGCGTTCACGTTCCCAAGATCTGCCAGGGTGTGGACCACCCGTGCCGGACCGCGAGCGAAGCCGCGACAGACGCCCGTGCCTCTGAGCGCACCGGCGGACAGGTCGGCTTCGTCGGCACGGTGTTCGGTGTCGACCTCGGTTTCGACGTCATCGAACAGATACGTGGCCGGTAGCCGGCCCCGGTTGCGCGCGTACTCGGCGCGCCGGGCCTCGAGTGTGCCGCTGAACTCCGCGCCGATCGCGTCTCCTGCGATCAATGCGAAGAACTCCGAGCTGCGCACCAAGAAGACGTCCTCGATGTCGGCGAGGGCGCCGCGCTCGACCAGCCGTCCGGCCTGCTCCAGGACGAGCGCGCGCAGATGCGTGAGGAGGTAGTCGAGGTGGTAACGCTGGTTCTCCCGGTACCGCGTGTAGTCCTGGACCAGCGCTATCAGCCGGGTGAGAGCCTGCCTCCGCACCGATCGCAGCGGCCAGCGACCGAGCCGAGTCAGCGCTTCGGTCTCGGCTGCGAGTCGGCGTTCCCGGGATGACCCTGCGTGCTCGCCCGCACCGGTGTTGTCGGAGGCGCGTAGCTGCGCCCGGACGAGTTCCAGCACGAGGTGCGGCTGCTCACGCCAGCGGGGTCGGCCGATATCGCGGCTGTCGGACCGGTGGCCGTGCTGGGCAAGGAACCCGTCGTAGCGGCTCCAGAACTCCAACTCCGAGGTCTGTGCGCGCGCATCCTGATATGCCGCGCCCTCGCGCACCATGGCCGTCAGCGCGGGGTCCTGCATTGCGAGGCGGGCCAGTTCGGTGATCTCGTGATTGATCGCCGCGGTCTTGGTGTCGTCGAGACCACTGATGACCCTCTGGTAGAGCTCGCCGGATTCGTCGGCGCACCAGCGCGCAAGCAGCCTTTCCAGGGCACCGTGGAGAAAGGTGTTGTAGATCGTCATCCCCCACCGGACCACCCGGAAGTGTTCCTCACCGAGCGCAGTCACTTCGTCGTATTGGCGGCGCCACACGTCTTCGCCGAGGTTGCCGTAATTCTGAGTCAGTTTGGGCATGATGACGTGTTCGATTGTGGCGCAGTGGGTTTCGAGTGCCGCGAGGTTGCCTTTCAGGCCGCTTCGCCGACGGTCGCGCAGCGGTGCCAGCGCGAATCCGATGAGAAGCCCCGGGTCCCATCGCGCCTCGTGAACCCGCGCGTGCACCAGCGGGGGGAACCACCCATCGGCAGCGCTTGATCGCATCGACGGCGGAAGCATCCGCAGGCCTTCGGCGAAGTATGCGGCACTGAAGTACGCGTAACCCTGGTGCAGGCGTATGGGCGCCATCGAGGCCATGTCGCGGCGTCCTTGTAGCTGTGCCATCTCCTTCATGCTCATATCCACGATCCAGGAGAGCATCAGGTCTTCGGGCAACGGCAGCGTGCATTCGGCGAGGTATTCATCGCCGAAGCGCCGTGACCATACGTCGATGGGATTCTCACTCGGCAGGTTGGTGATCGGTCGGTCCTGCAGTACGAACGGGCGTCCGTCGGCGATCGCCCATTCGAGGTCGCGGCGCGGGCCGATCCGGGTGCTCACCGTCGTTGCCAACGTGTACAGGGCCTGCAGATGCTCTGCGTTCAGGCAGAACTGGTCACGTCGGCCGGGGTCGACGTCCAACTCGCGTAACCCGTGCTGCCACACGGTCTCCAGGTGTTTGGCACCCAGCTGTTGTTCGCGCACCGCGCCGCTGGAACGGTCGAGAACGAAATGGTCGGGACCGGTGCGCCCGGATACCACGGTTTCACCCAGACCCCACGCCGCGTCAATGGCAATCTCAGGTGCGAACGGGCGCAACGGATTTGCAGTCAGGAGTACCCCGGCAGCGTCAGGCTCGATCATGCGTTGCAGGATCAGCGCGATGCCACCGCTCGCCGTCTTCGCGTGGTTCTCGCGGTAGGTCTGGGCCCTCTGCTGATCGAGCGACGCCCAGCATGTCCGGACCGCGTCCCGCAGGGCGTCCACGGAGCAGATACCCAGGACGGTGTCATAGATGCCGGCGAACGATGCGTCGGCGAGGTCCTCGGCGACCGCAGAGCTGCGCACCGCCCACGGAGAACCCGGATACAGGTCGTCGACCTCGGTCCACCGGCTGCTCGCGGCCGGCCTGCCCGTGCCGGAGGCGTGGTGCATTCCCGCCGACATCTCGCTCGATGAGCCGGGCCGCGAAGTGAGCGATGTTGCCCCAGTCCCGCGGACCCCCGACTTGTCGCGGGTACCGAAGCCGTCGATCTGGTGATCGCGGCCACCTATCCGTGACCGGCCGGTGACGGTGCCCGGATGCTCGAAGTGCCGATGGGCGATGACCTCGGTTCCGTTGTGGCCGAAATCAAATGCGGGTGCCAACGCCGTCCAGATCAGATCGATTTCGTCGCGGCCGGACAGCTCGATACGCCACCGCCGCAGCGGCTCGTCCAGCCGGAAGGTCAGCCGCCCGATGGTGAGTCCGTCGGTGCAGCGTAGCGCCAGCGGATCGCCGTGGATGCGCTGGTCGACCGCCCCGTAGACGAATTCCCGTCGACCGTCGCGCATGGTCACGACCACCGCGTCGGCCCGCCGCACCGCGAACCGGTAACCGATGCGCGCAAAGCCGAGGGCATTGCCGTCCAGGTCGACCCAGTTGAAGTAGTAGCTTTCCTGCCAGTGCGGCGCGGTGCCGGGTGTGTGCAGCTCTTCGTCGGCCGCCGCGATGAGGTTCGCCATGACAACCATTGAAACGTGAGCGATAGCTCGCTTTCAATTCGTGTTCTATGCCACACTCCGCGCATGTCTCTGGTCCGCTCCGGCCCGCGTAAACAGCCCCGGCAGGAGCGCTCGCGGGCAACTGTCGAACGCATCCTTGACGCTGGTACTCGCGTACTGATCGCGTACGGGTATGACGGCGCATCGACCAACCGCATCGCTCGCGCCGCGCAGGTAAGCCCAGGGTCGCTATATCAGTACTTCAGCGATAAGGACGCCATCGTAAAAGCCGTGATGGACCGTCTCGCTGCAGATATCAGCGCGAAGATCTCGGCGTCGTTTCGGAGCATGGCGGGGCGCTCGGCCGAGGATGGCACGCGGGCAGTCTTGGCCACTTTGGTGACCGCGCTCGACTCCCAGGCGGCTCTGCTGCGGGTCGCAGTCGATCAAGTGCCGCGGTTCGGCGACGCCGACGTGCTCGCTGCGCTGCTGGCTCGTGCGCGCGACCTCGTCTACCACCAGCTGCTCGCGAACCAGAGCCGGCTGCGGCACACCGATCAGGACACCACGACGTGGTTCGTCGTGCAGCTGACTACCCAATTGTCGATCCGCTACATCGTCGATCGGCCGCCAATACCACCCGAGCAGTTTGTCGACGAGCTGACCCAGCTTCTGCTCAACTACGTCTACCGCATGTGATCGCACCGGCAGTCCCGGGTCGTAAGCGCCGCAACAGGCCCGGCCCGCTCCTGGGCGAGGCCGGGACGCGTCCTTAACAACCTGTCGACCTCACACCTCTGAAGGGTTGTCCGAATTGGTCAACCCGGCGTCCGGTCGGGACACTACTGGCCGCTCGAGCTGCGCTTAGCGTCTGTCCAGACGGGCGTGAGTAACGCGAAGGAGTCCAGGGTGCCACTATCCACCGAGCGCAGGAGTAAAGATGACCGACAACCACGCAACCGACCAGCAGCCTGCTGCTGGTCGAGACGACGAAACATCGAACCGAGCCATCGTGCAGAACATCTACGAAAGTGCGGCCCGCGGTGAACTCCAACCAATGTGGGACGCCCTCAGCGGGGGTGACTTCACTGCCTATGAATACGATTCGCTGCCTTGGGGTGGCGTGCACAAGGGATTCGACGCAAACGTCGCACTCACCCACAAAGTCGCTGAGTACTTCGACTATTCGACAATTCGCATGCACCACTACTGCGTCGACCGTGACATCGTCATCGCCTACGGCAGCCTGATGTGGCGTGGTATCAATGGCACCCCGCCCCGCGAGGTGCCCGTAGCCGAATGCTGGGAGATCCGCAACGGCCGGCCACGCTCGATCCGACCGTTCTTCTGGGACACCGCGTCCTACGTCACGGAGGCTGCGACCGAAGAAAGGCAGCGCTGAATCCAGCTTCACAGAATTCGTTTTCGCCGCCGGTGCCGTGGTTGTGCTGTTCAAAGACGGTGTGTTCGCCTGGAACGGTCTGCTGGCATTCTGGCTCGTCGCAGTGTTCTTCGGTGCGTGGTTCCTGGTGATGACGTGGCAGCTGCTCGCGACGATCCGCACGAACACTGCTGAATCGACCCATAGCGCCGACGATTTCGCGGCAGCGAGCGAGGACAACAACGCGCGGCGAGATCCTAGTTCGTCGACGTGTTGACGCGGTTGAGTGCGCCGGGGGTAGCACCGGTCCACCGTTTGAACGCGCGAATGAAGCTCGCCGCCTCGGCGAAGCCCGTTCTGTGGGCGACCTCGCTAACAGTTTGTCCAGAAGCGAGCAGCTCAAGGGCTGTCGTCTTGCGGACGTCATCAACAAGTTCGCGAAAACCAACCCCCTCAGCAGTCAACTGGCGGCGAAGGGTTCGGCTGGTGACATTGAATGCGGCGCTAAGCTCGTCGAGGGTCGGGATGCGGTCGGGTTCACGCCGCAGCGCAGCGCGAACCCGCGCAGCCACATCGGCACCCTTCGCAGGGTGCCGATGCTGTTGCACGAGCTCTTGGCAGCGCAGCGTCCACATCTGGGCGGCGAACGGATCAGACTGTGGGAGGGGCGCATCAAGCAGCGTGCCCGGGAGCCGAATAACGTTGCGGGAGCACTCGTATTCGACGGTCAGCGGCGCGACTGCAGCGGCTAACGCGGCCCCCGCGCGCGGGCCAAGGGTGGTCTCAATGGGGACTCGCGCCGCCTTCCCCAACAGCCGACGGATCACGGAAGCCTGCGCGGCCAAATCCCGCTCGATGATGAAGTCCCGCACGTCATAAGGAACCTCTTCGCAATCCAGGACAAGTCGTGCCTCATGGTGGCGGTAATCCACCCACGGGCGACTGAAGACAAACGACAACTTGCCGTAGCCGAAGCGCACACCAATGTCGATCGCGTCGCGCAAGGTGCGGCTGTTGAGCATCGCGAATCCCCAGACGCCCAACATACCTAGCGTCATTTGGCAGCCAGCCTCTACGCCCAAGCCACTCACTGGTTCGAGTCGCCGCAACACATTTCGGATGATGGTCAGGTCTTGTCCCGCGGTGATTTCCAGGTCGCTCCGGGAGAGGTCTTCTAAGGTCAGTCCCGTCGACGACAGCGCCACCTGCTCCGGCAGCCCGTGCCGCGCCGCGGCCTGCACAACGGCCAGCGCCGCGAACGGGGTGCGGGCGAAATCTCAACTGGGTGCTGTCGGCGTCATCGGGTTCAAGGGTAGCTGCGACGGAACGGCGATATGTCCGAATTGGTCAACTCCCCGTCCGTCCGGGGCAACAAAGAACCACCCCGTCACTTTTACGCTCAGTGTCAGACAGTTCTAGTCCCGGCGACAGACATGAGGGCGGAGACCGAAGGATGGCGCAACGACTGATTGGCAAGGTGGCGGTAATCACCGGCGCAGGCTCCGGTTTGGGCCGCGCAACCGCTCAATTATTTCACCGCGAAGGGGCGCAGGTGATTCTCGGTGATGTGTCCGGGCGCCAAAAGGAGGTCGCAGACGAGCTAGGGCAGCACGCAATTGCGGTCTCTGTCGACGTGACGCAGCCCGATCAGGTCGAGGCGCTCATTCACGCGGCGGTTACCGAGTTCGGCACACTCGATGTACTGGCAAACTGCGCGGGTATCGACGGGGATCTGGCGCCGGCTGTGTCGATCTCAGATGCCAACATGCAGCGGGTCTTCGACGTCAACTTCATGGGCCCGTTCTACGCGATGCGGGCAGCCGTTCCGGTTCTGCTCGAAGGCGGTGGCGGCTCGATCATCAACGTCGCCTCATCTTCCACCGAGAAGGCGTTTCCAATGCTGGCGGCCTACGCGGCTAGCAAGGCGGCCTTGGTGTCCTTGACGCGCGCATTTGGTGCCGAACACGCCGCGTCGGGCATCCGGGCGAACGTCGTCAGCCCCGGTGTCATCGACACGCCCCTTTCGCGAGCGTTCCCGCCGGGAATGTTCGAGGCCGCGGTCCAGGGCACCCCCATCAAACGACCCGCAAGCCCGGGTGACATCGCCAATGCGTTGCTGTTCTTGGCATCCGACGACTCGGCCTTCGCCACCGCCAGCACATTCTTCGTCGACGGCGGCATGAGCGTCGCCTGAAAGGAGCACCACCAATGACCGGTTCCTACGCCGATCGTGAAGCGATCCGCAGGCTCTCCGCCCGATACAACCTTGCCGCTGATACGCGTGACCTGCCGGGCTACGCCGAATGTTTCGTCGCCGACGGCGCCTTCGAGATGGTCGGGCTGACGCGCCTGCAGGGGCACGACGCGCTGAAAACAATGATCGGCGCGCTGGATTTCCCGACGCTGCATGTCAGCAGCGACGCACTGATAGACACAGACACCGACACCGACACCGCCACCCAGCAGTGCGCACTCACGATCTTCGCGCGCGAACCTGACAGCAACACCCTGGTGGTTTTGACCACCGGCCGTTACGCCGATCGCCTTGCGAGAACCGAAGCCGGCTGGCGTTTCGTGGAGCGTGTCGCCCGCACCGACAACGATCTGGGCGCCGCGATCAGCCAGCTCAGCCCCGCGTTCGCGGCGGTCATGGCAGCCGCGGCCACCCGCTGACAACCCCAACCACTAGATGAGGACAGAACAATAACTATGGCTTACAAGGTGATTCAGTGGGCGACCGGTGAAGTGGGGACGTTGTGTGTGCGAGAAATCGTGCGCCGGCCGGAGCTTGAACTGGTCGGTTTGCGGGTATACAGCCCGGGTAAGGATCGGCGAGACGCCGGCGACGTCGTCGGGATCGAGCCCACGGGTGTGATCGCCACCTGTGATCGCCAGGCGATTATCGACAGCGACGCTGATTGTGTGATTCATGCGCCGTTGGCGGCGAACATGCAGGAGCTCGACGACGATGTCGTCGCCTTGTTGGAGTCCGGTAAGAACGTGATTTCGACGGCCGCGTACTTCGCGCCGGAGTTTCGCGGTCAGGAGGTCGCCGACCGGCTGCTGGCCGCATGCGAGAAAGGCGGCACCACGCTGATGGGCACCGGGGTCGAACCCGGCTTCATGTTTGAGCGGGTGATGCCCACACTTACGGGCATGTGCACCGACGTCGACAGCATCCGACTCGTCGAGGTCATCGATGCCGCCAATCACCCTGCTGCAGTGATGATTTCTGAAGCGCTGGGCATCGGCAAGCCACTGTCAGAGGTGACGAAGGATTCGCCTTTCGGGCAGTACTTCTGCGCCTTCTTTTCGGAGATGGCCACCGCTGCGGCCCGCGCGATTGGCGTGAAGTTCGACTCTATCGAGGCAGGACTTGACGTCGCACCCGCGTCGAGGGATCTGAAAATCGCTGTGGGCACGGTCGCCAAGGGCACGGTGGCGGGGGACCGCTACTGGGTCAATGGCATCGTCGACGGCATGACATTCATCCGCGTCGAGGTCTACTGGCTTGTCGAGCCGGGGGTCATTGGCTGGCCGGCACCGGCAGACCGATACCAGTGGCAGATCGAGATTGCAGGTAGGCCCTCGGTGCGCATGCTGCTGGACGCGCTCCCGTCCCTTGACGGCAGCGGTGAACCGTATGACCCCGGGTTCTACGCCACCATGGCCACCGCCGTCAACGCGGTGCCCTACGTGTGCGAGGCCACGCCAGGCCTCTTCCACCAGCCTGTCTTCGCCCCGTGGCGTCACAGCGCCGCCCCCAGTGCGGCGCGGCTTTGACCGAGCCCGCCCACCCATCGAGCGTGCCTGGCAGGTAGTCGGTCGATGACGCGCGGCAGAAGCAGCTGATGCGAGATGGCAATAGTGCTGCTCCGTCACTTTGGCTCAGACACCAGTGAGGCCGGCGGACGATCTCGCCTGGGGTCTCGGTGTCCCGGCCGAATTCCCGGACGGGCCCGCCGACATTGCGGGATATGCGGAACAATCGTGGATTGTCAACTCCCGCAACGCAGCTGACGAGACCGCGGTGCGCACGCTGGCTTCGCTCGCCGGCTTCGTCCCACGCATCGCCCACGAGATCACAGCCTGGAGCTGGTAGAGGATCTCATCGTGGCCGGCTACGGCGTGGGCCTGCTGCCGATCGGGCGCCCAACGAGTCGCGGTGTCAAAGTCCTTCCGCTGTCCGAACCCAAGGCCGTGCTGACTGCGTAGGCAATAACGCGTCGCGGGCGGGCAACCTGGCCTCCGTTGCGGATTGTGCTGGAGCGGATGCGCCGGCCGCCAGGAGCTCGGCTGCCGCGCCCGAAGTGGCCGCGCCCCGTCCCCGGGCCCTGAGCCTTGGCCGGCCAGAGCGTTGTGCCTGTACGGCTTCGGGGCAAAGTCGACCGCCAATTACTGACTGATCAGATCTCCCCAAAGCTGACATGGGGATTGGCCTTGATATCGACGATCAACTGGTCTCGGAGGTTCTCGACACCAGTGAGGGCATCACGTAACTCTTGCTCACTGCGCACCGCGATACCGCGACCGCCCAGCGCCTTGCCGACCTCAGCGAATTCCGGCCATTCGACAAACGAGGCATTGCCTCCGAAGCCGGTTCGTTCTAGCTTCGCGTACTCGGCGCCATACGCACCGTCGTTCAGAACGACCAGCAGGAACGGAATGTTGTTTCGGACAGCGGTCGACAGCTCGATCAGGCCCATCATCCCGCCTCCGTCGCCCGCCACGGCCACGGTTAGCAGATCCGGCCGTGCGACTGCGGCCCCAATTGCCGTGGCGATGCCCAGCCCAATCGATCCAAAGGCGAAGGTATGAACGAAGTTACGAGCCTCTGAGACGTGCAGGTACCGCCACGGCGCTGCCGTGAATCGGCCTCCGTCGGTCACCACCACCCGATCCCGCGGCAGCACCTCGTCGAGCACGATCATCGCCGTTCGCATGTCGAGTGTGTGTTCGTCGCTCTGATCGTCGAAATCGTCACGCGGGGCACGTGAGAGGACTCCGTCGCCGAGGTGGCTGGAGCGGAACGTCGTCGGCGTAATGTCGGCCACCTTCAACTGCTCAACCATCGCCGCGGCCGTCATCGCCGCGTCGCCAATTACCGAACTATCCACGGGGAAATAGCGTCCGATGCTTCCTGGATTCACATCGCAATGAATCACCGACTTGCCCGACAGCAGGTCTCCATCAACCGTCGTGTAGTAGTTCAGGCCGGCGCCGAACGCCGCGATGCAGTCGGACTTGGCCACCACGTCGACAGCCCACTCAAGCCCACTCGTACCCATAACGCCGAGGTCGTAAGGGTGTCCGTTGAACAGGTCTTTTGCCGACGCGGTGGTGGCCAGCGGAGCACCGAGCAGATCCGCCAACGAGATGAGGTGCTCACGGGCCCCCGACTCCACAGCCCCCCGGCCCGCAAGGATCAACGGCCGATTGGCAGATGCCAGTCGACCCAACGCCTCATCTAATGCGCCCTCGGCAGGCGACACCGGCTGCCGCATGTGCTGGACGAATGACGACGGTTTGTAATCGATGTCCTGATGTTGAATATCGAGTGGAATATCCAGCACCACCGGAACATTCGTCGCCGCGACTTGCCCGATGACGCGGGCGATGTCATCGACCACATGCTCGGCCGACAGCACCCGCCAGTAGCCTGCTCCGGTAGCCGCAAACAGCCCCTTGAGGTCTATGTGCTGGATGTGATCGCGCTTGTTCGGGGTGTCCCCGGTAATCAGCACCAACGGAACGCAAAGCTGCAGTTGACGGTGTTGTTGGCTCCGCCGGACGCGGTTCCGGGGCTGTATCTGCATCCTGACCACCGTCGTCGGCGCTTGCGCGCGCCCGTCCGGAGCGAGTTCGATGTCTAGTATTTACGACCGCATATCTAGGGTTAATCGCCGCAGCGTCTATCAAATAGTGCGTTTCATAGCATATTCAATGAAGCCAGTGCGGCTAAGCAGCAGACACGCGGCAGTAAATAATAGACGCACACGGACGATCAGCTTAGGCTCGGGTGTGGGAGGTGAGAGCGGTGAGCGACACGACACGGCTTCGCGCTTTGACCGAGGCAGGCCTGTTGCATCCGAATCCCGACGCGGTGTTGGCGCCGTTGTTCACCGGTGGGTCGGGTTTCTTTCTGGCTTCCGACAAGGTGCAGGTGAAGTACGAGATGTTGCGGGCACGTCTGGTCGATGGCCTGCCTGTGTCGGAAGCTGCTGCAGCACATGGTTATTCGCGGCCGGCGTTCTATCTGGTGGCGGCGGCGTTCGAGCAGTCAGGGATGGCGGGGCTGATCGACGAGCGGCGCGGCCGTCGGGGACCGGTCAAGCTTCGGCCCGAGATCGTGGGCTTCATCCGCGCCGAAGCGCGCGGGTCAGGGGCGCAGGTCGCCGAGCAGGTGGCCGAGCGGTTCGGGGTGGTGTTGCACCGGCGCACCATCGAACGGGTGCGCGGTCGGTGAGCGCCCGGTCGTTCTGGCCGCCGACCGAGGCGGCGCAGGTCGACTACGAAACGCTGCGCGCGCAGGTGCTTGAACCGTGCGGGGCCCCGCAGGGTCTGGCCGCGGCCCGGTTCGCCCGTCGCGGGTTGGCCGGGTTGATCGCGTGGCCCGGCGCCGAACCGGTGTTTGTCGCCGAGTTGGTGGCCGCTGCCCGCCCGGCCTGGACACCGCACGAGGATCCACGTATGGCCGCGCTGGCGGCAAGCTACCAGTTCTTGCTCGACGCCGCCGCACGCGTGGATTCGGTTGCCGCACTGGCACTACCGGGCGGAGGCCTGCGGTGAGGGCGGCGTTGTATGCGCGGGTGTCCACCGAGCGCCAAGCCGACCGCGGCACCATCGGCTCGCAATTACAGCTGCTGCGTCAACACATCGCCGAGGCCGGTGACGAGCTGGTCGGCGAGTACGTCGACGACGGGCACTCCGGAGCTCGGCTGGACCGACCGGGCCTCGACGCGCTACGCGACGCCGCCGAGGCCGGGCTCCTCGAACGGGTGTGGTGCCTGTCGCCGGACCGACTCGCCCGCGCCTACGCCTACCAGGTGCTGGTGCTCGACGAGTTAGCCCGCTTCGGGGTCACCGTCGCCTTCACCGATTCCCCGGGACTGGCCGCCGACGACCCGCAGTCGGTTCTGCTCACCCAGGTGCAGGGCGTCATCGCCGAATACGAGAAGGCCAAGATCGCCGAACGCTACCGGCGCGGCAAACTGTTCCGGGCCCGCGCCGGCGAGATCGTCACCTGGAAGGCCCCCTACGGATATCGGCGCATTCCCCGCAGCACCGCTACCGGCCAAGCACACCACGAGATCTACGAGCCCGAGGCCGCGGTGGTGCGGCGGATCTTCGCCGACCGTGCTGCCGGAATCAGCGTGCGCGAGATCTGCCGCCGGCTCAACGCCGACGCAACACCGTCACCGACCGGCAAACCCACTTGGGGCACCTCCACACTCTGCCGGCTGCTGCGCAACGAGGCCTACATCGGCCGGGTCTACTACAACCGCACCGAATCGGTGCCCGACCGCCACCCCACCCACCGCAACCGGCAGGTCTGGCGCGATCGCGACGAATGGATCCCGATCGCCTGCCCCCGCATCGTCTCCGACGAACTGTTCCAGGCCGCCGGCCGCGTCGCCATCGACAACACCAAGTGGAGCCCGCGCCGCGCCGAACCCGGCGCCTGGCTGCTCAAAGGCCTTGTCAAATGCGGTGTTTGCGGTGTCGGCACCAACTGCCACAAGATGCGCGGCCGCAACGGCACCTGGCACCGCTACTACCACTGCCGCAACCACGACCCCATCCGCGCCGGCGGGGAATCCCGCCGCTGCCCCGAACGCAACATCCGCGCCGACGCCCTGGACGCCTTCGTGTTCGACCACATCCGCACCGCCCTCACCCAACCCGACCTCCTGCTCGCCGGCGAACAAGCAGTCAAGCTGACAACCCCGACCCCAGATGACGAACTCCTCGCCGCCGAACTGGCCCGGCTGGACCGCAAGATCGACGCCGCCGACGCCGAACGGCGCCGCCTCATCGACCTCTACCAGGGCGGGTTCATCGAACTGCCCGAAATGCAGCGCCGAGCCACCGAGGTCTCCTCCCGCCGAAAAGAGCTGCAGCACAAGCGAACCAGACTCGCTGACGAACGCGCCACCCTCGCCCGCGACAACCAACTCCGATCCCGCGTGCACGACTTCGCCGCCCGCGTCCACGCCATCATCGACACCCTCGACGAAACGCAAAAACAACAGTTACTCCGGCTCCTCATCGAAGATGTCCGCGTGACCGGCTGGCACGTCCAAATCCAGCTCCGCATCGCACTCGACCCACCACCCGAACCACCCCACCCGACCGGCCCAACAAGCCCGACGGACCCAACAAGCAGCCCAGCGCCACACCCGCGCCCCGTGTCAACCCAAGACGGTTTGCGTTCCGTTGGTGGCCACCAGCGGCGTGTGTGACCGAACCGCTTCCACGATTGCATTGACGGTGTTGGCCGCGGCGGGTCCGTGCGTAACGGTCGCCACCCCGACGCGCCCACTTACCCTGGCGTATCCGTGCGCCATACTGCAGGCCCCGCCCTCGTCGACTGCGCCGATGTAGCGCACGTCGCCCAGGCGCTTGAAGTCGGATACGAAGTACATGTTCGCATCGCCGATCAGACCGAAGATCGTATCGACGCCGGAGTCCAGAAGCGCGCGGGCTATTGCGGAGTAGGCCTTCATCAGACGCTCGCTGCTATCGTCGTCTCGGAGAAGTGCGGGCGGTGCACGCGGTGGGCCTCCACTCGCTCGCGCGCCATGTCCAATGCGACAGTGACGGTGTCGGCGCCCGTCGACGCAGCACGGTCCAGTACCGTGTGTGCGGTCTCGGCGATCGAGTCGACTTTGGCCGTCAGTCCCGTTTCGTCATCGCGAAGTTCCGCCTCGACGGCCATGATTCCGCCGGCGTTGGCGACAAAGTCGGGAACGTGGACGATCCCGCGAGTGGCCAACTCGCCGGCGATCCGGTTATGCGCCAGCATGTTGTTGGCAGCTCCGACAACAACTTTGGCCTTCAGATCACCCACGACCGCGTCGTCGATGACACCGCCGCCGGCACACGGTGTTATCACGTCTGCATCGACGCGCAGAATCTCGGACAGTGAAACCGACTTGGCACCAAGCTCTTCAACTGCGCGAGCGACCTTCTCTTGATCGAGGTCTGCGGCGATGACGTCAGCACCGGCCCCGGTGAGCATTCGTGCCACATGGAATCCGACGTTGCCGAGGCCCTGGATTGCCACTCGACGACCATCCAATGTCGTGCCCGTAGCGCGCGCCACGGCGACCTCGATACAGCGAACGACGCCCCGCGCGGTGAAATAGCTGGGGTCTCCGCGTTGGCTGCAGACGACGGGCACGTAGCGTCCGATCAGCTCGAGGTCACGAACCGTTGCGCCCATGTCGACGCCGGGGATGTACCGGCCGGCAAGCGTGGCGATGTACCGGGCATGCGCGATGAGGATCTCGTCGCGATCGGCAGAGCCGGGGTCGGCGTTGATGACGCTCTTACCGCCCCCGAGGGGAAGGCCGGCGAGGGCCGACTTGTACGTCATGGCCTGAGCTAGGTCCAGCGCGTCCGCAACCGCCGCCTCACGGGAGGGGTAGCGGCGCATCCGAACCCCGCCCAGTGACGGCCCGAGTGACGTGTTGTGAACCGCTATAACGGATTCCAACCCCACCTGCGGATCCCGGCAGAAAACGACCTGCTCGAAGTCGCGATCTGCCAGCTCGCCCAGAAGGGTCGCTTGCCTGCTGCCGATAGTCATGCCCAAGAGGCTAGGCAGGGGCCTCATGTGACACAACTATGTGTAGTGATAAGACACAAAATACGCAAAGATTGTTAGTATCGATGTCGCTGGATCTATATAGTTTGCGTCATGATTGACCTGGACGCGACAGACCACAGCTTGTTGCAATTGCTTACAACCAACGGCCGAGCTACCTATTCGGAACTCGCATCGCGGGTGGGACTGTCGATCGCAGCGACGAAACGCCGCGTCGACCGGCTATGTGCGGAAGGGGTCATAACCGGGTTTACGGCACAGGTCGATCAGTCCAAACTCGGATGGACCGTGGAGGCGTTCACCGAGGTACGGTTCCTCGGCACCGTCGCGCCCGAGGAGATGCTGCGCTCGACTGCCCAGATCCCAGAGGTGGAAGCGGTATACACCATCGCGGGCGATCCAGACATGCTCGTCAAGATGCGCGCCCGCGATCACGCTCATCTTCAGGAGGTCATTACCCGGCTTCGCCGACGCGGTAAGGCCACGGGCACCAAGACGATGATTGTGCTGGGCGCTTGGCGCCGCAACGAATGACCGCTTGACCTGAGTTCACGCAAAGTATTGCCGGAATGACCGCCATCGACGCCGCCAAAGCCAAATGGTGGTGCACCGAATTGCAAAGATGTGCAACCGATCTCGGCTTGCAGATGCACGAAGATCATGGACAACTGGCCGAGAACCCGATCGCGCAGGCATGGACCGACGCGCGCATCGCCAGGGATCTACAGCGGCCGAGATCATGAAGTTGATTGTCAGCCGCGACCTCGGACTGCGCGGAAGCTGACTGCGTCGTTCAGCCGAACGACGGGGTCCGCTTCTCGAGGAATGCGTCCACCCCCTCGGTGCCGTCTGCGCCGACAATCAGCTTGCCGATCGTGGCCGCCTCATCGTCGAGCTGCGTGGCAAGGTCGCGATGGGGGGCTGCGGCGATGAGCCGCTTGGTCTGGGCGTAGGCGCCCGCAGGACCTGCGGCCAGTGCCGAGACCACCTTGTCGGCTTCCTGATTGAGCTCGGCGGCCGGTACCGATCGACTGATCAGGCCCCACGCGGCCGCTTCACTGCCGCTGACGGGGCGATTGGTCAGGGCGAGGTCCATTGCGCGCGCAGCGCCGAGTCGTCGGGTGAGCACCCAGGTGGAGCCGCAGTCCGGAGTGAGCCCGGCGGCGGTGTAGGCCAGGCGCATCGTCGCCTCGGAGCCCATGAGCACGATATCGGCCGCGAGCGCCAGCCCGACGCCGCCGCCGGCTACCGTGCCGTGGACGACACTCACCACGGGTACGGATACACCGCGCAACGTCAGGATTGCCCGATGCAGCTCATCGGCGACGGCGATCACTTGCGCGCCGCGGTCCGTAGCGCCGGCGAACTCGCGAAGGTCGCCGCCGACGCAGAAGGTCGAGCCTTCAGCGGTCAATACCGCTACGCGCACGCTGCCGTCATCGGCTCCGGACGCGACGCGGTCTGCGGCCTCCCGGATGCCCTGGGCCATGGCCATGTCGAGGGCGTTGCCGGCTCCCCCGGCCAGTGTGATCCGCGCGATGCGGTCGTGCAGCTCCCACTTGACCCGGCCGTGTAGCAGTTCAGACACTTTGCGCCTCCGACGTGCCGATCAAATGTAGTGACTCTTCGCGCATTTCGACTTTCCGGATCTTGCCGGTGACGGTCATCGGGAACTCCTCGACGATGTGCACGTACCGGGGGATCTTGAAATGCGCGAGCTTGCCGGTGCAGAACTCTTTGAGCGATGCCGCAGACAGCGGCTCGGCGCCGGCGCGCATCTTGATCCACGCCATCAGCTCCTCGCCCAGCCTCGCGTCCGGCACGCCGATGACCTGCGCGTCCTGGATATCGGGGTGGGTGTGGAGGAACTCCTCGATCTCGCGGGGATAGATGTTCTCTCCGCCCCGGATCACCATGTCCTTGATCCGGCCGCTGATCGCGACGTACCCATCGGCATCCATCACACCGATGTCGCGGGAGTGCATCCAACCGTCCGGGTCGATGACTTCGTTGGTCTTGGCCGGGTCGTTCCAATACCCCTTCATCACCGAGTAGCCGCGGGTGCAGAACTCGCCGGCCGTGCCTCGTGGGACGATCGCGCCAGTGGCGGGGTCCACGATCTTGACCTCGAGGTGCGGCATCACGCGCCCGACCGTGCTGACTCGCTTGTCGATGCTGTCGTCGCGACGGGTGAGCATGGAGATCGGCGCGGTTTCGGTCATGCCATAGCACACCGAGACCTCCTCGACGCCCATTCTGTCCATCGTGGCCTTCATCAATTCGACGGGGCAGGGCGCTCCGCCCATCAGAGCGACGCGCAGACTCGACGTGTCGAAGGCGGCAAAATGGGCCTCTGCCAGTTGGGCGATGAACATGGTCGGGACACCCATCACCACGGTGCACGACTCGTCGGCGATCGCCCGCAGCGTCGCGTTCGCCTCGAACGACCGAGCGGGGATCACGATTGCCGCGCCGTGGCTGGTGGCGGCGAGGTTGCCGATCACCATGCCAAAGCAGTGATAGAAGGGCACCGGGATGCACACGCGCTCCTGCTCGGTGTAGCCGAGGACTTCTGCGATGGAGAACGCATTGTTGAGCACCGAGTGGTGAGACAGCGTCGCACCCTTCGGCGACCCGGTGGTGCCGCTGGTGTACTGAATGTTGATCGGGTCATCGGTCGACAACTCGGCCTGGATCCGGTCCACCAGCTTCGGATCGCGCTCCAACGCCGTGCGGCCGTCGGCGACTAACATGTCCCAGTCGTCTGTCTCGAGGTAAACCACTGCGGCTACGGTGGGCGCTTCCGGCAGGACCGCCTCGAGCATGCCCCGGTAGTCGGAGGTCTTGAATCGTTCTGCCGACACGACCAAGCGGATTTCGGCATGGGCCAGTAGGTACTGCACTTCGTGCTGCCGGTACGCGGGATTGATCGGTACCAGGATGGCCCCGATCTTTGCTGTCGCGTACTGGACCATTAGCCACTCCGGCGAGCTGGGTGCCCAGATACCCACGCGGTCGCCCCGGCGGATTCCGCGTCCGAGTAAGCCCGCGGCCACCCGCTCGGCATCTTCGGCGAGTTCCCTATAGCTCCAGCGTCGGCCGGATGTCTGGTCTACCAAGGCATCCCGGTCCGCGAAGCCGGCCGCGACCTGGTCGAAGTAAGCACCGATGGTGCCACCCAGTAAGGGCAACGCCGACGGACCGGATGAGTAGCTCAGCGTTGGTGTACTCATATCTACCTCCCCGGCTCGTCAACCCGCCATGGTCAGGCCGCCGCTGACGCTGAGCACCTGGCCGGTGATGAAGTTCGAGTAGTCGGACGCGAAGAACAGCACGGCGTCGGCGACCTCTTCGGGAGTGCCGAGCCGACGGAACGGGATGGCCCTGATCAGCCCGTCTCTGACCTTCTCGGGCAACGTCGCGAACAGCGGTGTATCGGTTGGGCCGGGGCAGACGCAGTTGACGTTGATGTGGTGACGCGCCATCTCCCGGGCCAGCGACTTGGTGAAGGCGATGAGGCCGCCCTTGGTGCCGGCGTAGACCGTCTCCCCCAGGCTGCCCACGCGTCCCGCGTCGCTGGCGATGTTGACGATCTTGGCCGCGCGCTCCGCGGCGAGAATCGACTCCAGGAATGCGCGCGTAAGCCGTACCGGCCCAAGGAAATTCACCGCCACCAGCGACTCCCACAGCGCGTCGTCGTTCTGCATGAACGGCTCGACCCGATCGAAACCGGCGGCGTTGACGATCACGTCCGGCAGGCCGCGAGCGGCGACGACCTCATCGCGCAGGGTGAGGATGGCCGCCGGGTCGGATCAGGTCGACCTGGTGGGCGCTGGCGCGATCACCGATGCTGTGCACCGTTTCGTCTACACCCTCGCCGTTGCGGTCGACCGCGATGACGATGGCGCCGGCCTTCGCCAGCCCTTCAGCGCAGGCCCGACCGATGCCGGATGCCGCGCCTGTCACCACCGCGATCTTGTTCTCAAGCTGCACCGTGCTGCCCTCCTCTGTGTGCTCGGCCACACAATATCGACCACCAACTCGTAAAGTCAACCTATAAGTCGAGAATTCGGAGACTAGTCGAAAAATCGTAATTATGGTTGACTAGCGGGAAGGCTGGACGGCTATCAAACGCTAGGAAGAAGGACGGGATGCGACGCACACTCTGGGAGCCCGCACGAGGAGTTCCGGGCCGAACTTGAAATCTTGCGGGCAGCAGTTGTACAGCATGCGCCAGCAGCCAACTATGGAGTCGGAGAAGCGTCGATGAGTCGAAGAGCAGTCCGGTCGGTCGGTTCGTCTAGACTCGATCTATTCACGAGGCTGGCAACGCCCAGCCCGCCCTCGACGAAAGCGACTGTTCGGTGGCTGAACCCGTGACGACCGAGGCTTCCGACGTCCTGCCCGCGACACAGACCCACCCGGCCGCGTCCAGCCGTGTCGCGCGCAGACGAGATCGGCGCAAGGCCGAGATCGTTCGCACCGCGACGAGTCTGCTCTCCGAGCATGGCTACCAGGGCATGAATCTCGAGGACGTGGCCGAGCAGACAGACATCGCCAAGGGGACGCTCTACCACTATTTCTCCGGCAAGGACGAGCTGGTCGCCGCCGTGCTCGAAGCGCTGACGAGCGACGTCAACTCGCGACTCGAAGCGCAGCTCGACCTGGTGCGCGACCGCAGCCACCTCGACCAGCTCCGTGCCTTGATCCGGGAGCAGGTCCGCATCCTCACCGAGACCGCACCCGAGGTCGCCACCGTGTTTTCATGGCCGAAGTCGTGGCCCGAGGCCTTCGACGAGACCATCAAGAACAGCAGGCGCCGCCATGACGCGATCTTCCGCTCCGTCGTCGAGGCGGGCATCGCGGCGGGCGAGTTCGACTGCCCGAACCCCGACGTCGCGCTTCAGTGCCTGCACGGCGTGCTCAACCAGTCCTCGCTGTGGCTGCGTCCGTCGTTGCCACAGGGGAAGCGGGCCGAGCTGCGTGAGGCTCTCGTCGACACCGCCGTGCGGATGTTCAGCCTCAAAGCCTCAGGCGCCTGATATGCCCGATGCCGACCGTTTGCGGTCAGGACGTCCAGCCGACGGCTACCTCGATCAGGCTCAGCTCGTTGGCGTGAATGCGGTCCTGTTCGACACCGAAATGCGGCGGATAAAGCAACGCCCAATCGACGACGTCGGCGTAGCGGCGCAACTGGTCGGCGACGTCTTCGGGCGTGCCGAACACGGAACGTTCGTCGACCATCGCCTGACCTGCCGCGATTACCCCGGGGACGTCACCCCGGGCGAGGGCTTCGCGGGCCGCGACACGCTCGGTGGCGAACTGACTGTTCGGGAAGAGTGCGTCGTAGCCCTTGGGTGTCGAGTAGAACCCGACCTGGGCCGCGGCGTCCCGACGCGCGGCATGTCGGTCGGTGTTGGCCGCAGCCACGATCTGTGTCGTCATCCGTAGCTGCGCAACATCCCGGCCAGCTCGCGCCGCACCCTTCGCCAGCAGCGGGCGGGCGGTGTCGCGCAAGTAGTCGGCCGAGGCGATCGTGTGCCCGACAAATCCGTCGGCACACTCCCCGACGACGCCGACCATGTGCTCACCCACGCCGGCCGCGAGGATTGTCGCGCTGTCAGGGAGCTCCGGGCGGTCGTAGTGCGCCATCGAGATGCGGTCGAACCTGCCCTCGTACCGGAACGGGCCGCTGCGATGCGCGATCAACCGTCGGATCAAATCGATCCGCTCCCGGACCTGCGGGGCGGGATGCTGCAGGCTGGCCCCGTACCAATCCTGGTTCATCCTGCGCGTGCTGCTTCCGACGCCCAACACGAAGCGGCCGTCGGCAATCGCCTGAATGTCGGACGCAGCCGAGGCAAGCGCCAGCGGCGAGCGGGCAAACAGCGGGGTCACGCTCGTGCCGACGATCGCCCTCTCGGACACTGCCGCGAACGCCGCTGCCCGGGTGAGGCTGCTCCGGTTGTAGTAGTCGATCGTCCACAGCGAGTGCACACCGGCACGGTCGGCCGCCCGGACGATCCGCAGAGCGTCGGCCGGGTTCTCGTCCATGACCACGAGCCCGATCTTCATCGTGTTCTCCTTCCGAGCTGAACCCTGCTGGACTTCTGCTGTGTGTGCTCCGCCACACAGTATCGACTCGAAGCTCACAAAGTCAACCTATAAGTCGATTATTCAGGCATCTAGTCGAAAATTCGTAATTGTGGTTGACTAGTGCCGGCCCGGGCGCAGCCCGATGCCAAACGAAGCGGAGGAAACAACGAGTGAACTTTGACGACTACAAGCAGCTGACGCTTACGCGACGTGGCAATGGCGTGCTGCTCATCACGATCGACCGGCCGGAGAAATACAACGCCGCAGACGAGGAGATGCACACCGAACTTGCCCGCATCTGGAACGACGTCTCTGCCGACCCCGATACCCGCGTCGCCGTCATCACCGGGGCGGGAAAGGCATTCAGCGCCGGCGGGGACCTCGAAATGGTCGAGCGGATGGCCGGCAACTATGAGCACGTGTCACACATGCTCAAAGAAATGAGCGACCTGGTCTACAACATCATCAACTGCGACAAGCCGATCGTGTCGGCCATCAACGGGGTCGCCGTCGGCGCCGGCACCGTCGCGGCGCTGCTCGCCGACGTCGCCATCGCCGCCGAGGACGCCAAGATCGGCGACGGGCACGTCAAGCTCGGTGTCGCCGCCGGCGACCACGCCGCCATCATCTGGCCACTGCTGGCCGGGATGGCCAAGGCCCGCTACTACCTGCTCACCGGGGAAATGGTCACCGGCGCCGAAGCCGAGCGCATCGGCTTGGTCGCCAAGGCCCTGCCGCGCGACCAAGTCCTCGACGAGGCGCTCAGAATCGCCGACGGACTAGCTGTCGGTGCACAGCAGGCCATCCGGCTGACCAAGCGGACCCTGAACAACTGGCTGCGCACCGCCGGGCCCACCTTCGACCAATCCGCCGCCTACGAAATGCTGACCTTCCTCGGGCCGGACGTCATCGAGGGCTACACCGCGCTGCGCGAAAAGCGGGCGCCCCGCTTCCCCTCCGCACATCCCTGATCGCCTGCCGCGCCGATAGTTAGCAAGGAAACACCATGGACCTGACCCTTGACGACACGCAGAAGAGTGTCCGCAAGCTGGCCGCCGATTTCGTCGATGCCGAGATCGTCCCGCACATCCGGGACTGGGATCGAGACGAATCGGTCGATCCCGGAATCGTCGCTCGGCTAGGCGAACTCGGCTTTCTTGGACTCACGATCGAGGAGCAATACGGCGGCACCGAGGTCGACACGCTCAGCTACGCCCTGGTTTGCGAAGAGCTCGGCCGCGGCGACTCCTCGGTGCGTGGGATCGTTTCGGTCTCTCTTGGCTTGGTCGCCAAGACCATCGCCGCCTACGGCACAGCAGAGCAGCGCCAGCAGTGGCTGCCGCAGTTGACGTCGGGACAGGCGCTGGGTTGCTTCGCGCTGACCGAACCGGATAGCGGATCCGACGCGGCGTCGCTGCGCACTTCGGCCCGCCGTGACGGCGACGACTGGGTATTGCGCGGCGAGAAGATGTTCATCACCAACGGCACCTGGGCCAAAGTCGCACTGGTCTTCGCCCGCACCTCCGATGACGGAGGCAAGGGCATCACCGCGTTCCTTGTGCCCACCGACAGTCCGGGCTTCAGCGCCACCACGATTCACGGAAAACTCGGTCTACGAGGGCAAGCCACCGCCTCCTTGGTGTTCGATGACGCACGCGTGCCGGACTCGGCCCGCCTGGGCGAGGTCGGCAAGGGTCTGTCGATCGCGCTTACCGCCCTCACCAAGGGCCGCATCTCCGTCGCCGCCGGCAGTGTCGGCGTCGCGCAGGCCGCCCTGGATGCCGCCGTGCGGTATTCCATCGAGCGCACTCAGTTCGGTGTGCCCATCGCGTCGAAGCAACTGGTGCAGGAGCTGCTGGCGGAGTCGTCGGTCGATATCGAAGCGGCGCGGTTGCTCACCTGGCGGGCCGCGAATTTGGTCGATTCTGGGGCCACGTCAAAGGAACTCACGGTGCCGTCGTCGATGGCGAAACTCGCCGCAAGCGAAACAGCGGTGCGGGTGACCAACAACTGCCTGCAGGTATTCGGCGGGTACGGATTCATCGACGAATATCCGATGGGCAAGTACCTGCGCGACGCCCGTGTCCTGACGTTGTATGAAGGCACCAGCCAGGTGCAGAAGCTGATCCTCGGACGGTCCCTTACCGGAATCGACGCAATGTAGTGAACCTTCCTCTGCTACCACGACGAAGGAGCGGGTAATGCTGTTGCACGACAAGGGTGCTGTCATCACCGGCGGAGCCGGAGGGCTCGGCAGGGCGATCGCGGAAGCATTTCTTCGTGAGGGCGCCCGCGTTGTGCTTACCGACGTGTCCACCGCCGCACTAGATGCGGCGAAAGACAACCTCGGCGACCTAGGTCAAGTGCTCACGTGTGCGGGCGACGTGTCTTCTTCCGACGACGTTGCGGCGGCGGCGAACTTGGCGGTCGAACAGTTTGGCTCACTTGATATTTGGGTGAACAATGCTGGCTTCACACGCGACGCCACGATGCGCAAGATGAGCGAATCGGACTTCGACGATGTGTTGCGGGTCCACGTCAAAGGGACATGGCTGGGCACACCCGGCAAGCTGCCGGCATCATGCGCGAGCAACCGGCAGGCGGGTCGATCATCAACATGTCGTCGATTTCGGGGAAGGTCGGCATGGTCGGGCAGACGAACTACAGCGCCGCGAAGGCCGGCATCGTGGGATTGACGAAGGCCGCGGCCAAAGAGGTGGCATTCGCCAACGTTCGGATCAACGCCGTAGCACCCGGCATCATCGGAACCGCGATGACCGAGGCGCTCAGGGAGAAGGTCAAGCATCCAAACTCGCTGAGGTTCCCATGGGACGGTTCGGCGAGCCGGCTGAGGTCGCAGGATGTGTCCTGTTTCTTGCGAGCAGTCTCTCGTCATACGTGACTGGAGCTGTAGTTGAGGTAACCGGCGGACGGCATCTGTGACAAGCCCAGCCGGTACCGGCATCCCACAACCCCGGCGCTGATCTACCCCGCCCGAAGTGGCCGCGCCCGGTTCCAGGCCCATAGCCAAAGACGTGTGTAGCCGATCCTGTTGGCAGCGAATCGGCGTCGACTAACACGCGGTCAGTCGCTGTCTGCGATGGTCACGAGCACCCGGCCTCGCACGCCGGAGTCGACGTGCTCGTGGCTACGAGCGATCTCAGACAGCGGATACCGGGCGGCTATCGGTATCCGTAGGTCGCCAGCCGCGGCAGCGGCGGTAAGGTCCCGCGCCGCTCGCTCTTTCGCCTCGGTCGAAAAGTCGTCGCTGCCTAGCAGCCGCAGCGTCACGTTCGCGAACAGAAGGGGCCAGAAGGGAACGCTCGGCCGCCCGACCCGGCTGCCGTAGGCAGCGATCACGGCGCCATTGGCCACGACAGCAGCATCGAGATCAAGGTTGTCGGACAGCGAAACCTCGACCACGCGCTCGAGGCCGGCCGGTGTGAGTTCGCGTATCGTCGCCGCAGCGTCGTCTTGGTCCAGTGCGACCGTCCGATCTGCTACAGCACTGTCAACAGCCGCGAGATCGCCTGTGTGACGCACAGTTCCAATCACCAGAGCCCCGCCCCGGCGGGCTAGCTGCGCCGCCATCGAGCCCACGGCTCCGAGGACGCCGTGCACGAGCACACACTTGCCCGCTACCGGTCCGTCATTGAATACCGCGCGGTGCGCGGTGATGCCCGGAATTCCGAGGCTTGCCCCCACCTCGTTGGTGACGTTGGGTGGCAGAGCAACGGCTTGATGTTCCGGTACCACCGTTAGCTGCGCGGCGGTGCCGGATGGGCGATAGGACTGTGCGCCATATACCCATACCCGTTGGCCGAGTCGAGCCTGTTCGACATCAGCGCCGACAGCGTCGATCACGCCCGCCCCGTCGCTATGCGGAATGATGCGGGGAAAGGCCATCGGGGTTTCCAGCCAGCCGCTGCGCTTCTTCGTGTCGCCGGGGTTGACACCGGAGACGGTTAAGCGGACTCGAACTTCGCCGGCCGCAGGATGAGGATCGGGCAACTCACCGACCTGCAGCACATCGTAGGCCGGCCCTGGCGGTCGTACCACGAAGCCAACACTGCACTCCTCCTATGGATTTGCGCTGCGCCGTCGTACGCGACGGCACTTCCGGACCGCTGTAGGTGATGGCGCGGAAGGAGCGGGCCGGCCCGACGGTGTTAAACGGCTGCTGCTCCCGTGAGCGTGTCCGCCCCCCTCAGCAAGCCGGCGGCTCACCTCGGGAATCACCTTGTCGGCAATGTACTGGATCCGTTCGGAGCCCGATTCGATGGACTCCCCCGGCAGCTGCGCCCAGTAGTGGAAGTCGCGGACCTGTGGGTATTTGGTTGCCAGCGCGACCAACTCGTCGACCGCGGTCGCGGCGTCCATCAACCGATACGCGCCTGCGTCCAACACGGCTTGCGCGTCGGCGAACTGCGACGGCTGATCCGGGCCTTCGAACGATCCCCATTCGATGTATCCATTGGTGGGCATCCGTTGCTGCAGCGGTAGATGCGGTCGCGCAGCCGGAGTTTGGTTTTCACCCCGCAGCGCGAACATTCTCCGGACTTAGTGGGCGGCAGGATTCGGCGTGTGGTGCGTGCTGTCATTGTGCTCCCATGATCGTCGGGATCCCCAGATTGGTTGGCATGTCCGCGTTGGTCGAGTTGGCGATTGTGCGGTCGAGTTGGGTGAGTTTCATCGCTGCGGCGGCGCGGCTGGTGCGCAGTCCTTCGACTTCGCCGAGCCACCCGTTGAGCTGCGCTTCTTGGATGCGTTCGTCGAGGTTGCGGATGATCTCCACGAGCTGTTGCGTTGTTTCGGGTCGACTCGCAGCATCGGGCACCGGATACAGGCTTCTCTGAACTTATCTGTAAGCCATTTGGGGCGTATTCCACTGTTACCCACGATGGTTGGGGTGGGTGTCGTGCATCGTGGGTTATCTGTAGGTGCGTATCCGCGGGATGGCGGTGTTCGGATCTCCGGACTTAACCAGGCGATTCATGACTGCACCTTGGTCGAGGAGGCCAGGGCATTCCGGTCACGGTAACGACCATCGGGATCGGTCGAACGTTGGATCGGCGTCGAGCAACACCTGCAGGGGCTGAGATTTTCGCCGTGGCCGGCCGCCCAAATACTAAGCGGTCCAACCGTTCTTGTCACGGTGCGGTGTGCAGCTGCGCCGCTGTCCATCGTCACCGGTTGGTCGACGATGCGGCAACGTGCCGATTTTCCGATGGTTGATGTTGGCGGGCGGGGGCTGCGGAGGTGCGCAGTAGTTGGCTGGCATGGCTGACGAAGGTCTTGATCATGGGGTGGCTGTTGTCGGCGGGCCAGGAGAGAAATACAGGCACCGGACCGACGCCGGATACCGGCACGTAGTGGATACCGGGGTGCGGGTGGCTGTACTCGGTGGATTCACTGGTCAATCCGGCGGTGTCACCGGCGGCGATGGTGGCCAGCCACTCGTCAACGTTGCCGACGACAACCGTGCGATCGGGCTGCTGGTCGGGCATCCACAGGCCGAGGTCGGCGCTGGCTGCAGTGGCGCACAACGCGACGCGGCGGGTGGCGATGGCGTTAAGGGTCAGTTTGTCGCGCCTGCTCAGCGGGTCGTCGGCGGCCACCGCGGCCAGCCGTTGTTCGTAGCCCAGCAGGACGTGTTGCAGCGTGGAGGCTCCGGGGGTTGACCGGAAGAACGCAACATCGATTTTGCCTGTCCGCAGGGCGAGTTCGGGGTCGTCGACGCGTCGGAAGACCAGAGCGGTGTCGGGTTGCTCGGCCTTCCAGGTGCGCATCAGCGCGACGGTGTGGGACCCGAGCGCCGACCAGGAGAATCCGACCCGCAACTGCGAGCAGGCGCTGGTCGTCGCGGCGATCGCCTCGTCCACACTGCGCAGGATGCGGTGGGCGTGCTCCCACAGGACTCGCCCGGCCGCGGTGAGTTCCAGGCGTCGGGTGGTCCGATCGACCAGACGGGTCCCCAGCCGGTTCTCTAACTGGCTCAACGTCCGCGACAAAGCGGGTTGCGCGACGCGCAGGGTGACGGCGGCGGCGCTGATCGATCCCTGGTCGCCGATCGCGGCGATCGCCCGCAGATGACGCAACTCCACATCCATAACTGTCGAGCATAAACCTACGTCAAGAGGTATTTCACTTTCCTCGACGGCGTCCATATGGTCAGCAGCATGGACATTCTGCTTGTTGGCGCCTCCGGAAAACTTGGTTCAGCCGTCAACCAATCCCTCGCCTCGCGCGGCCACAACGTCATCACGGCCAGCCGCAGTGGCGGCGACTTTCAGCTTGACCTCACCGACCCCGCCTCAATCGCCGACCTGTACGCCAATGTGGGAAAGATCGACGCGGTTGTCAGCGCTGCCGGTGTCACCCCGTTCAAGCCGATCCGGGAACTCACCGCCGCCGACTACACCGCGGCCTACACCAGCAAGGTGCTCGGGCAGATCGAACTGGTCCGCCAGGGCCTCGACCAGGTCGCCGCGGACGGGTCGTTCACGTTGATCACCGGCATCCTGGCCCGGGAGCCGATCGTGACCGGCGCCGCGGCGTCGATGGCCGGTGGCGCGCTGGAGGCGTTTGTGCGGGCCGCGGCGATCGAGATCGCCCCGCAGCGGATCAACGCGGTCAGCCCGTCGGTCTTCACCGAAGCGCTCGACGCCTACGGCGACTACTTCCCCGGATTCCCCGCAGTCCCCCTCGCCCGGGTCGGCCAGGCCTACGTCCGCTCGGTCGAAAGCAAAGAGACCGGCAAGGTTTACGCGCTCGGCTGAGTCCGGCGCCCCGGCCCGACACCCGTCCCTCTCACTGTCTGAAAGGCACACTCTGCATGAGTGCACCCACCACATACCCGACGACGCCGGAGAAGACCCGCTACGACGTCGTGATCATCGGCGGCGCGACGGCCGGATCGGCGATCGCCTGGTTCTTGAGCGCCAACCCCGATTTCGATGGGTCGGTGCTGGTCGTGGAACGCGACCCGTCGTTCGCGCATTCGGCGACCATCGCCAGCAACAACTGCATGCGCCAACAGTTTGCGACCGAGATCAACGTCAAGATCGCCCAGTACGCCGCGGAATTCGTCAAGAACTTCCGCGAGAACCTCGGCGGAAGCCCCGACATCCCCGACATCCCGATCCGCAACTTCGGCTACCTCTACCTCGCCGACAACGACGAATTCGCCGCCATCCTGCGCCGCGACCAGGCATTACAGGCCTCGTGCGGCGCCGGCACCCGGATGCTCACCCGGGGCCAGATCGCCGCTGCCTACCCGTTCTACAACCTCGACGACATCGTCGCGGGCAGCCTCAACACCGCCGACGAAGGCGCCTTCGATGCGCTTTCGATGGTTGAGTGGCTGCGCCGCAAAGCAGTCGACAACGGCGTCGACTACATCCACAACCAGGTCGTCGCGATGGACCGGGTCGGCGACCGCGTCGCGGCGATCCACCTGGGCACCGGCGAAACGATCACCGCCGGAGTGGTGGTCGACGCGGCCGGCACCAGAGCCGCGCGGGTGGCGCGGATGGCCGGCGTGGACCTGCCGATCGAACCCCGGCGCCGCTACACCTACATCTTCTCCGTCGACATTCCATTGGACCAGGATCTGCCGCTGACCATCGACCCCACCGGGGTTCACATGCGTTCCTACGGCGCGCACGACTACCTGGTCGGCTGCCCACCCATCGGCCCCGACACCGCGGTCGACGTCGATGACTTCACCTACCCGGAGAACGTCTGGGAAGACAAGATGTTGCCGGTGATCGTCAACCGCGTGCCGCAGTTGGGGACGGCCAAGATGACCGAATCGTGGATGGGGCACTACGAGTTCAACACCTTCGACCACAACGCAATCCTCGGCGCACATGCGGAGGTCCCGAACCTGTTGATGTGCAACGGGTTCTCGGGCCACGGATCCCAGCAGGCACCGGCGTGCGGACGCGGTATCGCTGAACTGATCACCTACGGTGCATACCGGACGCTGGACCTGTCGGCACTGTCCCACGCCCGGATCGCGAACAATCTGCCGCTCGTCGAACGCGCCGTCATCTGACCGCAGCTCTCGCGCGCTGTTCGGCGTAGAACTGGTCCTTGAGATCGGCGTGCTTGTGGGTCAGCTTGTTTCGCTTCAGCCCTGCCTCGGCAGCGAGGGTGATGATGTCGAGGTTGCCGGATGAACGCAGAGGTGTTCCGGCGAGGAGTCGTTGCATGGCGGCGGTGATCGCGTCGCGTTCGTCCTGGTCAGTCACGGTTTTCTCGACTCCTCGGTGGTGGTCTTGCTGCGTTCGTGCCGGTCGGCGACTTGTTGCAGGGCCGCGATGCGCTGTTTGAGCCGCTCCTACAGCGGGACCGGAGTCAGGGGGCTGGCGACCTGCTCGGCCAGTTCGGTGGTCTCTCGTTGCAGCTGGCCGATGTGGCTGTCGGTGCGGGCGATGTTGGCGCAGGCGGGATCACACCGATCGATAGCTGGCGGCAATGCCCGATTGGGCCGCCGGGTCCGTTCGGGGTGGCAGAGGCCTTTGGCGGGGTCGTGGTTGCAGGTCAGGAAGGCGTTCGGGTTGTCGTAGACGTGGAACTCGGGCTCGTCGAGCAGGGCTTCGGCTTGCCGGGGAGTGAGGAACTTGCCTTCGAATCGACTGCGGGCGTTGCGTGCTGCGGCGATCATGCGGTCCGCTGCCGGGCCGGAGAGGGTGTGCGACACGAATGTAGGTGAGGTGGGTTGAGGCTGGTCGCGGTGTAGTCTGGTTGTTGTTATAACAACCAGATGGGAGTGAGAGGTGGGCGACGACGGGCTGGAGGATCTGGAGCAGCAGCGGGCGCGACTGTATGACGAGCTGGCCGCGACCGGCGACTTCCGGCGGGGCTCGATCAGCGAGAACTATCGGCGCTGCGGCAAGCCGAACTGTGCGTGCGCGCAACCGGATCACCCCGGGCACGGCCCCCGGTACCTGTGGACCCGCACGGTGGCCGGCCGTGGCACCAAGGGGCGGCAGCTGTCGGCCGGCGAGGTGGACAAGGTGCGTGGCGAGCTGGCCAACTACCACCGCTTCGCCGAGGTGTCCGAGCAGATCGTGGCGGTGAACGAGGAGATCTGTGAGGCGCGCCCACCGAACCCGGCGGCGACGGCGCCCCCGGCCGCGACGACGGGGGACGAAAAAGGGGGCTCCGCGACCAGATCGGCGCGGCGTTCGCGGCCGAGGTAGAGCGGCTGGCCGCGGTGGCGGCCGACGCGCTGGGCTGCGGCGCGGGGGTGGCGCCGGTGGAGTTGGCGATCCGCACCGCGATGATCCAGCTGGGCGCCGAGTTGCTGCAGCAATTGGTGGCCGCCGATACCGGGCACCGCGGGCCGCGGATCGACTGCGGGAACGGGCATCTGGCCGAGTTCGTCGGTTACCGCGACAAGCGGGTCGACACCGTGCTGGGCCGGATCACCGTGCGCCGCGCCTGGTATCACTGCGCGCAATGCGGACACGGGATCGCGCCGCGCGACGACGATCTCGGTGTCGCGGGCGCGTCGCTGTCGCCGGGCCTGCGCTCGATGACCGCGCGCGCCGCGGCCGCGCAGCCGTTCGCCGCCGCCGCCGACCTGCTCGCCGAACTTGCCGGAATCCGGTTGACCGACAAGCGGATCGAACGCTGCGCCGAAACCGACGGAGCCGCCGTCGCGCACCGGCTCGCCACCGAAGCTCCCGCGATCGCGCGCGGAACGGTCGCCGTGCTGCCCGCCCCAGCCGACCGCGAGGAAACGCCGGACAAGCTCTACATCGCCATCGACGGCACCGGGGTGCCCATGGTGGCGGCCGCGGTCGCCGACCGCGCCGCCAAGACCGGCGACGGGCGCGCGCGCACCCGCGAGGCCAAACTCGCCTGCCTGTTCACCCAAACCACCCTCGACGAACACGGCCGACCCATCCGCGACCCGGACTCCACCAGCTATGTGGGCAGCTTCGCCCCCGCCCACCAGTTCGCCACCCTGGTGCACGCCGAAGCCCGCCGCCGCGGCGCCAAGCACATCCGCCAACTCGTCGTGCTCGGCGACGGCGCGTCCTGGATCTGGAAGCTGGCCACCGCGGTCGCACCCGAAGCCACCCCGATCGTGGACATCTACCACGCCCGCCAACACCTGCATGACCTCGCCGCCCAACTCAGCCCCGTCCTCGGCGAGCAGCACCCCGACTGGCTGACCGCCCGGCTGGCCGACCTCGACGCCGGCGACATCGAAACCCTCGTCGGCGAAACCACCCGCCTGCCGCTGCCCGGTGACCTCGCCCGCGACACCGACAAAGCGTTGGCCTACTTCAAAACCAACGCCCACCGGATGCGCTACGCCTACTTCCGCGATCACGGTATGTTCATCGGCTCGGGCACCGTCGAAGCCGGCTGCAAAGCCGTGATCGGCCAGCGCCTCAAACTGTCGGGCATGCGCTGGAACATCCCCGGCGCCACCGGCATCCTCACCCTGCGCTGCCAGCACGCCAGCGGCCGCTGGGAGCAGATCTGGACACACCCGAACAACCAGACGCTCACCGTCGCCAGCGCCTGACAGCCGCAAATCAAGATCAACAATTATTTCTTGAATCTACCTACAAATTTGTCGCACACCCGGCCGGAGACACCGTGGCCGTTGCGGTCGGCGTAGTCGTTGACCCATGCGATGAACGATTCGATCCGGTCGTTGGCGGCCTGTGTCGTCATCGCACCGCCGGCGCGCTGCCGGCCGCCGGTGATCCAAGGCGGGTTCGCGGGGAACAGCAGCGGTCCGTCGACGATGCTTTCGAGCACCCGGATCGCGGCGCTTCATGAAAGTGGATGTGCGGCGTCCATTTCCGGCCGTGAATCATGCCGTTCACTGGTGACTCCAGCGGTGCGTCCAAGCCGACGGGACGGTTGCGCTCGCGGTATTTGGCCGCCTCATACTTGACGTGGCGTTCACTGGTTTCGAACATTCCGGCGAGGTATTGGGCGGCAAGCCCGCGCCGTCCGCGGGCGACCCCACCGGGCAGTTCACCATGCTCGGTGACCCACTCGTCCAGGAACGCGCGCAGCGCGGTGGTGGCGTTAGGATTGGGTTGGTCTCGGACGAGGGTGAGCAGTCGTTGGTGTTCGCGCCAGGCGGCGATGATGTCGTCGGCGAAGTCCAGGAAACGCAGGGACCAGATCAGCAGCGGTGACATCACCGCCGGATGAATCGCCGGCGTGGTGTTCTCGTTGGGAGTCGTGTCGGTGCCGAGATAGTGTTTGACGCCGTCTTTTTCCCACGGCGGCATAGGGATTCGGTCTCCGGCCGGCAGGTGCGGGGCGAATCCCCACAACAGTGTGACCGCGTTGAGGTCGTCCTGCGCGATGGCAGTCGAGCAGTCGAGCAGCCGCGCCGGCCGACATGGACGGCGTAGTCGGCGAGCAGGACGTCGTCGACCCCTGGCAGGCCCGTGACACGGTGGGTGACGAGCCAGACGGCGAAGCGCCCCCATCCGCGGAATACCTCGATCAGTTCGCCTGCGTTGTCGCCGAGCATGATTCGCATCTTCACCACGGCGCGCGCGTGGTTCGCGCTGATGCAGGAAGGTGAAGGACAGCCGGTAATCCTTGGCGTAGGCGTTCTTGGACTCCTCCGCGAGGAACGCGAACCGAGACCGGCGAAGGAAATACGCCAGTCGCGGGTCGATCCGGCCGGCCGGATCGATCAGGATCGGGGTGCCCGGCTCGATACTCAGCGCACGCTCGCGGCTGTCGATCCCGGCCCACGCGTCCAGCTGCGGCAGGAACCCTCGCGGCACCGGCACGTCACGAGAGGTCCAGTACAACAGCCACTCCCCACCGAGCAGATCGCAAACACGAGATTCCATGCAGCGCATCACAACACGTCAGCAAGCAACACGCCTGGACCCTCCAGGGAAGGCGTGCCGGTCCTCGCCCGGGCCCGGCGGCCGATCGGACGTCATAGGCTATATCAGCACTTCACGACCGAGACCGTGCAAACGAAAGCCGTTGGAAAACACCGATATTCGTGCACAGCAGCGCCTCCAAAAGACGAGTACCGGCACTTGGACGATACGGCGCGTCAGTGGTGGTGGTCGTGCCGGCCGAGGGTCTGCACGGGGGTCGCGCCGGGGCGGGTCCACTGCGGCACGGGGCGGCTGGTCGGGCCCCAGGTGGCGTTCCCGTTCCCGTCCGAGCGCCAGGACTGCTCCGAGGGGCTGCGCCCCTCGGGCCAGCCCTCGGGGTTGTCCTCCCACGCCTCGCCGCGGCCGTAGGGCGTCATGTCGAGCAGGCCGAGGGACCCGTTGATCCGCTCGTTGCCACGGCCCGTCGTGGAGTAGGTGAGGAACACGCGGTCGCCGTCGCGCAGGAAGCAGGTGATGGAACCCATGCTGCCGCCGACCGGCGCGTCCACGTCGCGCACCGAGTACCAGGGCTGGGTGTAGCCCATGAACTCGACGTAGGAGGCCACCTCGTCCCAACGGCCCGTGGTCAGGATGGCGAACGAGACGCCGCGGGCGTTGAGGTAGACGGCGTCCTTCACGTGCCAGGCCGTGGTGGTGCAGCCCTCGCACTGCCCCTGGTGCGGCGCGCCGTCGAACCACATGTGCTTGTAGACCACGAGCTCGTCGCGACCCTGGAACAGGTCCAGGAACGGGACCGGACCGTCGGGTCCGACGACCTCGACCGTCCCGTCGAGCTCCACCATCGGCAGCCGGCGGCGGGCCGCGGCGAGGGCGTCGCCCTCGCGGGTGTGAGCCTTCTCACGGACCAGAAGCCCGTCACGGGCGGTCTGCCAGGTGCCCAGGTCAACGACGGGCGGGCGGCCGGGCAACGCGGTGGTCGGGTCGTTGGGCGTGGTGGTCATGGTGTCCTCCGTGGCGTCTCGGGCCGGGCGGTATCGTACGACGTCCTACGGCGCTCACCAGAACAGACTCCCGACCCGGCCGAAACTCATCGGCCGCGGCCAAGACGGCAGGGTGCCCTCGGCCGAGCGTGCACGGACCACGTCGGGCTGACAAGTTCACGGACGCGCAGTGAGATCAACAGGATTCGCAACACGGCCAGACCTGCCAGAGAAGTGAAAACACGGCGTTCCGAACGCCCGGCCGCACGTCCCGACCGACACCTTGCGCTTCTCGAAGTGGGCGAGGAAGTCGTCCCACTCGTCCTCGGTCGGGGTCCGGTACTCTTCGCTGGGTCGGGTTGCCCGGCGGCGAGCGATGAACGCTCGATGGGCTTCGATCGCTTCCATGGGGTAGACGGCTTTGTATCCCATGGTTGCATCAATTGTTTTGTGCCCGCAGATGATTTGGGCGATGTGCGGTGGTAGACCGCTCATGATTGCGTCGGTGACGAAGATCCTTCTGAAGTAGTGGGGCGAGAAGATCAGTAGTTCGCCGGTGGCGTCGGTGCCACCACACACTCACCAACGCTCACAAACACATGCGATCACACACATTTCGCCCAGCAGCTGATAACCCCCGAGCCGCTTCGCGCACGATGGCCTGAATGACTAAGCGCCGGGGCCGGCCGACATGGCCGCCGCTGCGGACGGTGCTGGACCGGCTAAGGCCGCGGACGAGCGCCGAGCTACCGCGCCCCCACTGGCCGCGGCCGGGCGCCGGAGCGGTCTGATCATTGGATGGTCCCAGGTCACCCGAGTTGTACAGACATCTGCTCAGCCAGCGCTCGAACGGTAATGCCGAACGTTTCCAGCACCCGGACATGTCCGTCGCCGGTCGGGTCGATCTCAAAGATTGCGTGATCGGTATAAACCCGTGTGACGCAGCGCAGTCCGGTCAGCGGATAGGTGCACTGCGGAACCAGCTTGGCGGTGCCGTCCTTGGTGAACAGGCTCATCATCACGAACACGTTCTTCGCGCCGATCGCCAGGTCCATGGCCCCGCCGACCGCGGGGATGGCGTCCGGCGCGCCGGTGTGCCAGTTCGCAAGATCCCCGCGCTGGCTGACCTGAAAAGCGCCGAGCACGCAGACATCCAGATGGCCGCCGCGCATCATCGCGAACGAGTCGGCATGGTGAAAGTACGACGCCCCAGGGGTTTCGGTGACGGGAATCTTGCCGGCGTTCGTCAGGTCGGCATCGACGGCATCGCCGACGGCTTCTGCGCCCATGCCGAGCATGCCGTTCTCGGTGTGCAATACAACGTCGGACTCGGGTGTCAGGTATTCGGCGACCGTGGTGGGTTGACCGATCCCGAGGTTGACATACGAGCCCGGCGGGATGTCGCGAGCGATCATGGCCGCAAGTTCGCGGCGGTCCAGCGGGCCGCGGTCGAGATGTTCGACAGCCGCCCGGGTCGGGGCATGCAGCGTCATGACGCCACCTCCGTGCTGTGTCGGGAATCGGAAATCGCTGAGAGATCCAGGATGCGGTCGACGAAGATCCCCGGTGTCACCACGGTTTCCGGGTCGATCTCGCCGGCCTCGACGACACGGGACACCTCGGCGATGGTCAGCGCCGCGGCGGTGGCCATCACCGGACCAAAGTTGCGGGCGGTCTTGCGGTACACCAGGTTTCCGGACCTATCGCCGATGTGGGCGCCGATCAGAGCGACGTCGCCGCGGATCGGATACTCCAGGACGTAGTCGCGGCCATCGATGGTGCGGGTCTCCTTACCCTCGGCCAGCGGGGTTCCGACGCCGGTCGGACAGAAGAACGCCCCGATGCCCGCCCCGGCCGCCCTGATCCGTTCGGCCAGGTTGCCCTGCGGCACCACCTCCAGTGCGACCTTGCCGGCCCGGTACAGCCCGTCGAACACATACGAATCCGTCTGTCGCGGAAACGAGCAGATCACCTTCGCGACCCGCCCGGCGGCCAGGAGCGCCGCCAGGCCGGTGTCGCCGTTGCCCGCGTTGTTGCTGACGATGGTCAGGTCGGTGGCGCCCTGTTCGATCAACGCGTCGATCAGCGTTGTGGGCATACCTGCCATACCGAATCCGCCGACGAGAATTGTTGCACCGTCGTCGATTCCGGCAACAGCCTGCCGCGCGGTATCGCAGATCACGGTACGGCTCATGACGACCCTCCTGTCCCCTGCTGATTGTCGAAATCGGGCAGCACGTCGGCGGCGATCCGGAACGCCGTGTTGGCGTCCGGCACGCCGCAGTAGATGGCGGTCTGCAACAGCAACTCCTTGATCTCGTCGTTGGTCAGACCGTTACGACGGGCGGCACGCAGATGCATCGCGAGCTCCTCGTGATGACCGCGGGCGACCAGGGCGGTGAGCGTGATCAACGACCGGCTGCGGCGGTCCAGGCCCGGTCGGGTCCAGATTGTGCCCCAGGCATATTCGGTGATGAACCGCTGAAAGTCCGCGGTGAATTCGGTGGTTGCCGCGTTGGCCCGATCGACATGCTCGTCGCCGAGCACCTCTCGCCGCACCGCCATCCCCGCGGCGTACACCTCATCGGTGGCCGTCGCACCACGGACTGGCGCAGTGTTCATATGCTCGGCGATCAGCTCGGCGACACGGTCGGGCACCTCCACGGGTGCGAGGTGACCGACACCCTCGAGCACGACGAGCCGGCCATCCTTGACACCAGACGCAATGTGCCGCAGGCACTCCGGCGGGGTGGGAAGGTCGTCGCTACCGGCGACCGCAAGGACTGGGACTTCGATCTCATGCAGCCGGTCCGTGATGTCGAAGCCCGCCAGGGCGTCACAGACCTGCGCGTAGGACTTGGGATCGGTGTCGCGCAGGGCACGCAGCAGCGCTGCGCTGATATGCGGTTGGCGCTCCGGAAAGCCTTCAGAGAACCAGCGTTGCGCCGCGCCGGCCATGACGGCATCGGTGCCCGCGGAGCGCACGGCGGCGGCGCGCTCGCGCCAACTGTCCGGGGTGCCGATCGTCGCGCCGGTACACAGCAGGGTCGCGGTTGCGACGCGCTGTGGCGCGTCGACCAGTAACTGCAGCCCCACACAACCACCGACGGAATCGCCGGCGTAGTGGAATGTTTCGGCGGTGAACTCGTCGGCGAGCGCCAACACTCCGGCCGCGAGCTCGGCCATGGTGAACGGCTCCGCGATACCGCCCCGGCCGTGGCCGGGCAGATCCCAGCCGACCACGCGGACGTGCTCGCTCAGGCGAGCGGCGGCTTCGCTCCACAATGTCGCCGCAGTGGTGCCCAGCGACGGGCCGAGCAGAAGCAGACCGGCATCGTCGGGTCCGCCGAAGTCGGTGCCGATGATGCGCGGGACGCTCATGGCGTGTCCTTGAGGTAGTGGCGAGCGCGCTGCAGCGCGGAGTCGACCAGCTGATCAGCGGCCCCGGTGTAGCCGGGAATCGCTGCGCGCCCGGTTAATTCGGTCATTGTCTGCTGCTCGGACAGCACTCCCTGGGCGGCGGCCAGGTTGGCGGCCGCGCGCACCGCATCCACTCGTAGCCCGGTCAGCAGCTCGGACGTATGAGCCGCGCCGACGACGGTGCGTCGGGCCAAGGTTCGTAGGGTCGCCCATTCCGCGTGCCAGGCGCCGTCGGAGCGTTCGTCGACGCTGGTGGCCGCCGCGGTGTGCAGGGTCGCGCCCAGTGGGCCCGCGGTCAGCGCGGCACGGCGGATCAGCACCGAGCGGACGGGGTTGCTCTTGTGCGGCATCGTCGACGATCCTCCGCCGTCCCCTTCGACCAGCTCCCCGATCTCGCGCCGGCTACCGGTGGCCACGTCGGCCGCGATATGCCCCCACGCGTCACAACATGTCACCAGCGCATCGCCGATCCGCGTGACGGTCGACCGCGTCGTGTGCCAGGGCGGCGCCGGCGCCAGCCGTAGCGCCGCGGCCAACGAGTCACTGAGCGCGATCGCGCCGTCGACCGACCCGGCCAGCTCGGTGGCCGCTGCCAGCGTGCCCGCCGCGCCACCGACCTGCACCGGCAGCGACGCCCGCAGCCCCGCCACCGGCTCGGCGGCGTCCAGCACGCCGGACAACCAACGTACGACCTTGACTCCGACCGTGCTGGGCAGCGCGGCCTGCGTCAGCGTGCGCGCGAGCATCGGTGTGTCGCGGTGGGTTTCGGCCAGTGCGGAAAGGCTCCGCACCTGGCCGGCGAGTTCATTACCGATGCGGGCCAAGACGTCCCGCACACACAGCATCAGCGCGGTGTCGATGACGTCCTGGCTCGTCAAACCGCGGTGCAGCCACCGCGCCGTCGACGCCGGCGTGCGTTGCCGAAGCAACGCGACGAGGCCGGTGACCGGGTTGCCGTCGGCGTCGGCGCCACGGGCGATCGTCTCGGCGTCGCCGTTGGCCAGGTGCACCCCTAGGTCGGCCCGCGCCTCCCCCGGCGCGATCCCGGCGGCGACGAGCCCGTCCAGCCACGCCTGCTCGACCGCGACCATCGCCGCCAAGAACGCGCCGTCAGTCATCGACTCACCAGCGCGCTCGTCGCCGGGCCAGAACAGGTCGGTCATGGTCGATGTCCCGGGTAGCGCAGGAAGACGGTTTCGTCTGCACCCTGCAGTTTGATGTCGAACCGCAGGCCGTGCTCGTCACGGGCCGCAACCAGGGTGTGACGGCGTTCCGCGGGCAGCGAGTTCAGCAGCGGGTCACTCGACAGCTGTTCGCCGGGGAGATAGGCCCGGGTGAACAACCGGTTGAGCAGGCCGCGGGCGAACACGGTCACCAGGATGAACGGGGCCGAATCCGGTTGCGTCGCACCGGGAAGCACCGTGGAGAAGCTGTAGCGCCCTTCGTCGTCGGTACCGGCGCGGCCCCAGCCGGTGAAGGTCCACCCGTCGCGGCGAAACGAACCGGTCGTCTTCGGGATGACGCCGTCGGCGTCCGCCTGCCAAATCTCCAGCAGCGCATCGGGAACCGGCTTTCCGTCACCATCGGTGACCACGCCGTGTAGCCGAATGGCGCCGGGCGAGCCGGGGGGCACGAGCTCGTTGCCCCGGTCGAACGGCAGCGCGTAGCCGAAGAACGGCCCTACGGTCTGCCCCGGAGTTGCGGTCAGCAGTGTGCTCATCAGTGTTCGGCTCCACTTTCAGGGTTCTCGATCGGAGTGCGGGCCGAGCCGGTCAGCACGATGTCCCAGCGGTAGCCGGTGGCCCACTCGTGGGTGGTGACGTCGTGGTCGTAGCTGGCCACCAGCCGGTCGCGGGCTTTCTGATCGGTGATCGACTGGTAGATCGGGTCCAGTGCGAACAGCGGATCGCCCGGGAAGTACATCTGCGTGATCATCCGCTGCGTGAATTCCGTTCCGAACAGCGAGAAGTGGATGTGCGCGGGCCGCCACGCATTGCGGTGGTTCTTCCACGGATAGGGCCCGGGTTTGATCGTGGTGAACCGGTAGTACCCGTCATCGTCGGTCAGGCAGCGGCCCACGCCCGTGAAGTTCGGGTCGAGCGCGGACGGATGCTGGTCACGCTTGTGGATGTAGCGCCCGCCGGCGTTGGCTTGCCAGATCTCAACGAGCTGACGGCGCACGGGGCGCCCGTCGCCGTCGACGACCCGGCCGGTCACCACCATCCGCTCACCGATGGGCGCACCGGAGTGCTGGATGGTCAGGTCGGATTCGAGTGGATGCACGTCGCGCTCTCCGAAGCACGGCGTCCACAGTTCGATCCCCTCGGGATCGGCGTGGTGCAGGTCCTTGGTCGGATGGCGCAACAGGCTGCTTCGGTAGGGCGCGTAGTTCAGGCGCGGCTGCGTCTCCTCGACGCCGGCTCGCTGGCACGCCGACTCGATCACGCCGATCTCATCGCTGATCTCGACCTGACTGGCCGACGCGCTGTCCGAGTTGCTGACGATCATTGCTGTCATGGTGTGCACGGTATCGGCTCCTCGCGGACGTAGAAGAGGTTAGACTTCCGCTCAGCGGAAGGAATGGGCGATTGGCTGGAAACACTTCGGCGCCCGGCGCCAGCGTCGCCTCTCGGTTGCTGGCGATGATTGGCGCGTTCGACGAGCGGCATCGCAGCCTGGCGCTGTCGGAGCTGGCGCAGCGGGCCGGCCTCCCCCTTCCCACGGCGCACCGACTGGCCGGTGAGCTGGTTGCCGGCGGTGCACTGCAGCGACGTGATGACGGGCGCTACGTGGCGGGTCGACTGCTCTGGGAGGCTGGTCTGCTGGCACCTGTCGAGGGCGGATTGCGGCAGGTTGCCGAACCTTTCCTGCACGATGTCTACGCGGCCACGCTGGCCACTGTGCACCTCGCGGTGCGTGACGGCGACAAGGTCCTCTACTTGGAGCGGATGATGGGCCGGGCCTCGGTGCCCATCGTGAGCAGTGTCGGCAGCCGGCTGCCGATGCACTGCACCGGGGTGGGCAAGGTGCTGCTCGCCTACGCGCCGAGGGACGTCCAGCTTCAGGTGTTTGCCAACCTGACCCGGGTTACGCCCTACACGATCACCCAGCCGCCGGTGCTGGCCGCGCAGCTGGAGCGGATCCGTCGTGACAATCTTGCGACCACGACCGAGGAGATGTCGCTGGGTGCGTGTTCGCTGGCGGTGCCCGTGGTGCGGTCCTCCGACGATGCCGTGGTGGCCGCGATCGGGGTGGTGGTGCCGAACCTCAAGCGCGACCGGCAGAGACTGCTCGGTGCCCTGCAGGTCGCTGCGCGCGGCATCGGCCGCTTGCTCTGACCCGCAGGGCACCATGCGAGTGTCCCTAACTGTGAACGAGATCCTTGGCCTCGCCCGGCACCTTGTGACCGAGCGAGTGCGTCGGGATGTCCTTGGTCTCGCGCGCGGTCAGCGCTGACGTGGTGGCGATCAGCGCAACCACGGCGGTGAACCCGCTGATGACCACCCAGCCGCCCTCGCGGACGCCGCCAAGCGCGGTGACGATGGTCGGAGCGAAGCCGGCCAACAGGAAGCCCAGTTGGGTGCCGAGCGCGACGCCGGAGAACCGCACGTTGGTGCTGAACATCTCGCCATAGAACGCCGGCCACACCGCGTTGGCGGCGGCATAGCCGAAGGAGAAGGTGGCCACCGCGAGCACGAACGTCAGCGGTTGGTTACCCGAACTCATCGACAGCATGTAGAAGGGCATCAGCGCCGCTGAAGCCAGCGCGCCGTAGATGAACACCGGCTTGCGCCCGATGCGGTCGGCGAGCCGTCCGAACAGCGGTTGGGTTCCCATCGCGACGATGTTGGCGACGACGACCAGCCACAGCGTGATATCCGCGGGCAGCCCCACCTTCTTGCCGTAGGCAATGGCCAGGTTGGCGAACACCGTCGACACCGCGGCGATGAACGCGCAGAACACCACGCGCACAACGTCTTTCCAGTGATCCCGCAGCAGCGGCAGCAGCGGCAACTTGGCGATGTGCCCCGTCGCCTTGGCCTCGGTGAACTCCGGCGTCTCGTGCAGGGTGCGGCGGATGAAGTAGGCGACCAACACGATCACGGCACTGAGCCAGAACGGCACCCGCCAGCCCCAGCTGTATTGCGCATCGTCGGGCAGCGACACAAACGGGATCAGCACCAGCGACGCCAACACCAGGCCACCCTGCGTGCCGGTCAGTGTCCACGACGTGTAGAAGGCCCGCTGGTGGTCGGGGGCGTGTTCGAGGGTCAGTGAGCTGGCACCCGCCTGCTCCCCGGCGGCGGAGAGGCCCTGCAGCAACCGGCAGAGCACCAACAGGGCCGGCGCGGCCCAGCCGATGGTGGCGAAGGTCGGCAGGCAGCCGATGAGGAAGGTTGAGACGCCCATCAGGATGAGCGTGAACATCAAAACATTCCGACGCCCGATCCGGTCGCCGAAGTGACCGAGGATCAACGCACCGACAGGCCGCGCGACGTAAGCGACACCGAAGGTCGCGAACGACATGACGAGCGCCGCCTCGTCGTCGGACGGGAAGAACACCTTCGGGAAGATCAGCGCCGCGGCGGTGCCGAACAGGAAGAAGTCGTAGTACTCGACCGCGCTGCCCATGAAACTGGCCAGCGCGGCACGTTTCGGTGTCCGGGCCGGGATATCAGACGGCGGGACGCCGCCGGGTGGGTTGGTGTTGATGACGCTCATAAGGATCCTCCTAGTTTTCTTTCCAAAATCGGACGGTGGGCGGGAATCACCGAACGAGGCTTCGAAAGTGCCGCGACATCCGTGCGGCGTCCGGGGTGATCCCGGTGATCAGTTCGAACGCGATGGTGGCCTGGTGAACGGCCATGTGGCCGCCATCGAGAGTGCGGCAGCCCACCCGTCGTGCCTCGGTCAGAAGTGCCGTTTCCAGTGGGCGGTAGACGATGTCGGCGACCCACAGGCCCCGGTGCAGCAGGCCTGCGTCGAACGGCACGCCAGGATGTTCGGCCATCCCGGTGGGCGTGCAATGCACGACACCATCGCTGCTCGGAAGAAGCACCGACAGCTTGTCGAACTCTGACGCATCGACCCGCGCGTGCGGGTGACGGCCGGCGAGATCGCGCGCAAGTATGGCGGCGCGATCGACGTCGATGTCGACAACCGTGAGATGTTCGGTGCCCAGGTCCAGCAGCGCATGGCCGACCGCCGCCCCCGCGCCGCCCGCGCCGACCAGTACCACGTTCTTGGTCGCGGCGCCGGGCAGTCCTTCGGTGAAGCCCGTCGCGAAGCCTGGCGCATCGGTGTTGTAGCCGACCACGCGGTTCTCCTCGAAGACCACGGTGTTGACCGCGCCGAGCGCCGCGGCACCGTCGTCAAGGGCGTCGAGGTGGGGAATGACCAGTCGCTTGCACGGGTGCGTGACGTTGAGCGCGTTGAAGCCGAGCATGCGCGCCCATGCCAGAACCTCGCCGATCCGCTCTGGCTCGATGCCGACGGCGTTGAGATCGATCGTGCGGTAGACGTAGTCAAGCCCGTTCGCGCGGCCCTCTGCCATATGCAGCGCTGGCGTCAAGGAAGGCCCGACGCCCTGGCCGACGAGACCGACCAGATAGGGGCTGGATGTCACGCTTCACGTCCTCACTAATGTACGAACTAGTACGTACGTAAAGTAGAGCACTGTGGTGTGCGTCTCGTCAAGCGTTTGGTGTGATTGGGGTCGCGGTCAGCGAGAGGTGAGCCAACCGACGACCACGTCGCCGATCATGCGGCGCATGTGCGCCCTCTGGGTCAACTCGGTGAAGTCGACGCCGAACAGGAACCCAAAGGTGTAGCGGTTCGCGACCTGGAACACGCAGTAAGAGCTGATCAAAATGTGGACGTCGAGGGCATCGACGTCGCTGCGGAAAACGCCTTGCTGGCGGCCCCGCGCGAGGATCTCGTCCAGCAAGGAGGTCGCCGGCTTCGAGAGGGTCCGCAGCGAGTCCAGCCGTCCGATGAACTCGCCCCGGTGGATGTTCTCGATCGCTACCAGCCGGATAAAGGCCTGGTGGTCGAGGTGATGATCGAAGGTCAGCTCGGCGAGCCGGCGCATCGCCACGACCGGATCGACATGATCGACCTGCAGTCGCTGCTCGGCCTCACGGATGCCCCGGTAGGCGTTCTCCAACACCGCCATATAGAGCTGCTCTTTGCCGCCGAAGTAGTAATAGATCATCCGCTTCGTGGTGCGGGTGCGCTCGGCGATCTCGTCCACCCGCGCGCCGGAGTAACCCGACTCGGCGAACACCTCTGTCGCGACCGCAAGCAGCTCGGCGCGCGTGCGCTCGGCGTCACGCTGTAGCTCCGGACGGGACTCGGCGGTCACGTCCCGCAGCTTACTGGCCACAGAACCCAATTCGTCCACACCTCTTCCCAACTAATTAACTAATTGGTACATTGAGCGCGATTGGAGGCACCATGAAGACGTCCATCGCCACCGTCTCGATCAGCGGCTCCCTGACAGAAAAGCTGCACGCCTGCGCCGCGGCCGGATTCGACGGGGTCGAGATCTTCGAACCTGACCTCATCGCCAGCGACCACAGTCCCGAGGAGATCCGCTGTCTCGCCCGACGCCTGGGTCTGTCCCTGGATCTGTACCAACCCCTCCGCGATATCGAGGGCGTCGACGAGGAGACGTTCGCCGAGAACCTGCGCCGCGCCGGAGCCACCTTCGCGACCGCGCAACGACTGGGCATCGAGAAGGTCCTGGTGTGCAGCAACGTCGCGACCGCCACCGTCGACTCCGATGAAATCTCCGCCGGCCAGTTACGCCGATTGGGCGACTTGGCGCAGAAGTTCGACCACGTCAACCTCGCGCAGCGGTGGCAAACCGCGGACGAGGCCGTACTGTGCTTGACCAGCATCTTCGGGCTTTCCGCTGATGCACCGACCGAGGTCGCGGGCCCCACCGGGCTGGTCCGCAGCCAGGTGATGCGCACCGTTGACGGCGCGGTTCGGTTACCGCTCAATGTCGCCCCGCATGTGCTCGACGACGCCGGGATGCCGCAGCATGTTGCGTTCGCATGCACTGACGTTGTCGAGGTGGCCCGCCGCGCCCGCGCGCGGGGATTGCCCTTCCTATCGGTGCCGGACAACTACTACGACTACGTCGCCGGCCGTTTCGGGGTAGACGCGGAGACGGTCGCCGAGCTGCGCGAGCTCGACCTGCTCTACGACCGGAGCCCCGACGGCGAATTCGTGCACTTCTACACCCGCACGGTCGGCTCGGTCTTCTTCGAGTTCGTCGAGCGGCGCGGCCATTACGACGGCTACGGAACCGACAACGCCCCGGTCCGGCTGGCTGCTCAACGGAGTGGCCGCGTCGGTTCACGAAGGTGACCGAGCCGGTCAACCGCTCCCAGACCTCGCCCGCAGCCACTCTCGTTGGCGGCGAATGAAATCCGCGTCGACGACTGCGCCATGGCCGGGAACATAAATCGCATCAGGGCCACCGATTTCCAGCACGCGGTCCAGCGTGTCCGGCCAGGCGGTCAGATCGGAGTCGGAGTCGACGACGGGATCTCCGGACTCTTCGACAAGATCGCCGCAGAAGACGATGGTCCGAGCGGAGTCCGGCACTACGACGATGAGGTCGTGATCGGTATGTCCGCGTCCGGGAACGTCGAACAACACCGATCTGTCGCCGAGATCGACTGCGGCCTGGCGGACTTGGTGTTCGGGTATCCGCATCGCGGCGAGTGCCCGCTCGACCTCGTCGGCATCGGCTTCGTACTGGATTGCGTGAGCGCGCAGCCGGTCGGTGTCGGCCATCGCCGCGGCGACCTCGGGTGCGCAGTACACCGCCGCATCAGAAAACGCCGATGCCCCCAGAACGTGGTCAAAGTGTTTGTGCGTCAACACGATGTGGCTCACGGTTCGGCCCGTCATCGCGAGGATGTCCTGCGCGATGGCCCGCGCCTCGGTCAGGGTGGTACCGGTGTCGATCAGCAGGCTGGCGGTCTTGCCCAGCACCAGTCCGATAGTGACGTCGAGGAACGGCAGCCGGCACCGGTGCACGCCATCGCCCAGCGGCTCCCAGGCGAAATTCATTGCCCCAGGGTAAGCGGCTGAGCCGATCGATATTGGTCGAGCACCTGCGGCGTGGGTTCGGCCTCATACGACGCCGTCACCCCGAACGACCACGGCGGCGGCGAATCCTGTTGCGACACCGTCCATGCCGCCTGCCTGGCCGCGCCCAACGCCACGTACTCGGCCGGCGTCGGTACATACACCGGTGCGCCGAAGATCGCCGGCGCGATACGCCGGACCGCCTCCGAGCGCGCTCCCCCGCCGACCAGGATGATGCGTTCGACGTCGACGCCATGCGCGGAGATCTTGTCGATGCAGTACGCCATCGAGGCGAGCAGGCCCTCAACGGCGGCGCGGGCGACGTTGGCGGAGGTGAGATTTCGTGTCGTCACGCCGTGCAGCGCTCCCGCCGCGCCGGGGAGGTTCGGCGAACGTTCACCCTCGAAGTACGGCACGAGTGTCAGCCCCTCCGCACCGGCGGGCGCCAACAATCGCCAGGCGATCCAGCTCATCGAAGTCCAGGCCCAGCATCGTCGTGACCGCGGCCAGAACAGGTGCACCGTTGAGCGTGCACACCAGGGGCAGCTGGCGTCCGGTGGCGTCGGCGAAACCGGCCACGATCCCCTCGGGGTCATGCGGTGCGGTCTCCCCGACCGCGCTCACCACGCCCGACGTGCCGAGCGAGACGACGCAGTCACCGGGACCCGCGCCCAAACCCAGCGCCGCTGAGGCGTTGTCTCCCGCGCCGGGACCGAGCACCGCCCCGGCCGACGTCTGCCCGGCCGAGTCATGCGGGCCCAGCACCGTCGGCACCGCGGGCCGTCGACCCCGCATCGCCAGTTCGAGCAGGTCGGGCTGGTAGCTGTCGGTTTCGGAGGAGAAGTACCCGGTTCCGCTGGCATCGCTGCGGTCGGTACGCAGGTGGCCGATGTCGGTCGAACCGCTCAGCCGCCACGTCAGCCAGTCGTGCGGCAGGCACACCACCGCCGTCGCGTCGGCGTGCGCGGGCTCGTGGTCGGCGAGCCAGCGCAGTTTGGTCGCCGTGATGGCCGCGACCGGCACCACTCCGATCCGCTTCGCCCACTCGCCGGCGCCGCCCAGCTCGGCGATGAGGTCTGCCGCTGCGGCGCTGGATCGGGTGTCGTTCCACAGCAACGCATCTCGAACTACGGCGCCGTCGCCGTCGAGACACACCATGCCGTGTTGCTGCGCTCCGACCGACACCCCCGCCACGTCGTCGAGGCCCCCGGCGGCGTCGACGGCGGCCTGCAGGGCAGACCACCAGAGCTGTGGGTCCACCTCGGTGCCGTCGGGATGCGGCGCCGACGCGGACCGCACGATCTCGCCGCCGTCGGCCTCGCAGATCACCACCTTGCAGGACTGGGTGGACGAGTCGATTCCCGCAACGAGTGCCACGCCTGCGAAGTTACTCCGATGATTTCGTCGGCCGTGTGATGTCAGTACCTATATGCGAAAGCTTGTGATCACCGAAAACATCACGCTCGACGGCGCCATCGAGATGCTCGACGACTGGTTCGACCCGCAGCTTCAGGACGACGATCTGCTCGAAGAGTCCCATCGCCAGGATGCACAGGCCGATGCGCTGCTGGTGGGGCGTCAGACATTCGAGGATTTCCGCGGCTACTGGCCCAAACAGACCGACGACGCCACCGGCGTGACGGACTACCTCAACCGGGTCGCCAAGTACGTGGTGTCCTCGACGATGACCGATCCCGAGTGGGAGAACTCGACAGTGCTCACCGGCGATCCCGTCGAGCAGACCAAGGCCCTGAAGGCGCAACAGGGCAAGGACATCGTGTTGACCGGCAGCATCAGCCTGGCGCACACCCTGATCACGGCCGGGGTGGTCGACGAATACCGGTTGTTCGTCTATCCCACGGTCCAGGGCCGCGGCCGCAGGCTTTTCCCCGACGGGACCGCCATCGAATCGCTCAGGTTGGTCGAACCGCCGAAGTCCCTCCGGTCCGGCATCACGCTGCTGCGCTACGCCGCCGGGTGACAGAATCGCAAAGTGGACGAGGAGCATCCCGACGCCGAGAACCGTTGGGATCCGGACCGCCACGAAACCGAAGCCGAACGGCTGGACCGAAATTGGTCGAGTTTGCTGCAGGAGCTTCGGGTCGCGCAAACTGGTGTCCAGTTGCTCACCGGCTTCCTACTGACGCTGCCGTTTCAGCAGCGCTTCAGCCAACTCGACACCACCATGCGGACGGTCTACCTGGTGACGGTCGCGTGTTCGATCGGCGCGACCGTGTTGCTGGTCGCACCGGTCAGCATGCATCGACTGGTGTTCCGCCGGCACCGCCTGAAGTCCTTGGTGGCCGCCTCGCACGGCTACGCCATCGCAGGAACGCTGCTGCTCGGCGTCGCCCTTACCGGGGTTGCTGTGGTCATCTTCGACCTCGTCGTGGGTCGCACCGGCGCCTGGATAGCGGGCGGGGTAACGGTGATTGCCGTGACCGCGTTCTGGTACCTCATGCCGCTGCGGCTGCGCGATACGAAGGACACCTCCTACTAGGGTTTGCGTCGGCGTAGGCCGGGGAACTCAAGGCCCATGTTGATCCGACGAATTGCGCGCCCGATGTTGTCAGCGGTCTTCATCGGCCGGGGCATCGATGCCCTGCGCAGCCCCAAACCCGCCGCCGATGCGGCCCGCCCAACGCTCGAGGGTCTGAGCAAACTACCGGATCCCGTCGGCACCAAAGTTCCGTCCAACGCCGAGACCGTCGCCCGCATCAACGCCGCGGTGCAGATCGGTGGCGGGTTGCTACTCGCCACCGGCAAGCTGCCGCGGCTCGCATCGGCGGCGCTGGCCGTCAGTGTCGTTCCGGGCAGCCTTGGTGGACATACGTTCTGGAGCGAGACCGATCCCCAGCGCAAGGTCGATGAACGACGCGCGTTTCTCACCGACGTGAGCCTCATCGGCGGGCTAGTCATCGCCGCCGTCGACACCGAGGGCAAACCGTCGCTGGGCTGGCGCGGTCGCAGCGCGGCCCACAAGGTGTCCGAGGCCGTCACCGCCGCGCTACCCGTCGGGGCGGCGACGGGCGGGGCGCTCGCCGACAGCGCGCTCGCCGAGAAGGTGGGCCATGGTCTGCAAGTCGGCGCCGAGCGTGGACGCGAGCTGGCGCACGTTGCCGCCGAGCGCGGTGCTGAACTCGCTGAGGTGGCACGGGAGCGCGCCCCCGTGCTCGCCGAGGCGGCTCGTGAACGCGGGGCGGAATTGGCGGAAGTCGCCCGCGAACGCGGTGCCGAATTGGCTGACGTCGCCCTGGAGCGGGGTGGCGAGCTCGCCGACATCGCACGGACGCAAGTCAGACAACGTCGTAACCGCTGGCACTGACTTCAATCAGCGCGCGTTAAACCGCTCAGCACTGCGGGGCTGAACGGTACATTTGCGTCCACCCACCATCGCGGGTCAGGAGACATCTGATGACAACCGGCGACTTCGAGCCCCAACCCGGACAGTACGGCGAACCGGGCGCATATCCCCCGTCGCCACCCGGCGGCCAAGAACCCGGCGGCTTGGGTCTGCGGTTTGTCGCGCGCCTGATCGACGGCATCATCGTCAACATCGTCGCATTCTTCCTCGCGTTCGCGATCGACGCGGTGACCAACGTCTGGGTGACCGGCCTGTTCTCCGGGCTGCTGATGTTCATCTACTTCCTAGCATTCGAGACCACCCAAGGGTGGACACCGGGCAAGAAGCTACTGGGCCTGAGCGTGCAGGGCCCGGGTGGTGCGCCCAAGCCCACGGCCCAGCAGTCCGCGATCCGCAACTCGTGGACGTTGCTCAACATCATCCCGTTCATCGGCGGTCTGCTGACGTTGGTCGCCGTCATCCTGATCGCGGTGACAATCAACAGCAGCCCGACAAAACAGGGCAAGCACGACGAACTCGCCGGCGGCACCCAGGTCGTCAAGGGCTGATTTCCCTCGCCAGCAGACGCAAAATCCCCCGAACACGCGGCGTGTCGGGGGATTTCGCGTCTGTTCGGCCAGTTACGACGTCATATCACGAGGCCGAGCAGGAGCACCAGCACCAGGCCGACGACCGACAGCACCGTTTCCATCAACGACCACGTCTTGATGGTCTGTCCGACCGACATGCCGAAGTACTCCTTCACCAGCCAGAAGCCGGCGTCGTTGACGTGGGAGAAGAACAGCGAGCCGGCGCCGACCGCGAGCACGATCAGCGAGACCTCGCCGGTGCTCATGCCCTCGACCAGACCCAGCATCAGCGACGACGCGGTGATGGTCGCCACGGTCGCGGAACCCGTTGCAAGCCGAATCAATACGGCCAGCACCCACGCCAGCAGGATGACCGAAACGTTCGCAGCCGTGGCCCATTCCGCCAGCTTCGTACCGATGCCGGTGTCGACGAGTACCTGCTTGAAACCGCCGCCGGCGGCCACGATCAGGATGATGCCCGCGACCGGAGGCAACGACGTCTCGATGCACTTTGTGATCTGGTCCCGGGTCATCGCGGCACCGCGGCCCAGGGTGAAGATGCCGACCACCACCGCGATCAGCAGCGCCATCAGCGGACGCCCCAGGGTGTCGAAAACCTGTCGCAGCAGGTTGTTTTCGTCGGCGATGAAGATGTCGACCAGCGCCTTGCCCATCATCAGACCGACCGGCAGCAGGACGCTGAACATCGTCATACCGAACGACGGCCGGCGGCGGATGCGCGTCTCGGGCTGAGTCACCGTCCGCGTTCCACCGCCCTGCTCATCGTCGGTGGTGGCCGCGGGGGTTCCGCCATTCCTGGCGAAGTCATCGGCCTCGAATCGGTCCGGGATATCCACGACCACCCACCGTCCGGCGAGCTTGCCGAACAACGGACCGGCGACGATCACGGTCGGAATCGCCACCGCAACGCCGAGCGCCAGCGTGATGCCCAGGTCCGCGCCGAGCAGGTCGATCGCCGTCAACGGGCCGGGGTGCGGCGGCACCAACCCGTGCATGGCCGACAACCCGGCCAGTGCGGGAATTCCGACGGTGATGAGCGAGAGTCCGGAGCGCTTCGCGACGAGATAGATCACCGGCATCAGCAGCACCAGACCGATCTCGAAGAACATCGGCAACCCGATGATCGACCCGACCAACGCCATCGCCCACGGCAAAGCACGCGGTGACGCGTGACCGACGATGGTGTCGACGATTTCGTCGGCGCCGCCGGAATCGGCAAGCAACTTGGCGAACATCGCGCCCAACGCGATCAAGACTCCCACCCCTGCCGCGGTGGTACCGAATCCGTCGGCGAACGATGCGAGGACATCCCCGATGTTCACTCCCGCGACGATGCCCACCGTCAGGCCGCCGAAGATCAAGGCCAAGAACGGGTGCAGCTTGGCCACCGTGATCAACACGACGATGAGGGCGATGCCGGCCAACGCGGCCAGCACCAGCTGCCAGCCGGCGGCAACGGGTTCGGCCAGTTCGGGGTCGGCCGCGAGGATGGTGAGTGCCGGTGTCATCGGTTCTCCTGTTCGGTTGTGCGCGTGGTGGATAACTGGACAAAGGTGTCGACGATGGAGTCGATGTCCTGATCGACATCGATGGCGATGCCGCGTTCATCGGGTTCGAGCGGCTCGAGAGTTTCGAATTGGGATGCCAACAGCGACGCCGGCATGAAGTGCCCGGGCCGGCTGGCCTGCCGTTTGGCGATGACCTCCGGCGAGCCGCTGAGGTGAAGGAATACGACGTCGGGGCAGTGCCGCCGCAACTGATCGCGGTACTTGCGTTTGAGTGCCGAACAGCTCATGACGCCGCCGCTGCTGCTGCTGCAGTGCTCGGCAAGCCACTGCCCGATGGCGTCCAGCCACGGGTGCCGGTCGTCGTCGTTGAGCGCTTGCCCGGAGGTCATCTTGGCGACGTTGGCCGGCGGGTGGAAGTCGTCCGCGTCGGCGAACGGCACCCTCACCCGCTGCGCCAGCGCCGCGCCGACAGTCGACTTACCGGAGCCAGAAACGCCCATGACGACGATTGGTGACGCCATTACCTCCACCTACCTAGTTGTGCGTGACGTCACACAGCATGCCTCAATAGTCATACGATTGCAAGCCTGTGACGCAAACATATGCTTTTAATAACTCCAGCAAAGTTATGACAAGATGTATGGGTGGTCTCGCAACCAATCGTCGGCGCTCTGCACGGCAATCTGCTGACGGCGCTCGGCAGCGCGATCGTGTCCGGGGAGTACTCGCCCGGACAGGTGATGACGCTGGAGGGCGTGAGTGCGCAGCACGGCCTGTCGCGCAGTGTCGCGCGGGAAGCGATCCGAGTGCTGGAATCGATGGGGATGGTCGAGTCGCGCCGACGGGTGGGTATCACCATCCTGCCGGCCGAGAAATGGAATGTCTTTGATCCCAGGTTGATTCGCTGGCGGCTTGAATCCGGCGACCAGGCCGCCCAACTGGTGTCGTTGTCGGAGCTACGCCGGGGATTCGAACCCGCCGCCGCTGCGCTGGCCGCCCGGCGCGCCAACCCACATCAGTGCCGCATCATGGCGGCCGCGGTGTCGGACATGGTGATGCACGGCCGCTCTGGCGACCTCGAGGCGTATCTGTTGGCGGACAAGATCTTTCACCAGACCCTGCTGGAGGCCAGCGGCAACGAGATGTTCCGGGCGCTCAATGGTGTCGTCGCCGAGATTCTCACCGGCCGAACACACCACAGCATGATGCCGGAGTTGCCGAACCCGGCGGCGATCGATTTGCACGACGAAGTCGCGCGCGCGATCCGGATGCGCGACGAAGAGGCCGCCGAGCGGGCGATGCGGGCGATCATCGACGAGGCGGCATCGGCTGTCGCCGAAGAGTATTCGGAACCCCCTCACTCCCGGGGCTCGTAGCTGTAGTTGATCTTGCCGCCGCTGACGGTGGTCACCCTCAACGTGAACGACGCGGTCTCGGGGCCGGCCACGATGGTGCATTCGACCGTGTTGCCGGGCTTGCCCTCGAGGTTGCCCGAGCAGTCCGCGGAGTCCGGCCGCTGCCCCACCTGCCTTTCAAGTTCGTTGAGCAGCGAACTCTCGACCTCCGCCTTCGTCAGCACCGGCACCACATCGAAGTTCATCATCAGACCCTCGACGTTGTTCACCTCGACGGTGCGCCGCAGCTTGACTCCTCCGGCCTCGACGTCGCAGTACGCAAATGCGCCGGCCTTGCCCTGCAAGCCGGACTCACATGACACCGAGTGGACCCGCACGCCGGACGCGGCGGTTAGGAGCCGGGATACCGCCTTCTCGAGCTGCTCTTTCGACACCGCTGGGGTCATCTCGTAGTTGATCATGCGCCGAGTGACCGTGACGATCGGCTCGAAGCTGTTGGTCGGACTCATCACCACTTCGCAGTGCGCCGTCTTGCCGACCTCGCCGACCAGGTCCTCCTTACAGGCCACCGACTCCGGCTGTTCGCCGGCCTTGGTGAGCCGGTCGGCGATATCGGCTTGCAGGGCGTCCTTGGAGACCGTCGGCTTGGTGTTCACCCCGACGTTGAAACTGCACCCTGCCATCAATGCACCCGCGGTTACCAGGGCACCCAGGGCTGCGGTCACCGTTCGCATGACTGCCTCCCGGGTTTGCTGTCCGCCCACAAACCGGGCATTCGCAGGGACCATAACAAGTTGGCTGCGGGAGTAATGGTTAACTGCCAAAGTGGACAGACAACCAACGCTCGCGCGCCGCTTCTTCGATCGCTTCGAACCAGTGCACGCCGTCACGTACTTCGCGCCGGAGGCCCGGGCCGCGTTCGACGGCCTTGGATTCCGCGGCTTTTGGATGGGCTACTTCGCTGCCCGTTCGGCCCCCTTCGGCGTCGTGCCGACCGAGGTGGTGACGGCCGTGTTCTACAACTTCGCGCCGGAACGAGTGGCCAAGGCGCTCCCGGCGGCGTGGGAGGTGGCCTCGCCGGCGGACGCGTTGCGGGCCCGGGAGGAGTCCGCGGTGGCGGCGCTGCGTCGCTATGGCGTTACCGATGACGTCGACGTGCGCGCCGCGGCCGAACTCGCCGCGAAGGCGGCGCGCAGCGCACCGCTTGACGGGCGACCGCTGTTTGCGGCCAACGTGTCGCTTGACTGGCCGGACGAGCCGCTGGCCAGGCTGTGGCATGCGGTCACGCTGCTGCGCGAACACCGCGGCGACGGACATGTGGCCGTGCTGGCCACACTCGGTGTCTCCGGCCGCGAGGCCAATGTGCTGCACGCGGCCGCGGGCCGGGTGCCCCACCAAATGATCATGCGCAGCCGTGACTATGACGACGAGCAATGGAGCCACTATCGCGAGCGGTTGGCGCAGCGCGGCCTGCTCGACGGCGACGGCGAGCTCACCGACGCGGGTCGCGACCTCAAACAGCGCATCGAGGACGCCACCGACCGGTTGGCTCTATCCGCCCTCGAGGCCCTGGCCGACGACGAGGTGGAGACGTTGTTCCGGACGCTCACACCGATCACCAGGAAGGTGGTCGCCGCCGGTGATGTCCCGGCCGCGACGCCGATGGGCCTGAGCCGCAACGACCTCGACGACGACAGCGCCCATTTGTCGTAACCCTCCTTGCCGCGAGCGTGCGCGTCTGCGCGCCGACACGCGCATTTCGAGTACATTTTGCGCACCCTCGCGGCGTCGTGAAGGTGCGTCAGCCCGACGGGCGCCCCTTCCAATCGCAGCCGGTCAGCTCGGCGGAAAGTTCCCACAGCGCGCGGGCCATCGCCGGGTCGCGGGCCTTCTCGCGCAGTTTCGTCACCTTGGGCCTACCCCACTGGTTGAAGCGGGGCGCCAGATACGTTCCACTGGGCAGGTCGGTCGTCACCGCCTGGATGCTGGCCCGTGCTCCCTGCGCGGCGGTGTGCAAATAGAACCGGGGCATATTGCGCTCGTCCAGCCAGCGCAGCAACCCGGTGGCGTTTTTGACGATGTTTGTATCTGTCGCACCCGGGTCGGTGGCATACGCCCGGACGCTGCGGCTGGCCAACTCGTGGATGAACAGCAAGTTGGCCAACTTGGATTCCTCGTATGCACCCAGCGCTGAGTACTTGCGGGTGTGCCAGTTCAGGTCGTCGAGGTGGATGCGACCGAGCGCGTACATTGCGCTGGTCACCGAGATCACGCGGTCCTTGATCCTGTCGCCGAGTAGGCACGTCAGGGCGAAATGGCCGAGGTGGTTGGTGCCCATGTGAGCTTCGAAGCCGTCCGGGGTGCGGGTCAACGGCAGGCCCATCACGCCGGCGTTGTTCACCAGCACGTCAACGGTCGCCACCGAGTCCGCGAACCTACGCACGCTGGCCAGATCGCCGAGATCGAGGTGAGCCACTTCGACGTCGCCCGCCATCTCGGCGGCGGCCCGCTCGGCCTTGGGAATGCTGCGGCAGGCAATCACCACGCTGTGACCGTCGGCGGCCAGCGCCGCAGCGGTTGCCTTGCCGACCCCGCTGTTGCCCCCGGTGACGATGATCCGCATCAGGCGCTCAGCGGGGTGCGTACATGATGAGGCCGACACCAACCAGACACACCACGGCACCGACGATATCCCAGCGGTCGGGCCGGAAGCCGTCGGCGACCATCCCCCACGCCAGCGAGCCGGCGATGAAGACGCCGCCGTAGGCGGCCAGCACCCGACCGAAGTGGGCGTCCGGCTGAAACGCTGCGACAAAGCCATAGGCGCCAAGCGCGATCACACCGGCACCGACCCATATCCACCCGCGATGCTCGCGCACGCCCTGCCAGACCAGCCATGCGCCGCCGATCTCCAACAACGCCGCGAGCACGAACAGGACGATCGATTTGAGCACCATCACGGCTCTCACCCTGCCGCGAGCGTGCGCAAAATGCCCGCGAAATGCGGCGTGTCGGCGCACAGACACGCACGCTCGCGGAAAAAAGCTAACGCTGGTTGCGGTTCCACTCCAGCCAGCCCACACCGCTGCGGCCGTCAGCGGTGGTGACAGTCGCCCAGGCCCGCGGGAAGTGGCTGACCCGGCCGTCGGGCGACGTCAGTAGCGCCGGCGCGTGTCCGCGGATGTCGATGGTTGCGGTGAGGCCGCCGGGGTTGATGGTGAGGGTAGTTTGCAGCGGTAAACCGTTGTCCGCGAACGTCTCCCGGGCCGTGACGGCCTGCAGCTCGACCAGCGGCTCACCCGGTTGCTGGACATAACCGACGCCCATCGGCGGCGCCCCCGGGATGCGCAGATCGACGCCGTGCAGATGGCATCCGTCGTCGAGATGCACCGCGCTCCACACCCAGTCCATGGCCCACCATTGGGATCTCCGGGCCGCACAGCAGGCCAGTGATCCACGATGTGTTCTGGTTAGGGATCAGCCCGAGCCGCACCCAGCCGCCGACGCCCTGACGCGGATCGGCGAAGTCGAAGTACCAGCTCTCGTTCCACAGCGGCTCGTCGTCGGCGGGGTGCGCGCCCTCATCATCGGCGACGGGGGTAAGCGGCTCGGCGACAACGGGTTCCGGCAGGATGTCAAGCGCGTCGGTGTCGAGGACATGCTGGCAGTGTCGCTGCAACATCACCATGAACATCGAATCGCCGCGGTCAGTGCGCTCGACGAGCATCGACGACACGATCGCCATCATCACCCCGAAGAAGCTCTGCCGCCGCACTCCATCGCGAACGTCGTCCACGCTGATCGGCGCCGCCGGACCCAGCGCGTCATGGTAGGCACGCAGCAGCGTGTCGTAGTGATCGGTGCGGAGCTGGTTCGGCAGGGCGCACCCGAGAAAGTAGGCGACATCGGTCATGGCCGGCCCCCAGGTGACGGTCTGCCAGTCCACCACGGTCAGCGGCCGGACGGCGCCGGGCTCGCCGAAAAGCATGTTGTCCAAGCGGTAGTCGCCGTGCACCAGACCCTGCATGCGACCGGGTGCGGTTTCTCCGGCCACGTAGGCGTCGAAGCTGGCGACTAGCCGCTCGCACACCTCGCGATGCTCCGGGGCGATCTGGTCGTGGTAGCGCTCGGAGAAGCCCGCGTAGAGCTGGCCGATCACCGCCTGGTTCATCGGCGACTCGCGGTTGAGCCAATCCGCCTCGGCCATCGCGGCGTCGCCGAGCAGCGGCGCGTGCAATCGGCCCAGTTCGGACAGCGCCAGCGTCGCCTGTTCGACTGTAGCGCCGCGGATTTCGTCACCGACAGCCGCGGGGCCCGCATCACCCATGAGCAGGTGAAACGCGCCGGTGCTGCTGTCGAAGCCGGCGCGATGACACGGCGCAACGGGCCCGCCAAGGTTCGGCGCGATCTCGGTATAGAACCGCACTTCGCGTTCGTAGAGTCCCAGCGCAAGGCCGGTCTGCCGGCTCACCGGATCGGTGGCGGCGACCTTGAGCACCACCGAATTTGGACCGGGGTTGCCATCGGCATAGGTCAAAGCGACGCGGTAGCACTCGCTCATCTGGCCGGTGCCGATGCGTTCAAAGCTGAAGTCGGTTACGTGCCCCGCGCCGACGGCCGCGGTGAGCCATTCCACCGTCAGGTCGGACGGCCGCTCCACGACGTCAGTGGTGCGCACTGGTGCTCGGGGTGTGGCACATGTCCGGCGGTGTCCCGACCACGTCCAGCGACGGGTTGCGATCGAAGAACCCGAAGGGCTTGAGCCAGAACGACACGACGTCGACAGGCATCACCGGCCAGTCCTCCGGCCGGGTGATGTGGTGGATGCCGAAGACGTACCACATCACCACGTCGGTGTTCTCGATCGAGCGGTTGGCCAGCGTCCAGCGCCCCAAGCCAGTGTCGCGTGCCGACTGGTTGACGAATTCACCTGCGGGCCAACGCTCGTCGGGGTGATTGGGGGTCACCCACACGGTATGACCGATGACGCTGGCGCGCTCGAGGACCGGTGATTCCGGGTCGAACATCGGTGGGATGGCACCGGTCGGAACCAACTTGTATGACGGGTGGGTGCCGAGCCCGTTGACGACGTTGGTGTTCATCACTTTCCAGCTTCGCTGTGTCGCGAAGTTGGCGTCCTGCTTGGCCTGGCTCTCGGTGCGCAGCGGGATGTTGCGGACCACCAGCGACAGCCCGTGCGGATTGTCCGGGCCCGTCGGCTCCGCATGCGACTCCGACATGTATACGGTGTTGTCGCTGCCGTCGATGTCCATGTCGAGCCGGGCCACCAGGAAGTGTTGGTGGAAGGGCGCGTACGTGCGCTCGTCGACCAGCGTGCCGTTCGGGTGCGGCTGGCCCGGCGCCAGCGGCGTGGTCACCATGATGCCGGTGGCGCGCACCTCGCATTCGATGTTGCCGTCCTGGTACAGCCGCCAGTACACCAGGTATTCGTAGTTGGCGACGGTGACGTGGAACGACACCGTCAGCCGCCGCATCCGGCGCACCTCCGCGCCGACGTCGTGGTCCACGTGCTTCCACAGCACCGCGTTGTCTTCCTCGTGGATGCAGATGGCGTTGGTGATGGTGTACGGCTCGCCCTTACTGTTGTGCAAAACGGCGTCCAGGTAGCGGATTTCGCCCAGGCAGTCACAGCCCAGTTCCAGCGACGTGGTCATGAAGCCAAGACCCCACTCACCGATGTCGAAGGCGGTGCGCCGGTAGTGGTCGTCCGACGGGTCGCGGTACGGCACGATCATCTCGGCAAACGACATCCGGTGCGCCACAGAGCGATCCCGGTCACCGTCGCGGTAGCGGACGGTGTGCAGCGTCATGCCCTCGCGGTGGTTGAAGCCGATGCGCAATGACCAGTTCTGCCACTGCAGCAGGTTGCCGTCCAGGGTGAACGACGGTCCCTCCGGTTGCGTGAGGTGAAGCGGCTTGAGCGGCTCGCGTCGCGACGCCGAACGAATGCGCTCCGGAATCTGGCTGGGCACGTACTCGCCCATCACGTCGGGTCTCTCGACGCCGCCGTTGTCCTCGATACGCAACAGCTCCATCGAGTTGAGGTCGATGACGCAGTGCAGTCCGCTGACCAGGGTGGCGTAGGGGTTCGCGCCGGGGACGGCCTTGACCCAGCTATCCGACCAGCCGAGCCGGCGGTCGCGGTAATCCGGCGGCGCGACAGCGTCGCCATAGGTCCAGGTGTCGAAGAACACCAGGTCCATGTCGGTGATGCCGCGTTTGCCCAGCGCGGCAATGACGTCGGGGTGTGAGCGCAGCAACTGGTCGCACTCGACGAACTCGTCGACGGTGAAGTTGGCCTGCACCCCGGGAATGTGCTCGAACGATTCGACGCGGTCGTCGGTCAGCGACACCACGCTCTTGTAGGTTGCGTTGCTGGAGCGTTGTAGGCAGATCACTTCGGCGCGGCGTCTCGGCGCCGCTCCCCCGTCGTCGAACGCCCGCAGTTCGGCCTTACCGGGTTCGAGTAGCTCGATCGAGGCGAACCGCCAGCCGTCGCCCACCCCGTGGTCACGGTGCAGGATCGACGCGACCGATGTGAACTCCTCGCCGCTGAGCGGATCCAGTGGGTACGCCACGCGATTACGCAATCACATCCGCCGACGCCCCGCAGCGATTTCAAATATGGCGACGGCTTCAGCGCGCGGCTACCTGGAACCCTTCCCAGGCTTGCCTGCGGCCGGCGTGCGGGTCGTATTCGACGTGGGGACGGCGGTCGAGGACCATGACCGCGCGATCGGTGCTCGTGTAGGCGGGCCAGTCCGCGCCAGGCACGCCGGTGCGGCTGAACGCCCGCCAGCGCGCCTGTACGTCGTCGCTGACCCGCAGCGCCGACCGCCGGTCAGCGGCCGCGCTGAGCAGCCGGCCGAACTTGGTGCGGTAGACGTCGAACACCGCCAACAGCTCGGTCGCGTGCGTAGCGCCCAGGCCTGACCAGCGCAGCGTGCGCGGCGCGTAGTCGTAGCGGTACAGGTAGGTCGGGGCGTGGTGGCTATGTTCCTCGGCGATCTGCCACGCCGCCGAGCCGAACGCGAAGTCCCCGCCGAGCCGAATGCACGCGGCCGGGTCCGGGTAGTCCGGGTAGGCGGCGGTAATGCGTTCGCGCTCAGCGGGTTCTGTCTGGGCCAGCAATCGCTCGATCATCGGCTCGGTCATCGGCATCAGCTTGAGGAATCGGGTGAACAGCCTGCCTTCTTCGGCGTTGGTGCCCACGATGACCGGCACGCGGTGCGCCTTACCGCGCCGCATCGCCGCCACCGGGTCGAGAGGCAGATAGTCGGTTCCGTGGGTGGGGCCGGCAGCGAAGGCACCGAGCATGTCGCGCTGGCCGCGAATGATCAGCCGGTCGAACGCAGTCACCAACTCATCCGGGCGCGCCGACATCAGCGCGTGCGCGCCGTCTTCCTTGCGAGCGCCGAGCAGTGTCGCGAACTGGGTGGCGTACTCTGCCGCGACCTCCGGTGAGCGGACCAGGCCACTGGCCGGGCTTTCCGAAATCGCCTGGGCAAACAGACCTTTGGCGGCAGGAACGGCCAGCAGCGTGGCGACGGCGTGGGCGCCTGCGCTCTCGCCGAAGATCGTCACGTTGTTCGGGTCCCCGCCGAACACCGCGATGTTGTCGCGGACCCAGCGCAGCGCCATCACGAGATCCCGCAGGTAGAGGTTGTCGTCGATGGTGACGTCCCGGTTGGACAGCGACGACAGGTCCAGGCAACCCAGCGCGCCGAGCCGGTAATTCACCGATACGTACACACACCCCTTCCGCACCAGGGATGCGCCGTCGTAGATCGGTGTCGCCGAGCTGCCCAGCATGTAGCCGCCGCCGTGGATGAAGACCATGACCGGCAGCGGCCCGTCGGCCGGTGACTCGGGTGCGACGACGTTGAGCGTCAGACAGTCCTCGCTCATCGGCTGGTACTTGCCGGGGGCGAGGATGGTGTACATGCGGTCCTGCGGCGCGCAGTAGCCGACCCCGTGGCAATACCGCACACCCGGCCACGCCTGGGCCGGCTGCGGAGCGCGCAGGCGAAGCGGACCGACGGGCGGACGGGCGTACGGGATGGCACGCCAGCGGTTCACGCCGTCGCGGGTGAAACCCTCGATGGTGCCCGAGGCGATGTTGGCGCGGACGGTGTGTTCGTGCATGAACCGACGGTAGCGAACGACCGCGCGCGGTCGCGCCTGGCCGGGGATCACGTGTCGGCCCGCTAGCCTTGCGATATGCGGATAGCTGGGCTGATCGCGGCGTCTGTGCTGGTGGCGGGCTGCTCAGTTGGCGGCGAGGCGGAACGGTCGGAGCCGTCGCTATCTGTGCCGCCGATCACGACCCGCTCCGCCCTACCGACGGCGTCGCCGACTTCGACGACACCGGCCAAGCCGCCCGGGGCCGGCACGCCCGTCGGCGACGTCATCGCGTGGATCGAAGCGGGCTCGCCGGCCGACCCCGGCGCGTATCACTCCGCCACCCGCGACGGCGCCACGACACAACTCGGTGACGACGTCGCGTTCACCGCACCGTCGGGCAAGTCCAACTGCATGACCGACTCGAAGTACAGCGACGGCGCGCTGGCGTGCTTGGTGGATCTGGTCAACCCGCCGCCGCGACCGGACGACGCGTACGGAGAGTGGAAGGGCGGCTGGATCGACTTCGACGGCACGAGCGTCAGGGTGGGCTCTGTGCACGGTGACCCGGGCCGCTTCGCCAACGGCACCGGTGCCGAACTGCCCGACGGAAAGGCTCTCGCCTTCGGCGACTATCGCTGCCGAAGCGACCAGACAGGGTTGTTCTGCGTGAATTACGCCCACCAATCGGCGGTCCGGTTCAGCGACGCCGGGGTGGAAACCTTCGGGTGCTTGCAACCCGCGACGGCACCACCGCAGATCGGCGAGATGTTCAGCTGCTGAGCGCGACATCGTGAGCCGGATAGGCGTGCACGATGGCGGAGCCGAGCTTCGGAATCGCGTGCGTCAGCTCATGTTCGGCGCTGTGAGCGACTTCGTGCGCACCGGCAAGACTGAGCGCGGGGTCGACGTCGAGCTCGGCGTCCGCCTCCAGTTGATGACCGACCCAGCGCATCCTCACCCGCCGCACGGCGCGAACTCCCGGCTGTCCCGCCAGGACGGTCCGGGCGGTGTCCACCAGTTCCGGGTCGATGCGGTCCAACAGCCGGCCGAACACGTCGCGCGCCGCGAAGACGAGCACCACGACGATGGCGCCCGCGATCAACAGACCGACGATCGGATCGGCCGCGGGAAATCCCAGCGCCACCCCGACCGCGCCTACCACGACGGCCAACGACGTCAAACCGTCTGCGCGGGCATGCATTCCGTCGGCCCGTAGTGCCGCGGACCCGATGCGCTTGCCGACCCGAATGCGGTACAGCGCGACCACTTCATTGCCCACGAACCCGATGACGCCCGCGGCCGCGACCCAGCTCAGGTGCGACAGCGGGACCGGCTCGACGAGTCGGCGGACGGCTTCGACGGCGGCCACCGTTGCAGAGATCGCGATGACCGCCAGAACGAACAATCCGGCCAGATCCTCAACTCGCCCAAATCCGTACGTGTAGCGACGCGTCGCGCCGCGTCGGCTCAGTGAGAACGCAATCCACAGCGGTACCGCTGTCAACGCGTCAGAGAAGTTGTGCACGGTGTCGGCGAACAGCGCCACCGAGCCGGACAACGCGACGATCACCAGTTGCGCGACGGCGGTGAAGCCGAGCACCACCAGGCTGATCTTGACGGCGCGGATGCCGGCGGCGCTGTCCCGCAGCGCTGTGTCGAATCTGTCCGCGTGGTCGTGGCTGTGACCCGCTCCCATCAGCCCGCGTCCTCCTCGTGCAGCACGCGCAGTTCGCCGTCGTCGAGGTGGTGCGCCGGAACGCCGCCGGCGGCGTGCTCGGCGTTGTGCACCGCGTCGGTGACGAGTTGGCGCACGTGGTCGTTCTCGAGCCGGTAAAACACCTGGGTGCCCTCGCGGCGGGTGCGCACCAGCCGGGCCATCCGCAGCTTCGCCAGGTGTTGCGACACCGACGGGGCCGGCTTGCCGACCCGTCCAGCGAGGTCGTTGACCGACAACTCGCGGTCGGCCAGCGCCCACAGCAGCTGCACCCGCGTCGCGTCGGCCAGCATCCGGAACACCTCGACAACCAGGTCGGCCTGTTCGTCGGCGAGACGCCGAGCGCAGACCTGCTTATCTGCATTCATACGCAGATAATAGCGCAGGGTCTAGACGGCACTCTCCGGCCGGGCGTTCGCCCGCGCCCTGGCCGGATAGATCTGGGTCATTCCGATTGCCCCGACGATCACTACGGTGGGGATCACCGCCTTGGTCCAGTCGATGCTGGACGGCGCCTTCACCGCGACATACCCCAAGACCGCGATGAGCGCGAACACCAGCGCCCACATCAGCGTGAGAACCCGGTTGGTGCGCCGAAAGGCGGACTTTTCCCACTCCCGCCTCGGCGCCGACTCGGGTGCATACTGCTCCGTGAAAGGCACGAAAGCCAAGGAGCCCAACGCCATAACGGCCAGCACGCCGCTCGACAGGGTGGTGGCATGGGTGTCCATCCAGTCGCGGTCCTCGGCGCCCAGGACCATGCCGACGATGGTGACCGCTACGAAGAACACGATCGTGACTATCTCGAGCAGCCTCGGCCCGCCCCGGCCGACCGACACCCCGAGAATCAACGCCGAGATCACCGCGCACAGCGCTCCGTACAACCATGTGCTGGGACTGTCGGCGACTACCCAATAGATGATCCACGGCCCGAACCCGATGAACGGGCTGCGCTCGAACCATTCGTCCACACCTCAGCTTGACACTTAGGCCCCCGAGACTACGGTGAGTGCGCGATTTGGTCTGGAAACGCGATCTGTGCGCAGACTCGACGTGGAGGTCAGCCGGATCAACCCCCACTTGCGCTGGCTCCATCGGTTAGTGGCGGCCGACCCGAGCGTTGGCGCCGCGAGCGCGGTGGGAGTAGTCACGATGAACCGACGCTAGAGTTCATCGCCGCGACGGTTAAGGGTTTGGCTCTGCGTGAGATAAACCGGAGAAAGCGGACGGCCCGCCGGTGACCGTCGAGACGATCAACCGGCGGGCCGTTGACGAAGTTGGCTCAGCCCAGCCGGAACGTTCCGGTGACGAGCGTCGGCGTCACCTGCCTGCCGTTGATCGTGGAGCTCATGGAGCCGTTGGCCAGCTTGACGATCTGCGCGGCCTGCTGCAGCCGTCGCGTGTTGCGCACCTGGGCGCGGAACTGGTCGTCGGCGAGTTGCTGCAGGTCGGACTGCTCGAGTTTCTGACCGGTGGTCGCGCTGAACTGAACGCCGATCGCGCTGCCGTCCTCCCGCACCACCCAAGATGAGCGCGCACCCTCGAAATCGGCGGTGTACATGCCGGCCGTGCCGGACACGGGCGCGGCGGTGAACTTGTACGCGACACCGTTCATCGTCAGATCTCCGTTGACATCGCCGCCGGCGAACTCCGCCTTGAGTGTGTCGCGGAACCTCGACGTGATGGCGATCTTGCCGTCGGTCTGATTGCCGAAGAACCAGGCTTCGTCGTCAGTGCCGTTGCAGGCGTAGGCAGCGACCTCGGCGCCGTCGACCGAGATGCCGATGGTCATCGTCTTGCCGTCGGCCGCCTTCATGTCGGCGATGTATCTCGCCGACTGCGGGAACGCCTTCGGGGTGGCCTCCGCCGTGGTGGTGACTGCCTCGGACGTGGGGGTGGCTTCGGTGGTCGAGCCGCCGGAGCAAGCGGACAGGGTGCCCAGGGCGACGAGCGCGCTGACACCCACAAGCAGGGTGCGGATGTGCTTCTTCATGCGACCAGCATGAATGGCCGAGGGTCGCCATACATGAAGAATGTGTGGAGATTGCATGGAGAACAGAGGCAATCTAGGGCCAGCGGCCGGCAAACCTCGATCATGCCGACAGGAACGCGGTGAGCTCGTCGCGGAACACCCGCCACGCGGGCTCCGTCGCGGTCAACAGGTGGTAGTTACTGGACAGCGCCACCAGGCGGGAATCCGGTATCAGCGCGGCCAATTCCTCTCCGAAGCGCATTGGCACACGGTGATCGTCGCGCGAATGCATGATCAGCGTCGGGCAGGACACCTCCCGCGCTTGGTCGCGCACATCGATGCGACCGAACTCTTCGAGGAACCGCACCGCGTTCTCCGGCGACGTGGTGCGCCGCTGCAATTGGTCGAACGCTGCCCAGTCGGCGCGGGTGCCGTCGGGACGGAACTGGGCGGCAAAGACTTGACGAAACGCCGGGTCGTCGCGGCCCCAGCCCACCCGAGCCAGATCGAGATCCAGTGCTGCAGCGCGCTTTTCCTCGTCACCCACCGCACGAACCGCTCGGCCGCGGGCATAGGCGCTGCACAGCACCAGCCGGCTCACCCGCTCGGGGTGGCGGGCCGCGTAGGCCACGGCGACGGCGCCGCCCTGCGACACCCCCAGCAGCGGGAAGCGCTCCAGCCCGAGTGCCTCTACCACCGACTCCAGATCGGCGACCCAGTCATCGAAGCAGAAATCCGTTGCGTCCCAATCGGATAGACCGCAGCCACGCTCGTCGTAGCGGATGAAGGTGTACTGCATCGACAGATCGCGGACCCAGTGTTTCCAGACCGGGCTTTCGATGTCGTAGCCGAGATGGGTCATCCAATTGGCCGCGCGCACCAGCGGTGGCCCGTCCCCCACCACCGCGTACGCCAGCCGAACTCCGTCTGTGGCACGGCAGAACGCGATGTGCTGACGGGGCGCCGGCGCCTCCTCGGGGGGCGCCGCGGGAGTGTCGACAACGATCGTGCCGACGAACTGGTAGCCGCGGCCGCGGACGGTCCTGATGTAGCGCTGCGATTCGCCGTCGTCCCCGAGTGCCCGGCGGGCGGCCTTGATGCGGCTGGTCAACGCGGCCTCGCCGACGAAGCGCCCGCCCCACACGGAGTCGAACAGCTCCTCCTTGCTGACGAAGCGGTGATGATTGCTGACCAACTGCGTGAGTACGTCGAACACCTGCGGCTCGACGCGGATCACGTCATTACCGGAGCGCAGTTCGTAGCGCTGGGTGTCCAGGACGAAACCGTCGAAGCGCCACACAGCGGTCGCGGCCGTTGGCGTCGATTCTGGAGTTGATATGGGCACCGCGTTCCCATCTCGGGTTTTGTCGTTGGCAATCGTAGAACGGGCGCACGCCCCGTGACGTTCAGCGCGGCAAAGTGTTGCGGGGCTACCGCCAGCCGTCGGCCGCCTTGGCGGCCTGCATCAGCGCGTCGCACAGTTCCCGTAGTTCGGTGCGCTCGGCGCCCTCGGCGACTGCGATCGCGACGTCTTCGGCCGCGCATCTGACCTGGTAGACGCGGTCGGACAGCTCAGACGCCTCGTCGGCGGTCAGCACGACGGAGTCGGGCGCCAGCGAGCTGCCCTTGACCAGGGCGCGTTGCTCGTAGGCCCGTTGGCGGCAGGACTGCCGGCAGTACTGCCGACGGCGGCCCAGTCCGGCATCGGCGACTTCACGACCACACCAGCGGCAGGGTTGAGGACGAAGACGACGTACCACGGACCAGACTGTAAACGCCGGTGGCGCCGATCCCGGTATCATCAACGGTCGAGTCGGGAACTGCGTGCGATGTTGCTGCGTTGAGTGTCCGGACAACTTGCATTTATTGAGGAGTGTTGACGATGGCTGATCGTGTCTTGAGAGGCAGTCGCCTCGGAGCCGTGAGCTACGAGACCGACCGCAACCACGACTTGGCGCCGCGTCAGGTCGCTCGCTACCGCACGGACAACGGCGAGGAGTTCGACGTCCCGTTCGCCGACGACGCCGAGATCCCCGGCACCTGGGCATGCCGCAACGGCATGGAGGGCACCCTGATCGAGGGTGACGTGCCGGAGCCGAAGAAGACCAAGCCGCCGCGGACGCACTGGGACATGCTGCTGGAGCGCCGTTCCGTCGAGGAGCTCGACGAGCTGCTCAAGGAGCGCCTCGACATCATCAAGACCCGCCGCCGCGGCAGCTGACGCCGCCCACCGCTTAGCGCACGACGCCGCGGGCGCGATCGAGGCGCCCGCGGATGCCCCATTCCGCGACCTTGAACAGGGCCTCGCGGATGTTGGATCCACTCATCTTGGATACGCCCAGCTCACGCTCGGTGAACGTGATCGGGACCTCGGCGACGACGAACCCGTTGTTGATGGTGCGCCAGGTCAAGTCGATCTGGAAGCAGTAGCCCTTCGAATCCACCGCAGCCAGGTCGATCTTCTCCAGCACCTCCCGACGGTAGGCGCGGTAGCCGGCGGTGATGTCGTGCACGTCGACACCGAGCAGGATGCGTGAGTACCCGTTGGCGGTGCGGGACAGCACCATGCGCCGACGCGGCCAGTTGCGCACCACGCCACCGTCGACGTAGCGCGATCCGATGACCAGGTCCGCCCCGGCGTCCACGGCGTCCAGCAGCCGGTACAGCTGTTCGGGTGCGTGGCTGCCGTCGGCGTCCATCTCCACGAGCACCGAATACTCGCGGCTCAGCCCCCACGCAAAGCCCGCCAGGTAGGCCGCGCCGAGACCGGCCTTGGACGTGCGGTGCATGACGTGCACCCGGTCCGGGTCGGCCAGCGACAGTTCGTCGGCCAGTTCGCCGGTGCCGTCGGGGCTGCCGTCGTCGACGATCAGTACGTGCACGTCCGGACGCGCCTTGTGGACGCGTCCGACGATCAACGGCAGGTTCTCCAGCTCGTTGAAGGTGGGGATGATGACCAGAGTGCGCTGACTCGGGCGCTCATCGCCCTGGATGGGACGCTCCCCCGGTCGCTTCGCTCTGCCCCCTGGGACGCTCATGTCGCTCCTTTGTCGCTGGCGCCCTCTGCGGGCCGCCTGGGTCTGCCGCCATCAGCGGGCGGTGGTGCTTCGCGCGGATGCGCGCTGGGGTCGGTCGCCGGTTGCCGACGACGCACGAACCTCCCATTGTGCAGTATTGCGCCGATCACAGCCGCAACACCGAGGCCGACGAGCAGCGCCTGGACGACAGGACCCCACCGCGTTGCGACCGTGAACTGGGTCTTTAGCCGCACCTGGTGGTCGAGGTAGGCAGGTTCGAAAAACGCCGTGCGGGCCAGCTCGCGGCCGTCAGGGGCGATCACCGCGCTGATCCCGGTGGTGCCCGCGACCACGGTATATCGGTCGTGCTCGACCGCGCGCAGCCTGCCGAACGCGAGATGCTGCTCGCTCATCGCCTCGTTGAAGGTGGCGTTGTTGGTCGGCACGGCCAGCAGCTGCGCTCCGTTGAGCACGGACTCGCGCGCGGCGCGGTCGAAGATCACCTCCCAGCAGGTGGTGACGCCGACCGGCACCCCGGCGGCCTGCACGACGCCGGTACCTTCGCCCGGCACGAAATAGCCGGCCCGGTCGGCGTACGGCGACAGATGGGCAAAGAAGCTGCGCCACGGCAGGTACTCGCCGAATGGCTGCACGATCTGCTTGTCGTGGCGATCCGCCGGGCCGGTCCCGGGGTTCCACACGATCACCGAGTTCGTCGACACGGGGTTGTCGCGGCTGTAGCCAGGGGCTGCGACGACGCCGCCGACCAGGATGGGCGCGTTGATCGCCGCCGCCGCCGTCGAGATCTGCTCATTGGCGTCCGGGTTGGCCAGCGGGTCGATGTCGGAGGAGTTCTCCGGCCAGATGACGAACATCGGCTGCGGCGCCCGGCCGGCTCGGACGTCCTCGGCCAGCTGTGTGGTCTCGCGGACATGGTTGTCGAGCACGGCGCGACGCTGTGCGTTGAACTCCAACCCCAGCCGTGGCACGTTGCCCTGCACGGCGGCCACCGTGATCGACTGGTCGTCGCCGGCGCCGACGCCGGACTGCCGGACGTTCGGCCACGCCAACGCGGTCGCCAGCAGGACGACGCTGATGCACACGCCGGGCACCACCACGGCCGGCGGTCCGGCAGATTGGGTGTTCTCGTCGCGTCGCCACCACTGCACGATCTCGAAAGCGATTGCAGCAAGGCTGAATCCGGTCACCACGACGGCAAACGACAACAGCGGCGCGCCGCCGAACTGTGCGAGCGGCAGCAGCGGACTATCGGTTTGGCTGAAACCGACTATGCCCCAAGGAAATCCGCCGAACGGCACCGTCGACTTGGCCCACTCCTGGGCCGCCCATAGCCCGGCGAACCACAGCGGCCAGCCGGGCAGTCGCCGAACCGCGACGGCGAGCAGGCCGAACAGACCCGGGAACAGGGCCTCCACGACCGACAGGACGAACCACGGGAACGCGCCGACCAGCCCGCTGATCCACGGCAGCAGAGGGAGGTAGAACGCCAGCCCGAACAGGAACCCGTAACCGAACCCGCCCGCGAGTGTCGTGGATTCGCGGGTCAGCACCCAGGCCAGCAGCGCGAACGCGGCAAAGGCGACGTACCACCAGCCGAACGGCGGAAAGCTCACGCACAGCAGCAGCCCGCCGACGATCGCGGCGCTCATCTGAGGCAGCCGGGCCACCACCGCCTGACCGAACCGCTTGGCCCGCGATGGGGTTGCGGCCGGTTCACCCTCCTCGGTGTCGGCGGGTTCGGTGTCGTCGGCGACGGCGGGGAATGTGTCCGTGTCGTCGGATGCGCGTGCCCATTCGCGCCGGCGCGCGGACTCAGCCATGAATGACAGCACCTCGATGGACCGTCTGCCGGCACCTCGGCAACCGGTCGTCGAGCCGAGGCAGGGCAGGCACCCGCGAACGTCGGTCGGTCGACCAGCGCTGCACCGCATCGGTGGGCGCGCTCACCTCGAACTCATCGGCCTCCCAGATGGCGTAGGACGCCGGCGCCCCAGGGACGAGCGTGCCCATGACGCCGTCGCGGATCCCGCCGGCGCGCCAGGCGCCTCGGGTTGCGGCCGCGAACGCCGCCCGCGCCGACACGGCGCTGCCCGGGGTGTGGTGCCTGGTGGCCGCGCGCACCGTCGCCCACGGATTCAGGCCGGTGACCGGGCTGTCGGAGCCGAACGCGAGGGGCACGCCTTGGGATGCTAACAGCGCCAATGGGTTCAGCTGATGGGCTCGGTCGGGGCCGAGGCGCTGGGCATACATGCCGTCGCTGCCGCCCCAGAGCGCGTCGAAGTTGGGCTGCATGCTGGCGAGCACTCCCCACGACCCGAGCCGGGCGGCCTGCTCGTCGGTGACCATCTCGAGGTGCTCGAGCCGATGCCCGCAGCGGGCCACGGCCGGTGCCCCGAAGTGGTCGACGACGCGCGCCAGCGCGTCCACGACGGCCGTGACCGCGGCGTCGCCGATGACGTGGAAACCCGCGGTGATGCCCGCGTCGGTGCAGGCCTGCAGGTGGGCGCTGATCGCCTCGGGGTCGAGGTAGGTGTTGCCAGTCCATCCGGGTGAGCAGTCGGGCGCATCGGTGTAGGGCCGGTGCAGCCAAGCGGTGCGCGAGCCGAGGGCGCCGTCGACGAACAGATCGCCGGCCAGCCCGCGTGCACCGGTGCGGTCGATCAGCCCGCGCGCCTGCTCGGCGGTGGTCACCGGCTCGCCCCAGTAGCCGACGACCTCGACGCCGTGGTCGATGCCGCGAATCTGGTGCCAATCGTCCAGCCCGCCGATGTCCGGGCCGGCGCATTCGTGGACGGCGACGATGCCGTAGGCCGCCGCGGCATCCAGTGCGGCGATCCGGGCCCGGCGACGCTGCTCGGGTGTCAGCCGGTCACGGGCGGCCGCGCGCGCCAGGTGGTGAGCGTCGCTGGTCAACGGCTGCTGCTCGGCGAACCCCGCCGCCTCGGCGACGCCGGGCGCGAGTCGGCGCAGCGCGGTGGACGCGGCGGCCGAATGAACGTCGACCCGCGCCAGGTAGGCGGGCCGGTCGCCGACCACGCCGTCCAGGTCGTCGGTGCTGGGCGCGGCGCGTTCCGGCCAGCCCGACTCGTCCCAGCCGTGTCCCCAGATCGGGCCGTCGGGATGCGTGCGGGCGTAGTCGCCGACGAGCTGAAGACAGTGCTGAAGCGAAGTGGCCGCGCGCAGGTCCAGCCCAGCCATCGTCAGGCCGGTGGCGGTGAGGTGGACGTGGCTGTCGACGAACGCGGGCGCGACGAAGCCGCCATCCAGGTCGACGATCTCGGCGTCGGGAAACTGCGCCCGCCCGACGTCGTCGCTGCCGAGCCACGAAACCACCCCGTCGCGTACCGCCATGGCGGTGGCGTCGGGCATGGCGGGGCTGTGCACCCGCCCGTTGAGCAGAAGGGTGGTCACTTACTCGGGCTTGGGCTCCACGGCGTGGGGTTCGACGTCGACGACATCGATGACCTCGCCGTCGATGTAGTCACCGCGCCCTTCTGTGTATCCGTTACCCGCCCCCGGGCCGACGACGGTGATCAGCGGCATCCGCCGGGCGGCCATCACGGTCACCAGCGGACGGGCGGCGGCGCGGGTGGGCGGCAGCAGTAACAGCGCGCCGACGACCGAGCTGGCCAGGCCGGGGATGACGACGAGCACGGTGCCCAATGCGACGAGGACGCTATCGGTCGCCGCTCCCTGCGCCGTGGCGGCGGTCAGCCCGGACTGCAGCCGTCGAACGTGGCGCTTGACCTGTGAGCCGGCCAGGGCGAGGCCGACCACGAAGGTCGCAAGCAGCAGCAGGACGGTCCAGCCGAAACCGATCGTCGAGGCCAGCGCCACGATGACCGCCAGCTCGATAATCGCGTAGACCAGAAACAGCCGCATCGCCATGATCTGCCAACGCTTCGGAGGGCCAGCGGGTTCCTGTGGTTTATGCGCGGAACACCGGCCGAGACTGCGGAGAGATCGCGAGAATCGCGATCCGACCGCAGTCTCGGCGACCGAGTCAGGCCGCCTTCAGTTCGAGTCCGACATTGTTCTTCATGCCGCCCCTCAGCTTGCTGAAGAAGTTGAACACCTTGCCGACGATGCCGTAACGCTGGCCGATCGCGCGGTAGACGTTCTCCGTTTCGGACGTGTCGAGAATCGCGGCGGTTGCGTCGATGGCCTCGCTCTTGGGGTTTCCGCGGACATCGCAGGTCGCCAGCGTGACGCGAGGAGTGTTTCGGATCCGCTTGACCTTCCACGAGTCCGCCTCGGTGATCACCAGCAGGCGATCGCCGTCGGGCGCTGCCCAGATGGCGGTCGGCTTGGGGCGACCGTCCTTCGTGAACGTGGTCATCAGGATGTATTTGGCCTTGGCGACATCGGAGAAGGTGAGAGCCATGAATTCAACCTACTGACCCCTCAGCCCTCGAGCTCGCCTTCCGCTTCCAGCAGAACCCGTCGCAGGCCGTCAAGGGTGGCGGCCTCGGGTTGCGCCCACATGCCGCGGCCGGCGGCCTCCAGGAGCCGCTCGGCCATGCCGTGCAGCGCCCACGGGTTGGACTCGGCCATGAACTTGCGGTTCTCGTCGTCCAGCACGTACTCGTGGCTCAGCCGCTCGTACATCCAGTCCGCCATCACGCCTGCGGTCGCGTCGTAGCCGAACAGATAGTCGACGGTGGCGGCCATCTCGAAGGCGCCCTTATAGCCGTGCCGGCGCATCGCCGTCATCCAGCGGGGGTTGACGACGCGGGCGCGGAACACGCGGGTGGTTTCCTCCGACAGCGTGCGGGTGCGCACGGCGTCGGGCCGGGTGTTGTCGCCGATGTATGCGGCCGGCGCCTGCCCGGTCAATGCCCGCACCGTCGCGACCATGCCGCCGTGGTACTGGAAGTAGTCGTCGGAGTCGGCGATGTCGTGCTCGCGCGTGTCGGTGTTCTTGGCGGCCACCGCGATTCGGCGGTACTGCCGGTTCATGTCGTCGGCGGCCGGCGCGCCGTCGAGGCCGCGGCCGTAGGCGAAGCCACCCCACGCGGTGTACACATGCGCGAGGTCGGCGTCGTCGCGCCAGTTGCGGCTGTCGATCAACTGCAGCAGACCCGCACCGTAGGTTCCGGGCTTGGAGCCGAAAATCCTTGTGGTCGACCGCCGTTGGTCGCCATGCTCGGCCACGTCGGCCTGCGCGTGAGCGCGAACGTAGTTGTCGTCGGCCGCCTCGTCCAGGCCGGCGACGAGTTGCACCGCGTCGTCGAGCATCGTGACCACGTGCGGGAAGGCGTCGCGGAAGAAGCCGGAGATGCGGACGGTGACGTCGATGCGGGGACGGCCGAGCTCGGCCAGCGGCATCGGCTCCAGGCTCACCACCCGCCGCGACGCGTCGTCCCAGACAGGCCGAACCCCCAGCAGCGCAAGCACTTCGGCGATGTCGTCACCGGCGGTGCGCATGGCCGAGGTCCCCCAGACCGACAACCCGACCGACCGCGGCCAGCGGCCGTAGTCCTCGCGGTAGCGGGCCAGCAGCGAATCCGCCATCGCTACACCGGTTTCCCACGCCAGCCGCGAGGGCACCGCCTTCGGGTCGACGGAATAGAAGTTGCGTCCGGTGGGCAGCACGTTCACGAGGCCCCTCAGCGGTGAACCCGACGGCCCTGACGCGATGAACCGCCCGTCCAGCGCGCGCAGGATCTGGTCGATCTCGCCTGCGGTGCCGGCCAGCCGCGGAACCACCTCGCTGGCTGCGAACCTCAGGATCCGGGCGACGTCGGCGTTGTCCGTGAGGGTGTCGGCGGCATTGGCGTCCCACCCGGTCGCCTGCAGCGCGGCAACCAGTTCGCGGGCGCTGGCCTCGGCGGCATCGACAGCGGCGCGGTCGTCGTTGCCGTCCTCGGCGAGGCCGAGGGCCTGCCGCAGGCCGAGCACGGTCTGGTCGCCGCCGAACAGCTGGCGCGCACGCAGGATGGCCAGCACCAGATCGAGTTCGGCTTCGCCAGTGGGCTTTTCGCCGAGGATGTGTAGCCCATCGCGGATCTGGACGTCCTTGATCTCGCAGAGCCACCCGTCGACGTGCAGCAGCATGTCGCCGAAGGAGTCGTCCTGCGGCCGCTCGTCCAGACCGAGGTCGTGATCCATCTTCGCCGCACGCATCAACGTCCAGATCTGCTGGCGGATGGCCGGCAGCTTGGCTGGATCGAGCGCGGCGATGTTGGCGTGCTCATCGAGCAGCTGCTCGAGACGCGCGATGTCGCCGTAGGTTTCGGCGCGCGCCATCGGCGGGATGAGGTGGTCGACCAGGGTGGCGTGTGCGCGGCGTTTGGCCTGGGTGCCCTCGCCCGGGTCGTTGACCAGGAACGGGTAGATCAGCGGAAGGTCGCCCAGCGCCGCGTCGGCGCCGCAGGCCGCGGACATGCCGAGCGTCTTGCCGGGCAGCCACTCCAGGTTTCCGTGCTTGCCCAGGTGCACGACGGCGTCGGCGCCGAACCCGGCAGCGATCCAGTGGTAGGCGGCCAGATAGTGATGGCTGGGCGGCAGGTCGGGATCGTGATAGATGGCCACCGGGTTCTCGCCGAAACCCCTTGGCGGTTGGACCATCAGTGCGACGTTGCCGGCCTGCAGCGCGGCGATCACGATCTCGCCGTCGGGGTCGTGGCTGCGGTCGACGAACAGCTCGCCCGGCGGCGGGCCCCAATGCTTGACGACGGCGTCGGTGAGCTCTTCCGGCAATGTGGCGAACCAGTCGCGATAATCCTTGGCCGATACCCGGATTGGGTTGCCTGCGAGCTGCCCCTCGGTGAGCCAGTCGGGATCCTGGCCGCCGCGCTCGATCAGCCCGTGGACGAGCGCGTCGCCATCGGACGCATCCAGGCCGGGAATCTCCTCGATCCGGTAGCCGGCGTCGCGCATGGCTCGCAGCAATGCGACCGCGCTGGCCGGGGTGTCCAGCCCGACGGCGTTGCCGATGCGGGCGTGCTTGGTGGGGTACGCGGAGAACACGACAGCCACCCGTTTGTCCGCTGCCGGGATCGCCTGCAGCCGTGCATGTTTGACGGCGAGCCCGGCGACGCGGGCGCAGCGCTCCGGGTCGGCGACGTAGGAGATCAGCCCCTCGTCGTCAATCTCCTTGAACGAGAACGGAACCGTGATGATGCGACCGTCGAACTCCGGGACCGCCACCTGGGTGGCGACGTCCAGCGGGGACAGCCCGTCGTCGTTGTTCTGCCACTGTTCGCGCGAACTGGTCAGGCAAAGGCCCTGCAGGATCGGGATGTCCAGGGCGGCCAGGTGTGCCACGTTCCAGGTGTCGTCGCTTCCGCCGGCCGTGACAGCGGCGGGGGTGGCGCCGCCGGCGGCGAGCACGGTGGTCACCATCGCGTCGGCGGTGTGGAGCACGTCGAGCAGCTCGGCCTCGGCGGTGCGCAGCGACGCACAGAACACCGGCAGCGGCCGGCCGCCGGCGTCCTCGATGGCCCGGCACAGGGCCTCGATGTAACCGGTGTTGCCGGCCAGGTGCTGGGCGCGGTAGTAGAGGATTGCGATCGTCGGGCCGTCATCATTTGTTGACGCCCGCTCGAGGACACCCCAGCTTGGCGTGGTCACCGGCGGCCCGAAGCCAAATCCGGTCATCAAGAGCGTGTCGCAGAGGAAGGCGTGCAGCTGCCGCAGGTTCGCTACGCCGCCTTGGGCGAGATAGATGTGGGACTGCAGCGCGACGCCCGCCGGCGTCGTGGAATGGTCCATCAGCTCGGCGTCCGGCGACTGCTCGCCGCTGACGACCACGGTCGGCACCCCGCTGGCCACCACGGCGTCGATGCCGTCCTGCCAGGCTCGATAGCCGCCCAGGATGCGCACGACGGCGATGTCCGCGCCGGCCAGCAGCTCCTCGAGCTCGCCGGCGACCAGCCGCGCCGGGTTCGCCCACCGGTAGCCCGCCCCGCCGGCGCGGGCGGTGATCAGGTCGGTGTCGGACGTCGACAGCAGCAGGACGGTCGGATCTGGCACCCACCATTACTACCGCACGCACGATGCGGGGTGTGTTCCAGCGCTAGCGTGGAAGAGTGGGCTCGACCATCACCGCAGGCACACCACATGCGTCGCTGCGCGGCGTTGTGCTGCGCTACGAGGGGTACGCGGAACGCTCGGTCGGGCCGGTCACGTTTCGCGAGCTGCCCTGCACATACGTGCCGATCATCATCGACCTCGACGCGGGATGGACGGTCGCACACCGACAACACGCGGAGCCACTGCGACTCGGGTCCTTTGTCGCGGGCATCACCGATGGGCCCGTGCTGGTGGGTCATAGCGGGTCGGCGCACTGCCTGCAGGTCGACCTGACGCCGCTCGGTGCTCGTCGACTGTTCGGGATCCCGATGAGCGAGCTGGCCAATCAAACGGTGCCGATCGACGCACTCGGGCGGTTCGGGCGCGACATCGTGCAGCGGGTCGGTGAGGCCCCCGACTGGCCGACGCGATTCGCGTTGATCGACGAAGCGCTTCGGGCGCGCCTTGCCGAGGCCCCGCCCGTCGACGCCGGTGTCGCCTGGTCGCTCGTCGTATCAAGGCGAGCGGCGGCGCGGCGGTGATCGGCGATCTCGCCGGCGACTTGGGGTGGAGCCACCGCCGGCTCATCGCGCGGTACCGCGACGCCGTCGGTCTGCCGCCGAAACTGGTCGCACGGATTGTGCGCTTCGAGCATTTGACCGCACGGATAGCGACGGAGCCGGCGATCGACTGGGGCGCCGCGGCCACCGCGTGCGGCTACTTCGACCAGGCCCACTTGGCGCGCGAGGTGCGCGAACTGGCCGACGTCACGCCGACCGAGCTGCGCGCGGCCACCGTAAATTCCGTCCAAGACGACGCCGCGCGCCCGGCCTAGCATTGCGCCCATGAGCGAAACATTGACTATCAATGGGGCGTTTCCCATCGTCCCCTACGAGAACCCTCGCGCCGGAATCAAGTGGCTGGAAAGCGCCTTCGGGGCCGTCGCGACCGCCGTGCATCCTCCCGAGCCAGACCAGCCTTTGAAGCATGCCGAGGTGAAGGTCGGCAACGGGCTGGTCATGATCAACGACGCCGACCGCGGTGACGACAGCCCGTTCGCGCTGGCCGGGCCGGTCTTGTTGTACGTCGTCGTCGACGACCCCGACGCCCTGCACGACCGCGCCGTCGCGGCAGGGGCCGAGATCGTCATGGGGCTGACCGACCAGGACTACGGCTCACGGGAATTCGCCGCACGCGATCCGCACGGCAACGTCTGGAGCTTTGGGACCTACCGGCCGAGCCTGGGCTGACGGTCGTCAGCGGTCATAACCGCCCCAGTGTCCGCGGCCGTACCACGTCTGCGGATACGGCAGCCCTATCGCCGCGACGAGCAGGAGTACGACCACGCCGAATGCGATGAGTGAGAACATCGTCGTTCCTTCCGTGACATCCAGTTGTTGCACACGAGTGCAGTAGTCAGAACGTACGACCGAATGCGCCCGAAATGACCGTCTTGTGTGGGACGGAACACTGTGCATGCGCTGTGGCGCGGGTCACATCCGCTTCGAATCGCCGCTGTTTAAGACCGGCGACGCCTCGGACTACTCCGACGTGGTCAGCCCCGTATCGTTGGCGAGCTGATCAGAGGCGGTCCATCTCGCGTGACATCAGGCTGTTCTCGAGATAGCCGTACCGCTTCGGGTAATGCTTGCGCGCATGCGGCTTTTCCGAGCTTGCGAACATCGCCCGCAACGCACTTGCGACGGCGTGAACCGCGTCGCTCAATCGACGGGTCTTCGCGGGCGGTAATGCCACCGACGCCGCCGTGCTGAACAGCAATTGCTGTTCGGTGATCAGCGCCGGGGCCACGGTCGCCTGCGCCGGGGACGGAGCCGGCGATGTGCCGGCCTCCCGCGTCGGGCTAGATGTCGTGGGCAGTTCAGTCATTTCAATTACTCCCACCTTGTGTGTTGTCGGTGCCCGGCGCGAGCCGAGCGCCCTCATGGCAGCAAAGCTATGGTCGCCAGATAATCGACGCACGCGTAAGGGACTACGTGTTTCTTGACGCGGGCGTTAATCGTGCAGGATGCCGGTCGTGGTCCCGCCGTTCGAGCCACGACTGCAGGTTGTAGATGGTGACCGCGGCGGCGGCCACCACTACAACCGAGCAGACGGTCAGGACGGCGCTCATAGCCGGTACATCTCGCGTGCCATGCGGGAGGGCTCAAGGAAATCGTTGCGCGACGGGTAATGGCGTGGCTTCGGTGGCGTGTCGTCGTCGACTGACCGCACGAACATCGCCCGCAGCGCGGCGCCGATGACCCGCACCGGGTCGGACCACCGTCGACGGGATTTCGTGGGCGCCACGGCAGCAGCGGTGGCGAACAGGACCTCCTGTTCGGTGATAAGGACAGATGTGCTGGTCGCTTCATCCGCCGCGGCCGGCGCTGATGGAGCGGCCACCTCCGCAGGGTTGGCCGGGTCTTCGATGGCTTCCGGCGGATCGCCAAATGGCGTTAGCAGTTCAGACATTTCAATTTCTCCCGTGTGAGTGGTTCTTTGCGGCCGGCGAACCGGACCATTGGATGGGAGAAATTTACGGTCGCGAAAGGCCAATTCTCACGCGTAGTGGACTACGTGTTTCTCTGGCGAACTCGTGCACAGCTTCGCGAAACAGGCAAACAGTCGACACGTTGCGACGCACGCAAGCACAACGACACCACTGCTAAATGGACACCTTTTGCGGCCACGTCGCTGGTTAGCCGTGTCGGCTCAGGCACAGTCAACGATGCCATCTCATGGCGCCCAGCTACGCCCGCGCCGTGGTCACTCGCGCCGCCAACCGTCCGCGCCGTACCGTGATCTGATGGCCAGAGCCCGCGACCAGGACGCATGCCCCGGCGCGCTCCAGGTCCATCAGGCGGCCGACGGCGCGCTGGCACGGCTGCGGCTGCCGGGCGGCATGATCACCGCCGCACAGTTGGAGGCGCTCGCACACGCCGCAACGCGGTTCGGCTCACCGGCCATGGAACTCACGTCGCGGGGCAACATTCAGATCCGCGGGATCACCGATACCGCGGCGGTCGCTGACGTGGTCGCCAACGTGGGCCTACTGCCGTCGGAGACGCACGAGCGGGTCAGGAACATCGTGGCGTCGCCGCTGTCCGGTCGGGTCGGCGACCACACCGACGTGCGCGACTGGGTGATCCGTCTCGACGCCGCGATACAGGCCGAGCGTTCCCTGGCCGCGCTGCCCGCCCGGTTCTTGTTCTCGATCGACGACGGCCGCGGCGACGTCTCCGGTCTGGAGGCTGACATTGGCGCACACCTGCTCGACACCACGACCGCTGCCCTGCTGCTGGCGGGCCGCGATACCGGCGTCCGCCTGGAGGTGTCCGACGTCGTGGCCGCGCTCGTCGCGGTCGCCACACGCTTTGTGGACACCCGCGGAACGGCTTGGCGGATAGCGGAACTGGACGACGTCCGACCGCTACTCGGACGCCTCACCCCGGTCGTCGACCCCGGCGCGACGTGGCCGCCGGTCACTCGGCCACCGGTCGGCTGGATCGAACAGGCCGACGGCCGAGTCGCGTTGGGCGCCGCGGTGCCGCTGGGCGTGCTGCAGGCCCGGGTCGCCGAGTACCTCGCGGCGATCAACGCGCCGCTGGTGATCACGCCGTGGCGCTCGGTGCTGGTCGGCGACCTCGAGGACGGTGTCGCCGACGTGGCGTTGAGGGTCTTGGCGCCCATGGGTCTGGTGTTCGACGAGAACTCGCCGTGGCTGTCCATCAGCGCGTGCACGGGCAGCCCCGGCTGCGAGCACTCGGCTGCCGACGTCCGGGCCGACGCCGCGGCGGCGGTCGACGAGCCGGCCGGCGGTCATCGGCACTTCGTCGGCTGTGAACGGGCGTGCGGCAGCCCGCCCGCCGGTGAGGTCTTGGTGGCAACCGGAGACGGATACCGGCTGCGCAACGCCCACCCGTAGGGTTAGCGGGTGCTCGACTACATCCGCGACGCCGCCGAGATCTATCGGCAGTCGTTTGCGACGATCCGCGCCGAGGCGGACCTGTCGCGGTTTCCCGACGACGTCGCCCGCGTCGTGGTGCGGCTGATCCACACCTGCGGGCAGGTCGACGTCACCGAGCACGTCGCATACAGCGACGACGTCGTCGCGAAGACCCACGCCGCGCTGGCCGCCGGAGCACCTGTGCTGTGCGATTCGTCGATGGTGGCCGCCGGCATCACCGAGTCCAGGCTCCCGGTCGACAACGACGTGGTGTCGCTGGTCGCGGACGCCAGGGCCGCGGATCTGGCCGACCGCCTCGGCACCACGCGGTCGGCCGCCGCGGTGGACTTGTGGGCCGACCGCCTCGGCGGCGCGGTGCTGGCCATCGGCAACGCGCCGACGGCGTTGTTCCGGCTGCTGGAACTCATCGACGACGGTGCCCCGACGCCCGCTGCGGTGCTGGGCGGGCCGGTCGGTTTTGTCGGGTCGGCGCAGTCCAAACAGGAGCTGATCGACCGGCCCCGCGGCATGTCCTATCTGGTGGTGCGCGGCCGCCGCGGCGGCAGCGCAATGGCGGCCGCGGCCGTGAATGCGATTGCCAGCGAACGCGAATGAGCAACACACGAGGCACACCGCCGCCGGAGGCGGCGCGAGGAACATTGTGGGGCGTCGGGCTCGGGCCTGGTGACCCGGAGCTGGTGACGGTCAAGGCGGCCCGGTTGATCGCCGAGGCCGACGTCGTCGCCTACCACAGCGCCCGGCACGGCCACAGCATCGCGCGCGGCATCGCGGAACCGTATCTGCGGCCCGGGCAGATCGAGGAACACCTGGTCTACCCGGTGACCACCGAGACCACCGACCACCCGGGCGGCTACGCCGGGGCGATAGAGGACTTCTACCGCGAGTCCGCCGACCGCATCGCCGTTCACCTCGACGCCGGTCGAAACGTCGCCCTGCTCGCCGAGGGCGATCCGCTGTTTTACAGCTCGTATATGCACATGCACACGCGGCTGACGCATCGGTTCGACGCCGTCATCGTTCCGGGCGTGACGTCGGTGAGCGCCGCGTCGGCGGCGACCGCCACCCCACTGGTGCAGGGCGACGAGGTGCTGTCGATCCTGCCCGGCACGCTGCCCCTCGATGAGCTCAAGCGTCGGCTCGCGGACACGGACGCCGCCGTGGTGCTCAAGCTCGGCCGCTCGTATCCCGCTGTGCGCGAAGCTCTTTCGTCTATCGGACGGTTGGATGAGGCGTTCTACGTGGAGCGGGCCAGCACACCACGGCAGCGCGTGCTGCGCGCAGGCGAGGTCGACGACGCCACGGTGCCGTACTTCTCCCTGGCCATGCTTCCGGGTACCCCGCGGCGCGACACGGCCACGGGCAGCGTCGCGGTGGTCGGCCTGGGCCCGGGCGACGCCGACTGGATGACCCCGCAGAGCCGCCGCGAGCTGGCGGCGGCCACCGACCTCATCGGCTACGGCCCGTACCTCGACCGCGTCGGCACTCGGGACGGTCAGCGCCGTCATCCCAGCGACAACACCGACGAGCCGGCGCGCGCCCGGTTGGCCTGCACGCTGGCCGAACAGGGCCGCGCGGTCGCGGTTGTCTCCTCCGGAGATCCCGGCGTCTTCGCTATGGCGACCGCGGTGTTGGAGGAGGCCAAGCAATGGCCCGGGGTGCGGGTGCGGGTGATTCCGGCGATGACCGCCGCGCAGGCCGTCGCCAGCCGGGTCGGCGCCCCGCTGGGCCACGACTACGCGGTCATCTCGCTGTCCGACCGGCTCAAGCCGTGGGAGGTCATCGCCGCACGACTGGCCGCCGCCGCACAGGCCGACCTGGTGCTGGCGATCTACAACCCGGCGTCGAAGAGCCGCACGTGGCAGGTCGCCGCGATGCGCGATCTGCTGCTGGAGCATCGCGACCCCGGCACGCCCGTGGTGATCGGCCGTGACGTGTCAGGTCCGCGAGAAGACGTGAAGGTGGTCCGGCTGGCGGATCTGGACCCGGCCGACGTCGACATGCGCTGCCTGCTGATCGTGGGGTCGTCGCAGACGCAGTGGTATGCCGATCGCGTCTTCACCCCGCGCCGCTACCCCAGTCCCTGACTCGCCGAGTCTGCGGACAGATCGCGTGTCGGCCCAAAATCGCGATCTCTCCGCAGTCTCGATGAAATGGCAGGCGCTACCCGCGTGACACCTTTGACAGCTTTTGTCACGGGGCTTATTGTCCGGCGCGTGGCCCCCGTCGTGCCGAGAAGCTGGGCGCGGCCATGAGTGCCGAGGACCGGGAAACCCTTGTCGAGGCAATGGGTTTGGTGACACCCTGGCTATTGGCCGAGACGGACCGGTTCGCGCTGATGCACGGTGATTATCGGCTGGACAACATGCTCTTCGACCCCGATCGCACTCGCGTCACCGTGGTGGACTGGCAGACGATGGGCGTCGGCCTTCCGGCGCGAGACCTCGCCTACTTCACCGCGACCAGCCTCGCACCCCAGGTGCGATCGGAGATCGAGAAGGATCTGGTTGCCGACTATCACCGGGCATTGTTGGGTTATGGGGTAACGGATTACGACTTCGACGCCTGCTGGCGCGACTACCGGCTCGGCGTGGTGCAGGCCCCTCTGATCACCGGTCTGGGCTTTGCCTTCGCCGCATCCACCGAACGCGGCGACGAGATGATACTGACCATGCTGCACCGCGGCTGCCGGGCCTTCCGCGAGCTGGAGACATTGGAGCTGTTGGCCTCTCTCGCAGCCTGAAGCGGAGAGATCGACGGCGCCCGAGCGCGTAACGTCGGTCGCGGCGAATTGCATCAGCAGCATCAGATGTCACTGTTTACGTCGGGACTGCCGTTCCGCTGGCGTCAACAATTGTTGACGACCTCGAGAAGGCACACGGCCCGTTCACGGGGCCGCGGAGCTGACCCACGAGACCGCGTCGTCAACGGTGCTCACCGTCGTCACGCCCGGCGGCAGCGGCGGGCGGTCCACCATCACCACTGCAACGCCGAGCGCCGCCGCGGCGTCCAACTTGGGCCGCGTCATCGCTCCCCCGCTGTTCTTGGTCACGAGCGCGTCGATGCGGTGGTCGCGCATCAAGGACAGCTCGTCGTCGTAGTGGTACGGCCCGCGCGACAACACGAGTTGGTGGTGGCGGGGCAAAGTGTTCGCATCCGGGGCGGTCACAGCACGGATAAGGAACCAGGCGTCGACGTCGGCAAAGGCGCAGGTACCGGATCGCCCGGTGGTCAGAAAGACCCGCGAATACTCCCGGGCTGCAACGACGTTCGCCGCCTCCACGTCGGAAGCCACCACAATCGCGTCACCCGGCGGCCACGCCGGGCGGGCCAAGACGAGGTGTGGCAGTCCCAGCTCGCCGCACACCCTGGCCGCATGCGCGGTGATGGTGGCTGCGTACGGGTGAGTGGCATCAACGACAGCGTCGACCGCGCCTTCAGCGAGCCACCGCCGCATCCCGTCGACGCCGCCGAACCCACCGATGCGCACCTCACCGACCGGCAGCGCGGGTTCCGGCACCCGGCCGGCCAGCGAGCTGATCACGTCGACGTCGGCGTGCAATTGCGCGGCGAGCGCACGCGCCTCGGAGGTGCCGCCTAGCAGCAGAATCCGCATCAATGCCGTCCCCGGCGCGTCCGTCCAGACGAATACAGGTAGCTGTCGGAAAAGCCTTCGGCGGCAAGCACATCACCGACGACGATGACTGCGGTGCGGGTGACGTCTGCGGCCTTCATCTCGTCGGCGAGGTCGGCCAGCGTGCATCGCAACACGGTTTCCTGCGGCCAGCTGGCGAATGCCACCACGGCGCATGGGGTTTCGGGCCGGTAGCCGCCGGCCAGCAGCTGCGGGACGATCGAGCCGATCTGAGCGGCAGCTAGGTGCAGCACCAACGTGGAGCCCGGCGCGGACAGCGTCTGAAGGTCCTCTCCCGCCGGCATCGCCGTCGACAACGTCGCCACCCGCGTCAGCGTCACGGTCTGGGCCACGCCGGGAACGGTGAGCTCGCGGCCCAGCACCGCCGCGGCGGCGGCGAACGCCGGTACGCCGGGCACGATCTCGTAGTCGACCCCGAGCGCGTCGAGGCGTCGGCACTGCTCGGCCAGCGCGCTGTAGATCGACGGGTCACCTGAATGCAGCCGCGCCACGTCCAGACCCGCAGCGTGGGCATCGGCCAGTTCGGTGATGATCTGGTCCAGGGTCAGCGGTCCGGTGTCGATCACGCGGGCGTCCGGCGGGCACAGCGCAAGCAGGTCGTCGGGCATGATCGAGCCGGCGTAGAGGCATACCGGGCAGCGGCTCAACAACCGCTGACCGCGCACGGTGATCAGGTCGGCGGCGCCGGGCCCTGCCCCGATGAAATAGACGGTCATCGCTTGGTCACCAACCACTGTGTGACGGGCAGCGCCGGCCGCCAGCCGGTGAATCCGCCGACCGGCTCGCCGCGGTAGTGCTGGAACCGTCGAAGCTCACCGCCGACACGGGAATACCATTGGGCGACAACGGCCTCGGATTCGGCCGTGACGGCGTTGGCGACCAGCCGGCCGCCGACGGCCAGCCGCTGGTAGCAGGCGTCGAGCAGGCCCGGCTGGGTCGGGCCGCCGCCAATGAAGATCGCCGCCGGCTGCGGCGCGCCGTCGAACGCTTGCGGGGCGCCACCGCGCACGTCGACCTTGGCGCCGAATGCCACGGCGTTGGCGGCGATCCGTTTGCGTCGTTGTTCGTCGCGTTCGAATGCCACCGCCGCACAGCCGGATCCGCTGCGGCACCATTCGATCGCGATGCTGCCCGACCCGGCGCCGACGTCCCACAGCAGCTCGCCGGGTCGCGGCGCCAGCGCCGCGAGCGTCACGGCCCGCATCGACTGCTTGGTGATCTGGCCGTCGTGGGCGAACGCGTCGTCGGGCAGCACAGTCAACTGCCGGTCGTCGGGCAGGTAACGCACGGCGATGACGTTGAGGTCGTCGACGCCGTTGGGCGGCCGCACCGCCCACTCGCGGGCGGTGGCGGAATGCCGCCGCTCCCCCGGCCCGCCGAGCTGCTCGAGCACGGTCAGCTCGGAGTCACCGCGACCGGTCTCGGTGAGCAACCGGGCGAGGGTGGCCGGGCTCGTGCCGTCGCGGGACATCACGACGGCCTGGCCGCCGCGGCGGACCGCCGTGTGCGGCTCCGCGGTGACGAGGCTGATGATCTCGGTGTCCTGAACGGCCCACCCAGCCCGCGCACACGCGAGCGTCACCGACGAGACGTGAGGCAGGACGGCAACGCGATCACGTCCGTACAGCCGAATAAGGGTGTTGCCGACGCCATGCAGCAGCGGGTCGCCGCTGGCGACAACGTGCACGTCGCCCACGGCGCCGTCGAGCAGCGTGTGCAGGGCGGGCAGCATCGGGGATGGCCATACGCGCCGCGTGGCGGTGATGCTGTCGTCGAGCAGGTCGAGCTGGCGTCGTGACCCGTAAACGACTGTTGCCCTGGCTAATTCGGCCCGCGACGTCGGCGCCATCCCCGCCATCCCGTCGGCGCCGAGGCCGACCACAACGATCATCTCGGCATCCTCCGCCAGACGAACTGCGGTAGCAGCCGCATCCCGAAGAACACCGGTCCCAGCATCCAGGGCACCCACACGGAGCGCCGGCCCTTGCGCAGTGCCCGGACAGTCGCCGCCGCCACCCGAGCGGGTGTGCTGGAGAACGGCGCGGGCGTCATCCCCTCAGTCATGCGTCCGATCACGAAGCCGGGCCGGACGAGCAGCAGCCGCACCCCCGACCCGTGCAGCGCGTCGGCGAGGCCGCTGGCGAATCCGTCCAGGCCGGCCTTCGCCGATCCGTACACATAGTTGGCGCGGCGTACCCGCACGCCGGCCACCGACGAGAACACCACGATGCGTCCGGAGCCGTCGGCCCGCATGGTGTTGGCCAGCACGGTCAGCAGGTTGACCTGCGCCACGAAGTCCGTGTGCACGATGGCGGCCGCATGGGCCGGATCCTTCTCGGCGAGGGCTTGGTCGCCGAGGATCCCGAATGCCAGCACCGCAGTGCCGATCGGTCCGTGCTCGGCGACGACGGAATCGACCAACCGGCCGTGCGACTCGAGGTCGTCGGCGTCGAATTCGCGCACGTGAACGGCCTCGGCGCCGGCCGCCCGCACCGCCGCGACCTGCTCGGCGAGCTCATCGGGACGACGGGCCGCCAGCAACACGGTCGCGCCGGGGGCCAGCCGCGTGGCCAGCTCGATCCCGATTTCGCTGCGGCCGCCGAAAATCACGATCAGCCGCGCACCCGTGTCATCCACGACTGCGATTATCTACTGCGCTAGGTTGGGGCCTGATGGCGAAGGCAACCACCCGGCTCACTCACGACGCGCTGGCATTTCTCACCGAACGGCATTTGGCCATGCTGACGACGCTGCGATCGGACAATTCACCGCATGTCGTGGCGGTCGGTTTCACATTCGACCCGAAGACGCACATCGCCCGTGTCATCACCTCGGGCGGTTCGCAGAAGGCGGTGAACGCCGACGAGCAGGGCGTCGCCGTGCTCAGCCAGGTCGACGGTGCACGGTGGCTGTCGCTCGAGGGCAAGGCCACCGTCAACACCGACGCCGACGCCGTTCGCGACGCAGAACTCCGCTACGCCCAGCGCTACCGCACGCCGCGGGTCAATCCGCGCCGCGTGGTGATCCAGGTCCGCGTCGAGCGGGTCCTTGGCTCCTCAGACCTGCTGGACCGCGCCGAGGACTAGCCCGCCGGGGTCGGGCCGGCGGGCACCACGACCAGTTCGTGCGGGCGGTTGTTGACCGCGAGAGCGCCGCCGGCGGTGACGATCACGATGTCCTCGATGCGGGCACCCCACTGGCCCGGAAAGTAGATGCCCGGCTCGACGGAGAACGCCATGCCCTCCTCCAACGGCAGATCGTTACCGGCAACGATGTAGGGCTCCTCGTGCACCGAAAGCCCGATGCCGTGACCGGTGCGGTGCACGAACGCCTCCGCCAAACCTTCTTCGGCGAGCACATCACGCGCGGCCGCGTCCACCTGCTCCGCGGTGACCCCGGGCCGCACCGCCTCGACCGCGGCCCGCTGGGCGCGCTGCAGCACCGCGTACTGCCGGGCCACCTCGGGGCTCGGTTCACCGATGCTGTAGGTGCGGGTCGAGTCGGAGTTGTAGCCGGGTTCGTACGGGCCACCGATGTCCACCACGACGATGTCGCCGGCGCGCAATTCGCGGTCCGAGCACTCGTGGTGCGGGTCGGCGCCGTGCGGGCCGGACCCGACGATGATGAACGCCACCTCCGAATGTCCTTCGGCAACAATGGCTTCGGCGATGTCAGCGGCCACGTCGGCCTCGGTGCGGCCGGGCACCAGGAACTCCGGCACCCGCGCGTGCACCCGGTCGATAGCCGCGCCAGCCTTGCGTAGAGCGTCGATCTCGGCCGCGTCCTTGATCATTCGTAGCTGCCGCAGCACATCGGTGGCGAGCACAGGTGTGACGCCGAGCAATTTGGCCAGCGGCAGCAGATGCAGCGCCGGCATCGAATCGGTCACTGCGGTCGCCAGAGGTGCACCACCCAGCGCCTTGACCACCAACCGATACGGGTCTTCACCGTCGGTCCAATCCCGCACCGTCAGGCCGAGTTCCGTCACTGCGGAGTCCTTCAGCGAGGCCAATTCCAACCGCGGCACGACCATGGTCGGGGCGCCCACCACGGGCACTACCAGGGCGGTCAACCGTTCATAAGTCTGGGCCCGCGACCCGAGCAGGTAACGCAGGTCGTACCCGGGTGTGACGATCAGCCCGCCGAGACCGGCCTTGGCTGTGGATGTCGCGGCTGCCCCGAGCCGCCGGTGGTAGACGTCGGCGCTGAATCGGCTCGCGCTCATACCGATGACGCTAGTCTGCCGCCTGATAGCTGGCGACCTCGACGAGGTTGCCGTCCGGGTCGCGACAATAGTGCGACGTCATCGGGCCCTGCGCCCCGGTCTTCGTGACCGGTCCCGCGGTGATCTGCACGCCGCAGGCCCGCAAGTGGGCGCCGATGTCGTCGGCGCTGAGGTCGGCGATGAAGCACAAGTCGAGCGACCCGGGAGCGTCGACAGCGCCGGTCTCCCAGTTCGGCGCTCCGCTGGGCCGCACATTGATCTTCTGGTTGCCGAAGACCAGCGCCACACGCCCCTCGCCGAAGACTTCGCGTCGCATGCCGAGCACCCGGACGTACCAGTCAGCGGTGACGTCGATGTCGCGACAATTGAGCACAACGTGGTCGATACGGTCGACAGCGAATGCCATACCAACACGGTACTGCCGCAACGGGTTATCGCCGGTGCCGCAGCGTGCTGAGGTCATGCGGCGACGCGGTCACGGGTCTGCCGGTGAATCGCTTCTCGATGCTGCGCGCCCCCGCACACAGGAACTCCCGCACCGCGTCCGTGACCCGCTTCTCGTCACCCGAGGTGACCGTGAAGCGAGCCGTCCAGACGACGGTGCACTTGGCGGGTCCGTCCTCGCGGATCCGGAACTCGCCCTTGTAGTCGGCGATCGGCAGCGCGGTCTCCGTCACCTCATACCGATACAGGTGTTCGTCGGAATCCACCTGAGTGAGTTGCTCCACCATGCGGTGGCCGTCGCGGGTCTGGATGGTTCGCGTCGAGCCCGGCTGGTCGCCCTCGTCGGGCGATGACACCAGCATCGGATGCCAGCGGGCGACACCCTGAAAAGAGCCGACTTCTCGCCACATCGACTCGGCGCTGCGATGCACGGTGGCGAACGCCTGCACTAACGGCATGATCGTGGGATACCCGCGCGCCGCACCGTCAACCCTTGATTCCCGGGTGGCACCGACCGTCCTGGCAGGATGACGGGCATGGCCGCTCCCCTGTTGCTTCTCGACGGCGCCAGCATGTGGTTTCGCTCGTATTTCGGCGTGCCGTCATCGATCACGGCGCCCGACGGCCGACCCGTCAACGCGTTGCGAGGCTTTCTAGACGCCGTCGCCACGCTGATCACACGGGAGCGTCCGGCTCGCCTGGTGGTGTGCCGCGACGACGACTGGCGGCCACAGTGGCGTGTCGACCTCATCCCGTCGTACAAGGCGCACCGCGTCGCCGTGCCCGAACCGGACGGGCAGCCCGACATCGAAGAGGTGCCCGACGACCTCACGCCGCAGGTCGACATGATCCTGGAGATGCTGGACGCGTTCGGCATTGCGACTGCCGGCGCGCCGGGCTTCGAGGCCGACGACGTGCTGGGCACGCTCGCCGCCCGCGAGCGCCGCGATCCAGTCATCGTGGTCAGCGGCGACCGGGACCTGCTGCAGCTGGTGTGCGACGACCCGGTCAAGGTCCGGGTGCTTTACCTGGGTCGGGGCCTGGCCAAGGCGACGACGTTCGGGCCCGCGGAGGTGGCAGAGCAATACGGCGTCCCCGTCGATCGCGCCGGACCGGCCTACGCCGAGCTGGCATTGATGCGGGGTGACCCGTCGGACGGGCTGCCCGGTGTGCCGGGCGTCGGCGAGAAGACCGCGGCGACGCTGCTGGCGCAGCACGGATCGCTGGAACGCATCCTGGCCGCCGCCCACGATCCGAAATCGAAGATGTCCAAGGCATATCGGGCCAAGCTGCTGGCCGCGACCGATTACATCGAGGCCGCCCGCCCGGTGGTCCAAGTGGCGGCCGACGCCCCGGTCACGTTGTCCACGTCAACGGACACACTGCCGCTGGTCGCCGACGATCCGCCGCGGGTCGCCAAACTGGCCGCCGAGTTCGGTGTGACGTCGTCGATCGGCCGGCTGCAGAAGGCGCTCGACGCGCTACCAGCCGCTGACTAGCGGCTACTTGGGCCGACCGACCTCATAGGTGCCGTCGTCGTCCTGGAACGTCACGGTCACCTGGCGTTTGGTGCCGTCGATGCTGACCTCGCAGTCGAAGGTGTCGCCCTTCTTCACTGTGGGGCTCTGACCGTCGTTGCACTTGACGTCCTTGACATTCTTGGCGCCGTACCCGTTGGCCTCATCGGTCAGGATCTGCTGCACCCCGGTCTGCGCCGCGCTGATGTCCAGCTTCGTCGTGACGAAGAAGCCGGGCTTCCAGAAGCCCAAGACCAGCACCACGGCGACGAGGATCGCGGCGAGCAGCCCGATCACGCCGCCGATGACGGCCAGCGAACGCTTCGAACCCTCTTCGGTGCCGGGCGCCGCGTAGGGGCTGTACTGGCCGTATTGGCCCGGCTGCTGGCCGTACTGGCCGGGCTGTTGACCGTACTGGGCGCTCGGCTGCTGCCCATACTGCTGGCCGTACTGACCCGGCTGACCATATTGACCGGCCGGCGGGTACTGCTGCGGGCTGTACTCGCTCGGCTGCTGGCCGAACTGCTCAGTCGGCGGGTACTGCGGCGGCGGCGGGTACGACTGGGCCGACGGCTGCTGGTATTGCGGATACTGCTGCTGTTGCGGGTTGTAGACGGGTGGCTGCCACGACGGGGTCTCGGTCGTGGGCTGGTCGGTCCCGGAGGTCGGCGGCTGCCACGGCTGGTCGGCCGACGGGTCGCTTGACGGCTGCTCCTTACCGGGCTCCGGCTGTTGACCGGGCCACGGCTGCGTCGGATCAGATCCCTGCGGTCCGCTCATTTCTCTCCTTGGTCGAGGTCCGTTGGCAACAGATTACCCCGCATCAACAGCGACGACGCCGCGTCGAATGTCGTTGATTGCGCGTTTCGCGGTGGCCCGCAGCACCGGTGTGGGAGCGGCATTGCGGACCTGGTCGAGCAGGTCGAGGACTTGGCGGCACCACCGCACGAAATCGCCGGCCGACTGGGGGTACCTCCCGCTTGCGGGGGACGGTGACCCGGTGCCGGCGGCGTCTGACGCCGCCAGCGCGCTGGCAAGGTCACCGGTGGTGGCCCAGCAATGGATGGCCGCGACGAATCCGTCGTCGGGCTCGCGGCTCTGCGTGATCCGGTGTCGCTGCTCGTCGGCACGCAGTTCCGTCCACAGCCTGCGGGTCTGGTTCAGTGCGCGGCGCAGCTTTCCGGTTGGCACGTCGACGCCCTCGGGCGCACCGGGCGCGTCGCCGCGGGATTCGTACAGCACGGCCGACAACACCGCCGCCAGCTCCGCCGCGTCCAGGCCCTCCCAGGTGCCGCCGCGCAGGCATTCCGCGACCAGAAGGTCGCTCTCGCTGTAGATCCGGGCCAGCAGCCGACCGTCGTCGGTGACGTTGGGGTCACCGTCACCGGCGTCGATGAAGCCACGCTCAGTCAGCAGTTCGACGATCCGATCGAACGTGCGCGCCAGCGAGTTGGTCGCCGCGGCCACCTTCTGCCGAATCTGGTCGTTGTCCTTTTCGATCCGCAGGTATCGCTCGGCCAGGCGGGCCTTCTCTTCACGGTCCGGAAGGCTGTGGGCGGGATGGTGGCGCAGTTGCTCTCGCAGCGCTTCCAGTTCGGGGTCGATGTCACGCTCCTTGGGCGGCCCGCTCCGCTTGCCCTTGGCCGACGGCACGTCCAGTCCCGACGCCGCCGACCGCAGGGCCGACGCAAAATCGCGTCGCACCCGCGGATTGCGGTGCTCAACCCGCTTCGGCAGTGCCATCGACCCCAGCGGCGCCGACGCTCCCGAGAAGTCCGCCGACGAAATCCGTCCCGCCCAACGATGTTCGGTCAGCACGAGTGGCCGCGGGTCGTCGCTGTCGCGGTCCGGTTCCAGGACGACGGCCAGGCCGCCCCGGCGTCCATGGGTGATGGTGATGATGTCGCCCCGGCGCAGCGATGCCAGTGCATCGTTGGCGGCCCTGCGCCGTTGCAGCCTCGACGCTCGGGACTGTGCGCGTTCGCGTTCGGATATCTGCGTGCGCAGCCGCACGTAGTCAAGGATCGGGGCGGCGCGGCCGCCGAGGTCTTTGGCTATCTCCGCAAGAATCCGCTCGCCGCGCTCGATGCCGCGCACCAACCCCACCACCGACCGATCCGCCTGGTATTGCGCGAAGGAGCGCTCCAGCAGTTTGTGCGCCTGCGTCGGGCCCATCTGATTCACCAGATTGATGGTCATGTTGTACGTCGGCGCGAACGAACTGCGAAGCGGGAAAGTCCGGGTGGAGGCCAGGCCGGCGACCTCGGCCGGGTCGACGTCCGGATGCCACAGCACCACCGCGTGGCCTTCGACATCGATGCCGCGCCGCCCGGCACGGCCGGTCAGCTGGGTGTATTCCCCCGGCGTCAACGGCATGTGCTGCTCGCCGTCGAACTTGACAAGCCGCTCCAGCACCACCGTGCGGGCGGGCATGTTGATGCCCAAAGCCAGTGTCTCCGTCGCGAATACGGCTTTCACCAGCCCGGCGGTGAACAGCTCTTCCACGGTGTGGCGGAATATCGGCAGCATTCCGGCGTGGTGGGCGGCAAGTCCGCGCAGCAGTCCCTCGCGCCATTCGTGGTAGTCCAACACGATCAGATCGGACTCGTTGAGGTCAGCGGTCCGACGGTCGATTACCTCGGCGATGCGGGCCCGCTCCTCGTCGGTGGTCAGCCGCAGCGACGATCGCAGGCACTGCTTGACCGCGGCGTCACATCCCGCCCGCGAGAAGATGAACGTGATGGCCGGCAGCAGTCCCTCGCGGTCTAGCGTGCCGATCACGTCGGGCCGGCTCGGCGGCCGGTAGATACTCGGACGTCCGCGGCCCCGGCCCCGCGGCTGCCAGTCGGCCAGCCGGTCCGCCTCGCGCCGATTTGCGATGTGGCGCAGCAACTCCGGGTCGACCAGCAACTCGCGTCCGGATTTCGCCGCCGCCGAGGCGCGGTAGTCGAACAGATCGAACAGCCGCTTGCCCACCATGACGTGCTGCCACAACGGGACCGGACGATGTTCGTCGACCACCACCGTGGTGTCGCCGCGCACCGTTTGGATCCAGCCGCCGAACTCCTCGGCGTTGCTCACCGTCGCCGACAGGCTCACCAGCCGCACCTCGTCGGGCAGATGCAGGATCACTTCCTCCCACACCGCACCGCGCATCCGGTCGGCCAGGAAGTGCACCTCATCCATCACAACGTAGGAAAGTCCATACAGTGTAGGAGAATTCGCGTACAGCATGTTGCGCAGCACTTCGGTGGTCATCACCACGATGTCGGCGCCGCCATTGATGGACTGGTCGCCGGTGAGCAGGCCGATCCGTTCGGCGCCGTACTGGCGCACCAGGTCGTTGTGCTTCTGATTGCTCAGTGCCTTGATCGGAGTGGTGTAGAAGCACTTTCCGCCCGCCGCCAGCGCCAGGTGCACGGCGAATTCGCCGACCACGGTCTTGCCGGCACCGGTCGGTGCGCAGACCAGTACGCCGTGCTCCTTCTCCAGCGCCTGGCAGGCGCGCTGCTGAAAGTCGTCGAGCTGAAACGGCAGCTGTGAGGCGAAGCCGGCCAGTTGGCCGTTAGGTGGCGTCGTCATCGACTACCAGCCGCGCCGCGGTGGGCACGGCGGTCGGCGGTTCGATCGGTTCGACGCTGCCGATCGGCGCGGCCTGTTCGTCGGGTACGTCGTCCCGTGCCGCACGCCGGGCCTTGCGGTTGTCGTTTATCCGGGCGACCTGGATAGCGACCTCCAGCAGCACGGACAACGCGAGCGCCAGCGCCAGCATCGAGAAGGGATCGGACCCCGGCGTCGCGAACGCGGCAAACACGAACATCCCGAAGATCAGTCCTCGCCGCCACGCCTTCAGCCGCGCATAGGTGAGCACCCCGACCAGGTTGAGCATGATGATCAGCAGCGGAAACTCGAAGCTGATGCCGAACACCAGCAGGAGGTTGATCAGGAACCCGAAGTACTGGTCACCGGACAGCGCGGTGACCTGCACGTCGCTGCCGATCGTCAGCAGGAAACCCAGCGCCTTCGCCAGCACCACGTAGGCCAGGACCGCGCCGGCGATGAACAGCACGGCGCCGACGGCGACGAACGCGATCGCAAACCGGCGTTCCTTCTTGTACAGGCCGGGCGTGATGAATGCCCATAGCTGGTACAGCCACACCGGGCAGGCCAGAACGATCCCCGCGGTGAGCCCGACCTTGAGGCGCAGCATGAACTGGTCGAACGGCGAGGTGGCGAGCAACCGGCACGTCCCGTCGGGAGTGATGTCGGCCCGCGACGAGGCCGGCAGCGAGCAGTATGGCCCGCGCAGCCATTCGCCGAGGCTGGGCAGCCCGAATGCGCCGTGGCTGTACCAGAAGAACCCCGCGGTCGTCGTCACCACGATCGCGGCCACCGCGATCAGCAGGCGGCTGCGCAGCTCGTGCAGATGCTCGACGAGCGACATGGTGCCATCGGGATTGACCCGCGAGCGACGTCGGCGAGGATTGAGTTTCTTGAGGAATCCGGGGGTGTGCACGGGGCTTGCCTTGAGACGCGACTTAGCGACGCGGCATCAGGCCGCGGTCCACGCGTCGGCGTGGGTCAGGCCGGATGTTTGTCTGACGGGTGCTCGGCCTCGGGAGCCGGGGCGGGGCTGTCGGCGCGTTCCGAGGCGATCGGGGTTGCCGGCGGCGGCGTCGCGTCCGGCTTGGAGTCAGACTGCATCTCCTTAATCTCGGACTTGAAGATGCGCATCGACTTACCGAGTGAACGCGCCGCATCCGGGAGCTTCTTGGCGCCGAAGAGCAGCACGAACACGGCGATGACGATTACCCAGTGCCAGGGTTGTAGACCGCCCAATTTGGTCACCTCCAGAGTCTGCGCCGAGTCTACCTGCCGGAGTCGTCGTCTTCGTAGGCGCGCAGAGCCGCGGCGGCCGACTCCCGTACCCGCTGGGCCAGCGCCTCCGGTTCGAGTACCCGCACCGCCGACCCGAAGCCCAGCACGAACCGGGCCATCCACTCGTCGGACGCGTACGTCATCGCGGCCTCGCAAGCGCCGTCGGGCAGTTCGCGGACCACCCGCAGCGGGTAGTAGTCGAACATCCATGACGCGGACGAATCGATGAGCAGCTTCGCCGACGGTAACGACGGGTCGGCGTCGAAGAGGGAGGTGTCCGGACCCGCCTGCACCGCGGGCTGCGGCGGCGTCGACGGCTCGTCGAGGACCTTCGCGTCGACGATCCGGTCGAAGCGGAACAGCCGTACGCCCTCGGCCGAGCGGCACCACGCCTCGAGGTAGCTGTGGTCGGCAACCAACACCACCCGGATCGGGTCAACAATCCTGCTGGACAACACATCATGGGAGGCCGAGTAGTACTCGATCGTCAGCGCGCGGCCGTTACGCACCGCGGCCCGCACCGCCGCGGCGGCCTCGCTTTCCACGGGCGCCGGCTCGTCGACCGCAGCCGCGGTGCTCTCGAATCCATGGCTGGCCGTGCCCGCGGCCGACTCGATCTTGGCGATTGCGCTGCGTGCGGCCTCCGGATCGACCATGCCCGGCACGTCGACCAAAGCCCGCAGCGCCACCAGAACGCCGGTGGCTTCCGGCGAGGTCAGCCGCAGCGGATGGTCGATGCCCGCCGAGAACGTGACTTCGATGGTGTCGCCGGAGAATTCGAAGTCGATCAGGTCGCCGGGTCCGTAGCCGGGCAGCCCGCACATCCACAGCTGGTTGAGGTCGTCGTGCAATTGGTTGACGCTGACGCCGAGGTCCGACGCCGCCTCCGCATAGGTGATCTTCGGGTTGGACTGGAAGTAGGGAACCATGTTCAGTAGCCGCACCAGCCGCGTCGACACGGCCGTCATGCCTTGACCTCGTCGGTCTGGCCGGCCTGGGCGCGCAGCCGGGCCAGCACGTCGTCGCGCAGCGATGGCGGCTCCAGCGCCACGGCGTCGGCGCCGTAGCTGGCGACCTCGCGGGCCAACCGGTCGGGCATGCCGATGTCCAGGGTGATCTCCTCGCCCGCGCGACCGCCCAGCCTCCGCGGACCCACCACAGTCGCCCGACGCCGCAGCGCAGTGGCGCGGCCGTCGGCAACCCACACCCTCGCCTGCCCGCCGGTGGGCCACTCTCCCACCGCCCGGTTGACGATCTCGCGCAGGTTGACGTCGTCGGGCCTCTTCACCGCGCCGGGCGGGCCGATGGCGGTCACCTCGGCGCCGATGCGGGAGAGGCGGAAGGTGCGAGTGGCGTCACGGTCGCGGTCGTGGCCGACGAGGTACCACCGACCGCGGTCGGTGATCACGCCCCACGGCTCCACGGTTCGGGTGGTGTACGGCTCGCTGCGGGACGGCCGATGCGGGAACTGCACGGCCTGGCCAGAATCGATGGCGGACAACAGGATTCCCATCACGTCTTCGGAGCCGCGCAAGCCGGGCAGCGCCGCCGTCGAGGTGATCGCGACCCCGGCGTCGGCCGCGTCGACGTCCACCCCCGCAGCCCGCAGCTTGAGCAGCGCACCCTGCGTGGCGGTGATGAGCTCCGGTGATTCCCAAAGCTGCGTGGCCACCGCCACCGAGGCGGCCTCGTCGGCGGTCAGCTCGACGGACGCCAGGGCGTATGCCTCACGGTTGATGCGATATCCCTCGGTCGGGTCGAACTGCGACACCCGACCGGTCTCGAGCGGGATGCCCAGGTCACGAAGCTCGTTCTTGTCCCGCTCGAACATGCGGGAGAACGCCTCGTCGGTGGGGCTGTCGGAGTAGCCGTAGACGGTTTCGCGGATCCGCTCTGCGGTGATGAAGGTGCGCGTGGACAGCAGCGCGATGACGAGGTTCATCAACCGTTCGACTTTGGAAACCGCCACCTGGAAAAGCTTAAGGCGTCAGCTCCACCGGTTTGTCAGTCGTCACCCGAGTGTCGGCTGGATCAGCGCGGGGGGCGGCGCCGTCATGGGCGTGCACCAGCAACGGCAGGTGTCCCCGTCAGACGTGGACCTCGACAAGATACTTGCCGTACGAAAGGCAATTCTCCTTGGGCCCAACGGGTTTAGGTGTAACCGCGCGCTGGACGATACCGCCCTCCCGTCGCGCACCCTCACCCGCCAACACCGACAGGGCCGGGAGGACGCCGCCCGTCCAAACCCGCAGATAAGCGCCCGGAAGTCTCGGTGGTGGGCGGTAGGCTCCAATTCATGGAGCCGGAGAGCCTCGAGGCACGCGTCACCGCTTTGGAGGCCCAGGTGCGCGAGCTTGACGAGCGAGTACGAGGGAGCGAGCAGGACGCCGCTGCTGCCCGTGTGCTCGCCGGTGCCGCCGACCGCGACGTCACAGAGATCCGTGCCGAGATCCGCGACTTTCGTCAGGCGACGGTTGCCAGTTTCAACGCTCTCCGGCAGGACTTTGGCGACCTTCGCACACACGTCGACCAGGGGTTTACCGAGGTAGATCGGGGATTCACCGAGGTACGCGGCAAGCTCGACGCCGCGGCCGCGGGCCAGCAGCAGATCGCTGAGCTCATTCAGAACTTGATCGCCGATCAGGGCGGCGGCGACCGCTGAAGTTGACAGACTTGGCCCGGCAATAGCCTTACAGGGTCCCGACCAGCGCTACATGCTGGCGATCAGCCGCTTAACCCGCTGGTCGACCGCGCGGATTATGCGGCAACGGTGTAGTTCGGCTCCGGAGATACTTAGCAAATGACATTGACGATGTCGCTTGGCGTCGTTTGCGAACGCGCGACGGGGTGAGCCGCCGACACCGTCACTTCGAGGCCGAGCCGGCGAGCGAGTCCGAAATTAGCACGCTCAGATGCTGCCAGTAGACCCAGTCGGCGATCGCCGCTCGCTGCGTGGTGGCGTCGGTGGCTGCATGCGCCCGGTATAACGCGACCTCCTGCGCGTGGTCGGCGTAGGTGACGAACGCCTCCAGGTGCGCGATTCCGCGTTCAGGACTGGTGCTCATCAAGGGCTTGGCGACCTCGAACCACAGCGTGTGCGTTTCATCGGCCGGCGGGTTGGTGTCGGCGGAGGCGGGCGGCAGCAGCTCGGTCAAACCGGCATCGCTGACCGCGGCAAGACGCGCCGCCGCCCCGGGGGCGATGACCTCTAAACGGCTGCGGCCCTGCATCTTTCCGTTGTCAGGGATGTCATCGGGTTGCAGAGTGACCTTGGCAGCGCCTGGATCGAAGTTCTTGAATTGATCTTCGGTGGCGACAACGGCCCTCAGCCTGAGGTTGTGGTGTTGCGCCCAACCCTGCACCGCAAGGATCGGATAGGTCGCCCACTTGGCGCGTTCGCCCGCGGGAATGCTGTCGTCGGCGGAGGCCATCCGAACGTGCTCGGGCAGATTCACGCCCTCGGGGATGTATGCCAGCCCGTAGCTGTTCGCGACGACGATCGCCCCGTCGCTGGTGACGCCGGTGACCCAGAAGAACCCGAAATCAAGGGTGCTGTCGGCATTGAGCGCCGCGCCGATACGACGGGCCACCTGCATGGGGTCGTTGCCGCCGGCTTGACGCCTCAACGCGCCTGCGGTTGCCGCTGCCGCGATCGCTTCGCGCTCGGCGCGGGCCGCGGAGACCGGCACTGGCGCAGGCGCTCCGACAGCACTGGCAGTTCCTGCGGCGGCCGCGGGTGCCACGCCGGGGCCGACTGGTCCGGCCGGGGCCGCACCTGGGGGTACGGGCGCCGCCGGAGGCGGGGTGGGTGGCGGACCCAAGGGCATCGGCGGGGCGACAGGTGCGCCGGCACCGGGGCCAGCCGTGGCGGGAGGAGGCGGCGGCGGTGCAGCGTGGCCACCACCGGACGGGGCTTGCGTCGCTGGAGGCGGTGCAGGCGCCTCGGGAGTCGGCGCGGGTGGAGGAGGCGGCGCGGGAGCCGGAGGCTGCGCAGCGAGCGGCGCGTTCGAAAGCTGCTGCAACGGTTGGGCGGTTGGAGGCGGTGTGCCCGTAGGTGGAGCGCCTGCGGCAGCCCTGGCGGCATCCGCCCCTGCCGAAGTCGCACCAGTAGACGCGGGATTCACCGATGGGCCGCTCGTACCACTCGTGCTCGGGCTTGACGACAACGGCGAGCTCGGACTGCTCAACCCAGGCGAACTCGGCGGCGATCCGCCCCCGAGGCCGGGAGCCGGCGGCGCCGCTGGCGTGATCGGACTAGCACCACCGGGAGAAGCTCCTGTAGTCGGGGGCGGAACAACGGTGGGTGGCGCAACAGGGTTAGGCGTCGCATACGGATCAGACCATGCTGGCGCCCGCGGCTGACCCGGAGCTGGGTCAGCCGCAAAGCCCTCAGTCGGCTCTACACCGGCACCAGCTTCAGGCCTCGCATTCTGATCAGACCGTGCTGAAGCCGGCGACAGGTTCGGAGCTGGGTCAGGCGCAAAGCCCTCAGTCGGCCCTACACCGGCACCAGCATCGGGCCTCGCATTCTGATCAGACCTCACGAAATGCGAAGAGGAACTCTCGCTTGGTGGCGGCCCTTCACTAGCGGGGCGATCTGGGTTCGGCTTGTCCGGCACGTCCATTGGGACGCCGGGCTTGCCCCCTAATCCCACCGCAAGAGCATCGATGGTGGCGACGTTCTCGCCATACTTCCGTTCGACAACGGCGCGAACTTCTCCAGACGGGGCAATGCCTGTCAGCGCCGCCGTGTCCTCGATTGTCTGAATTTCTTGCTGGCCGGCCGCCACATTGGTGGTGATCGTGTTCTTGGCGCTCACGATGTTGCTCGCCGCCATATTGCACCAAGTAATCGCATCGTCAAGTTGCTGTTGGTGTGCCTGCATCGCCTTGGTGGCTCCGTCGACTGCTGCGCCAGCGGCTTTCGACGCATCACCCGACCACACATGGACACCATTAAAAATCGACGCCTGATGACTTTGCCAGGTCATTAACGCGTCAGTTACCGCCGTGCGAATCTGGCCGAGTTCCGTCGCGCGGTTCGTAAAGACGTCCTCGTCGGTTTCGGGCCACGCCCCGGCCCTGGTCATTGCCTCGGCATACGGACCCGACGGTTTACCTTTACCGTTACCCTTATCGGTTATCAAGTCCCGACCGCCTTGCACGCCTGATTAATCGACGCTACCGAGAACGACGCCGCCTCGGCTAGGTAGAAATCAGCTGTGGTGTAGGTCGGGAGGGCCTTCACAAATGCACGCTGATATTGCGCCGCCAGTACCGCGATATCCTCCAGCGTGGGATTATTACTACGGCGACCCAACCTTTCGAGTTCGTCAGCTTCGGCTGTCATCACCGGCGCGACCGCATCATTTAGGGCCTTTAGCTCCGGGGTCCATTGAGCGGCAGGGATCTGTGGATCGGTTGCCCGCCAAGCAGCGGTGTCGGCGCTGAACTTGGCAACCACCGAAATCCACTCTGCGCAGACAGGGTCGACTGCAGAGAGGAACCGCTGCGGCTGATCCGGGTCGCCGAGCGGAGAAATCCTTGTCGGAGGAGCGGCTTTGGGAATCAACGGTGCCAACGGTTGTGCCGACCGATATTTGATAGCCGAACAGATCATCGAAAGCCCCGACGCTATACCGTCAGTAGTTCCGGCCAAATAGCCATCATCGGCGGCGTAGGTCGGGAGACTGGCGGTGAATGCATGTGCGTACGCGATGAACTGCCCGTACAGTTCACGCATCACCCGATGGGGCGTCAACTTCGCCAGATTCGCCATTTGATCCGCAGCACCTTCCATTGCATTTCCAACGGTGTCATACATCTTGCGTTGCTCAGGGGTCCAGGAACTGGACGGCACGGAATCATCTCTACTATCCCAATTGACAGAGTCTGCCTGGGCAGAATATTCGCGCGCGACGCGACCCCACGCGTCGCACGTCGGGTCCTCGGTGATAATGCCGACGGGGCCTTTGTCATTGGCGCTGGCGAATTCTGAGTCAGAGCCATTCGTCGGCGTCGGTGAACCATCTCCTCCGCCCGGACGCACCACCAAAACTGTGATCACCGCGGTCACCGCGATGACGACAAGGGCGGCGAGCCCCGCCAAGATCCACTTGCCTCGACCACCTTTCGGCGGCGGAGGTGGACCCGGCGTCCATGGCTGCTGCCGACCCCACGGCGGTGCACCGCCTGGCTGGCCGCCGGTCGGCGGACCTCCCCACGGCGGCTGACCACCGGCCGGCGGTTGCGGTCCCCACTGATGAGGCGGCGGAGGCACACTCATCGGCACACCTGCGCGGCAGCAGCACTCTCGGTCACAGCGCGATCTCGGGGTCAGACGTCGCGGGACGCGTCGGGGCCGGCTTCGGGGGCTGTGGCAGTTCGGGCGCCGGGCCCTGCTGCGGCGCTGCCTCTGGCGCCCGCTCACCACTGCTCTGCCCGGGCGCGGCACCCTCGGAAATCGCAGGCTGGGCCTTCGCGTCCGGCTTTACCTCGGCCCGCTCCGCCTCGACAGCCTGCTGCTCTTCGCCCTTGGCCTCGGAGTCGGTCTTTTCCCCCAAGCCACCGGCCATCTGACTGACCTGCTGCAACCCGCTCTGCACGCCCTGCATGATCGCCTGCGGAACCGCCGCCGCCATGCCCGCGATCTGCATTGGGATCTGCGCGGCTTGCGACGCCATCTGCATCGGCATCCCCATCATCTGACCCAGCTGACCCGCCTGCTGAGCAGCGCCTGCCGCAGGAGCAGCCGCCGCCGGAGTAGCTCCAGCTGCCGACGCCGCACTCCCCGCTACACCCGCCGCACCGCCAGCTCCGGCCGCATCCGCACCATCAATTCCGAACAGCGCCTTGAGAATGTCGTCGGCCAGCTGCTGGTCGACCCGCTCGTAGATCCCGGCCGCCGCCAGCACATTCTGGGCCGTCCGCAGCGCCTCCGCTTTGGTCACCGGCATTCCGGCGATCAGCGGCGCCTCTATCGCCTGGGTCCGCGCATTAAGGATGGTCGACAACGCGTCGCCGCCCATCGCCGTGAACGGCACCGGTGGCAGCGGGATATCGCCCGCTGCTCCCCGCAGCCCCTCGCCCCCACTGGCCAACGGGACAGGGTCGACTCTCAACTCACCAGGCATCTGCACCCCCAAATGTCGGGCAGGTCTTGGGCCAAGTCGCATTCGATTGCTGGCACCAAAAAGCCGATTGCGTTCGCAACCGATCTACACCGCCAAAAGTGAATTCTGATGGAGGACCAGGAATCGCTGCGACGGCATCCAGCAAGCGCACACCTGCCTCGGTGAGGCGCTCTGCAACTCCATCACACCGTAGAGGCGACGTCACTCGCCCACCTTCAGAAACAAGCGAACAGCGCCAAGTCGCGAACGGCTCGGTTCCGCGGCGCGCATTGGCATTCCCCTCGAGAAGTCGTTCAGCAAATGCTACCGGAGCCTCACCTATGCCGACCGCGCCAATTTTCACGCCGTCGAGAACTCACATACTGGCGATTAGCCGCTTAACCCGCTCGTCGACCGACCGGAACGGGTCCTTGCACAGCACGGTGCGCTGCGCCTGGTCGTTCAGCTTGAGGTGCACCCAGTCAACGGTGAAGTCGCGGCCGGCTTCCTGTGCGGCACTGATGAACTCGCCCCGCAGCTTGGCCCGGGTGGTCTGCGGCGGGGTGTTGACCGCGGCCTCGATGTCCTCGTCGGTGGTGATCCGCGATGCCAGTCCCTTGCGCTGCAGCAGGTCGAACACGCCCCGACCCCGCTTGATGTCGTGGTAGGCCAGGTCCAGCTGCGAGATCTTCGGGTCGGACAGCTCCATGTTGTAGCGGTCCTGGTAGCGCTGGAACAGCTTGCGCTTGATCACCCAGTCGATCTCGGTGTCGACCTTGGCGAAGTCCTGGCTCTCAACCGCATCGAGCTGCCGGCCCCACAGGTCGACGACCTGTCCGATCTGCGTATTCGGTTCGCGGGTCTGGAGGTATTCGACCGCGCGGGCGTAGTACTCACGCTGAATATCGAGCGCGCTGGCCTGCCGGCCGCCGGCCAACCGCACGGGACGCCGGCCGGTGAGATCGTGGCTGACCTCCCGGATCGCGCGGATCGGGTTGTCCAGCGAGAAGTCGCGGAACGGCACGCCGGCCTCGATCATCTCCAGCACGAGCGAGGCGGTGCCCACCTTGAGCATCGTGGAGGACTCGCACATGTTGGAGTCGCCGACGATGACGTGCAGGCGGCGGTACTTCTCGGCGTCGGCGTGCGGTTCGTCGCGGGTGTTGATGATCGGCCGTGAGCGCGTCGTCGCCGACGAGACGCCCTCCCAGATGTGCTCGGCGCGCTGGCTCAAGCAAAACGTGGCCGCTTTCGGCGTCTGCAGCACCTTGCCGGCGCCGCAGATCAGTTGGCGGGTCACCAGGAACGGCAACAGCACATCGGAGATCCGAGAGAACTCACCCGCCCGCACAATCAGGTAGTTCTCGTGGCAGCCATAGGAGTTTCCGGCCGAGTCGGTGTTGTTCTTGAACAGATAGATGTCGCCGCCGATGCCCTCGTCGGCCAGCCGCTGCTCGGCATCGATCAGCAGGTCTTCCAATACCCGCTCGCCGGCGCGGTCGTGAGTGACCAGCTGGACCAGACTGTCGCATTCGGCGGTGGCGTATTCGGGGTGCGAGCCCACGTCGAGATACAACCGCGCGCCGTTGCGCAGGAAAACATTCGAACTGCGGCCCCACGACACGACCCGCCGGAATAGGTAGCGGGCGACCTCGTCGGGGCTCAGCCGGCGATGGCCGTGGAACGTGCAGGTGACACCGAATTCGGTCTCGATGCCCATGATTCGTCGCTGCACGTCATCGAGCTTACGGGTTGCTCGCCGAGCACGGCGGGCAAGCCGCGCCGAACGCCCGTCGAAGCCCTGCGATTCGACCGTGACCGCCGAGGGCCGAAACGTCGGCCCAACGCAACGCGACGCCTCGACTGGACGTGGAATTGCCGCTACGTACTGATCGGGTATCTCATTCCCATCGCGTACTGCCTGATGGCCTCGCTGGGCATCTGGCTCGTGGGCTTCGGCGGCTTCCCACGGATGGTTCGTCGCGCTGCGCGGGTTGACCATGATGGCCTTCCCCACCGCCATCGAAACCGGCGCCGGGGAGACCATCGCCAGTCCGGGTCTGCTGCTTGGGGCCCGGATCTTCTTCCTGCTGCTGACCGTAATGGGCCTCTGGTTGACCTACGTCGGGTGGATCGCGCCGCCAACGACGCCGAGCAGACGGAAAGTCACCGAAAACGTCGGCGTGTCGGGAACTTCTGCGTCTGCCGGCGACCATGCGTGATGCCTGTGGATAACTTCAGCGGCATGTCACCCGCAAATGCCAGCATGTGGCATGGGGGAAACCAACACACTCGATTCGACTGCCATGGCGGCGGTCGCCGAGTACCTGGAGACCGCGGCCTCCGACATTTTGCTCGTCGGCCTGAATTGGCCGGAGCCTGAGAAGTTCTCGGCCGACGCGGCGATCGACCTCCACGTTGAAAGCGCCCGACTATGGGTCGGTTCCGTCATCGATCGATTGGAGGCTTGGTCGAAGCGGGCCCGGCAGATTGCCGACGCGCTCGAGCGTCCTCGGGCCCGTCGACCGACGTGACGCGCCCGACTGTCTCACAGGCGGAGGCCTGGAGGCCGGACGCTCTGCGCGAGGCCGCTGACAGCTGGTACGCCGCGGCGATGGAAGTACACACCGAGATCGACGTCGCGGTGGCAGGCGTGGAATCGAGCCACGATTTCTGGACCGGCTTGGCCGCCGATGCTGCGCGCCAACAAGCACTCGAGCTCGGGCGCGCTTCGGATGCACTGGCCCGGGCAATGGTGATGGCCGCCGTCGCCGCACGCGACGGTGCCGAGCAGCTCGAGGCGGCGCGCACCGACGTGCTGGGGCGGGTTGCCGCCGCTCTCGCTGAAGGGTTCGCGGTCGCCGACGACGGGACCGTGTCGGTGCGTGCCGATCCCCCGCCGCTGCTCGTCGCCCTGTCCGGCGGCAGTTCCGGTGTGGCGCGTGACATGTTGGCATTGCGAGCCGCCGAGCTGAGCGGGCAGATCATCGACGCGCTGGACCGACTGGGCGCCGCGGACACCGACGCCGCCGAAGACATCGCGGAGGCGTTCGCGTCGTCGCCCACGTCAGGGGCCGCCCCGACGGTTCCGGCCGGCGCCTGGCCGGCGACGGGCCAAGACCGCATCGCGGACCAGATCGCCACGATGACACCCGAGCAACGTGAGCGACTCATCGCCGAGTTTCCCCGGCAGGTCGGCAACACCGACGGCGTGCCGTGGGACATGCGGATCGCCGCGAACAGGGTCAACATCGCGCAGGCCATCCTCGACGAGCGCGCCGACGATCCGGATTCTGCGCGGCGCGTCGCCTTCTACCGCAGCCTGCTCGGCGAGGTCGACGATCCGGCTCGCAGCGGTCAACGGGTCGATCGGCAGATCCTGGCCTTCGACCCGGACCGAGCCTCGCTGATCGAACTCAATGGGAACGTGGCGACCGCAAAGAGCGTCGCGGTGCTGGTCCCCGGGTTGAGCACCACGATCGAGGGGTCTGCCGCCAACACCCAGACCGCCCGGCGCTTCGTCTCGGCGACCCGCGGCGACGTCGCGACCATCACCTATCTGGGCGGCCCGTTCCCGCGGGGCCGCAACGTGGCGACGGCGCTGGTCGACGCCGCCGACCCCCGATACGCGCTGGACATGGCGCCGCGGTTGGTGGCGTTCAGCGCAGACGTGGACCGAGCCGTCGACGCCACCGGACGGGCGGTGCCCGTCACCTACATCGGCCACTCCTACGGCGGTTCGATCCTCGGCACCGCCGAGGCATTGGGGATGACCGCGGATCGCACGGTCTACCTGGCCGCAGCCGGCGCCGGTATCGGCGTCGATGATCCTGGTGATTGGCACAACCGCAACCCCCATGTGCTGCGCTTTTCAATGACCGCGCCCGGCGACTTCATCGAGGCCGTACAGGGCATCCCCGGCGGGCCTCATGGCGCCGACCCCGACGAAATGACCGGCGTAATCCATTTGGCGACAGGCCATTACGACGACGGCCGGCTCATGGCCGGCTGGCCGGCGCACACCGACGTGCTCAACTGGCCGTCCGATGCGTGGCGCAACGTCCTGGCGGTCATCACCGGTGACCGTGAGCGGATCCAGCTGGCAGGGTGACGCTTCCGAGGGTGTGGTTTCATACGCGACACGCCGGTCGAGCCGTATTAAACGGCACAGTCAGCGAGCCCCGCGACGCCTATCAGCGGCAAAAACGCGCCATTTCTCACCGACTTATCGCCAGAATGGGCGGATGTCCTCTCGCAGCGCCCCGGTGGACGGGTTTCGGTTGGCCTTTGACCGATTCGGAACGACGGGCTCGCCACCGGTCGTGCTGCTCCACGGCTGGCCGGGCAACCGTCATGACTACCGTCTAGTCGTCCCACTGCTCACCGACACGGATGTCGTCATTCCCGACCTCCGCGGTTTCGGCGGCTCCGACAAACACGCCGTCGCGGTGCGCCACTTCTACAGCGCTACCGCTCAAGCCAGCAGCGTGGTGGGCCTGATCAACGAACTCGGCTTGTCGTCGGTCGTTCTCGCCGGATATGACGTCGGCAGCCGCGTCGCCCAAAGCGTGGCCCGGATGCACCCCGATCTGGTCGAGGCGCTGGTGCTCTCACCCCCGCTGCCCGGCGCCGGCGACCGTGTCCTCACCGCACAGGCGCAGGGCGAGTTCTGGTACCACTCCTTCCACCAGCTACCGCTCGCCCCCCAGTTGATCGACGGTAATCCGGTCGCCGTCCGGGACTATCTGCGGCACTTTTGGAGTCACTGGTCCGGCCCGAATTTCACTGTCTCCGAGGACGATCTGGACCGCCTGGTATCGGACTATGCCCTGCCGGGCGCGTTCACCGCGTCGATCGCGTGGTACCGCGCAGGCGCCGGCATGATCGCCCAGTCCCTCACCGAATTGTCACCCGACCGCGCCATCAAGATTCACGCGCCCACGGATGTGCTGTGGCCGCAGCATGATCCGCTTTTCCCGCGAGAGTGGGCCGACCAGTTGGAGCACTACTTTGTCGATGCGCGGCTGCATTTCGCCGACGGTGTGGGGCATTTCACGCCGCTGGAATGCCCGGAGCGGTTCGCGGAGTTGATCCTCAACAGCGCTCGACCCAGCCAAGACGCCGGCTGATCGAATCGGCGGCTGCGATGGTCTGCTTGGCGGCCTCTTCGAACTGATCCTTGCCCAACCGGTAGGACGGTCCCGAAACGCTCAGCGCCGCAACGATTTGCGAATTGGCGTCGTAGACGGGCGCGGCGACGGCGTTGAGGCCGATTTCCAGCTCCTCGGCGACGCTCGCCCACCCGCGTTCGCGCGCCTTGGCCAGCTCGCGCTGCAGATCAGCGATCTTCACGACGGTGTTGTCCGTGAACGACTCGAACACGGAGGCGAGCCTTGCGCTGACGTCAGCGGCGTCCAGCCCCGCGAGTAGCACTTTGCCGCTCGACGTGGCATGTGCGGGGCAGCTCTGACCCACCCAGGTCCGCAGCGCGATCTCGGCCGGGCCGATCGCCTCAGCGATGTTGATGATCCGGTCCCCGTCGAGGACCGCGAGGTTGGTGGTCTCGCCGACCTCGGCGGCAAGACCGTCGCAGACGTCCTGACTGAGCTTGACCAGGTCGAGATGTCCGCTGCTCGCCCGTGCCAGCCGTGCGATGGAGAAACCGAGCCGGTACTTGCCGCGGCCGGAAACCTGTTCGACATAGCCGCGCGACTCCAGCACGGCGATCAGCCGGGACACCGTCGACTTGTGCACCCCGAGTTCGGTCGCGATCTCGGTCACCCCGGCCTGACCCAGCTTCGCCAGGATCTCCAGGACGAGCAGCGCGCGGTCAACGGACTGCACCGCGGCGGCCGGCCTGTCGTCATCCTCGCGTTTCGCCATGGTGCGCCAAGCCTATAGCCGCGGGACACCGAGGTTGCCGACTCGCCGCCGCACAGCGGCGATCTCACGCAGGCCGTCACCCAGCAGGCTGCGGTTCAACGGCGACAACTCCGACATGGTGACCACGTCGCCCGGCGTGTGGCCTGCCGACATCTGCTCCACCTGATGGGCCATCCGCAGTCGTTGCAGCATCACGAAGACGTCGCACAGGGTGTCGGCGTCGCGTTGACTGATCGCGCCGGCCTGCGCCGCCGCGGTCAGCCGGGTGGGCGTCGTCGCCGACGTGACATCGGCGGTCAAACCACCCCAGCGGGCGAGGTTGACGATCGGCGTCACGGCGTGATTCTTCAGGTCGAACGTTCCGCCCCGCCGCGACAACACATCACGCAGCGACCGCGTTCGGACCTTGCCGGACAGCGCGTCAAGCAGCTGCAGCCGCAGCGCGTTCGGATGTTCGTCGCGCATCCGCCGGTACGCCGCCGGAACCGTATGCAGCGCCGCGTCGCCCCAGACGACGCGGCCATCGATCAGCAGGGACGAGAAGATCAAACCGCGATCCCGCAGCGGATCCTCGAGCCAGCCCTCCGCCGCTGCGAACCACTCCGATTGCGAGCGAGAGAAACTCGGCTTCGACGCGGTCGCGCCGTTACTGTCGGCCGGCAACCCGCAGCCGTCCAGAATCTCATGCACGCGAACCGCGACGGCCCTCAATTGTGAACTGGCCGACGACAGTCGGCCCCTCCACGACAGCGCACTGTCCACATCGGATGACGGCATCGCCTCGCGTCGTGCCACGCTGCCGAGCGTCAGCCAGGCGAAGCCGTCGCCGGGCGCTCGATCCGCCTCGGCCAGAGCCAGTTCCAGCGCCTTGCGCACCAGACTGTCGATGACGACGGACAAAATGGCACTCGTCGCCGACGCCTTGGTTCCGTTGCGGAACAGATCGCCGGCGATGCCGCTGACGCGCTGGCCCACCTTCTGGAGCTCGGTCGCGTTGGCGGCCAAGCCGATCGAGCGCCGCAGCATGAAGCTCTGACGGGCCGAAGCCGCCAGCAGATCCGCGTCTTCGAGTACGCCGACAACCTCACCGCGCGACGACAGGACCGGCATCTGCCGCAGCCCGCATTCGAGCATCTCTATCAGCACGGTGTCCGCGGTCAGATCGGCGGTGACGCTGCGCGCGGGCGCACTCATCACCCGGTCGATCGGCACATCGACGGGTAGGCCGGCCGCGACCACCCGCGTCCGCAGATCGCGGTCGGTGAAGATGCCCAGGCCGCCATCGGGCAGCGTGATGAGCGCGTACGACACGTGATGCTCGGTCATCCTGACGACGGCGTCGCGCACCGAGGTCTCCGGCGCGACCAGCAGCACGTCACCGTGCACCAGTTCGGCGACGGGCCTGCTGTCGGTGGCGGGCGCGATCGTGGGCCTGTCGGCGGTCCCGAGATTCCACGCCGATGACGCCAGAAAAGCCAACCCCGCCGGCTTGGCGAACTGGGCCCGCACCAGCGGTCCGGGCAGCCGGATCAGCGTGCTGGGCACCGTCGTGCGTGCCTCGAAGTCCATACCGCCGCCGGTCAGCAGCGGCATGTAGCCGAAGATGCCACCGGATCCGACGGTGTCGATGATGGTGCCGTCGGCGCTGCCGCGCAGCGCGACATGTCCCGTGCGGACCATCCACACGTCGTCGGGCACCCGCGTCGCATAGTCGGCCACCACGGCCCCGGCAGGGAACTCTTCTATGCTCGAGCCGTCGGCCAGCTCGGTGAGTTCCTCGTCCGACATCGCCTGGAACGGCGTGTGCTCGCCCAGGAAGGACCGCAGATCCACGCCGGCCGAGCCGGCGATCAAACCAGTTGCTAGATCAGGTCTTTCGGATGAGGTCGGCACACTTCTCCGCCATCGTCATCACCGTGATGTTGGGGTTCACCGACGGCAGCTTGGGCATCGCCGACGCGTCCACCACCCGCAATCGCGACACCCCCTTGACCCGCAACTCCGGGTCGAGCACCGCCATCGGATCGGTGACTGAACCCATCCGCGCAGTCGCCGCCGGGTGGTACACGGTGTTGTGGCACTTATGGATGTAGTCGAGGAGCTCCTCATCGGTGGTCGCCTCGGGTCCCGGCGCAAGTTCCCGGCCGACCCACGCCGCCAGCGGAGCCTGTTCGGCGATCTTGCGGGCGAGCCGAACACCGGTCAGCATGATCCGCTCGTCATACCCCTCGGGATCGGTGAAGTACCGCGGATCGACCCGTGGCCGGTCCCGGAAATCACGAGACCGCAGCCGCACCGTGCCACGGGACCGGCCCTGAGTCACGTTGGGAGTCAGGCAGAATCCGTTGTCGGTCGTCGGGTAGCCGCGGCGAAGCGTGTTCATGTCGAACGGCACGCTGCCGTAATGCATCATCAGGTCCGGCTGTGGGGTTCCTTGGTCGACGGTGGTGAACAGTCCGATCTCCCACCACTGTGTCGACGTCTTCACCATCGGCTGGGACGCCTCCCAGAACACCAGTCCTTCGACGTGGTCGTCGAGGTTGGCGCCCACCCCGGGCGAATCGACGCGAACGCCGATGCCGAACTCCCGCAGGTGCTCGGCAGGTCCGATTCCGGACAGCATCAACAACTTCGGGGTGTCGATGGCGCCGGCGGTAAGGATGACTTCGCGTCGTGCCGACACCACGTCGTACCCGCTGAGGTCCGGCCGCTGGTAACGGACGCCGGTCGCGTTCAGCGACTCGTCAAAGAGAATTTCGGCAACCCAGGAATTGGTGCGCACCTCCAGATTTCGTCTGGTGTCGAAAATGGGATGCAGGTAGGCATGCGAAGTCGACATCCGGGTGCCGTCCTCGGCCGCATTGATCTGGAACCACCCGGCCCCGTTCCGCACGGTCTCGCCGCGGTTGAATGCCACGGTCGGCAGCCCGACAATCGCCGCGGCTTCGAGAACCGCTGCGCCGCACGGATCGTCGGGCGGGACGTCGCGGAGCCGGACGGGCCCGTCATGTCCGTGCTGCTGCCCCGGCGCGTCATTGTTCTCCAGCCGCGCGACGAGCGGCAGGACCTCGGCGGCGCTCCATCCGGCAGCACCCATCTCCACCCACTCGTCGAGGCATTCGGCGGGTGGCCAGAACGCGATGCACGAGTTATGCGATGAGCACCCGCCCAGAACCTTGGCCCTGGCGTGCCGCATGAACGAGTTGCCCCGCTCCTGGGGTTCAACGGGATAGTCCCAGTCGTAGCCGGAATCCAGCAGATGCATCCACTCCGACAACACCAGGATGTTGTCGTCGCCGACGTCGGACGGCCCGGCCTCCAGCAGGCACACCGTCACGTCCGGATCCTCGGACAGCCTGGCAGCCAGCGCACAGCCCGCGGTGCCGCCGCCGGCGATCACGTAGTCGAATGTCCCGGTATCAGACATCACGCCGGCTCCGCAACATCCGCTTTGGACTCGCCCGTCGACGTCGCGGCGTGCGACTCCAGGCAGCCGATGTGGTTGCGGCCCTTGACGGCGTACCACAGCAGGCCCAGGCCGAGGATCACGCCGATGTAGACGAACGCACCCCAGGTGTTGTACCAGGGCTCGCCATACACGGCCGCGCGCGGCCAGGCCAGGTTCACGGCCATCGCGACGCCCCACACCACGGCGACGATGTTGACCAGCAAGCCCCATCGGCCCATCGTGAAGTAGCCGCCCTCCTTGAGATCCGCCGGCGGCCACTCGCCCCTGAGGCGCCTCTTCAGCAACGGGCCGGTGACCATCAGGTAGGCCATGTAGATCATGATGATCGCTATCGACGTCAGCACCGTGAAGATCTTGGGCTGGCCGATGTTGATTACCAGGATGATCGCGGCGATCAGGCCGATGACGACGGCGGGAACGATCGGCGTCTGCGTCTTCGGGTGCACCCGGGCCAGCTTCTCCCCGAAGGGAAGTGCGTTGTCGCGGGCCATCGCGAAGGTCAGCCGGATCGCGGCGGTGTGCACGGCCAGCGCGCACACCGTCACGGCGATGACGATGCAGATCAAGAAGATGGTGGACAGCGGTCCGCCCATCACCTGCTGGACGATGTACTGCAGGCCACCACTGCTGCTGCCGACCTCGGGATCGTCCAGGTTGGGCGCCGCCATCACGGCGAACGCCAGGATCCCCCCGCCAATGACGAAGGACGCCAGGATCGCCCGCGCGATCGCCTTCGGCGCGGTGCGGCGCGGTTCGACGGTTTCCTCACCGAGCGAGCTGGCGGTGTCGAAGCCGTACATCACGTATCCCGAGGCCAGCGACGCGATCAGGAACGCCCCGAGGAAGCCGCCGCTCTCCCCGGCCCCATAGCCGTTGGTGGAGAAGAACACCTGCGGTCCACGCTCGACGTTGATGGCGAGGATGAATGCGATCAGCACGGCCGCGATCAGCTCGATGAAGACGCCGGAGCTGTTGATCAGCGCCATCAACCGCACGCCGAGCGCGTTGACCACGGTGGTGAACACGATCAGGATCGTTCCTAGGATGACAGCGTTGGTGGCGAAGTCGTAAGTGCCGCTGCCGTCGCCGATGAACTGGAAGCCACTCCACAGCCTTGGCAGGTTGAGCTGGTAGGCCAGCGCCACCGCCGACAGCGTGACGATCGACGCGGTGAGCATCAGCCAGCCCGACGTCCACCCCACGATCTTGCTGCCCAGCTTCTTGGACCAGTTGTAGACCGAGCCGGCGACCGGGTACTTCGCGGCGAGCTCCATGAAGCACAGCGCGACGGCCATCTGCCCGACGAACACCAGCGGCCACGACCACAGATAGGCGGGCCCGGCGGTGCCGAAGCCGAAATAGAACAGCTGGAACGTGCCGGTCAGGATCGAGATGTAGCTGACCCCGGCCGCGAAGCTCGCGAACTTCCCGATGCTGCGGTCGAGTGATTCCTTGTAGCCGAATTCCTCCATCCCGCTGTCGGCATGTGGCTCCTTGATCACCATGACGCGTCCTCTCTGTTAACCCTTGAACCAGCCGGCGGGTGTCGGCGCGGTGTTGTGCCAGATGTGTTTGATCTCTTGATATTCCGCGAGCCCCGTCGGGCCGAGCTCGCGTCCGTTGCCGGACTTGCCGAATCCGCCCCACTCCGCCGCCGCGGTGTAGTAGCCGAAGTCGTTGAGCCACACCGTGCCGTGCCGCAGCGCCCGCACCACACGCTCTCCCCGCGCCGGGTCGGATGTCCGAACACCCGCCGCGAGACCGTATTCCGTGTCGTTGCCGAGGGTTATCGCCTCGGCCTCGGTAGTGAACCGTTCCACCGTGAGGATCGGCCCGAAGGTCTCCTCCTGGACGATTCGCATCGACCGGTCGCAGCGGTCGAAGATCGTGGGCAGGTAGAAGCTGCCCTTGGCCAGCGCCGGATCGCTGGGCCGCGCACCGCCGGTGACCAGCTTGGCGCCCTCGGAAATGCCCTGCTGAACATGGGCTTCCACCTTGGCGCGGTGCTGCTCGGAAACCAGCGGTCCGGTCTCGCTGGCCGGATCCATGCCGTCGCCGACGCGGATCTTCTCGGCCCGGGCCGCCAGTTCGGCGACGAAGTCGTCGGCGATGGACTCCTCGACGATCAGCCGGGTGCCCGCCGAGCAGACCTGCCCGGAATGCAGGAACACCCCGGTCAGCACGTGGTCGACGGCGCTGTCCCGGTCGGCGTCGGCGAACACGATGTGCGGGTTCTTGCCGCCGAGTTCGACGGCCACCTTGGTGACATGCTCGGCGCCCACCTTGGCGATGGTCCGGCCGGTGGCCAGTCCGCCGGTGAACGAGATGAAGTCGACGTCCGGGTTGTCGGTCAGGGCGGCTCCGAGCGTCGCACCGCTGCCCTGCACCAGGTTCACCACCGACGGCGGCACACCCGCCTCGTCGAGCAGGTGCACGAACGCGATGGTGGTCAGCGGGGTGACCTCGCTGGGCTTGGCCACCATGGTGCAGCCGGCGGCCAGCGCGGGCGCGATCTTCCACGACATCTGCAACAGCGGGTAATTCCACGGCGCGATGAGCACGCACACGCCGATGGGTTCACGGACCACCCGGCTGATGACGGCGGGGTCGCCGACGTCGACTAGCCGGTCGGATTCGACCCCGACCAGGCGGGAGTAATAGCGGAAAACCGATGTGACGTCGTCGATGTCGATCCGGCTCTCCACCAGGGTCTTCCCGGTGTCGACGGTCTCCAGGCGGGCCAGAGACTCCTTGTCGCGCTGCAACAGGTCGGCGATCCGCTCGAGCAGCGCGGCGCGTTCGGCCACCGGGGTGGCGGGCCAGGCGCCGTCATCGAACGCGGCACGCGCCGCGGCGACGGCGTCGCGCGCGTCATCCGGGGTGGCCTCGTCGACGACGGCCGCGACGCTGCCGTCGGCCGGATTGATGATCTCGCGCGTCCCACCGTCGGATGCGTGTCGCCACTGTCCGCCGATACAGAGATCCGGTTCACCGTTCATGGCCGCTCACCTCGCCTCGCCTCGCCTCGCGTCGCTTCGCCGACACGGGACACTACCCACTGATGGAACTCCGCGATGTGGTGTTCGACAGGTACCAGCACGCCGCCGTGCCGGTACGCCCGCGAGGACATCGCGGGCTGCGTTCGCTCACACGCCTCGAAGTCCTGCTGGTTGACCCTGTGGAACAGCTCCACCGATCGGGACACATCGCGGCCCGTCGACACCACGTCGGCGGTGTAGAGCCAGTCGCATTCGACGACGGTCCGGTCCGGGGCCATCGGGTACATCCGGTGGAAGATGATGTGGTCGGGCACGAGGTTGATGAAGACCGTCGGTTTGACCGTGATCGCGTAGTAACGGCGATCCTGTTCGGCGGTGATACCGGGCAGCGTGCCGAACCCGGCCGATCCGTCGACGGTGAACCCGGCGACGTCAGAACCGAATTCGGCGCCGTGGCCCACGTAGTACTGCGCGGCGAGCCCGCGGGAGAACTCCGGCAACACCTCGACGAGTTCGGGGTGAATAGACGCGCAGTGGTAGCACTCCATGAAGTTTTCGACGATGAGCTTCCAGTTCGCGGCCACGTCGTAGACCACCCGGTGGCCCACCCGCAGGCCGTCGATGGCGTAGCGGTCGATCGCGGCGGGGTCACCCAGCCGGCGGGTGACGTCGCCGATGACGTCGTCGGCGAACGACGGCGGCTCGTCGGCGAGGCAGACCCATGCGTAGCCGAGCCACTCGGTCAGCGCAACCGGCACCAATCCGTACCGGTAGCGGTCGATGCCCATTCCGGTTTCGTCGGTCAGGGTGGCGATGTTGGGCGCCGCGACCAGCTTGCCGTCCAGGGCATAGGTCCAGGCGTGGTAGGCGCAGCGGATGTTGCGGCGGACCTGGCCCTCGGGCTCGGTGCACAGCTGGGCACCGCGGTGCCGGCACACGTTCAGGAACGCGCGCAGGATCCCGTCGCGGCCGCGGACGACGAGCACGCTCTCGCGTCCCACCTGAATGTTGCGGAACTGCCCCGGGTTCGCCAGGTCGGCGGAGCGGGCCGCGCAGAACCACCTGGATTCGAAGATCTCGCTCTGCTCGGCGGCGAAGACGGATTCGCTGGTGTAGTACGCGCCGCCGAGTGTCGCAAGCAACGTCGACGGCTGATCAGTGGCGGTCATGTGGTCACCAACCGTCGGGGGTCGAACAATGAGATCGGGTGGCTCGTCGACCCGCTGGTGGCCAGATCGGCGAGGATCTCACCGACCACCGGGACGAATTTGAAGCCGTGTCCGGAAAATCCACACGCCACCGTCACATTCGCGCTATCGGGGTGCCGGGCGATGACGAAGTGTTCGTCGGGTGTATTGGAGTACATGCAGGTGGCCGAATGCAGGCACCGACCGTCGAGGGCGGGCAGCAGCTCGGCGACCCGGTCGCGCATCTCGCTGATCTCGTGGTCGTGCACGGTGCGGTCGATGGTGTCCGGCGTGCAGACGATGCCCTTGCGGAAGAACGCCACCTTGACGCCACCGCGCGGCCCGTCGATCGCCGGAAAGCCATAGATCTGCCTGCCTTCGGCGTTCTCGTCGATGAAGATCGGCTGGTCGACGAACGGCGCGGTGCCGCCGATCGGATCGAGCCAGTACAACACCTGGCGCTCGATGGTGATCGGGATGCCGAACTCCGCAAGCAACTGCGGCGCCCACGCTCCGGGGCAGATGACGAGTTGCCCGGCGGTGTACGTCGCGTTGGCGGTCCGGACGGTGACACCGCCGGCCGTCTCGCCCCATTCGAGCACCTCCTCGCCGAACGACAACGTGGCGCCGGCCCGCTCGGCGAGGTCGATGTGCGCCTGCACGGTCATCTCGGGGCGGGCAAAACCGGCCTTCGCCTCGTACACAGCGATGTCGCCGGAGTGCGGCGTGAAATTCGGGAAGCGGGAGCGGATCTCGCTCGAATCGAGCGCCTCGTGCCGCAGGTCCCATTCCTGGCTGGCTCGTAGGCTGCCCGCCACCGTGAGGCAGTCCGGCGGGCCGATGAACAGCCCACCGGTGACCCGGTAGACGTCGCGCTGCGCATCGGCGGCGAGCTTGTCCCACAGCTCGTAAGCCCGCAGCAGCAGCGGCACGTACGCCGGATCCTCGAAGTATGACTGCCGAATGATGCGGGAGCCGCCGTGGCTGGATCCCTTGTCGTGGGCCGGGGTGAACTTCTCCAACCCGTGCACCCGTTGCCCGCGGGCGGCGAGGTGATAGGCGGCGGCGCTGCCCATGCCGCCGAGCCCGATGACGATGACGTCGTAACCCATTGCTACCTCTTGATCCGCGCCATCTCGGGATCCACCACGGGTTCGGCGTGCACCACGGCGGTGTAGCGCGTGCCGCGATAATCGACATCGACCGAGTCGCCCACGGTAGTGCTGGCCGGCAACCACGCATAGGCGATGCTGCGCCCTACGGTGGGCGAATAGCCGGCGCTGGTGACGTAGCCGACGCACTCCCCGCCGATGTAGACCGGCTCCTTGCCCAATGCCACGGCGGTCGGGTCGTCGAACACGATGCTGCGCAACTGTTTCTGTGGTGCGGCAGCCTGCGCCAATGCCGCCTTGCCGACGAAGTCGTCCTTGGCCATCCGCACCGCGAAGTCCACGCCCGCTGCGGCCGGCTGGTGGTCGGCGGTCATGTCCGTACCCCACAGCCGGTAGCCCTTCTCGATACGCAGGCTGTTGAACGCGATACGTCCAGCGGCGATGACCCCGTGGCGTTGACCGGCGTCTGCCAGCAGATCCCACAGCGCCTCACCATATTCGGCGCTGGTGTAGATCTCCCAGCCGAGTTCGCCGACGTAGGACACGCGCAGCATCGTGACCGGGATCGCGTCGAGGTACGTCTGCTTGGCGCGGAAGTACTTGAAGGCGTCGTGCGACAGGTCGTCGGGGCACAACGGCTGCACCATGTCGCGGGCCAGGGGCCCCCACACGCCGATGCAGCAGGTGCCGCCGGTGATATCACGCAGCATGACGTCGTCGGGCAGGTGGCGACTGAACCAGTCGAAGTCCATCGGTGAGTTGACGGCGACCTGGAACGCGCGGTCGCTGAGTCGGGCGACCGTGATATCGCTTCGTATTCCACCGGTTTCGTCGAGCAGCAGGGTGTAGGTGACCGAGCCGACGCTCTTGTCGACATTGTTGGTGGTCATCCGTTGCAGGAACGCGGCGGCGCCGGGGCCCGCCACCTCGTAGCGGGTCAGCGGAGTCATGTCGTACATGGCCACGCGCTCCCGTGTCCAGTGCGCCTCGGCGATGGAGATCGGCGACCAGAATCGCGACGACCAGTCGTCGCGGTCGGGGATAGCGAGGCCGTCGGTGCAAAGTCGTTGCGTCAGTTCGGCGTTCGCCTCGAACCAGGCCGGGCGTTCCCAGCCGCCGCCCTCGTAGAAGAAGGCGCCGAGTTCGCGCTGGCGGGCGTAGAACGGGCTGGTCCGCAGTCCGCGCAGCGCGGTTCGGAATTGGTAGGGGTGGATGATGTCGTAGACCTCGATGAAGGCCTGCGAGCTGGTCTGCATGACGAACTTCGGGCTGCGAGCGACATCCTCGAAGCGGTACAGGTCGCATTCGTGCACGTCGATCGATGGCGTGCCGTCCACGATCCACTCCGCGGTGGCCTTGGCGACACCGGCCGAATGCGTCACCCACACCGCCTCGGCGACCCAGAACCCGCTCAGGTCGCGGTGCTCTCCCATGATGGAGAAGCCGTCCGGGGTGAACGAGAAGATGCCGTTGAACGCTTCTTCGACCTTCGAATCCCCCAGTGCGGGAATCAGTTCGGCCGCTTCGTGCCAGGCTGGGGCGAAGTCCTCCTCGGTGAACGGCAGCAAGGACGGCATCGGTTCGCCGGCGGTGTCGGCCATCAGCGTGGACATGTCGACGGGCATCGGCTTGTGACTGTAGGAGCCGATGCCCAGGCGGTCGACATGCTCGCGGAAGTACAGGTCCTGGTCCTGATGCCGCAGGATGGGCAGCCCGGCCTCCGATAACTCGGTGTTGCGGCCGACCAAGGCGCCGATCTGCCCGGTCCGGGCGTACTGATGCGCCATCGGCACCAGTGGGACGACGAGGCCGACCTGCTTGGCCAACTGGGCACCCCAGAAGCCGGCCGCGCACACCACGATGTCGGCGTCGATGACGCCACTGTTGGTGTGCACGCCGGTGACACGGCCGCCCGCCTCGACGATGCCGAGCACCTCGGTGTGCGGCCGGAACGTCGCTCCGCGGGCGGTCGCTTGCCGCGCCTGGGCCTCGGCGGCGCGCACGGCCTTGGCCAGACCGTCGGTGGGCGTGTGGAACCCGCCGAAGACGCGCTCACGATCGAGCAGCGGATGCAGGTCCACGCATTCGGCCGCCGTGACCAGGCGCCCGTCGATCCCCCATGCCGCGGCCCAGCCGGCCTTGCGGTGCAGGTCGGCCCAGCGTTCCGGGGTGGTGGCGACCTCGAGACCGCCGACCGGGTTGAACGCCCATCCGTCGGGATGCTCGAGGGCGCCGAATTTTTCGACGGTGTAACGCGCGAACGCGCTCATGGTCTTGGACGGGTTGGTCTGGAACACCAGCCCGGGCGCGTGCGACGTCGATCCACCGGTCGCGAACAGCGGTCCACGATCCAGCACGGTGACATCCGTGTAGCCGCGTGCGGTCAGTTCGTCTGCCAGTGACGTGCCGACAATGCCGGCACCGATCACGACAACTTTGGGCATGCGCCGACTCCTCGGCTTGTTGCGCATCACGCAACGTGTATTGCTGGACGCAACATATCGTCCTCCGGTGCGGCAGACACGTCAACAGGAACACGCAGAATTAACGCGACTCGCGGACCTCGAGGGTGCGGTTTCATACGCGACGGGGCGCGATGAGGGCGTATCAATCCGCACAGTCGGCGACAGCGGCGACCCGTCCGGGGACTAATGGGCGCGCAGGCCGTCGAGCACGAACCCGAGGTGTCGCCGCCACACTGCGTCGTCGCCGCCGGACATCGCGATGACTTTCGACATCGCAGACACCAAGGTCGCGAGATCGTCGGAGACGAAGTCGGGCCGCAACACGCCGGCGTTCCTGGCGTGGCTTACCACCGAATCCAGCACTCCCCCTGCCCGCCCACATTCGCCGGCCACATCGACTGAGCCCACGGCGTTGCGCGAGATCGCCTCGTTCATTGAACGGTCGCGCGCCTGGATGACGAAAAGCCCGTCGAGAAATCCCGTGAAGCCCCGCCAGGGATCGGGATCGGTCAACGCCGTCTCCGCCAACCGCTCGAGCTCCGCCAGCCGCTCCGGCAGTACCGCATCGAGCAGCGCCCCGCGATTCGGGAAATGGTTGTACAGCGTGCCGATGCTCACCCCGGCCCGCCGCGCGATCTCATCGAGCGGCACGTCGACCCCACGCTCGGCGAAGAGGTCGGCGGCAGCCGTTATCAACCGGTCGCGGTTTCGCGCCGCGTCTGCCCGCATCGTGCCAGTCACCAGGCAATTCTAGCTAAGTTGAGGCATGTCTCAAGTTCTGGTATCAAGTTGAGTATGACCTCAACTTCTGATCGTCCTGTCCTGATCGTCGTCGGCGCGGGCCCCGGCCTCGGCATGTCGGTCGCGCACCGATTCGGCGCCGAGGGCTATCCCGTCGCGTTGATCTCCCGCAGCGCCGAACGGCATGCCGACTACCTGCGCTCCCTCGCCGACGCCGGAGTCGACGCCGCGGCGTTCACCGCCGACGCCATGGAGCCGCACAGCCTGCGTCACGCCGTCGAAGCCGCCCGCAACCGATTCGGGCGGATCGACGTCGGCTACTACGGCCCGGCGGCGTTCGGCTCGCTGACTGGAGACATCACCACGCTGGACGGCGCCGGCGCCGAAGAAGCGCTGCGGGGTGTGGTGCCCGCCGTCGAATTCGCCTCGCTGCTGATTCCCGAACTCACCGAACGTGGCTCCGGCGGGCTGCTGTTCGCCGGAGGGCTGAGCAGCGTCGTGCCGATGCCTGGCCTCGGCGGGCTCGCCCTGACGTCGGCGGCGTTACGTAACTACGCGCTCACCCTGCACGCCGCGCTGGCGCCGGCCGGCGTCTATGCGGGCACCATCACCATCGGCGGCCTGATCGAACGTGGCGACATCCACAAGGCAATGCTCGAAAGCCCGGGCGACTTCGCGATTGCGGCCGGAACATTGGACCCGGACGAACTCGCCGAGACCCTATGGCAGCTCTACCTCGACGGCACAGAGCCCGAAGCGGTCATCAATGTGTTGACGGCGTTAACCCCGTAACGGTAGGCACTCGAAGTACTGATCACGGGCATCGAGCACACCGGCCCGCGGTGAGCCACAGCGGGCTAGTCGCCGGCGTTTGCCTTCTCCGAGCCCGAATCCACTTCCGGGAGAAGCGCTTCCAGTGCCGAACCGGTGATCCGCCGGAAAGCGCGGCGCGGCCGGTTGGCGTCGAGGATCGCGACTTCCAGCGTCGACGGCCCCAGCGTGCGCGTCTCCGAGCCGCCGTTGGCGCCCGCTTTCAGCGCGTCGACCGCGATCTTGGCCGCCTCCGACAGGCTGGCGTTCTCGGCGTAGGATTCGTTCAGCTTCGCGATGATCGGCTCGGTCGTGCCACCCATCACCACGAAATGCGGTTCGTCGTTGATCGACCCGTCGTAGGTGATCCGGTACAGCTCAGGTGGTTTGGTCTCGCCGTAGTGCGCGACCTCGGCAACACACAGCTCGACCTCGTACGGCTTGGCTTGTTCGGTGAAGATCGAGCCCAGCGTTTGGGCGTATATGTATGCCAGCTGCCGGCCGGTCACGTCGCGGCGGTCGTACGCATAGCCCTTGGTGTCGGCCCACTGGATGCCGCCACGGCGCAGGTTGTCGAACTCATTGAACCGGCCGGCTGCCGCAAAACCGACGCGGTCGTAGAGTTCGCTGATCTTCTGCAGCGACCGCGACGGGTTCTCGGCGACGAACAGCACGCCACCCGAGTACGCCAAAGCAACCAGGCTACGGCCCCTGGCGATGCCCTTGCGCGCGAGTTCCGAGCGCTCCCGCATCGCCTGTTCGGGCGAAATGAAATACGGAAAGCTCACGAGTCTCCCCGCGCATCCGTCGACGGCCCAGAACCGGACCGTAAAGTGCCTTCGGCAGAACGGCTTTCGACGATGCCACGCGCCAGCGCGGCGATGCGCTCCTCCGGTACCTCCTCGGCGCCCTCGGCACCGATCGCCACGGCGGTCGGGTAGATGCCGCGGACGAGGTCCGGTCCGCCTGTCGCGGAGTCGTCGTCGGCGGCGTCGTAGAGGGACTCGACGGCGACTCGCAGTGCTGAATCAGCGTCGACGACCTGTGTGTACAGCTTCTTGATCGACGTCCTGGCGAAAACCGATCCCGAGCCGACCGCCTGGTACCCCTCTTCCTCGATGTTCCAGCCGCCTGCGGCGTCGAACGACACGATGCGGCCCGCGGCCTGCGGATCCGAGTCGTCGAGGTCGTAGCCGGCCAGAAGCGGCAGTGCCACAAATCCCTGCAGGGCCGCGCCCAGGTTGCCGCGCACCATGGTGGCCAGTCGGTTTACCTTGCCCGGGAAGGTCAGCGGCACACCCTCGACCTTCTCGTAGTGTTCCAGCTCGACGGCGTACAGGCGGGCGAACTCCACCGCGATCGCCGCGGTGCCGGCGATCCCGGTCGCCGTGTAGCCGTCGGTGATGTAAACCTTCTTCACATCGCGGCCGGCGATCATGTTGCCCTGCGTCGATCGGCGATCGCCGGCGATCACCACGCCGCCGGGGTACTTCACCGCGACGATCGTCGTGCCGTGCGGCAGAGCACCCGACGGCACCGCGCCCGGCTCGGTTCCGGCCCAGCTCAGGGGTAACAGCTCGGGCGCCTGGCGGCGCAACAGGTCAGAAAAGGACGACAGGTCCACAGGAACCGTGGGTGCTCCGGGTAGGGGTTTTGGAAAGGCCAGCTGCTCGTGATGCGGCCAGGTCACTGTCCGCCCTTTTGGACGTACGCGCGCACGAAGTCCTCGGCATTTTCTTCCAGAACGTCGTCGATCTCGTCCAGCAGGTCGTCGGTCTCCTCGGCCAGCTTTTCGCGACGCTCCTGCCCGGCGGCCGTGCTGCCGGTGAGGTCGTCGTCCTCGCCGCCACCACCGCCACGCTTGGTCTGCTCCTGAGCCATCGCCGCCTCCTGCATATGTCATCGGCGGGCTCACAGCTGCCCGCCGGTTACTCCACACTACCGGTCAACGCCCGCTTTGCCTGGGATAGCGCGCTCAGGTGGTGAGCTGTTCAACCAGTTCGACGGCGCTGTCCACCGAGTCGAGCAGCGCCCCGACGTGCGCCTTGCTGCCGCGCAGCGGTTCCAGCGTTGGAATCCGGACGAGCGAATCGCCGCCCAGGTCGAAGATCACCGAGTCCCAGCTGGCGGCCGCGATGTCGGCGCCGAACCGCCGCAGGCACTCGCCGCGGAAGTAGGCGCGGGTGTCCGTCGGCGGGCTGTCCACCGCGTCGCGCACCTGCTGCTCGGTGACCAGCCGTTTCATCGAGCCGCGGGCGACCAGGCGGTTGTACAGACCCTTGTCCAGCCGCACGTCGGAATACTGCAGGTCGACCAGGTGCAGCCGGGGTGCCGACCAGCTCAGGTTCTCCCGGTGCCGGAAGCCGTCGAGCAGGCGCAGCTTGGCCGGCCAGTCCAACAGGTCCGCGCACTCCATCGGGTCCCGCTCGAGCTGATCCAGCACATGAGCCCAGGTTTGCACGATGTCGGCGGCGCGCGGGTCGGGGTCGCGGCTATCGACCAGCTTGGCCACCCGATCGAGGTAGATCCGTTGTAGCGCAAGGGCGGTCAGCTCGCGGCCGTCCGCCAGCGCGACGGTGGCGCGCAGCGACGGGTCGCGGCTGATCACGTGCACGGCGTGCACCGGCCGGGCCAGCGCCAGATCGGTCAGGTCCATGCCCTCTTCGATCAGGTCCAGCACCAGCGCCGTGGCGCCCAGCTTGAGATAGGTCGACGTTTCGGCCAGGTTCGCGTCGCCGATGATGACGTGCAGCCGACGGTACTTGTCGGCGTCGGCGTGGGGCTCGTCGCGGGTGTTGATGATGCCGCGCTTGAGCGTGGTCTCCAGCCCGACCTCGACCTCGATGTAGTCGGAGCGCTGGGATAGCTGAAATCCGGGCTCGTCGCCCGACGGGCCGATGCCGACCCGCCCGGAGCCGGTGATCACCTGCCGCGACACCAGATGTGGCGTCAGGCCGGCGATCACCGCCGAGAACGGCGTCTGCCGCGACATCAGGTAGTTCTCGTGCGACCCGTAGGAGGCGCCCTTGCCGTCCACGTTGTTCTTGTAGAGCTGCAACTTGGCCGCGCCGGGCACGCTGGCGACGTGGCGGGCGGCGGCCTCCATCACCCGTTCGCCGGCCTTGTCCCAGATCACCGCGTCCAGTGGGTCGGTGCACTCCGGTGCCGAGTACTCCGGGTGGGCATGGTCGACGTACAGACGGGCCCCGTTGGTCAGGATCATGTTGGCGGCGCCGACCTCGTCGGCGTCCACCACCGGCGGCGGGCCCGCCGACCGGCTCAGGTCGAATCCGCGGGCGTCGCGCAGCGGCGATTCCACTTCGTAATCCCAGCGCGTGCGCTTCGCGCGCTGGATCCCGGCGGCCGCCGCGTACGCCAGCACCGCCTGCGTGGACGTCAGTATCGGATTCGCGGTCGGATCGGACGGCGACGAAATGCCGTACTCGACCTCGGTCCCGATGATCCGTTGCATGTCGCCCAGCGTAGGGGACGTGGCGCAGTAGCCTGCGACCGTGCCATCCGAGCAGGACGAGCGTGATGCGGCCGGGAGTCAATTCGTAGCTGCGCTCGGCGCATGGGCGCCGCTGCTCGGCGGCTTTTCGCTGCTGGTGCCAGGCTCGCTGGGCTTCATGGGTGTCACGCAACGGCTGGGCACGCACAGCACCGCGGTGTTCACCGCCACGCTGATCTCGATGATGTCGATCGCGGTCGGCGTGCAGACCGGACTCTTGCTGTGGCGGGCGGCCATCCAGCTCACCGCCGTACCGCACCGCCGAGCGCTCCACGACTGAGCATCGAAGGGGGCGTCCGATGAGATCACCGGAAGCGGCCGAACGCGTCGCAGCCGAAACCTGGTTCCTGCAGCACGGTCTGCCCTCGGTGCTGACCTCGCGGGCCCGTTGGCGGCGACTGTGGCGGCGATCGGCGCCCGCGCTGGCCGGCTTCGCCACCACGGCGGTGGCCGCGCTGATCATCGCGATCGCCACCGGATTCCGAAGCGTCGACATCGACTTCGAGCCCACCCGCGCAGAATGGGTGGTGATCGCGGTCCTGCCGTCGATCGTGCCGGTGGCGCTGCTGGTGGGCTGGCTGGTGTCGCGGCTGGGCGACCGTGGTCGGCAGATCGCCGCGACGGTCGCCGCGGTGGTCATGATTCTCGCCGACGTCATCAACAGTTCGTTTGGCGACACACTCGAAGACCTTTGGTCGACCGCCTTGTTGGCGGTGATCGTCCTCCTGCTCACCGGCCTTGGCATCGGGTCCGTTCTCGGTTGGGCGGTGCGGCTGACCGCGTCGCATCTGGCTTCGGCGGCCGCGCTGGTCATTCGGGCGCTACCGGTCGTACTGCTCACGGTGTTGGTGTTCTTCAACAGCTACGTCTGGTCGATGGCCACGCTGATCAGCCGAGGCCGGATCTGGCTGGTCATTGCTTTTCTGGTGCTCATTGCCGTTACGTTTCTGGTCACCGGTCTGCTCGAGCGGGTCCGCCCCGTGCTGGCGTCGACGAGTGCCCACGACACCGACAACGACCGGCTGGCGGGCACCCCGTTCGAGGCCATGCCCGATCCGGTCGACGCGCGTCCGCTGACGCGTGGTGAGCGGCTCAATGTGGTGTTCGTGGCGGCCGCGTCGCAAATCACCCAGATTGTGATGGTCGCCGTGGTGACCGCGGCGATCTTCTTCGTTCTGGGCCTGCTGGTGCTCAGCCAGCCGATCCTGGCCGACTGGACCAAACAGGCGGGCTCCGTACAGGGCACCGTGCTGGGCATGACGCTGCCCGTGCCGCAGGCGCTGATCCACGTGACGATGTTCATCGGCGCGATGACGTTCATGTACGTCAGCGCCAGGGCCGTCGGCGACGGCGAATACCGTGCACAGTTCCTCGATCCGCTCGTTGACGATTTACGGCTCACGTTGGTGGCACGCAACCGGTATCGGGCACACATCTCGGCGCGCTGACCGGCCGGCCCGGTCGCGATCACGCACAATGTTGCCCGTGTCCGACATGCGGCAGGTGCACGAATGGTTCCTGCATCGCGGGCTGCCGCTGGTACTGACCCGGCGGGTCCGCTCCCGCGCGCTGATCGAGCGTTCCGCGCCGATGGTCAGCGGCACCGGCGCGGTGATCGCGGGAACCATGATGCTGGCCGAGCTCACGGACGGGGATCCCGACTTCGGCTATGTGATCCGGCTCGGGGTGCTCACGCTGCTGCTGATTGCCGCACCGTTTGCGCTGTATCTGCTGCATCGGGCCGGCACAACGCTCAGCGAAGCGGGCCGACGGTCGGCGGCGCTGCTGGTGATGGCAGTCTTCGTGTTCGGACTTCCGTTCGCGGACAGCGGATTCTCGGAGATCGCAGCGGCCGAGGCTTTCGGCTTTGCCGTCGTCGCCCTGCTGGCGATTTGGCTGACTTATCTCGGTTTCGGCTCGATCGCTTTGTGGGCGTTCCGATTTGCATGGGTGCAGCTGGGCGCACTCGGCACCCTGATGAGCCGTGCGCTACCTCTCCTCATGATCACGGTACTGGTGTATTTCACCGCCGAGCTGTGGCAGCTGTCGGCCCGAATGACCCGCCAAAGGCTTTGGCAGACAGTCGGATTCCTGGCTATCGTGGCGGTCGTTTTCATGGTCACCACGATTCGCGACGAGGTGCGCACCCTGCGCGAAGACCGCTCAGCGCCGACTGACCCCGTCAAGCTGCTGGCGAAGACACCGTTGGCGACGGACTCTGATCGCGAGCCCGTGCGCACCCCGCTGTCGCTCGCGGAGCAGATCAACGTCGTCGCGGTGATGGTGGTGTCGCAGGCGATTCAGGTGGTGTTCTTCACCGCCGGCCTGTTCGCCTTCTTCATCGCGCTCGGCATTGTTGCGGTCCCCGACGACGTCACAGTGCTCTGGTCGTCGCAGCAGAGCTGCCCTGTCGGTGAACCACCTTGCGCTGGAACATGGTTCGGTATCAATGTGCCGATACCGCAGACAGCTGTGCACACGTCGCTGTTCGTCGCGGTGCTCTCCGGTCTGTACTTCACAGTCAGCACGAGCGTCGATCCGCAATATCGCGAGCGATTCTTCGACCCGCTGATCGCCGACCTCGCCGTGAGCCTGGCCGGCCGCGACGCCTACCTCGAGATGGAATGGGGTCGGACCTGATGGCTGACGCAGCTCAGAGCTTGTAGCCGATGGCGCGCAGCAGATCGCGCCGGTCGGCCACATCCTGCTCGGATTCCGCCCCCAGCGGCGGTTCTCCGTCGACCACGCCCACCACGCCGCGGCCATGCGGCGTCACCGCGACCACGACCTCCACCTGATTCGCGGTGGCGCAGTAGATCGTGCAGACCTCGGGCACCGCCTTGATCGGGTTGAGCACGTTGACCGGGAAGCCCTCGCGCAGGAACACCACGAAACAGTGCCCGGCCGCGATGGCCAGCGCATTACGGGTCGCCAACTCGACCAGTTCGGGGTCGTTACCGCTGCGGCGGACCAGCCGGGGACCGGACGCCTCGCAGAAGGCCAGGCCGAACCGCAGCGACGCGCTCACTCCGACCAGCGCCTCGTGCAGGTCCTCGACGGTCTTGATGAAATGCGCCTGCCCGATCACGACATTGAGGTCGTCCGGCTTGTCAACGGACACCACATCCCAGGACATCGACGGCGTTGTCACACGCCTATGCTGCCACGCGACAGCCACCAAGCATCGGCCAATAGACGCAAAATCGCCCAAAAACGCGGCGTTTCGGGCGATTTTGCGTCTGCTCGCGCTGAGAGCTAGAGGTACTGACCCAGGTTCGACTCGGTGTCGATGGCCCGCGACGCGCTCGACGACTTGCCGGTGACCAGCGTGCGGATGTAGACGATCCGCTCGCCCTTCTTGCCCGAGATCCGTGCCCAGTCATCGGGATTGGTGGTGTTGGGCAGGTCCTCGTTCTCGGCGAACTCGTCGACGATCGAGTCGAGCAGGTGCTGGATGCGCAGACCGGGCTGACCCGTCTCCAACACCGCCTTGATCGCGTTCTTCTTCGCCCGGTCGACCACGTTTTGGATCATCGCGCCGGAGTTGAAGTCCTTGAAGTACATGACTTCCTTGTCGCCGTTGGCGTAGGTGACCTCCAGGAACCGGTTGTCGTCGATCTCGGCGTACATCCGGTCGACGACCTTCTCGATCATCGCCTTGATGCAGGCCGAGCGGTCGTGGCCGAACTCGGCCAGATCGTCGGCATGGATCGGCAGTTCCTCGATGAGGTACTTGCTGTAGATGTCCTGCGCCGCCTCGGCGTCGGGCCGCTCGATCTTGATCTTGACGTCAAGGCGGCCGGGCCGCAGGATCGCCGGGTCGATCATGTCCTCGCGGTTGGACGCGCCGATGACGATGACGTTCTCCAACCCCTCGACACCGTCGATCTCGGAGAGCAGCTGCGGAACCACAGTCGTCTCGACGTCCGACGACACACCCGTGCCGCGGGTCCGGAAGATCGAGTCCATCTCGTCGAAGAACACGATCACCGGGGTGCCCTCGGACGCCTTTTCCCGGGCGCGCTGGAAAATCAGCCTGATGTGTCGCTCGGTCTCGCCGACGAACTTGTTCAGCAGCTCCGGGCCCTTGATGTTGAGGAAGTACGACTTGGCCTCGCGCGCGTCGTCGCCGCGCACCTCGGCCATCTTCTTGGCCAGCGAGTTGGCCACCGCCTTGGCGATCAGCGTCTTGCCGCAACCGGGCGGGCCGTACAGCAGCACACCTTTGGGCGGACGCAGTGAGTACTCCCGGTAGAGCTCCTTGTGCAGGAACGGGAGCTCGACGGCGTCGCGGATCTGCTCGATCTGGCGGGTCAGGCCACCGATGTCGAGGTAGCTGACGTCGGGCACCTCCTCCAGCACCAGATCCTCGACTTCGGCCTTCGGGATGCGCTCGAACGCGTACCCGGCCTTGGTGTCGACGAGCAGCGAGTCGCCGGGGCGAAGCTTGCGCGGCCGCAGATCGTCGTCGAGTTCCTCGACCATCTCCGGGGGCAGGTCCTCGACGGCGACCAGCGGTTCGGCCAGCCAGACGATGCGCTCTTCGTCGGCGTGACCGACCACGAGAGCGCGGTGTCCGTCGGCCAGAATTTCGCGCAGCGTGGATATTTCTCCGACCGATTCGAAGTGGCCGGCCTCGACGACCGTCAGCGCCTCGTTGAGGCGCACGGTCTGGCCCTTTTTCAGCACCTTGGTGTCGATGTTCGGCGAGCAGGTCAGGCGCATCTTGCGACCGGAAGTGAACACGTCGACAGTGTCGTCGTCCTGCACGGCAAGGAGCACGCCGTAACCGCTCGGCGGCTGACCCAGTCGGTCGACCTCCTCGCGCAGCGCCAGCAGTTGCTGACGGGCCTCCTTGAGGGTTTCCATCAGCTTGGCGTTACGGGCGGCGAGCGAGTCGATGCGCGCCTCCAGCTGGTGGACATCGCGGGCGCTCCGCAGTCCACTCTGCGGACCTACCGCGTTCTCCAACTGCTCGCGCAGGATCGCTGCCTCGCGTCGCAGCTCCTCCAACTCGGCAGCATCATCACTGGACATGGGGGTTCCGAACGCTTCAGAACGCTCTGACTCACTCATGCTGCGCTCCCTCCCGCACCGAATATTGGTGCAGTAACAACTTCAACGCTACCGGCGATTCAGCCATTGTGTGCGGTGGAGGAATTCGACACACCAGCAACACTGTTAACCTCAGAGAAGAGTTAGGCCGATCGAAAGGACAGCCGTGACCCTGAAAACCCTCGTAACCGGCGTAGCAGCAGCCGCTGTGGTGGGCGCTGCAGCGGCGGGTGTGACTTCCATTGCATCCGGCGCAATATCGGCCGCGCCGGCCGTGCAGCCGGTCGTGTGGGATATCCCTCTGCCGCAGACGCCGGCCCCTGATTTGCAGGGCCCGCTGTTGACGACCCTCAATGGTCTGGCCGGGGGCGGCTCGTTCGCCGGCGCCAAGTCCGCCTACGTCCAGGGCGGCGTCGGCCGAATCGAGGCCATCACGGCCGACCGGGCGTTCAACAACGCGGCCGCCAAGGGCTTGTTCCCGCTGACCTTCATCGTGGCCGACATCAACCAGAACGGCGGCGCGGCTACCGCCAACGTCACCGCAACGGCCGCCAATGGCGTAAGCACCACCGAGAATGTGACCTTCGTCTCGGGCCCGAGCCCCAGTGGCTGGCAGCTGTCGAAGGCATCAGCCCTGTCGTTGCTGACGGCGGCCGCCTGATCTACCCGGTGCATCGCACCACCAGTGCCGCAGTCCTGGGCGCCGTCGCAATCGCGGCGGCGCTCGGGCTTAGCGGATGTGGCGGTGACGAACAGACCCATCCCGCGGCGTCCGTAGACACACCCGCACCGATCACGAAGCCCCCGACGGCGGCGCCGGCACCGGATGCGTCGCCGTTACCGCCACCGAATGCGCTGACCGACGTGATGTACAAGCTCGCCGACCCCAACGTTGCCGGTGCGGACAAGGTCGGCCTCGTCGAATACGCCACGGCCGACGACGCAGCCGCGTTGGACAGGTTCGGCCGCGCACTGAAAGACGGCGGCTTCACGCCGTTGACCTTTGAGGCCCGGGATCTCACCTGGGCCCAAGCCCATCCGGGCAATGTCGCGGCCACCATCATCATCAAGTCGGCCAACCGGCCGGCCGGTGGCGACTTCACGTTCCCGATGGAGTTTCGCCCTACGCCCAGCTCCTGGCAGCTGACGCGGCAGACCGCCGATCTGCTGCTGCAGCTGGGCCAGGAACCGACGGCCACGCCGACCCCTTGAGCGTGTCGACGTGTGGATCGGCTGGCTCGAGTTCGATGTCCTGCTCGGTGACGTGCGGTCGCTGAAGCAGAAGCGGTCCGCCATCCGCCCCGTAATCGCCGAACTGCAGCGCAGATTCGCGGTGTCGGCCGCCGAAACCGGCTCACAGGATCTGCTCCGCCGCGCGAATGTCGGCATGGCCGTCGTGTCGGCCGATCGCGGGCACGTCGTCGATGTTCTCGACGCCGCCGAGCGGCTGGTGGCTTCACGGCCGGAGTTGGAATTGTTGTCCGCGCGCCGCGGCCTGCGGCGCAGCACCGACGACTAACAGTTGACCCGTAGTTGCTTGTGGGTTTGAGGTTCCAGTGTCTGGCGATGATTTGGAGGCTGTGGTTGATTGTGTGGCGGCGGTGCCGGCGTTGGCGCAGTATTTGCCGGTCTTTGAGTCGGGCGATTACGTGTTCGACGCGGGCCCTCATCCGCCGGTGCACCCGGTAGTGGTCGTCGCGGATGATCCGGCCGGTGTGGTCGCGACGCGGTGTGGTGATGGTGGTGATGCCGCGGTAGCCGCCGTCGCCGAGGATCGTTCGGTCGCCGGTGAGGCGCTCGACGGTGTGGCGGGCGACCACGACGCCGTTGCGGTCGCCGGGCCAGGCCAGCGGTGACGACACCGCGGGCTGTCGGCGCTGATGATGATCTGGGTGTTGATGCTGCGCGGGTAGTTGTCGGTCGGCGCGGTGATCGTCTTGTCGTGCACCGGGATCAGGGTGCCGTCAATGATCCTTGGACCGGCGATGCTCACCAGGATTGGGCGGGAGCGAGCGAGCCAGCACCGGGACCAAGTGGTCAATAATGCGGTGCACCGTCGATCAACTGGTGCCGAACAGCGCCGCCAGCGCCCGGGTGGTCAGGGTGGTGCGCAGACGGATCGGCACCACCAGCACCCTGACCGGCAGCGGCAGCGCCCAGGGTCGCGCGGCGCGCGGCGGTAGACGAACTCGGGTCATGGGAACGATGGTGTGAATCTGGACCCGGGTGAGGCCGCTGAGCGGCAGCAGGTTTGGCCATCGGTGCGGGTAGCGGATTGATGTCGGTGGCTGATGGTTTCATGAGGCCCATGGCGGCCACAGGCACCGACACCATCACCGCCACCAGCGGTGACGTGAGGGTGCCGCGGCGGCGGGGTAAGTCCAAAGCGCCGAACTTCAAATACACCGGGCCGGTCGCTGTGATCCGGCTGGAGTTGGATGTGTCGGGCGACCGGCTGCGGCAGCGGCTGGAGCGCCACTGGCGGGCGGTGTTTCGGCTGCGCCGCGCACTACAACGCGACGCCCAGGCGCGCTGCCGCGCGTATTGGGCGGCCCACCGCGAACGCGCGGCCGACCCAAAGGCTCTGCGGGAGCGGCTCGGGTTGTCCCGCAAGGGGATCGAAGCATCGGCCAAACGCCATATTGAGGGCAGCGGCTGGATGCGTGAGCATCTGACCAAGGCCATCGGCTTGCATATGGCCGATGAGGTGTGGGAAACGATCGACCGGCACCTGTTTGCCGACGCCTCGGGGCGCCGGCATGGGCCGCCGCGGGTCGGGGCGTGGTGGGATGTCACCCGCATTCCCGGGCGGGCCCGCTCCCACACCAAGACCACGCCCACCTGGGAGACCTATCGCTTGGTCGGCACCCTGGACGGACATCTGAGCGCCTACCGGCACCCGGGGTTGCCGGCCGGGATCACCACCGGCGCCGCCGCGGCCGCCCGGCCGGCGGGCACGTCGGTGTTGGCCCAGCCCGCCCGGCTACCGGCGCCGGTCAGGCCGGCGAGCGGGTCGTGGGCCGATCATGATGGGGCGTTGGCGGTGGTGTTTACCGGCCTGCCGGCCGGCGATGTGGTGGTGCCGGTGCGGCTGCCCCAAGGGGCCGGGCAGTGGGCTCACCTGTGCCATTTCCTGGCCGATCGCAGTGTGTGGCACAAGATCGATCTGGTGCGGGTCCGGGATCGCCGCACTCCGGGTGGGTGGCGGTATTACGCGCACCTGTTGGTGCATCGGGCCGGGTTTGAGTCCGAGTCAACCCGAGCTCGACGCGCCGAGATCCCCGCAGGCCGGCGGGCCGGGGTGGACGCCAATGTGTCCAACCTGGCGCTAGCCTCGTTCCCAGCAGATCAGCCGGAGCAGCTGGTCGTCGATCAGGTCACGGTGACGGCCGAGCAGCAGAAAGCTGCTGCCGGTGCTGCCAAGCAGGCTCGGGCTCGGCAGCGTGCGTTGGATCGGTCTCGGCGCAACACCAACCCCGACCAATACGGCGCGTCGGTGCGCCAGGCCGCCCGCGCCGCCCGCCGGGCTGGGCGCGGACTGGCGGCCAAGCAGGTCACCAACCCCGGGGGCGCCTGGCACGCCCGCGCTGACGGGGTGCCGCTGCGCGGCTACTGCCACGACGCCCTGTCACACCGCTACCAGCGGATCCGCTGCGATCACGCCGCCGATTCGCGGGCGGCCGGTCAGGCCAAACGCGCCCGCGCCGCAGAGGTCGCCGCGCGGATCGTAGCCATGCACGGCAACACGATCACCGTCGAGGACTGCACTATCTCGACCTGGGCGAGGTTGTGGGGCAAACGGATCGCGTTGTTCAGCCCCGGCATGCTCGTCACAGCACTGACGGTAGAGTGCCGTGCCGGCGGTGGGCGGCTGCAGCGCGCCGGCACCCGATCCACCGCGCTCAGTCAGCACTGCCTGTGCGGGGCTCGGGTCCCCAAAACCCTGTCCCAGCGCACCCATGACTGCCCGCACTGCGCACTGGTCGCTGACCGCGACATCACCTCGGCGATGTTGGCGGCCTGCGTCGACCTCACCGATCCCGACGATTCGCGCACCGCGCGGGTCGACTACACACTTGCCCACGCCCTACGGACGTGGCTGGCCTCCCAGCAAGAGAGGGAGGGCTCAGTCAACCGGCACCAGCCACCAGCACCACAGGATGCTGGACCGGCCAGGACCGGCAGCCACCACCCGGTGGTGGCCTCTACTGAGCAAGCAGCACTCGGCCCACCCCCGAACAGACCAAGCCGAAGGCCTGGACGTCGCGGGACCAGCCGAAAAGAACAGCCCCCCAAACTGTTTGGCGCTGCATGACCTATTACGGGTCAACTCTTAGATCTGCCGCTTGCGTCGCAGCGGCATGGGCGCGACGGCCCCGGGCGCCAATTTGCGCACGCTGATCAGAAATGCAGTGTGGCCCCGCATGGTGTGTTGCGGGCGCACTGCAAGGCCGACTACGTGCCAGCCCCGCTGCATGCTCTCCCAGGCGCGCGGTTCGGTCCAGCACTGCTGCTCGCGCAGCGCCTCGACAGTGCGCGACAACTGGGTGACGGTCGCGACGTAGATCATCAGCACCCCACCGGGCACCAGCGCGCCCGCGACGGCGTCAAGCACGTCCCACGGCGCCAACATGTCGAGCACCACCCGGTCCACTTCCGGACCCGCGTAGTCGGCGACGTCGGCGGTCACCAGCTCCCAGTTGGCGGGGCGCTCACCGAAGAATGTGGTGACATTGCGCGCCGCGACCTCGGCGTGGTCCTCGCGCACGTCGTAGGACGCCACATGTCCCTCGGGCCCGACGGCGCGCAGCAGCGAACACGTCAACGCCCCGGAGCCGGCGCCGGCCTCCAGCACCCGCGCGCCCGGGAAGATGTCGCCCTCGTGCACGATCTGGGCCGCGTCCTTGGGGTAGACGACCTGCGCGCCACGCGGCATCGACATCACGTAGTCGACCAGCAGCGGCCGCAACACCAAGAACTGGTCTCCGCTGGTGGACTTGACCACGCTGCCCTCCGGCAGTCCGATCACCGTGTCGAGCGCGATGATCCCGCGATGGGTGTGAAACTCGCCGCCCGGGGTCAGCACCATCGTGTAGTGCCGGCCCTTGGCGTCGGTGAGCTGCACGCGGTCACCAACGGCGAACGGACCGGTCCTGGGCACAGCTGCAGCCTGCCAGCAGACGCGCGGGGCCAGGTGCCCGGGGGTTGTCGGCGTATCGGCCTACGCTGCCCTTATGAGCGACGAGCCGGCCCCGGTGCGCCGCCCGGCGCTGTCTCCGTCACGGGCCAGCGACTTCAAGCAGTGCCCGCTGCTGTACCGGTTGCGGGCGATCGACAGGCTGCCGGAACCGGTGTCGACCGCGCAGGTACGCGGATCGGTTGTGCACGCCGCCCTGGAGCAGTTGTATGCGTTGCCCGCCCCCGAGCGGGGCCGCGACACCGCGATGACGCTTGTCGGCCCGGCGTGGGAGCGCATCATCGCAGAGCGCCCGGACCTGGCCGCCGAGATCGAACCCGCAGTGCGGACCGAGCTGCTCGACGAGGCACGGGCGCTGCTGTCGGGTTATTACCGGCTGGAGGACCCGACGCGGTTCGACCCGCAGAGCTGCGAGCAACGCGTCGAGGTCGAGCTCGAAGACGGCACGCTGCTGCGCGGCTTCGTCGACCGCATTGACGTCGCGCCGACCGGTGAGCTGAGGGTCGTCGACTACAAGACCGGCAAGGCGCCGCCCGAAGCCCGGGCACTGGCCGAGTTCAAGGCCATGTTCCAGATGAAGTTCTACGCGGTGGCCCTGCTCCGGTCGCGGGGCGTGCTGCCCGCCCGGCTCCGGCTGCTGTACCTGGCCGACGGCCAGGTGCTCGACTACTCCCCCGACCTCGACGAGCTGCTGCGGTTCGAGAAGACGTTGATGGCCATCTGGCGGGCAATCCAATCCGCCGGGGTGACAGGCGATTTCCGGCCGCATCCGTCGCGGCTGTGTGACTGGTGCGCCCATCACGCTCACTGCCCGGTGTTCGGTGGCACACCACCCCCGTACCCCGGTTGGCCGGAGAGTCTCGACGAGGGCTCTGTCTCCGAAAACGACGCGGTGCTGCGTTCCTCGGAGCCGGCTGCGTGATCGACTGTCACTACCGTCGGCTCCCACCCGACGGGGAGTTCCAGGTGTTCGAGTCCACCGACGGCACCCGGAGTAACTGGACACCCGAAATCCAGCACGGCTCACCGCCACTCGCGCTGATGACCAAGCTGATCGAGGAGCTCGCCGGCGATTCCGGATTGCGTATCGGGCGGCTGACCCTGGACATCCTCGGCGCGATACCCGTTACGCGGGTGCGGGTTCGGGCCTGGGTGGAGCGTCCCGGTGCGCGCATCTCGATGATGGCCGCCGAGATGTTGGCTCCGCGCGCCGACGGCGACGAGCGCGCGGTCGCCCGCGTCACGGCCTGGCTGCTGGCCACAAGTGACACCGCGGATGCCGTGACCGATCGCTATCCGCCGCTGGTCGAGGGCGAGATGGCCGAGGTCCCGCATAGCTGGGTGGGCGCCGAGGGTTACCTGGAGGTGATCAGCTGGCGCAGGCAGCGGACCGCCGATAGCGACGCGGCGGTGGTCTGGCTCAGCCCGCTGGTTCCGCTGGTGGATTCGGAAGAGATGACGGAGCTGCAGCGGCTCGCGTTGGTGGTCGACTGTGCCAACGGTGCGGGAGCGGCCCTGGATCCCGAACGGTTCGTGTTCATGAACACCGACACTGTCGTGCATTTGCACCGGCGTCCGCGCGGTAAGGACTTCGCGCTTCGCGCCCGCGGGTCGATCGGCCCCGACGGTATCGGCGTGACGACGGCGGATATCTTTGACCGCCAAGGGTTTATCGGAACTGTCGCGCAAACGCTGCTGGTGCAGCGCCGACAGTGACCGATGAGCTTGTCTGGCAGTTTGACCTTGCCTGGGCACTCGCCGACCTGCACCTGACGGCGCTCGTCGAGGAGGACTTCCTATGGCAGCCGGGAGCGCTGTGCTGGACGGTGCGGCCCGACGCCTCCGGTGTGTGGCGACCCGACTGGGCCGACACCGAGCCCGATCCGCTGCCGGTGCCGACGATCGGCTGGCTCACATGGCACATCGAACGGTGGTGGTCGGTAGCGATCGATCACGTCACCGGTGCGACGCCGCCCGACCGCACCGAGGTCACGTGGCCGGGCAGCGGAGTCGCTCGTATATGTTGTTGCATCTATATAGATGCTCTGCAATACTAGGCGCATGGATGTCTTCGAAGCGGTCGCCGAACCAAGCCGGCGCGCGTTGCTCGACGCACTTGTCGACGGTGAGCGAACCGCGGGCGAACTCGTCGCGACCCTGCCCGGCCTGACGCAGCCGACCGTGTCGCGGCACCTGCGGGTGCTGCGCGAGGTGGGGCTGGTCGAAGTCCGGCCCGATGCACAGCGCCGGATCTACGCGCTGCGCGCCGACGGCCTGGTCGCGATCGACGAGTGGATCGACCGCTACCGCCGCTACTGGGCGGAACACCTCGATGCCCTCGAGCGGCACCTGGAATCGACACATCGGGAGACCAAATGACGTCGCGCGAAGGACGACTCACCATCGAGGGCGACCGGGCGGTGCTCACCTTCGAGCGCCGACTGCCGTATTCCATCGAGGCGGTGTGGTCGGCGATCACCGACCCCGCGCATCGCGGTCAGTGGATGGGCCAGACGACAATCGATGCGCGCGAAGGCGGCGTGATCGACATGGTGCCGACCGGTCCGCCGCAGCCGCCGGAGCAGAAGCGGATGACCGGACGCATCCGGGTGTGGGACCCGCCGCACGTGTTCGAACACGAGTGGAACCAGCGGATCGTCGAGGATAGCGTGGTCCGCTACGAGCTTCAGCCCGACGGCGACGGCACACTGCTGCGGTTCACTCACCGCGGGCTCGGTGTGAACAACGCGCGGGGATTCCTGCCGGGAACGCACGCCTTCCTGGACCGGCTGGAGGCCTATCTCGCCGGCGAGGCGCTGCCCAACTGGGCGGAGCGCTATCGCGAGGTCGCCCAATCATCGCTTACTTCGGATTGATAGCAACTAAGGACACACAATGTCGCACAACGGCTCTCACATCGCCGCACCCGCGCTGGCGATCGCGTTCCATTCGGGGTTCGGACACACCGCCGTGCTGGCCGATGCCGTCGCCGCGGGCGCACGGGAGGCAGGCGCCGACGTCAGCGTCATCGCCGTAGACCACATCACCGACACGGACTGGGACATCCTCGACGGCGCCGACGGCATTGTGTTCGGCAGCGCGACATACATGGGCAACGTCTCGGCGGGCTTCCAGGCGTTCGCCGAGCAGACCGGACGGCGTTGCCTCAACGGCACCTGGCGAGACAAGGTCGCCGCTGGATTCACCAACTCCGGAGCCAAGAGCGGTGACAAGGTGAACACGCTTGTATCGCTGGCCGTCTTCGCCGCCCAACACCACATGCATTGGGTCAACCTGGGTTTGGGCGCCGGCTGGAACAGCTCGACCGGCAGCGAGAACGACCTCAACCGCCTCGGCTTTTGGCTCGGCGCTGGTGCACAGACCGACGTGGACGCGAATCCGGAGCAGGTGCACCCCTCCGACGTGCACACGTGCCGCCATCTCGGGCAGCGGGTCGCGCTGGTGACACGGCAGCTCAACGTCGGTCGAGCGGCTACTCCAGCGGCTTCATCTCCTGCAGCATCGTCGGCACCAACTCGCTGACAGTCGGGTGGATGTGCATCGTGCGGGAGATCGCGGTGTAGGGCTTCTTGGCCGTCATGATGTCGATGATGGCGTGAACGACTTCGTCGCCGCCGACACCGAGGATCGCCGCGCCGAGGATCTCCTCGGTCTCGGCGTCGACGATCACCTTCATGAAGCCCTGGGTCTCCCCCTTCTCGACGGCACGCCCGACCCGCGTCATGGGGCGCTTGCCCACCAACGCTTTTCGGCCCGATTTGCGCACCTGGTCGACCGTCATCCCGGCGCGGCCCAGCGGCGGGTCGATGTATAGGGCGTAGGTGGTGACCCGATCGCTCACCCGGCGAGGGTCGTTGTCGAGCAGATTGGCCGCGACGATCTCGAAATCGTTGTATGAGGTATGGGTGAACGCGCCGCGACCGTTGCAGTCGCCCATCGCCCAGATGTGGTCGACGTTCGTCCGCAACTGGTCGTCGACGACGACATACCCGCGACCGTCGGTCTCCACGCCGGCCTTATCCAGGCCCAGGTCGTCGGTGTTGGGCTGACGTCCCACCGCGATCAGTAGGTGTGTGCCCGCGATGGGATCCGCGCCGTCCCTCGGGACGACTTCGAAACCGTTGTCGCGCTTGGTGAATCGAATCGCATTGGCGTCGACGACCACGTCGATGCCTTCGGCTTCCAGGATCTCCTTGATGGTGGCGGAGACGTCCTCGTCTTCCCGGGATGTCAGGCGTGGGCCCTTTTCGACCACGGTGACCCGGGCGCCGAACCGGCGGTACATCTGTGCGAACTCCAGGGCGATGTAGCTGCCGCCAATGATCACGAGATGCTCTGGCACGGTGTCGAGTTCGAGGATCCCGACGTTGGTCATGTAGTCCACATCCGATAGCCCCGGCATGTCCGGCGCCACCGCCCGGCCGCCGACGTTGAGGAAGATCTTGTCGGCCTCCAGCAGCTGCCCGTCGACACGAATCGTGCGTGGGCTTTCGAACCGCGCGTGGCCACGGATGAACGTGCATCCCTTCATGCCGTTTAGCCAAGACTCGACGCCGTGGCGGTCACCGAGCATGACTTTGTCCTTGCGGGCCTTGACCTTCGCCATGTCGACGGTGATATCGCCAGTGCCGACACCGTATTCGGCACCGCGGCGGGCCAGATGCGCGGCGTGCGCGCTGGCCACCAGTGTCTTGGTCGGGATGCAGCCGTAGTTGACGCAGGTGCCGCCGACCAGTTTGCGTTCGATCACCGCCACCGTCTGGCCGGCCTGGGTGAGCCTGCCGGCGAGCGGTGGTCCGGCCTGGCCGGCGCCGACGATGATCGCGTCGAATTTCTCTGCCACCGTGTGCCGTTCAGACGAGGCTGACGAGAAACGCGACCAGGAATCCGCCGCCGACGGCGACAACGTCTTCGAGGATGGCGCCGGGCCGGTCCTGTCCGCTGCGGGCCGACGCGAAGCGCTGCCGCGCCTCGGCACCGCCGAGCGTGCCCAGCACGGCACCCACCATTCCAGCACCGAGGGCGCTGAAGGTGTGGAAGAAGGCGCTGCCGATCACCGCACCGGCGAAGGCGCCCGTGATGAGCCGGGTAATGAATTGCGGCGCGGTCTTGCGGCTTGGCGTCTTCGGCAACTGATCGGTGACCAGTTCGACCAACAGGAAAATGGTCAGCACCGTGACGGTTATCGGGTGCGCAATCCATTCCGACCATTTGTCGTCGACATCGATCCAGCCCAGCGCCGCACCCCACGCCACCACCGCCGGAGCCGTCAGCGCCCGCAGACCGGCGATCACACCGATCAGCAGAGCCAGCAGCAAAACAAGCGCATTCGTCACGCGAACCTCCCGACCGGTGGAAACGACACCCGGACGCTAACATGCACGGCGCGGGAGGACCGGCTGATTCAGAAGCGGCAGAACCGGATGTCGGAGGCCAGAATTGCCTTCGCACCAATGGCCGCGATTTCGTCCATGATCGCGTTGACATCGCGACGCGGGACCAGTGCGCGCACGGCCACCCAATCGGGATCGGCGAGCGGGGCGATGGTGGGCGATTCGAGTCCCGGCGTCACCGCGGTCGCCGCGTCGAGCACGGTGCGCGGGCAGTCGTAGTCCAGCATCAGGTACCGCTGGCCGAACACCACACCCTGGACCCGAGCCGCCAGCTGATCGCGGGCGGCCGCGTGGTCGTCAGCGGGGTTCTCGCTTTCGATGAGCACGGCCTCCGAATCGCACAGCGGTTCCCCGAAGGCCACCAGGTCATGGAGCCCCAGCGTGCGGCCGGAGCCGACCACATCGGCGATCGCGTCGGCAACCCCCAGCTGCACCGAAATCTCCACCGCCCCATCGAGCCGGATAACGGTGGCGTCAATCCCCCGCGCCGCCAAGTCTTTTCGCACCAGATGGGGAAACGCGGTGGCGATCCGGCGTCCCGCGAGATCCTCGACGCTCCACTCCCGCCCGGCCGGCGCGGCGTAGCGGAACGTCGACGACCCGAATCCCAATGCCAGCCGTTCGCGGACCGGAGCATCGGACTCCCGGGCCAAATCACGTCCGGTGATGCCGAAGTCCAGCTGGCCCGATCCGACGTAGATGGCAATGTCCTTGGGCCGCAGGAAGAAGAACTCGACGTTGTTGGCCGGGTCGACGACGGTCAGGTCCTTGGGGTCGGTTCGCCGCCGGTAGCCGGCCTCCGACAGGATCTCGGCGGCCGGTTCGCTCAGCGTGCCCTTGTTGGGCACGGCGACGCGCAGCATTCCGTTCACAGCTTCGCGTAGATGTCGTCGAGGGTGAGACCGCGGGAGATCATCAGCACCTGCGTCCAGTAGAGCAGCTGGCTGATCTCGTCGGCCAGCGCGTCGTCGCCCTCGTGTTCGGCCGCCAGCCACACCTCGCCGGCCTCTTCGAGAATCTTCTTGCCAAGCGCGTGCACTCCGCCGTCAAGCGCGGCGACGGTGCCGCTGCCGTCCGGCCGGGTGTGCGCTTTGTCGCTGAGTTCGGCGAACAGGGCGTCGAAGGTCTTCACGGCACGCGATTGTTTCACGCCGCCGCGAGCAAAGTCACGGAGGTTTCGTGCGGGGGCGAAACGAGCCGCGCTCAACTACCCCATCGGGGCTGCGCTGTCGCCGAGGCCAGCAGTTGTTCAGCAGCTTCGGCGGCGTCCTGTTTCGCGTGGTTCTGCACGTAGTGTTACCGACTGGCCAAAATACACTCTGGGATCGACCGCACCCTGGCCCTCGCAAACCGCTGGCCAACATTCTGCGCGCACCGGAATTGATCAGTCCCACTCCGGCCGCCACTGTCAATCCTCACTGTTAAGATACACGAATTAGGCTGGCGCGCAACAGGACTCGTTGAGGATGACACACGGCGGCCGCATAAATTGGGCTGTTGCTGGAATCCGACGACGACGATCCGCGCGGCGGCACCGGCAAGCCCGACACCCATCGCCTGCGGGAAATGTTGATCGAAGTGAACCAGCCCTAGCTAGGGGACCCGCGTCCAGGGTTGACAGTTCTGCGACTCGAAGGCCATAACCGTTTCGTTAATATTCGCGTACATCGGACCGATAGAAGTATTCGTCTGGACTACATGGTCCTTGGCCGCATCAGGTGTGCTGTACGTAAACCACGAGCACATTGACTCCTGGGTCGGCACATCGTTTATCCAAACCCCAAAGACCGACCCCGACCCGCCCGTGTGGTAAAGGCCCGGTTCAATGTCGATCCCGACGCGAAAGACACCGTTCCCGGGGATCGGGTCCATCGGAGCAGCAACAGCCGGCGGCGCCAACGCGACGGCTGCCAAGCATGCAACGAACACGGTCGATACGTGAAGTAGTGGGGGCATTTTTCTTCCCTCCATGCTGGTAGCCCCCCAAAGGACAGCCTAGGCCCGAAAGGTGCCCCAGCAAAGGCTGGTGTCCTTTCGGGGCGTGACCGAAGAAAGGGTTCGGTAATGAATGGGTCCGCCACATGGTCACCAGTACGGCGACGAAGACGACGGCACCGAAGAACCACTCCGCCTTGGACCCGAGCTCGCCGGGACTGAGGAAGATAGACCAGGCGATGGCCAGGCCGCCTGCCACGCCGCAGGCCAGCCACCCGATTCCACGCAAGCCCTCGAATGCGGTGAACCGGCGGGGTCCGCCGCGACCCGGCTCGCTCTGTTGTTCGGGCTCAGCAGAGTCGCTCACTTCACCGGGTTCTGGACGCTTGGCGGCCCTGGTGGACTGCGCTAGTCCCGTCATGTTGCCTCCCATCACCCGAGCCTCCCGCAATGCGGGTTCAGACTAGGGAACCCCAGACCGAGTGGCACCATGGGCAGCACTTCTCGGTCCGCGCCGACCCTGCGCGCCTCGCCGTCGACGATGCCGTCCCGCGGCGTACGCGAGCGCGGTTGAAGCTAATCTCAACCCGTGCTCATGCAGAGCAGTGCGATCTGGGACGTCCGCCTCGTCGGCTGCTCACCGCTACGGAATTGACTGCTAGAGAATTGAGGTCCGATGGGACAACCCGTGCCACAGGACGGTGAATCGTCAGTCATTGTCAGTCTCTCCGACGCGGCGATGCACATGTACACCGCCGCGATCGATGCTTTGCCCTTCCCAGAGGACAAAAAGTTCCACAAGCGCGCGGATGTCGTTCTGTCGGGAATGCGGAAGCTGCGGGCCGCACTGACAGAAGCGGCAGGCCGCAGCAGGTCCTAACCAGAGGTGATTGTGGCGCTCTTGGATGTGCGGCGGCGTTACGACGATCTGATGGACCGCGCCGCCGCCGCCCCAGGATCGAGCTTGGGCCAACAGTTGTATGCCACACGCGTCCACGCCAGATTGTCCGCTCAGGAAGTGGCCAATGGGGCGGGGCTGCGCACCGATCTCCTCGATGATCTCGAGGCCGGCGAAACCCCCACCGAAGAGGAAGCGGCGAAGGTCAAAGTCCTTATTGCTGCCCTCGGTGGGTGCCCGGTACCGAACACCACGAGTATCACGAGCATCATGAGCATCACGAGCCCGAGCATCACGAGCCTCAAGAGTCCGCGGAGTCACACGTCAACGACTGGGACGAATCACTGGTTGCGGACAACGCCGGCTAACCGGCAGCTAGCCGTATTGCATTCTGCCGCACTATCATTCGGGCTGCTTCGCATGCCTCGAATCTGTCAATGCGGAGCGGGGTGCGCCTCGTGATGGTAGGCCTCGCGGTGCATGTCCTCGAGGTGCATGCCCTTGGTTTCCTCCACCCACCGCCAGACGAACAGGAACGACAACCCCGCGCACAGTGCGTAGAAGCCGTAGGCGGCGCCCAGGTGATCGCGCAGCCCCGGGAAGGTCACGGTGATCAACCAGTTGGCCACCCACTGACCCGCCGCGGCAAGGCCGAGGGCGGCTGCCCGAATGCGGTTCGGGAACATCTCGCCCAGCAACACCCACACCATCGGTCCCCACGACATGCCGAACGACACCACGAAGAGATTGGCGGCAATCAGCGCGATCGGACCGGAGGCGCCCGGGAGGTCCGGCACCAGCTCACCTTCGGCGTTGGGTTGCAGTTCTGCGATCAAGCCGAAGATGATCGCCATCGTGCCCAGCGTGACCGCCATCCCGACCGAACCGACGAGCAGCAGCGGTTTCCGCCCGACCTTGTCCACCAGCGCGATCGCGATCAGCGTGGTCGCGATGTTGGTCACCGACGTGATGACCGTGATGTTGAACGCTGCGCTTTCGTCGAATCCCACGGCCTCCCAGAGGATGTTGGAGTAGTAGAAGATGACGTTGATGCCGACGAACTGCTGGAACACGGACAGTCCCAAGCCCACCCACACGATTCCGTAGATGCCACCGGTCGGCTTGCGCAGGTCGGCCCACGACGGTGGCTTCTCGGCTTTCAGCGATTCCTGGATCCGGGAGATCGTCAGCTCGAGGCTCTTCTCGCCGAGCAGCATCGACAGCACCTTGCGGGCCTCGGGAATGCGGAACTTGGCGACGAGGTAGCGCGGCGACTCGGGAATGGTGAAGGCCAGCAGGCCGTACACCAGAGCCGGCACCGACATCACGATGAACATCCAGCGCCAGGCCTCCAGCCCCAGCCACAACTCTTCACGGGAACCACCGGCCAAATCCGCCAGCAGGTGGTCGATCGCGAGCGACAGGAAGATGCCCGTCACGATCGCCAGCTGCTGCAGCGAGCCGAGCCGCCCGCGGATCCGCGGCGGTGAGGTCTCCGCGATGTACATCGGTGCGATGACGGAGGCCACGCCGACGCCGATACCGCCGATGATCCGGAACACAACCAGCATCCAGACGCCGCTCGGTAGTCCAAGGTAGAAGTCGTCGTTGGTGCCTACGAAGTTGTAGGAAAGGCCGGCACCGATCGCGCTGATCAAGAACAGCAGCGCCGCGATCTTCATCACGGCTATCCGGCCGATCTTGTCGGCGAGCCTGCCTGCGGTGAGCGCGCCGGCGGCCGCCCCGAGCAGCGCCGACGCCACCGCGAAGCCCAGCTTGAAACCGCCGACGCCGAACTCGTCCTCGATCGCCGAGACGGCGCCGTTGATCACCGCACTGTCGTAACCGAATAGCAGCCCGCCAAGTGCGGCTACCGACGCGATTCGGACGACGCGACCGGCGTGCTCGGTTTCTTCGTAATCCACACCTGATGCGGAATCACCAACCGGTCCGTGAGTCATGTGACGACCTTTCCGCGACGTTGCGTGATCAGGATCACATTCAATCACGGGAGGCGTGGTCAGGCCGTGCGTTCTCCGAACTGCGAATTCAGCTGCGAATAGATGCTCCGCAGACCAGCGACGTCGACCTCGGCAAGCGACGAAATATGGCGTCGCCGCGGGCCACGGGGCACCGCTACGTCGTTGGGCACCACCACTACCGGGCAGCCGGCGCCTTCCGCGGCCGCGGTACCCGTGACCGAGTCCTCGACGGCCAGGCACGCGGCCGGTGGCAGTTTCAGCAACGCCGCGGCGCGCTGATAGGCGTCAGGCGCGGGTTTGCCCCGCGGCACCTCATCGCCGCACACGGTCACCGAAAAGTACTGGTGTCCAATGCTGTTCAATGCCCGATCGGTGAGTGCCCGCTGAGTATTGGTAACCAGCGCCATCGGAGTGCCTTCGGCGGCAAGCGCTTCCAACAATTGTTGTGCACCTTCACAGAACGGCAGCCCATCTTCGAACAGCCTTGTGGTGTAGTCGTGCAACCAGCGGCTGGATTCGGCCATCGCCGCGGGGTCCATTTCGAGACCAAGGTCGGTGTAGACAATGCGGATGGTGTTCTCCGCCGAGCTGCCCACCATCGACGCCCGGACCTCCGCGGTCAACCGCCCGCCGAGCTCCTCATACAGCGCGGCCAGCGAGATGTCCCAGAGCTTTTCGGAGTCGACCAGGGTGCCGTCCATGTCCCACAGCACCGCTTGCATGGACCGATTCTGTCATGGGCCACCTCTAGGGTGAAATCATGACCATTCTTGTGACCGGCGCCACTGGAAACATCGGCCGTCGTATCGTTGATCACCTGATCGAACTGGGCGCCAACGACATCCGCGCATTGACCAAGAACCCGGCCAGGGCAAAGTTGCCCGACGGCGTGACGGCGATCACCGGCTACCTCGGCGACCCCGAGTCGCTGGCCGCCGCATTCGACGGCGTCGAGCGCATGTATCTGGCCCCGCTGCCCAAGACGCTCGAGGCCACACTCGAGCTGGCCAAGCAGGCAGATGTGCAGTACGTCGTCGCGCTGTCAGGCGGTGCGCACTGGCAGCAGCACACCGACACGATCTCCGCCTCCGGCCTCGTCAACACTCAACTCGGGCCCGGTGAGTTTCTGGAGAACTTCGCCATCTGGTCGGAACAGATCAAGGCGACGCGCACGGTCCGGGAGCCGTACCCCGAGGTGGTCGAGGCCCCGGTCTCGATGGACGACATCGCACGGGTGGCCGCGGCGCTCCTGGTCAAGCCCGAGCAATCCCACTACGGCCAGATGTATGAGCTCACCGGTCCGGAGGCGCTGACGCGCGCCGCGATCGCCAAGCTGATCGGGGTCGGCATCGGCGTCGACGTCGCCTTCGAACAGTGCAGTCGAGCCGAGACCGAAGCGGCGCTGCGACCGATCATGGGCGACGACGTCGGCTGGTATCTCGAGCTGATGGCGGAAAACGCCGACGCGCCGCAGCAGGCCAATCAATTGGTCACAGAGCTGACCGGCGCCCCCGCCGAATCGGTCGCGCAGTGGGCCGCACGCAACGCCGAGCTGTTCCGCTGACTCAGGTGTTGAAGTACTTGGCCTCGGGGTGGTGCAGCACGAACGCATCGGTGGACTGCTCCGGATGAAGCTGTAGCTCCTCGGACAGCGTCACACCGATCCGGTCCGGCTCCAGCAGCTCCATCATCTTGGCGCGGTCTTCGAGGTTGGGGCACGCGCCGTAGCCGAACGAGAACCGGGCGCCGCGGTAGCCGAGCTTGAAGTACTCCTCAACTGAATCCGGGTCCTCGGCGGCCATCACGTGGTCGGGGAACCTCAGCTCCTCGCGGACACGCTTGTGCCAGTATTCGGCGAGGGCCTCGGTGAGCTGCACACCGATGCCGTGCACCTCGAGATAGTCGCGGTACGAGTCCGACGCGAACAGCTCGTTGGCGAAGTCGGCGATCGGCTGACCCATGGTGACCAACTGGAACGGCAGCACATCGACCTGACCGGTCTTGGCCGCCAGCTCGGGCGAGCGAATGAAGTCGGCGATGCAAAGGAACCGGTCGCGCTGCTGACGCGGGAAGGTGAACCTGAATCGCTCGGACGCAATGTCAGGAGCGAAACTTGTTGAGCGACCAGATGATCCGGTCGGCTCGGTGAGCACGATGACGTCGTCGCCCTCCGACACCGCCGGGAAGTAGCCGTATACCACGGCCGCATGGGCGAGGATGCCGTCGGTCGACAGCCGGTCCAACCAGTACCGCAGCCGAGGGCGTCCTTCAGACTCGACCAATTCCTCGTACGACGGACCTTCGCCGCCCCGCACGCCGCGTAATCCCCACTGGCCGAGGAACAACGCACGCTCGTCGAGCAGGCTGGTGTAGTCGGCGACCGCGATACCCTTGACGACACGAGTACCCCAGAATGGCGGAACCGGCACGTCCACGTCGGCGGCAACATCCGAGCGCGCCGGTACCTCGACGGGCACTTCCTTCGCTTTGCGTTCGGCGGCAATGCGTTTCGACCGTTCGTGGCGGGCCTTGCGCTCGGCCTCCTTCTCCCGCGCGGCGACGGCTTCCGGGCTGTCGGTGTCGGGCGCCTCACCGCGCTTGGTGCTCATGATGGTGTCCATCAACCGCAGGCCCTCGAACGCGTCGCGCGCGTAGTGGACTTCGCCGTCGTAGACCTCGGCGAGGTCGTTCTCCACATAGCTACGGGTGAGCGCCGCACCGCCGAGCAGCACGGGGAACTTGTCTGCCACCCCGCGGGTGTTCATCTCTTGGAGGTTTTCCTTCATCACCACGGTCGATTTCACCAGCAGCCCGGACATCCCGACGACGTCGGCGCTCTTGTCCTGCGCCACTTCGAGAATGGTGTTGATGGGCTGCTTGATGCCGATGTTGACGACCTCGTAGCCGTTGTTCGTCAGGATGATGTCGACGAGGTTCTTGCCAATGTCGTGCACGTCACCCTTGACGGTGGCCAGCACAATGCGCCCCTTGCCGGCGTCGTCGTCGGCCTTCTCCATGTGTGGCTCCAGATACGCCACCGCGGCTTTCATCACCTCGGCGGACTGCAGCACGAACGGCAGCTGCATCTGACCGGAGCCGAACAGCTCACCGACGGTCTTCATCCCTGCCAGCAGGTCCTCGTTGATGATGGCCAGTGGCGGCTTCTGGGTCATCGCCTCGTCGAGGTCGGTATCCAGCCCGTTGCGCTCGCCGTCGACGATGCGCTGAGCCAGCCGCTCCAGCAGCGGCAGCTTCGCCAGCTCCGCCGCGCGTGACTCCTTGGAGGACGCCGTCGAAACGCCCTCGAACATCCCCATCAGTTCCTGCAGCGGGTCATAGCCTTCGCGCCGCCGGTCGTAGACCAGATCGAGGGCCACCTCGCGCTGCTTCTCGTCTATGCGGTTCATTGGAAGGATCTTGCTGGCGTGCACGATCGCCGAATCCAGTCCGGCCTCCTGGCATTCGTGCAGGAACACCGAGTTGAGCACCTGGCGCGCAGCGGGATTGAGGCCGAACGAGATGTTGGACAGACCCAGCGTGGTCTGCACGTCGGGGTGGCGCTGCTTGAGAAGCCGGATCGCCTCGATGGTTTCGATGCCGTCCTTTCGCGACTCCTCCTGGCCGGTGCAGATGGTGAACGTCAGCGTGTCGATCAGGATCGACGACTCGTCGACACCCCAATTGCCAGTGATGTCGGCGATCAGCCGCTCGGCGATCTCCACCTTCTTCTCGGCGGTGCGCGCCTGGCCTTCCTCGTCGATGGTCAGGGCGACCACCGCGGCGCCGTGTTCGGCGACCAGTTCCATGGTTTTGTGGAACCGGGACTCGGGTCCGTCACCGTCTTCGTAGTTGACCGAGTTGATCGCGCACCGCCCGCCCAGATGCTCCAAACCGGCTCGCAGCACGGGGGTTTCGGTGGAGTCCAGCATGATCGGCAGCGTCGACGCCGTCGCCAGCCGGCTGGCCAGCGCGGTCATGTCGGCGACGCCGTCCCGGCCGACGTAGTCGACGCACAGGTCGAGGAGGTGCGCGCCGTCGCGGGTCTGGTCCTTGGCGATGTCCAGGCACTTCTGGTAGTCCTCGGCGATCATCGCCTCGCGAAACGCCTTGGAGCCGTTGGCGTTTGTCCGCTCACCGATCATCAGCACCGACGCGTCCTGCGCGAACGGCGTCGACGCGTACAGCGATGCCACCGCGGGCTCGTAGGTGATGTGTCGCTCGGCGCGCTGCAGATCGGGAATGGCCTCGGCGACCTTCCGAATGTGTTCGGGTGTGGTGCCGCAGCAGCCACCGACCAGCGAGAGCCCGTATTCGGTCACGAAGCCCGACAGCGCCTCGGCGAGTTCGTCTGGTTGCAACGGGTATTCGGCGCCGTTGGCGCCCAGCACCGGCAGCCCGGCGTTGGGCATCACCGACACCGGTGTGCGGGCATGCTGAGACAGATAACGCAGGTGCTCGCTCATCTCGGCCGGGCCGGTGGCGCAGTTCAGGCCGATCATGTCGACACCGAGTGGCTCGACCGCCGTCAGCGCCGCACCGATCTCGCTACCCAGCAGCATGGTGCCGGTGGTTTCCACGGTGACGTGGGCGATCACCGGGATGTAGCGCCCGAATTGGGCCATCGCCCGGCGCGATCCCAGCACCGCGGCCTTCAGCTGCAGCAAATCCTGGCACGTCTCGACGAGGATCGCGTCGGCGCCGGCATTCAGCATCCCGAGTGCAGCCTCCGCATACGCGTCGCGGATCACCGCGTACTCGGTGTGTCCCAGGGTCGGCAGCTTTGTGCCGGGGCCCATCGAGCCGAGCACGTAGCGCCTGCGGTCGGGCGTGCTCATGTCGTCGGCGACCCGCCGCGCGATCGCGGTGCCCTTCTGCGACAGGTCCCTGATCCGGTCTGCGATGTCGTAGTCACCGAGGTTCGACAGGTTGCAGCCGAACGTGTTGGTCTCGACCGCGTCTGCGCCCGCCTCGTAGTATGCGCGGTGGATGTGCTCGATCACATCCGGCCGGGTGTCGTTGAGGATCTCGTTGCAGCCCTCGAGGTTGTTGAAGTCGTCGAGCGTCAGATCGGCCGCCTGCAGCTGGGTGCCCATCGCGCCGTCGCCCACCAGAACCCGCTTCGACAAGGCGTCGAGCAGATCGGTGTCGTACCCGCGATCGTTCACAACAGTCACATCGACAGGGTAGTCGGTCTATCCAAACCAAGGTGTGGGGCGATGGCGCTCATAGCCGCCACGCAGGGCTTACGCTGGCGTGGTGACCCCGTCGGATGCGAGCGGCCACAAGCCGACCGACCTGCCCGAACTGCACGACACGATCGTCGTCGCGGCCTTCGAAGGCTGGAACGACGCCGGTGACGCCGCCAGTGATGCGCTGGAGCACCTGGACGCGATCTGGGAGGCCGAGCCGATCGTCGAGATCGACGACGAGGCCTATTACGACTATCAAGTGAACCGGCCGGTGATCCGGCAGGTCGACGGCGTCACCCGCGAGCTGGTGTGGCCGTCGATGCGGATCTCGTACTGCCGCCCGCCGGGCTCCAATCGCGACATCGTGTTGATGCACGGCGTGGAACCCAACATGCGGTGGCGCACGTTCTGCGGCGAGTTGCTGGCCATTGCCGACAAGCTCAACGTCGACACCGTCGTCATTCTCGGCGCCCTGCTGGCCGATACCCCGCACACCCGCCCCGTTCCGGTGTCCGGCGCTGCCTACTCCCCCGACTCGGCGAAGGCCTTCGGGCTGGAGGAGACCCGCTATGAAGGCCCGACCGGCATCGCGGGGGTGTTCCAGGACGCGTGTGTGCAGGCGGGCATTCCGGCGGTGACGTTCTGGGCGGCCGTTCCGCACTACGTGTCTGCGCCGCCGAACCCCAAGGCAACGGTTGCCCTGCTGCGCCGCGTCGAGGACGTCCTCGACATCGAGGTGCCGCTGGCCGACCTGCCCAGCCAGGCCGAGGAGTGGGAGCAGGCGGTCACGGAGATGACCGCCGAGGACGACGAGATCGCCGAGTATGTGCAGTCCCTCGAGGAACGCGGCGACGCCGAGGTCGACATGCATGACGCGCTCGGCAAGATCGACGGCGACGCGCTGGCCGCGGAGTTCGAGCGCTATCTGCGCCGCCGGGGCCCGGGATTCAGGGGCTAGCGGTCACGCGGGCCGGAGGGCCACCACCGGCAGTTGGCGGACGAGCCGCTCCCGAGCGGCCCGGCTGCCGTCGTAACGCCACCCGAGCAGCTTGCCGAGCAGGAAGCGCACCACCGGGGTGATCGCTCTGTTCCTGCGTTCGTAGTCGGCGATCACCGCGGTGGCCTCGGATTCGTCCGGCCAGCGGCACGCGGGCTGGAATCGACGCCGGCCGACGACGACCTCGAGCGGCGGGCGGGCCTGGATGTTGCGGTACCAGTCCGATGACGGCCCGAACCCCGCGATCACGTAGAACTCGCCGGCCTTCGCACCGACGACCTCCAGCACCGTCCGGTATTGGCGCCCCGATCGCCTGCCCACATGGGTCAGGCACAGGAAGCGTCTGCCCAACAGCCAGCCCAGATTGCGGTCGTATAACCGGATGGGAGCGCGGAAGAGCAGGCGCACGACGGCCCCGAGACGCGTTTCGGCGCGGGCCGTCGTCGGCCGGTCGCCCCGGTGCAGATCCGTGATGAGCGCAGTCGGTCTGCCGGCCAGCGTCGCGCCCACGTAGCGACTGACACCGGGAAGCAAAAGGCCCCGCAGCACGGTGCGGCGTATCCACTGCGGCAACGGCGCATCGGGGAAGAAGAACCAGCGGGCGGCGGCGGCACGGCCGACCTTCTGCTTCTCCTCGGCCACCGGTCGCCAGAGTCGCTCGTATTCCGCCAGCGCCCGGTCGATCGACGGCTCGTGGTCAGCGCGTCGGCCAGTACGTATGCACCTGCCACGCCCAGCGATGCGCCCTGCCCGGCGAGCAGGGAGACGGCGTAGCAGGCGTCACCCACCAGCGTGACCCGTCCCTTGCTCCAGCTCGGCATCTCGATCTGGGCGACCTGGTCGTAGTAGACGTCCTTCGAGGGCGGGCATTCGGCGAGCGCCTCGGGCACCAGCCAACCGAGGTCGCGGTACGTGTCGCGGATCGCTGCCCGAACGTCGTCGGGCAGTGCAGGATCCGACGCGCGGCCCACGGCGAAGGCGGCCACGCACCGGTCGCGCAGCGCATAGAAGCCCATCTGCCGGCCGGCGGTATCGGTGAGGACGATGCGCCCATCGGTCACGTCGCGGACGTGCGGTGCGTCGAACAAGAAAGCCGCGGTGTGAAACCCAAGGTAGCGCAAGAACTTTGACTCATCGCCGAACACCAATTCGCGTACCGTCGAATGAACACCGTCGGCGCCAATGAGGACGTCGGCCTCGAGCTCGCCGCCGTCGTCGAGTGTTATCCGCACCCTGTCGCTGTGGTCGGCGATGCCAACCGGCGTGGTGCCGAACCGCTGATCCACATCGGCCGGAAGGTTGTCGCGCAGCACCTTCTCCAGGTCGGGTCGCATCAGGGTGAGCAGCCGCCCCCCTGTCGCGTTGCGAAGCAGCTCATACGGGATACCTGCGCGGCGGTGACCGTTTGGGTCCACCAGGCTGACCTCGTCGACGGGGTACGCGACGGCCTCAATTGCGGGTAGCAGCCCCATCGCCTCGGCGGCATCGTAGCCGGGACCGAAGAAATCGATCATGTACCCCTGCGACCGGGGACCGGACGTCCGCTCCAGCAGCACGACGTCGCCGCCGAGCACTGAAATGCGGTTCGCCAGGGTCAACCCCGCGATCCCCGCTCCACAGATCACGACCTTCATCCTTGTTTCTCCTCTCTCTTCTGCGGTCGGGTGGCGAGCCTGCGCAGCACAGCCGCGGCGGCCATGGCCTCCGGGCCGATGCCCAGGCCGCGGTGCAACAGCAGGCCGTCGAGCGCGGCCAGCAACACGGCGGCTGATTCGTCGGGCGCGGGCACGCCACGCGAGGCCAGCCGGAGGCGCAAACTCGCCCTGGCCTCGCCGACCACACCCGCAATCGCGTCGCGAAACGGCTGGTCGCGCGTGGCCGCGAGGTACGCCTCGATGAACAGCAGCGACATCGGGTCGGCCCCGGTGTACTGCTCCGCGGACGCGAGCATCGCGTCCACCACGTCCGTCGCCTCGTCGGCGGTGTCCAGGCGGGCATCGAGCTCGGCAATCGTCGCGCGCATGGCGCCCAGCACCGCCTCCTGCAACAGCGCTTGTACAGACGGAAAGTGGTAGTGCACGACGCTCGGCGTGACACCGGCGCGCTCGGCCAGAACCCGTGTGCTCACCGCCGACCAGCCACGTTCTCCGATGAGCTCAGCCGCCGCGGCGAGCAGCCGCTGCCGCACTTCACGGCCTCGGGCAGCTGCCGGAGAGTTCACGTGCGCTCCTTGTAGGGCGATCGCCCTGTACGACTGCCCTAATTATAGCGCGTAATGGAGGCGGGTTCGGCGTCGGCGCCTAGGCCTTCACCGGCTGGGGAGCCTTCCAAACCCCGTTGAGTGCGTCGGGCTTCGGCCAGTACAGCCGCAGCACCAGGGCGAACGGCCCCTTCGGGGCGGGTAGCCAGTTGGACTCCCTGTCCAGTCCTGGCGACTCATTCTGGACGTAGAAGGTGTAGCCCCCGTCCGGGTCCGCCACCAGGCTGGGCAGCATCGGCGAGTTGATCAGATACCGGTTCATCGGGTTGGCGACCAACAGGCTTTGCGGCAGCTCGTACATGGTCAGCGACCAGAATGCATTGACTGGCGGCAGCTGGCCCGACGCGAACCTGAACGTGTACTTATTGGCTCCCGTCAGCGGCGCGCCGGCGGAGTCGTTGGAGAAGTTCGGGTACATCGCCTCGGCCGCGGTGTTGCCGTAGATGCCGAGCACCGCGCCGGCCATCCGGTAGAGGTAATTGCCCTTTATGTCCGCGGCCGTGCCGAAGAACTGCGCTGAACCGACGTCGCCGGTGTCGACCTTGTCCTTCTTGAACGTGTCGAACTCGGCCCACGCGTCGGCCATGCCGCCCTCGATCGCTGCCCGCATCTCGGGGGTCAGCCTGTCGGCTTCGAAGTTTCCGTCGGGACCGATGCCAATGGTCGCGAAGCGGGCGCGCAGGTCCTGTTCGGTGGGCAGTGTCGGGGCGAAGTGCAGCGCGAAGTTGAGGATTTCGAAGAACTGCGGGGATGTCTTTTGCTGGTCGGGCGTCAGCGGCGGGGCGAAGTCGATCGGTGGCGCGGGCTTTGGCGGCAGCTGGTTCAGGAACGCCGACAAGGTTTGAACCTGGTAGCCGGCCTGGATCTTCTTGACACTGTCGAGGTCGGACGGCCCGAACAGCTGGGTGCGGTAGAGCACCATTGCCAACTCGGTGTCGGATCGGATGACTTCGTTGACGCCCTCGGGTTTGTCGCCTTTCCAATTCGGTCCGGCGAGAAGGTATTTCCCACCGCCGTTGCCGGTGGTGCGGCTCCCGACGTAGGCGACGTTGTAGGTGTAGGCATCGACGAACTGCAGCGAGTAATACCGGTCCTGTTCGATTGGCGGCACCGTGAGCACCAGCGGTTCGCCACGAAGGTCGGCGCCCACCGCGGAGTACGGGGTGTCCGAGTTCGGCGTCTGTATCGCCTTGTCCTCGGGCGTGTAGACCCTTGCGGTGTTGTGGATCTCGTTCCAGCCGCCCTTGTACTCGGGATCGTCCTTGTTCACGAAGTAGGCGTACTGAACCCGGTAGTTGTCGACCATCGGAAAGCCATAGATGTAGGCGTCTTTCGCGATCGCGCGGGCCTGCTCGGGCGTAACGGCCGCAGGGCTCGGCGGCGGCGACGCGGTCTGAGTCTCCTCCGGTTTGTCGGTGCTGCAGGCGGCAAGGAGCGCGAGTATTGCGAGGACGATCCCGACGCGGCGGATCAATGCTTTTCCAGCTCTTCTGTACGCGCACTGAAATGGCGGCCGAGCGCTGCGGCCTCTGCGTCCATTCTGGGCAGCAGACTGGGGGTGAACTTGCGGATGTCCCGCTCGGCGAGGGGCGTGGCGATCAGGGGCCGCATCCACCGCGTCAGCCCGACCCATCCTGGGCAGTAGATACGGCTCTTGCGTCCCTCGATGCCCTTGACGAAGACCTGGCCGCACTTCTCGACGGACGTGGTCTTCTTCAGTGGCCCTGGCAGGTTCGCGATCATTTCGCGGAACGTCGCCAGGTCGGCTTTGCTTTCCCGAACCAGCGGCGTGTCGATCCAGGACATGTGCGCCGACCCGACGTCGACGCCCCTGTGAGCGAGTTCGAGCCGCAGGCCGTTGGCGAAGTGTTCGACGCCGGCCTTCGACGCGAGGTACGAGGCCATTCCGGGTGCCGCCGAAAAGGCCGCGAGCGACGACACGATCAGCACATAGCCGCGCCGCGCGATGACCGACGGCAGCGCCGCCCGCACGGTGTAGAACACGCCCATCAGGTTGACGTCGATGACGGTCTTGAACGCCTCGGGGTCGACTTCCAGCACCGACCCGAAGGCGCCGATGCCGGCATTGGCCATCACGATGTCGATGCCACCGAACCGCTCGATGCCCGCCTCGACGGCGGCTTGCATGGCATTCAGGTCGCGCACATCGGCGACGACCGTCAACACCCTGTCCTCACCGAGCCGGGTGGCCACCGCTTTCAGCAGCGTCTCGTCCAGGTCGGTCAACACCAGCTTGGCGCCCTTGGCGTGCAGGCGGCGGGCCACTTCGGCGCCGACGCCGTTCGCGGCGCCGGTGATCAGCGCAACTTTTCCGTTCACAGAACTCATGGCCCGAAAAGTACTCCACCCGCCCACGCGGCGGGCCGGGTCTACAGCCTGATGCCGAGCAGCGCGTCGATCGCGGCCGCCACCGCCTGCGGCGCCTGGGTGTCGTGGCCCCCGTACTCGAGCGCATCGGTGGTCCAACCGTCCAGTGCGGCAAGCGCTTTCGGGGTGTCGAGGTCGTCCGCCAGATAGCGGCGCACCCGTGCCATCACGTCCGTCGCGTCGGGGCCCGTCGGCAGCGCCGTCGCAGTGCGCCACCGGTGCAGCCGAGCGTTGGCCTCGGCGAGCACCTGATCGCTCCACGACCGGTCGGCGCGATAGTGGCCGGCGAGCAGCCCGAGCCGGATCGCCGCCGGGTCGACGCCGTCCGCACGCAGCCGCGACACCAGGACGAGGTTCCCGCGGCTCTTGCTCATCTTGTGCCCGTCCCAGCCGATCATGCCGGCGTGCACGTAGTGGCGCGCGAATCGTCGCTCCCCCGTTACGGATTCGGCGTGGGCGGCCGAAAACTCGTGGTGCGGGAAGATCAGGTCGCTGCCGCCGCCCTGGATGTCCAGACCGGTGCCGATGCGGCTGAGTGCGATCGCCGTGCATTCCACGTGCCAACCCGGCCGGCCCGGGCCGAACGGCGACGGCCAGCTGGGCTCGCCTGGCCGATGCGCCCGCCACATCAGGGCGTCGAGTTCATCGCTCTTGCCCGGCCGGTCCGGGTCGCCGCCACGCTCGCTGAACAGCCGCAACATGGTGTCGCGGTCGTAGCCCGATTCGTAGCCGAACTGCAGGGTGGCGTCGGCGCGGAAGTAGACGTCGGGATGGTCCGGGTCGTCGACGACGTAGGCCGCGCCGGAGGCCAGCATCTTCTCTACCAACTCGACGACCTCGGCGATGGCCTCGGTGGCCGCAACGTAGTCCTGCGGCGGCAGCACCCGCAGCGCCGTCATGTCCTCGCGGAACAGCTGGGTCTCGCGGTCGGCCAGCTCACGCCAGTCGACGCCGTCGCGCTGTGCCCGCTCGAACAGCGGGTCGTCCACGTCGGTGATGTTCTGCACGTAGAGCACCTTGTGACCCGCATCGAGCCACACCCGGTGCACCAGGTCGAATGCCAGATAGGTGGCGGCGTGACCGAGATGGGTGGCGTCATACGGCGTGATCCCGCAGACGTACATGGTGGCCGTCTCGCGCGCCGTGACCGGACGGACCTGGCGGTCGGCACTGTCGTAGAGCCGCAGCTGCGGGCCACGCCCCGGCAGCGCCGGGACGTTCGGCGACGGCCACGATTGCATAATGTCGACTCTAAGGTGTTCGCTCAGGTCGGCCTCCCGTTGGTGCGTCGCTCGTGATGTTTACAACGCCGGCGGCCCATCCATTCCCGTCAGCGATCGCGGTACGCCGACCGGATGCCGTCGAGCAGCACATCGGCCAGTTCTGCGCGGCACATCAGCAGGTCAGGCAGGTACGGGTCATGCCGGTTGTAGATCATCGGGGAGCCGTCCAGCCGCGAGGCGTGCAGGCCGGCGGCCAGCACCACACCCGCCGGGGCGGCCGAATCCCATTCCCACTGCCCGCCGGCGTGGATGTAGGCATCGACGTCGCCACGGACCACGGCCATCGCCTTGGCGCCGGCAGACCCGATGCGGACCAACTGGATGTCCAACAGGTCCCGCAGCCGCCACAGCACGGCGGGCGGCCGGTTGGCGCTGGCGGTGATGCGGATGGGGCCATCGGCTCGCGGCGGCGGGGCGGTGACGGTGTCGGTGCGGTAAACCTCGCCGCGCGCCGGCAGCGCAACCGCGGCGTCGGTGATGCTCCCGTCGGGCCCGCCGTTGCGCTGCCAGAGCGCGACGTGCACCGCCCAGTCCTCGCGGCCCGGCAAGGAGAATTCGCGGGTGCCGTCCACCGGGTCGACGATCCAGACCCGGTCGGCGTGCACCCGTGACAGGTCGTCGACGGCTTCCTCGCTGAGTACGGCGTCGTCGGGGCGATCCCGCCGCAGCCGGTCGAGGATCAGCGTGTTGGCCCGCCGGTCGCCGGCGTCACCGAGGTCATAGGGGTCGTCGTAGCCGATCTCATCGCGCACCGCCAGCAGCAGTTTGCCGGCGTCCTGGGCTACCTCGGCGGCCAGCGCCGCGTCGGTCAGGCTCACCGGTTCAGTATCCGAGGCGGCTGCAATCTGATGTCGCGCGGGTCCCGACGACGCTAGATTGCCCGGATGAGGGCTTTACTTGGCGTCGCGGTGCTGTTCGTCGCCTGTTCGTGCGCGTCGGCGGCCGCGGCGCCGACGCTTGACGGCACAAGCTGGCGGCTGGTGGCTATCCAATCGATGGACGACGTGCAGGGCACTACGACGGTGCCGGACCCGAGCAAGTTCACCGTGAGTTTCGGCGCCGACGGACGCGCCGAATTCCAGATCGACTGCAATAGCGGCAGCGGCTCGTTCGAGGCGACGCCGACCGGCGAGGGCACATCGGGGACGCTGACCTTCGGACCGATCGCCATGACCTTGATGGCGTGTCCGGAGCCGTCGCTGGACCAACGAGTCTCGACGGCGCTCGGCCAAGTGCGGACCTATCTGATCAAGGATGGCCAGCTCCACATGTCGCTGCTGGCCGACAGCGGCGTCCTCACGTGGGATCCGGCAGCTCATGCCGGTAGGCGGCGGTTGATCAGCAGCGCGGCCAGCGCCGACACCGCGAGCACGATCGCGCCCAACCGAAACCAGCTCGTGCTGGCATCACCGCGAATGGTTTCGTATCCGAACTGCTCCTGCAGCGTGGCGTACACGTCCTTGAGCTGATCCACATTGGCGGCGTTGTAGATCGTGCCTCCGGACAGCTCGGCGACCTTCTTCAGCGTGTCGTCTGCGACGGGCACAGCTATGTCCGTGTCGTTGAGCTGCACGTGGCCGTACGGTGTGCCGAACGAGATCGTGGCCTCTGCCAGGCTGTCTCATTCTCAATACTTGCGCAAGTGTTTGACTGTTTGGGCAGGTCCGAGGTCTACTGGTTTCCGCACGTCGATGACCCTCGGGTGGATGCCTGCTGCCGGGTCGGCGGCGATTTGATCGCTGATGCTGTCGTAGTCGTAGAGCTCTCCGTAGCGACCCCAGTCGATGGCGATGTCGAGTTGGTGACGGGCGTCATCGGCGGAGAATCCGCGGCGGAGCAGGTCGAGGAAGAACCCGGCGCGCAGGTTGCCATCGGCACTGCCGGCCAACGCTTTGCAGATGGTGCGCACCAGCGGTGCCCGGTCGCGGGCCTGGGCGGCGAAGATCTGTTTGCTTTGTTGGATGTCGGCGGTGGTGAATTGTGCGCCGATGTCGCTGAGGGTGAGTTCGCCGTCGTCGACGGTGACCAGGCCGAGCATGGTGGCGGCGTCGACGAGCGGAAGAAGGTCGTCGATCTCGAAGTTCAGTTCGTCGGCCAGGTCGGCGAGCCCGATCGGGCCGCCGTTGGCGTAGACGATCTCGACGAGGCCGGCGAGTCCGCCGACCGTGGCGTCAGGCAGCGGCCGGGTGATGGGAGTGGCCGTAGCCGTTTCCGGCACGGCTTCAGCGGTCTCCCGACCGGTGAGCAGCCCGTAGAGCTGATCGACGAGCGCCTCGAATGAGGGCGCGCGTCGGTCTCGGGGACGCTCGAGGTCGACGCGCACCTCGGCGAGGAGTCGGCCCGGGTTCGTGCCGAGCACAAGGACGCGGTCGGCGAGCTGGACGGCCTCTTCGATGTTGTGGGTGACCAGGCAGATCGCTTTGGTGGGGAACTTGTCGGTCGACCACAGAGTGACCAGTTCGGTCCGGAGGTTCTCGGCGGTCAGCACGTCGAGGGCGGAGAATGGTTCGTCCATCAGCAGCAGGTCCGGTTCGAGGACCAGTGCCCGCGCGAACCCGACGCGTTGGCGCATGCCACCCGAAAGTTCCTTGGGGTACGCGGATTCGAAACCGTCAAGGCCGATCATGTCGATCGCGTCGAGGGCGCGTTCCCGCCGCTGTGCGGGTGGGACATTGCGGGCGGCAAGTCCGAGCTCGACGTTGTCCTGGACGGTGAGCCATGGCATCAGCGCGAAGGACTGAAACACCATGGCCGCCCCCGGGTTGGCGCCGTTGAGCTCGGCACCGCGGTAGCGCACGGTGCCCGCCGATGGCGGGATCAGTCCGGCGATGACCCGGAGCAGCGTGGATTTCCCGGATCCGGATCTGCCCAGCAGGGCGACGATTTCCCCGGTTCGCAGTTGCAGATCGATGGAGTCCAGAACGCTCAGCTCGTCGCCGGCGTCGCCGGGAAAGCTCTTGCTGAGTGCCTCGACGTCGATGAGCACACCGGCATCGGTGGAGGTCGAGCGGAGTGTGGTCATGAGGGTTGCTCCTAATGGTGGTGAACCGGGCGATCACAGCGAGTAGCGGCGCTGTGCGAGTGCGTAGAGGCGTCGCCAGAACAAACGGTTGAGTGTGACGACGTAGAAGCTCATGACGAGCACACCGATGAGGATGCGCGGCGCGTCGCCATCAGCGGTTGCCTGGGCGATGTAGGCGCCGAGCCCGGTCGCCACCAGCGTTGTCGAGCCGTAGCTGACGACCTCGGCGACGATCGAGGCGTTCCACGCCCCGCCCGCGGCGGTGATGCCGCCGGTGACGTAGCTCGGGAAGATTGCCGGCAGGATCAGCCGCCGCCACCACAGTGCCCGGGGCAGCTGTAGATTCGCCGCCGCCTCGCGCAGGTCGTTGGGAACCGAGCTCGCTCCGGCGATGACGTTGAACAGGATGTACCACTGCGCGCCCAGACTCATCAGCACGATGCCGCCCCAGTTCAGGCTGATGCCCGTCGACACGAGGACTGCGGTCGCAAGCGGGAACAAGAAGTTCGCCGGGAAGCTGGCCAGCACCTGCACGACGGGTTGGGCCAGCCGAGATACCTTGGGGTTCAATCCGATCCAGACCCCGATCGGCACCCAGATCAACGTCGCGGCGACCACCAGCACGATCACGCGGCCGAAGGTGACCACACCAAGGCCGAGCGCGTGAGCGACCTCCCCGAAGCCGGAGGTGGCGTTGATATAGCCGCCGAGCCGAAATACGCCGTAGCTGACAGCCGCGACGACTACGACGGCAAACGCGATGTCACCGGCGCGGCGACGCGCGGGCGAGGTCCGCAACGGGTGTTCAGCCAATCCGAACACTGCCATCAGCCGATCCAATGGTGCCACCAGCCAACCGAATACCCGGCCCAGCAGTGCCGGAACATGCGAGCGACGTAACAGGTTCAACACGACGCTGCGCGGCGCTTCGGGGGCTTCGGACTCCTCGACCCGAAATCGCTCCGCCCACGCGGTCAGCGGTCGCCAGAACATCACGTTGACACCGACCACCATGATCACCATGACTCCGATGGCGATGAACACCTTGCCCAGATCGCCGTCGGCAGTAGCGGTGGCCACATACGAGCCGATGCCGGGCAGCGCGTAGTGATGCTCGTTGACGCTCAGCGCCTCCGACGCGACCAGAAAGAACCAGCCGCCGCCGAAGCTCATCATTCCGTTCCACACCAGAGGGATCATTCCGCTGGGCACGTCGACCCGCCAGAACCGTTGCCAGCGTGAGAGTCTCAGGTTCCGCGCGGCCTCGTCGAGTTCGCGGGGCTGGCTAGACAGGCTGTGATAGAACGAGAACGTCATGTTCCAGGCCTGCGACGTGAAGATCGCGAAGATCGACGCGCATTCCAGCCCCAGCGTCGACCCCGGGAACAGCGCGATGAAGCCGGTGATCGTCACCGACAGGAAGCCGAGGATCGGCACCGACTGCAGGATGTCGAGGACTGGCAGCATCACCTTCCGTGCGCGCCGCATCCGCGCCGCGGCGGTGGCATAGACCAACGTGAACAGCAGCGACAGACCGAGTGCGGCGAACATCCGTAGCAACGAACGACCCGCGTAATACGGCAATTGCGCCGGATCGGTCGATACCGTTGAGGGAGCAGATGTTTCATCGAACGGGACGTCGATCCCGGACGACACCCGCACGATCACCCACAACAGCAAGGCGGCAGCGAGGAACACCACGATGTCTGCCACGCGAGTGCGGGGGCGATCCAGCGCGTCGGTTGACGGGTAGGGGCGCAGCAGGGTCATGCGTTCACCTCACGCTCGCTGAACGGACTGGTGTGGACTCGCCTCGACGTCGAGACTTAGGGGAACACTTCGGCTTTGCGAACCCATCGACGCTTCAGGAAGTGCGCGGCAGCCAGGTATGCGGTGAGGATCACTGCGAGCCATCCGAAGTACTCTCCAGGCAGTGGTGTCAACCCGATCCAGTGCGCCACCGGCAGGAACGGCAGGCACAGGCCGGCGACCACGACCGCGAGCACGGCACCCAGCAGCGGTAGTGCCGGGGCACCCGCCGCCTTAAGGCCGTGGCGCGAGCGGAGGACAAGCACAACCAGCACCTGTGAGAGCAGCCCCTCCACGAACCAGCCGGTCTGGAAGATCGTCTGTTCTGCGCCCGTATTGGCATCCAGGATCCACCACAGCACGGCGAATGTGACGAGGTCGAAGATCGAGCTCAGCAGCCCGAACATCACGGCGAAGCTGGTCAGGCCGTTCGATTGCCAACGCCGAGGCCTGCGCACATATTCGCGGTCGACCCGGTCGAATGGCAGGGTCAATTGGGTTGTCTCGTAGAGCAGGTTCTGCACCATCAACTGGATCGGGAGCATCGGCAAGAAGGGCAGGAGCGCACTGGCGAGCACGACGCTGGACGCGTTTCCGAAGTTCGAGGCGGTCGTGATCTTGACGTACTTCATGGTGTTGCCCAGCGTGCGGCGCCCTTCGACAACCGCATCAGCAACGACCGTCAGATCCTTGTCCAGCAGGATGAGATCCGCTGCGTGCCGGGCGACTTCGGTTGCGGTGTCCACGCAGATCCCGACGTCGGCGACGCGCAGCGCGTTCGAATCGTTGATCCCGTCGCCGATGAAGCCGACCGTGTGTCCGCAAGTCCGCAGCGCGGACACGATCCTGGCCTTCTGTTGCGGATCGATGCTGGCGAATACCGTTGTTCGACTGACGAGTTCAGCGAGACGGCGATCGGAGAGGGTGTCGATGTCGGAGCCGGTAACGATGTGGCCGATCGGCAATCCGGCCATTCGGCAGAAGTACTCGGCCACCTTAGGCGCGTCGCCGGTCAACACTTTCAGGCTGACGTCGGCGGCTACGAGTTGGTGAACCGCAGTGGCGGCGGTCGACTTGATCGGGTCGACGAATCCGACGAAACCGACAAGCACCATCCCCGTCACTTCCGTGGGCGACCGATCGTAAAGGCTAGTGGCGGCAACGGTTTTCGCGGCGACGGCGAGCACCCGCACACCATGTTTCTGGTAGGACGCGACGAGATCGCGTCCTACATCGGCCATGTCCACGGACAGCTCGCTAACGTCCCCGGCGACCTGCGCGTGGCTGCACAGGTCGAGGACCGTGTCCGGGTCTCCCTTGGTGATCACGATGTGCTCGTCGGAGCGCTCTTGGACAACCACGGTTGATATGCGCTGCTGAAGGTCGAACGGTGACTCGTCGATCTTGGTGAATCGCGCGCGTGTCACGGTTTGTTCGTCGGCGTCGAGCAGGTCAGCCAGCGCGGCGTCGAGTTGGTTATACGGCACTGCCTGAAACGTGGCGGCAACCGACGCGTAGGTGTCGACCTGTTCGTCGGGACGCCCGTCGATATCGACTGCGTAGGCATAGGCCACCCGGTCTTCGGTCAGCGTGCCGGTCTTGTCCAAGCAAAGCACGTCGATGGCGCCGAGGTCGCAGATCGACTCCATCCGTTTGAGAATCACCCGGCGCTTGGTGAGATTGACCGCGCCACGCATGAACGTCGCCGCCACGATGACCGGCAGCAGTTCGGGCGTAAGGCCGACCGCGACGGACACCGCGAATAGCCCCGCGTGCGCCCAGTCACCGGTGACCCAGCCGCTGACGGCAAGCACGATCGGGACCATCACGATCATGAACCGGATCAGAGCGGCGCCAACCGATTTGACCCCAGCATCGACGCTGCTGTGTGGGCGGGCGGCCTCGGCCGCACGGGTCGCTGCTCCCCAATAGGTCCGGGGACCGGTCGCGATTACCGCGGCGGTCCCGGAGCCACTCACGACGGACGTTCCGGCGAAGCAGATGTTGGGCCGGTCGAGCGGTCCCTGCCGGTCGCCTGCGACGGACTCACCGCACTTACCGACGGGCAGCGATTCACCGGATATCGGCGACTGATCCACACGCAGTCGCTGGGCGCGGATCAGTCGCAGGTCAGCATGAATCACATCACCCGGTGACAGCACCACGACGTCGCCCGGGACCAGATCCTCGACCGGCACCTCGCGTTCGACCGGCATGGCGTCGGTACTCGGCCGGCGTCGGACTGTGGCGGTGTGCGTCGCGAAGTCGCGCAGCGCCCCCATGGCCCGATCGGATCGGGACTGCTGCCACCAGCGGACCCCGGCACACAGCGCGATCATGATCGCGACGGTGAGGCAGCCGCGGACATCGCCGATCACGCCGAGCACGACACCGAGGCCGCCGAGCAGTGCCACGAACGGGCTTCCGAGCGCGGTCCGCAGTCGATCGATCGACGTCGGTGGTCGGTCGGTCGGTAGCCGGTTCTCGCCGACGGTTGCCAGCCGCCGCGACGCCTCGTCCTCGGTCAACCCGCGCGGGGAACTGGCCAGCGCCCCGAACAGCTCGAACACCGACGCGCCCGCGGCGCTGTCATGCGCCGCACGCGACGCCGGCCGCATCAGCGCAGCCAGCCCTTCTGCTTGATGTAGGCCAGTGGGATTACAGCCGCGACAAGTGTCAGCAGGGTGGTCGCGAGGAACCCGTGCTGCCATGCCAGTTCCGGCATCCAGGTGAAGTTCATCCCGTAGAACGTCGCGATCAGCGTGGGCGGCAGGAACACCGCGGTGATGATCGTGAAAACCTTCACGATCTGGTTCTGCTTGACATCCAGCCACGTCATCACCGACTGCTGTAGATACCGAACCTTGTCGTGTTCGAAACTCGCGTGCTGCTTCACCGCATCGATGTCGGCGATCAGGATGCCGATCAGGCCGTCCAGATTGCTGTCGTGACCCGGGGTTTCGGCGACCAGGTGGCGGGCCGCGCGGCCGAGCAGCAGCTGCGATTCCTGTGTGCGGGACACGAGTTCCTCGGCCTCGTTCATGCGCGCCATGGTGCCGCGCATGTCCATCACGCCGATCTCACGGCCCCGGGCGTCATAGCCTTCGGTGGCCATCTCAATCTCGTCGTTCATCGCCTCGAGCGCGTCGCTGGCGTAGTCGACGACCCGTTCGGACGCCTCGTTGAGCGCCCAGAGCAACGCATACATCACGCTGTACGAGGATCCAGTCAGATCGGGGGTGCGCCGCATCTTCGCGATGGCCTTGTCGAACGGGGGAAAGTGTTCCTCCGGTTGCAGCGTCACCACGAATTCCCGGCCGAGGGCGAACATGATCGCCTCGCGCTCGATCGTGTCGCCGCGTTTGAAGTTCACCACGACCGGCAGGTAGATGAAGTTGTCGGTCTCCCAGACCCGGCCCCTGGCGACATCGAAGTCGACACCTAGGCGCTCGCGGAGTTCGGCGGCGGCGGCAGCATCGGACGCCGGCAACTGGATCCAATGCTGCCGCAGAACCTCGGTGTCAAAGCGGTCGGTAGTGACTGTCATCGCTGTCCTCCAGTGTGTCGACGTGTGGGGAATCGGCCTATTCGCCGTAGGACGAGTGCGCAGGCGAGGTGGACGACGAGCCCACCGGGGCCTGCGGGTGCGAGTAGTGAATCGCGAGCAGGGCGGCGCAGATCAGCAGATACAAGCCGACCGTGAACGAGATCGCCTGACGTTCCAGATTCGGTGGTTTACGTGCCGGTTCGGACTTCTTGATCAAGGTGGCCATTGCGATTCTCCAATCGTGTTTCGTGCTAGTAGATTTCGGGCCGCTTAGGCGGCCTTCTTTGCAGCTTCCAGGCTAGCCGTGAGGGCCCGAAGGGCCGCGCTGCTGGACGGTAGATGACGCCGCCCGGTCAACGTGATCGGCGTCGGCCGGCGTGGCATCGCAGTGCGCGGCTCGGCCCTCCAAGTGCAGACCAGGCCACCGTCAGGCGCCACAGTCCAGCGCGCGCTCATCGCCGTGCGCCGGACTGCAGGTGTCTCGAAGAATGATGTGCTCATGCCGCACCTCCCGTCGAATCCCGGGGGTGTACGCCACAAACCAGACAGGTCACACGGTTAACCGGCACGCGTGCCGATGAACTCGCCTAGACCAAGATCAACGCAGGGCTGGCGGGACAGAATCCGCGAGGGCAGCCCAACCGTCTGCGTCGATACTGTCGCCCGGCATGTGCCGCTCACCTCGCTTCCATAGTTCAACCACTGCCGCAGTGTCTCTGCGCCCCGACCATTAGAAGCCTACGGCAACCAAAAGTCAATCAGTTGCGCAAGTAACACCATTATGCCAGGCTAGCTGCGGTTGGAGGATGATGTGATCGCGCACGACCCGAAGCTGCGGGGGCCGATCGATGCCGCACCGCTGCAGGATACCGCCGCAATGTTCGGCATGCTGGCGGCGACCGTTCGCCTGCAGATCATCTGGCTGCTCTGCGATGGCGAACGCGATGTCGGCACGCTAGCTGCCGAGGTCGGCCAGAGCGTGGCCGCCGTGAGTCAACACCTTGCCAAGCTCAAACTCGCCGGTTTCGTGCGCGCCCGTAAAGAGGGCCGCCGTCACGTCTACCTCGTCGACGATCGAGATGTGTCTGAAATCGTGCAGATTGCGGTCCGCCGACATCAACAGCGGGAAGCGCCGCACAATCCGAACGCACGCCGGCTCCGCATGACCTCCATGAGCTGACTCGCAGGATCTCAACGGCGTCAACAATATTGGCGGCCCCATATGACCGTGCCGTTGCTGGGCCCGATGGCGCTGTCGGGTTTCGCACACAAGTGGTACTTCGTGTTCCTGCTCGCCATCCTCGGGCTGGTCGGGTTCTACATCGTCGCGCAGCTGGCCCGGCGACGGCGGATGCTGCGCTTCGCCAATATGGAGCTGCTGGAAAGTGTTGCGCCCCAACGCCCTAGTCAGTGGCGACACGTGCCGGTCATCCTCCTGGTGGCATCCCTACTATTGCTGACCGTCGCAATGGCCGGGCCGACACATGAGATCAAAATCCCCCGCAATCGTGCAGTGGTGATGCTGGTGATCGACGTCTCGCAGTCCATGCGGGCCACCGACATCTCACCCACCAGGTTGGCCGCCGCACAGGAGGCCTCCAAGCAGTTCGTCGACGAGCTGACCCCGGGCGTCAACCTCGGGCTGATCGCCTATGCCGGCACCGCGAACGTGCTGGTGTCACCGACCACCAACCGCGAAGCCAGCAAGAACGCGATCGACAAGCTGCAGGTCGCGGATCGCACCGCCACCGGTGAGGGCATCTTCACCGCGCTGCAGACGATCGCAACGGTGGGCGCGGTGATCGGCGGGGGTGACGAGCCGCCACCCGCACGGATCGTGCTGTTCTCCGACGGCAAGGAGACGGTGCCGTCGCATCCCGACAACCCGAAGGGTTGCTACACAGCGGCGCGCACCGCCAGAGACCAGGGTGTGCCGGTTTCGACCATCTCGTTCGGGACGCCCAACGGCTACGTCGAGATCAACGACCAGCGCCAGCCGGTGCCCGTCGACGACGAGATGATGAAGAAGGTCGCACAACTGTCCGGCGGCACGGCGTACAACGCGTCCAGCGTCGAGCAGCTGACGGAGGTCTACTCCACCCTGCAGGAGCAGATCGGCTACGAAAGCGCCCGCGGCGACGCCAGTACGGGCTGGCTGAGACTGGGCGCCCTAGTGCTGGCCGCCGCGGCGCTGGCCGCCCTCCTCATCAACCGCCGACTACCCTTCTGACCGAACGACGTCAGAATGCCGGCCACGGGATAGGCCGCCGCCGATCCGGCGTCGGCATCACCGGATTGTTCAGCAGCGCAACCGCTCTCGCGTGCATTGCATCAACCTCGCGACTGGTGATGTTTCCGCACAACCGCTCGCCCAGTTCGCCGCGTAGCTCGTCGCGCAGTCGGGTCACGGCGTCCAGCGTCTCGTCGTCGACGGGCTTGCCGGCCCAGCCCCACAGCACGGTGCGCAGCTTGTCCTCGACGTGCAGGCTGACCCCGTGGTCGACGCCGTACACGTGTCCGTCGACACCGGACAGGATGTGGCCGCCCTTGCGGTCGGCGTTGTTGATCAGCACGTCGAAGACGGCCATGCGGCGCAGCCGCACGTCGTCGGAGTGCACCAAAGTGACTTCGTCGCCGGCGTAGTCGTAGGCCTGCAGCACCGGCAGGTAGCCGGGCGGGATGTGGTCGGAGGGCAATAGGTCCACGAGATCCGGCCCGGACGCAGGCGCGCCGCCGACCTCGTCACCGGGCTGGTCCACCCACAGCTGCAACATGCCGCGGCCAGCGGGCCCGTCACGAATGATGGTGTAGGGCACGATATTCCAGCCCAATGCCGTGGACACCAGGTAGGCGGCCAGTTCCCGGCCGGCCAGCGTGCCGTCCGGGAAGTCCCACAGCGGCGCCTCGCCGGCGATCGGTTTGTAGACGCAATGAGCTTGGCGCTCACCGAGATGCGCCTCGCACAGGAATGTGGCGTTGCTCGCGGAGCGGATTCGTCCGATGACGGTCAGCTCGCCGCGCCGCAACACCTCGTTGTCGTCTGGCCCGTCGTTAGGAATCGGCGTCATCGTCGGACCCGGCAATGGCGCCGCGCCGGTAGCCATTGGTGCGCACGCAGATGTGGCCCTCCGGGTCCAGCGGCTCGTCGCACAATGGGCATGGCGGGCGGCCGGCCGAAATGACCCGGTTGGAGCGCGTCGCGAACTCGCGCGCCGACTCAGGCGTCAGGAAAACCCGAACCGCGTCGGGTCCCTCCTCGGCGTCGTCGAGCACCACAGACGCGTCGAACTCGGTCTCGGACACCGCGAGTAGTTCGACCACGACCGTCTGCGCCTCCGAATCCCAACCGAGGCCCATGGTCCCGACCCGGAACTCGACATCAACGGGCGTGACCAAGGGGCTCAAGTCCTCGACCTCGCCGGTCTCGGGCGGGATCGGAGTGCCGAACCGGCGGTTGATCTCCAGCAGTAGCGCGGCGATCCGCTCCGCGAGCACCGCAACCTGCTGCTTCTCCAGCACCACCGATATCACGCGTTTGTCGTGAACGGCCTGCAGATAGAACGTCCGGTTACCCGGCTGCCCGACGGTCCCGGCCACGAAGCGGTCGGGTGTGCGGAAGACGTGAATTGCGCGGGCCATGGCATCCTCCAAAATACCGGCAATGCCACTTCAGCCGTAATCGTCGGGCCGCCCCGTCAGTCGGTGGAGCCGCCGAGCACGGCGTCTTCGGGCGGCACGTCATCTGCTTTCTCATCTGCCTTGGTCGGCTTGGCCACCAGCCCGGCCGTGAGCTGATCACCGGTGTGGTTGACGTGGATGACGAACGGGCGCAATGCCGTGTAACGGATCACACTCATCGACGCCGGATCGGCGATGATGCGCTGAAAGCTGTCCAAATGTGTGCCCAGCGCGTCAGCGACGATCGCCTTGATGACATCGCCGTGTGTGCAGGCCACCCACAGCGCGTCGCCCTTGTGCAGCTCGGCGAGTCGGCGGTCGTGCTCGCGCACCGCCGCCACCGCGCGGGACTGGACGTGGGCCAGCCCTTCGCCGCCGGGAAACACCGCGGCGCTGGGTTGCTGCTGGACCACCGCCCACAGCGGTTCCTTCACCAGGTCGCCGATCTTGCGGCCGGTCCAGCTGCCGTAGTCGACCTCGGAGATCCGCTCGTCGACGATCGGGTCAACCCCCAACGCTGCGGCCAGCGGTTCGACCGTGCGCTGACAGCGCAGCAGCGGCGAGCGCACGATCGCGCGGATCGGCAGCGAACCGATCCGGTCGACGAGCGCCTGGGCCTGCTCGCGGCCCTTGTCGTCCAGGTCGACGCCGTCGGTGCGGCCGGCCAGCGTGTGCGCGGTGTTCGACGTCGACCGGCCGTGGCGCAGCAGGATGACCGTCATGTCGCGGCCACCACCCCGGTGCCCAGGAGAATCAGCACCGCGGTGCCCAGCAGCACGCGGTAGCCGACGAACCAGTACATGCTGTGCCGGACCAGGAACTGCAGGAACCACGCCACTGCGGCGAACCCGATCACGAACGCGATCAGTGTCGCCACCAAGAGCTGCGGTCCACTGGCGCTCATGCCCTCCCCGGACGGGTGGAACGCGTCGGGCAGCGAAAACAAGCCGGACGCGAACACCGCGGGAATGGCCAGCAGGAAGCCGAAGCGCGCGGCCGTGCCACGGTCCACGCCGAGAAACAACCCCGCGCTGATCGTCGCGCCGGACCGCGACACACCCGGTACTAGGGCCAGGCACTGCGCCAGCCCGACGGTGATGCTGTCTTTCCAGGTGAGCTCTTCGACGTGGCGCTTCTGCCTGCCGAAATACTCGGCGGCGGCGATGACGGCCGAGAAGCCGATCAACGCGATCGCGATCAGCCACAGATTGCGTGCGCCCGTGCGGATTTCGTCCTTGAATAGCAACCCGAACACGCCAATTGGCATCGTGCCGATGATGACGTACCAGCCCATCCAGTAGTCCGCGCTGCGCCGCGCCGCGGCGAACAGACCGCCCAACCACGCCTTGACGATTCTTGCGATGTCGCGGGCAAAGTACAGCAACACCGCGCACTCGGTGCCGAGCTGGGTCACCGCGGTGAACGACGCTCCGGCGTCATCGGCGAAGAACACCCGGGAGGCGATGGCCAGGTGACCGGATGACGACACCGGCAGGAATTCGGTCAGTCCCTGCAACACCGATAAAACGACCACCTGCCACCACGACATTGCCGGCGCGACCGTCACGACGACGACCGTACCGTGGGGTTCTGCGCTAACGCGCTGCGCGTGACACCGGCTGGGCGGCGGCCACCGCGTCACGCACCGCGGCGGACACGCTGCGCTCGTCGGTCAGATCGATGTCCGTCAGCTTGCGGGTCGCGAAGGCGACGACGTCTTCGGCCTGCGGCACCGGCCCGGTCAGCCGTGGCCGGTAGACCTCGACCACCAGCATCTGCCGCTCGATGTGGAAGGAAAAGCTGCGTCCGTCGCCAACTTGGCCAAATCCGCTAGCGTGTACACCAGTCGTAATGTCCTCGATAGCAAACTCTTGGTTACCCAAATCCGGGTCTGCGGCGAGGGTCATGATCGAACCATACCGCCGGTTTTGGGCGCCGAGCGGGCGGGCACGACGAGCGGCTTGTAATTCACGACGAGCGGTTTGTATACACTTAGTTTTCGATTGATTTCCAATTCGCATGCCCCGAGAGCTACGCCTTGCCGCCTCACCTAAACCCGCCAACTCTGCTGGTTCGCTTTGGCGTTGCTGTGCTGGCAATTCTCGTCGCGTCGGGCTGCTCGAACGCCGTCGACGCCCCGCCGCCGACGATCGTCCCTGCTCAGGCGGCGGTATCTCCCCCGGTGACCGGCGTGCCGGCCGGCGTGGTGCGCCCGCTGGCCGGCAACGCGGAGGCCGCCGTATTTGACCAGAAAACCGGATCGCTGATGGTCCTCAGCCCGGGACCGGGGGGCCAGTCGCTGGTCACGGCGGTGTCGACGTCTGGCACCGCAAAGCCGGTGCCGCTGGCCGGGGCCGCGACGGCCATGGCGGGCGACAACGAGGGCCGGGTGTACCTGTCGACCCGTGGTGGCTACTTCCGGGTCGACGTCGCGGCGGGCGCCGGGAGCAGGGTGGACGTCGAGGGGCAGCAGTCGACCGACTTCACCGCGATCGCCCGCCGCGCGGACGGCAAGCTGGTCCTTGGCAGCGCGGAGGGTGCGGTCTACACCTTGGACTCCGACACCCACGTCGGCGCGCAGCTGAAGATCTTCGCTCGGGTCGATGCCCTTGTCGCACAAGGAAATACGACCGTCGTGCTGGACCGTGGGCAGACGTCGGTGACCACCATCTCGGCGAGCGGCGACGACGCCGACCATGCACTACGCGCCGGCGAAGGGGCGACCACGATGGCGGCCGATTCGGCCGGCCGGGTGCTGGTCGCCGACACCCGAGGCGACGAGCTACTTGTGTTCGGCACCGACCCGCTGATCCTGCGCCAGCGGTACCCGGTGCGCGACGCCCCGTACGGGCTGGCCGGCTCGTCGCGCCTGGCCTGGGTGTCGCAGACGGCGACCAATACCGTCGTTGGTTACGATCTGGCAACCGGCATACCCGTCGAGAAGGTGCGTTATCGAACCGTGCAGCAGCCCAACTCCCTGGCCTTCGACGAAGCATCTGGCACCCTGTATGTGGTGTCAGGCTCGGGAGCGGGTGTGCAGGTGATCTCAGGTGCAGCGGTGAGTTGATGACGGCGATGCACCGCGGACGGATGCCACCGGGCTGGGACAACGACCTGTCGGACGAGTACGAGTGGATACCGCTGCGGCTGCCGCCGGACCTGACGCGGATCAGCGCGTCCACCCGGCTGTCGATCGAGGCCGAGTACCGCGGCTGGGAACTCACCCGGGTACGGCTCTACACCGACGGCACCCGGCGGGTGCTGCTGCGCCGAAAGAAGACCGCCGCTGACAGGCTGGGCATCCCGGATCAACCAGCCCTGTGATGTACCGCGCGCTGCGGCGGGCGCTGTTTCTGGTCGCGCCCGAACGCATCCACACCTGGGTGTTCGCACTGCTGCGCGCCGTCACGGCACCTCGACCGCTGCGCCGCACGCTGGCCCGGTGGCTGGCGCCGCGCGATCCCCTGCTGGCCAGCACCGTGTTCGGGGTGCGGTTTTCCGGTCCGCTCGGCCTGGCCGCCGGGTTCGACAAGGACGGCAGCGGGCTGAACACGTGGGGCGCGTTGGGCTTCGGGTACGCCGAGGTCGGCACCGTCACAGCGCAGGCGCAGCCCGGCAATCCGTCGCCGAGGATGTTCCGGCTGCCCGACGACCGCGCGCTGCTCAACCGGATGGGGTTCAACAACCACGGCGCGGGCGAATTGGCCCTGCGGCTTGCCCGGGGGTCCCCGTCTGTGCCGATCGGGGTCAACATCGGCAAGACGAAGGCCACGCCGCCGGAGTCTGCGGTCGACGACTACGCAGAAAGTGCCCGTCTTGTCGGTCCCCTCGCGACGTTTCTGGTGGTCAACGTCAGCTCACCGAACACCCCTGGGCTTCGTGATCTGCAGGCCGTCGAGTCGTTGCGGCCGATCCTTACCGCGGTGCGGGCGGAGACGTCGACGCCGGTGCTGGTGAAGATCGCCCCGGATCTATCCGATGCCGACGTCGACGAAATCGCCGACTTGGCAGTCGAATTAGGCTTGGCCGGCATCGTCGCCACCAACACCACGGTGTCCCGCGACGGGCTCGCCACCGAGGGCGTCGGCGAGCTCGGGCCGGGCGGGGTTTCCGGACCGCCGGTGGCGGTGCGGTCGGCCGAGGTGCTACGCCGGCTGTATCGGCGAGTCGGCGACCGGCTGGTGTTGATCAGCGTCGGCGGCATCGAGACCGCCGATGACGCGTGGGACCGCATCACGTCGGGTGCCTCGCTGCTGCAGGGCTACACCGGCTTCGTCTACGGCGGCGGGCTGTGGGCCAAGCACATTCACGACGGCATCGCCCGCCGCCTGCACGAGGGCGGCTTCACGTCGCTGGCCGACGCCGTCGGCTCGGCCCTGCGGTAGCGCACGTTCACTTCCCCGCGAGCGTGCGCAAAATGCCGTCGTTTCACGGCGTGCCGGGGTGCAGACACGCACGCTCGCGGAGTGGGACTACTTCTGCTCGTAGGTGCCGTGGATGACGGCACGGGCGATCGCGTTCATGAACAGGTTGAAACCGAGATAGGCGGGGCTGGCGTCCCCGTCGAGTTCGAGCTTCTCGACCTTGACGGCGTGCACGGCGATGAAATACCGGTGGGTGCCGTGTCCCGGCGGCGGGGCGGCACCGACGTAGCGTTTGAGGCCGGCATCGTTGACCAAAGTGATTGCATCGCCGGGCAATCCGCTGCCGTCGCCGACACCGGCGGGCAGGTCGGTGACCGTCGCCGGCAGATTGGCAACGGCCCAGTGCCAGAACCCGGAGACCGTCGGCGCGTCCGGGTCGTACACGGTGACCGCGAAGCTGCGGGTTTCCTCAGGGAACCCGGACCAGCTCAGCTGCGGCGAGGTATCGGATCCCCCGGCGCCCATGATGCCGCTGACCTGGTCGCTGGCCAGCGGTTGCCCGTCGGTGACCGACTCGGAGGTCAGCGTGAACGAGGGCAGTTTCGGAAGGAAGTCGTACGGGTTGTATGGAAAAGACATAGCAGGCCATTCCTCTCAATCGTGGTCAGCAGTGCAGCAGGAAATGCTCGAGAACCTGGGTGCCGAACTTCAGCGCATCAACGGGTACCCGCTCGTCGACGCCGTGGAACAACGCCGCGAAATCCAGGTCCGACGGCAGTTGCAGCGGCGCGAACCCGAAGCAACGAATTCCCAAGCGGGCGAAGTGCTTTGCGTCCGTCCCACCGGAGAGCATATAGGGCACGATGCGCGCGTCGGGGTCGATGGCCACGATCGCCGCGTTCATCGCGTCCACGAGGTCACCATCGAAGGTGGTCTCGTAGGACGGCAGGTCGACGATCCATTCCCGGGTGATGTCGGTACCGATCAGCTCGTCGACCTCGCGCTCGAACGCGGCCTGGCGGCCAGGCAGTATCCGGCAGTCCACTACTGCTTCCGCCGTGGCCGGGATGACGTTGGCCTTGTAGCCCGCCTTGAGCATCGTCGGGTTGGCGGTGTCACGCAGCGTGGCCCTGACGATGCGGGCGATGGGTCCGAGCTTGTTGATCGCACCGTCGAGATCGGGTGAGTCGACGTCGAAGGTGTAGCCGGTTTCCTCGCCGACGGCCGTCAGAAACTCCGCCACTGCATCGGCAACGACCAACGGGAACTCGTGGCGCCCGAGCTTTGCGGCCGCCTCGGCAACGGCGGTGACGGCGTTGTGGTCGTGGATCATCGATCCGTGCCCGGCGTGCCCTCGGGCGGTCAGTCGCATCCACATCATGGACTTCTCGGCGGTCTCGACGAGGTAGAGCCGACGTTCCCCGCCGTCGCGCCGCGGGATCGTCAGCGAGAAGCCACCGACCTCGCCGACCGCCTCGGTGACGCCGTCGAACAGGTCGGGCCGGTTGTCGACGAGCCACTTCGCGCCGTACTTGCCGCCGGCCTCCTCGTCGGAGACGAATGCGAACACCAGGTCCCGCGGCGGGACGATGCCGGAGCGTTTGAAGTGCCGGGCGATCGCGATCAGCATGCCGACCATGTCCTTCATGTCGACCGCGCCGCGGCCCCAGATGTAGCCGTCCTCCACGGCGCCGGAGAACGGGTGCACACTCCAGTCCGACGCCTCGGCGGGCACCACGTCGAGATGACCGTGCAGCAGCAGGGCGCCGCGGCTTGGGTCTGCCCCCACCAGCCGCGCGAACAGGTTGCCGCGGCCGGGCGCGCCGGCCTCGACGTATTCGGTCGCGTAACCGACCTCTTCCAGCTGCTCAGCCACCCAGCGGGCGCACTCGGCCTCGCCCTTGGTGGTGTCCGGCTCGCCGGTGTTGGACGTGTCGAACCGGATGAGCGCGCTGACGAGGTCAACCACGTCGGCTTCGGCTTTGGGGGGACCAGTCACAGTCACCTTTCCTACCATTGAGGTGGCCGTTGGGTTTGGGTCCGGGCATACCGATCCGATAGCCTTAGCTGCCCAGAACTGGTCCGAGTGGCGGAATGGCAGACGCGCTAGCTTGAGGTGCTAGTGCCCTATTAACGGGCGTGGGGGTTCAAGTCCCCCCTCGGACACCCTATTCGTAGTGGTAACGGCACTGCGCGATTCGGATTTCGGTCTCGGTGTACTTGTAGACCAACCGATGTTCGTCGGTGATCCGTCGTGACCAGTAACCTCGGAACCCATGTTTGAGAGCTTCGGGCTTGCCGATACCCTCATTGCCGTTGCGCTGTATGTCCTTGATTAGCAGGTTGATTCGTTTGAGCACCTTGCGGTCCTGCGATTGCCAGTAGACGTAATCCTCCCAGGCCGATTCGTCCCATACGAGTCTCATTCGGCGAGATCGTGCTCTGTGCCCTCTCCGCTTTCAAGCCGTTCGATTGCTCCCAGCAGTCGTCGCGCATTTGCGGGATCGCGTAGCAGATACGCCGTCTCTTTCAGCGACTCGTACTCATCGAGAGCAACGATCACGACAGGCTCACGTCCGGCGCGCGTGATGACGACCTCTTCTCGGTCGTCGAGCACCGAGTCAAGGACGGAGGCATAGTTAGCCCGCGACTCCGAGTACGTCATCGTCTTCATGACCATCCCTTTCTACGTACAAGATATTGTACGTAGAAGCGGTGGGCGCCGCAACGACCGCGGCCCCTCAGTAGACGTCGCGGACGTAGCGCTTGTCCGCTACCAGCTCGCGCTTGTAGTCGTGAGCCTTCTCGTGCGACATGCCGCCATGCGTCTCAATGATCGACGTCAGAGCGGCGTCGACGTCCTTGGCCATCCGGGTGGCATCTCCGCAGACGTAGAAGTGGGCGCCCTCGTCCAGCCAGCGCCACACGTCGGCGCCATAGTCGAGCATCTTGTGCTGCACGTAGACCCTGTCGGCCTGGTCGCGCGAGAACGCCAGATCCAGCCGGTTCAGGTGGCCGTCGCGGACCATGTCCTCCAGATCGTCGCGGTAGTAGAAGTTTTCGCTGCGATGCTGGTCGCCGAAGAACAGCCAGTTACGGCCGGTATGCCCGAGCGCGCGTCGCTCCTGCAGGAAGCCGCGGAACGGCGCGATCCCGGTGCCGGGGCCGACCATGATCATCGGCATCGTCGCATCTTCGGGCGGGCGGAAGTGCGGTGAACACTGCAGAAACACCGGCGCGGCCGCCGCCCGATCGGCCAGGAAGGTCGAGCACACGCCGCCACGCTGGCCGCCGTCGGCGCCGCGGTAGCGCACCACCGACACCGTCAACTGCACCTCATGCGGGCTGACCAGTGGGCTCGATGAGATCGAATAATTGCGCGGCGTCAGCCTGACCAGGACCTCCTGCCACTGCGCGGGCTCGGCGCGCACGGAGAACTCCTGCACGATGTCGAGCCCGTTGCGGTTGACAAGCCACTTGTCGAGCTTGTCTTTGGTGCCGCGCAGCGCCTTGGCCGCGGCCTTGTCACCGCATGACTCCGCGACGAACCGCAGCAGGTTCGGAGTGACCCGGCAGATGTCGTAGCTCGTGATGAGCGCGTCGCGCAGGCTTTGCTCGTGGCCGTCCACCTCCACAACCTCGTGGCCATGTAGCCCTGTGGCCGCCAGCCACGCGTCCGCCACCGCCGGATTGTTCGTGGCATACACGCCGAGCGAGTCGCCCGCCGCATAGGTGACTTCGTAGTCGGAGACGTCAAACCCGAACTGGCGCACCTCTTTTCGAGATATGGGTGCGGTCAGGACAACGTTGCGGGACAGGGGCGCGAGGATGGGCTTGGCCCGGGTGAACGGTTCGGCGACCCTCGTGGGCCGGGCGATCGTCGAGACGCTGCCCGTGCGGCCGTTCGACCGTGACGGCTCGGCCGGCGCGGCGACCAACGCGGTGACCTTCTCGGCCCACCGGTCCATCGGCTCGTCGTCGTAGACCTCACATTCGGTGCGCTCGAGAATCCTCGTCGCGCCCAGCGCCGCGAGCCGACTGTCGATCGACTTGGCGTGGCCACAGAAGTTGTCGTACGAGCGGTCGCCGATGCCGAGCACCGCGTAGCGAATGCCGTCCAGCGTGGGCGCGTCGGGCGAATCCAGGCGCTGCCAGAAGTCCGCGCCGTTGTCGGGCGGGCCGCCGTCGCCGAAGGTGCTGGTGATCACCAGCACGTCGTGGGCCGTGGCCAGCTCCGCCAGCTGCAGGTCGTCCATGCTGACCAGCTGCGAGCCGCCGAGCCGGTCGGCCAGCCGCGTCGCGAAGTCCTCGGCGTTGCCGGTCTGCGATGCCCACAGCACCAGCGGCCCATCCTTGGCCACTCGCTCCGCCGGCGCCGCAGCCGTGATCCGCGAGTACCGCCCGGCCAGCAGGCCGTCGATCCACAGCCGCACATCGGAGGCGACCGGCGCGGACGCCGGCAGCACGGGAACACCCCTGACACCTTCGGCGAGACCACTGAAAAACGCTGCCAGGTAGACCTTTTCGCCGTCGGTCAACGTTGGCTTCGGCGTCCCCAGGCCCAGCTCCGCGGCGATCGGGTGCGCCGGCGTGTCGACAGACCTGGCCGGGCGCGCGCTGACCGCGCACACCTTGAACTCAGGTTGCAACGAATCGGGGTCGACGGCGTCGTTTGTCAGCGCGTTGATGGTCAGGTACTCGCCGTGCTCGTCGTTCCAGTGAAACGGCACGAAACAGTTGCCCGGCCGCACCCGGTCGGTGACCACGGCGGGCAGCACGGCACGACCGCGTCGCGAGGTCAGTTCGACGGGCTGGCCGCCGACGATGTCCAGCGCGACCGCGTCGACGGGATGGATCTCGACGAACGGCCCGCTGTTGAGCTTGTTGAGTTTGTCGACCTTCCCGGTCTTGGTCATGGTGTGCCACTGGTGTTGCAGCCGGCCGGTGTTGAGCACCAGCGGGAAGTCGTCGTCGGGCAGTTCGTGCGGATCCATGTGCGGACGAGCGAAAAACGCCGCGCGCCGCGATGGTGTCGCAAACGCCAGCCGCGGCCAGTGGCCGTCGTCGTCGACGAACAATCCCTGGCTCACGCCGTCGTTGAGATAGCGGATCGGGTGCCGGTCGTTGTCGTCGTCGGGCGGGCAGGGCCACTGCAGCGAGGTCTGCCGCAGCCGCGAATAGCTGGCGCCGCGCAGGTCGTAGCCGGTCTTCGGGTTCCAGAACTCGCGGATCTCGTCGAAGATCTGCTCGCTGGACTCGTAGCGGAAGTGCTCGCCAAATCCCATGTGCGCAGCGACGTCGCAGATCAGCTGCCAATCCGGGCGGGCCTGCCCGGCCGGCGGAATGGACTGAGCCAGCAGCGTCAAGTTGCGCTCGGAATTGACCATCACCGCGTCGGATTCGGCCCACAGCGTGGCCGGCAGCACGATGTCGGCATAATGGTTGGTCGCGGTGGTGCGGTAGGCGTCCTGGGTGATGACGAGTTCGGCCGCCTCCAGCCCGGTGATCACCGTTTTCCGATTGGCCACGGTGGCAACGGGATTGGTGCAGATGATCCAGCACGCCTTGATGTCGCCGTCTGCGAGTTGTTCGAACATGTCGATGGTGCCGGGTCCAACCTCGGAGCGAATGGTGCCGGGCGCAAGACCCCATCGCTGCTCGACGAACGCCCGATCGTCGGCGGAGAGCACCGATCGCTGGCCGGGCAGACCCGGTCCCATGTAACCCATTTCGCGGCCGCCCATCGCGTTGGGCTGACCCGTCAGCGACATCGGCCCGCTGCCCGGCCGGCAGATCGCGCCGGTGGCCAGGTGCAGGTTGCAGATCGCGTTGGTGTTCCAGGTGCCGTGGGTGCTCTGGTTGAGCCCCATCGTCCAGCAGCTCATCCATTCCCCCGCCTCGGCGATCATCCGGGCGGCGGTGCGGATGTCGGCCTCGGGGATGCCGGTGATCTCGGCGACCCGATCCGGGGTGTAGTCGGCCAGGAAGGCCGGCATGGCCTCCCAGCCCTCGGTGTGCTCGGCGATGAACTCGGCGTCGATGTCGCCGTTTTCGACCAGCAGATGCAGCAGACCGTTGAGCAGCGCCAGGTCGGTTCCCGGCTTGATCTGCAGGAACAGGTCGGCCTTCTCGGCGGTGGTGGTGCGGCGCGGGTCGACGACGATCAGCTTGGCACCGGCCTTCAGCCGGTCCGCCATCCGCAGGTACAGGATGGGATGGCAGTCGGCCATGTTGGAGCCGATGACGAAAAACAGGTCGGTGCAGTCGAAGTCGGTGTAGGAGCCCGGCGGCCCGTCGGCACCGAGCGACTGTTTGAAGCCGGTTCCGGCGCTGGCCATGCACAGCCGCGAGTTGGACTCGATGTGCACGGTGCGCAGGAAGCCCTTGGCCAGCTTGGTGGCCAAATACTGTGACTCGATGGACATCTGGCCCGAGACGTAGAGCGCGACGGAATCGGGGCCGTGCTCGTCGACGATGGCGCGCAACCGGCGGCCGGCCTCGGCGACGGCGTCGTCGACGGGTGTGGGCACCGGTTCCTCGTTGCGGGCCGGGCGCAGCAGCGCGGACTTCAACCGACCGTCGTCGGCGGCCATCATCTCGGCGTGCGTGGCGCCCTTGGTGCACAATCGCCCGAAGTTGGTGGGGTGCAACTTGTCGCCGGACACCCGCGCGATGACGGGCAATCCGGTAGTGGAATCGACGTTGGTCTTCACCTCGATGCCGCAGCCGACGCCGCAATACGAGCACGCCGTCCGCGTGACCGTGCCGGAGTCCCGCACCACCATGGGATCCATGGTGGGCGGGCACTGTTCCGGTTAGTTTCCGCCGGTGTTATCGCGGTGAAAACTCGTGCTCACGGCGCAACCGACGCGCCCGTGAGCGCCATCGCCGCAGGTCAGGAGGCAGGCACCTCAGCCTGCGTCGCCGGCGCCGCAGCAGGTTCCCGGCCGATGTGCTCCCCGCTGGCCATCCTGGAGGACGGCAACCGCAGGAACACGAACCAGGTCACTATGGCGCAGATCACATAGAAGGCGAGGAAAACCCAGAACGCGTTGGTCGCCGACTTCGCCTCGCCCACGTAGGACATCCGGAGGACAACGTTGACCAGCACGCCGCCGAGCGCACCAACCGCACCGGCGAAGCCGATCAGGGCGCCGGACATGCTGCGCGACCACAGCGTCTTCTCTTCGCGGCCCATCGCTTCGTTGCTCTGCGCCTTGGCCTCGAAGATCGACGGGATCATCTTGTAGGTCGAGCCGTTGCCGATGCCGGTCAGGATGAACAGCACGATGAACGCGACGACGTAGGTGGCCATGATGGCGCCGGTCGCCGGGCCCTTCGCGGCGTCGTCCAGCACACCGGCGGCGACGAGCACACCGGTGATGAACACCATGCCGACGAACGTGTACAGCGTCACCTTGCCGCCACCGATCCTGTCGGACAGCCTGCCGCCGAACGGCCGCGAGATGGAGCCGAGCAGCGGGCCGAGGAACGCGATCCATGCGGTGTGCACGGCGGCTTCGAAGGACGCCTTGGCCTTCATCGCGGCGTCGGCATCGGCGGGCAGTTTGGCCATCTCGGTCGCGGTGAAGTTGATGTTCAGGATCTGCGTGAAGGCGAAGCTGAAGCCGATGAAGGAACCGAACGTGCCGATGTAGAGGAAGCTCATCACCCACGATTGCTTGAACTTCATCGCCTCGATCATGGCCCCGAAATTCGACTTCTGGTTGCGGATGTTGTCCATGTAGATTGCCGCACACACCGAGGCGATGGCGATCAGCACCAGGTAGATGGCACACACGATCTCGGGACGACGGTTGCCCACCGTGGCGATCACCAGCAGGCCGACGATCTGCATCACCGGGACACCGATGTTTCCGCCACCGGCGTTCAGGCCGAGCGCAAAACCCTTGAGCCGCTGCGGGTAAAAGGCGTTGATGTTCGTCATCGACGACGCGAAGTTGCCGCCACCGAAGCCCGCGAACGCCGCCACGATCATGAACGTCGTGTACGACGTCCCCGGATGCATCATGTAGTACATCGTCAGCAGACACGGAATCAGCAGCGCGAGCGCGCTGAATATCGTGAAGTTGCGGCCACCGAAGCGAGCCGGGCCGATGGTGTACGGGATGCGCAGGATCGATCCGACGAGGATGGGCACCGCGCCCAGGTAGAACTTGCCGGCCGCGTCTATGTGGTACACGGCCTCCGGCATGAACAGCACCATGACCGCCCAGATCGTCCACACCGAGAATCCGATGTGCTCGGCGAAGATCGAGAAGATCAGATTGCGCTTGGCAATCTTGTTGTTGCCGGCCTCCCAAGCTACGACGTCTTCGGCGTCCCAGTGCTCGATGTTGCGGTCGCGGGTCAGAATTGTCACGGTGCCTCCCAGCAGCAGTTGCACAAGTTCTACTGCCAGCCCATTCCGCCTCGATTGCACCGCCGTATCGGAAATGTCAACTCCCGCTCACATCGACGAAACCAACGCGGGTGCGCAATGGGACTCATGGCGGACTTATCCACGAAACGGTCCCGAAACAAACGCGTCCTAACTTCGAGCAACATCCGCGATGCCGGAAAGGGTGAGGCATGAGCGACGGCAGTACTCCACGATTCCTGCAGGGTCCGTTCGAGTTCGAGGGCAACGGACTGGACAAGCCGTCGCTGATCGACGAGTCGTTGCGTTACGTCGTACCGGCGGGGGCCGTCACCCAGCCGGTGTACTTCCGCGGCGGCAACTCCAGCAAGCAGATGATCACGGTCGTGTTGTTCCGTGACGGCAAGCCGATGCGGTACTTCCCGATCGCGGCCAAGGGCGCCACCCATGTCGCGCTGCGAGTGGTCGAGGACCTGCTCGGCGACACGGTGCTGGAGCTGTTCATCGCCGCCCCGAGCGGATGCTCCGGGACGGTGATCGTCGACCTCGGCCTGGTTGAAATCCGATGAGGCGCAAGCTGGTTGTCGTCGGTAACGGCATGGCGGGAGTGCGCGCTGTTGAGGAGATCCTCGCGCGCGGCGGTGGCGAGAAGTTCGACATCACCATGTTCGGGGACGAGCCGTACGGCAACTACAACCGGATCCTGTTGTCCAATGTTCTTGCCGGCAGCGACGATACGTCCGAGATTTATCTGAACGCGCTGGACTGGTATACCGACAACAACATCGACCTGCGCGCCGGGGTTCGGGTGGTGCGACTCGACCCGTACGCGCGCCTGGTCCACGCCGACGACGGCTCCGCCACCTCCTACGACACGCTGATCCTGGCCACTGGCAGCCGATCGTTCTTCCCCCCGATGGCCGGATTGTGGGCCGACAACAAGACCTTGACCGACGGTGTCTTCGGGTTCCGCACCCTCGACGACTGCATCGGCATGATCGAACAGTCTTCAGACCGGTCGAAGGCCGTGGTGATCGGCGGCGGGTTACTCGGGCTCGAAGCCGCGCGCGGCTTACAGAATCGCGGACTGACCGTCGATATCGTGCATGCGGCTCCGACGCTGATGAACGCGCAGCTCGACGATTCCGCCGGCGCGATTCTGCGCAAGTCGGTGGAGGGCATCGGCATCACGGTCCATTTGGAGAAGATGACGACCGAGGTGCGCACCGGCGAGAACGGCAAGCTGTCGGGAATCGTGTTCTCCGACGGCAGTTCGATCGACTGCGACATGTTGGTGATCGCGGCGGGCATTCGCCCGAATGTCGGTCTGGCGCAGCGTGCCGGGTTGACCGTCGAACGGGCGATCGTCGTCGACGACCACATGCGTTCGATCGACGACGACAACATCTACGTCGTGGGTGAGTGTGCCCAGCACCGCGGCCAGGTGTACGGGCTGGTGGCCCCGCTGTGGGAGCAGGCCTCCGTGCTGGCCGACCATCTGACCGGCACGGACCGCACCGCGGCCTATCACGGGTCGCGGACCGCCACCAAGCTGAAGGTCGCTGGGGTCGACGTGGCCTCGATGGGCCTGAAGGCGCCCGAACTCGAAGACGACGAGTTCGTCCAGTACTCCGAGCCCAAGCACGGGGTGTACAAGACCATCGTCATCCGGGACGGAAAGCTGGTCGGCGCAACGCTGCTGGGCGACGTCAGCAAGGTGTCGTTCCTGACGCAGGCGTTCGACAGCGGGCTGCCGCTGCCGGACGAGCGGGTGTCGCTGATGTTCGACATCGGCACCCCCGAAGTGGCGGTCGGCGTGGCCGAACTGTCCGACGACGCCCAGGTCTGCAACTGCAACGGCGTGAATAAAGCCGCGCTGGTGAGCTGTGTGCAGGGCGGCGAGACGTCGGTCGCCGGGGTGATGGCCAAGACCAAGGCCGGCAAGGGCTGCGGATCGTGCAAGGAGTTGGTCGGCCAGATCGTGGAGTGGGCCGCCGGCGGCGCGGTCACCGAGGACGCCTCCGCGTCGTGGTACGTGCCTTCAATCCCCTACGACAAGTCGACTTTGATGCGACACATCCGCGAGCTCGAACTGCATTCGGTGTCATCGGTGTTCGCCGCGCTGGCGCCGGACGGGCAGGAGGACGCCAACTCGAAGATGGCGCTCGCGTCGCTGCTGGAGATGATGTGGGCCGACGAGTTCGTCGACGAGCGGGACGCCCGGTTCATCAACGACCGGGTGCACGCCAACATCCAGCGCGACGGTACGTTCTCGGTGGTACCGCAGATGAAGGGCGGCGTGACCAACTCGTGGCAGCTTCGCCGGATCGCCGAGGTCGCCGACAAGTACGCCATTCCGATGATCAAACTGACCGGCGGACAACGGATCGACCTGCTCGGCGTGCGCAAAGAAGATCTGCCCGCGGTGTGGGCGGATCTGGACATGCCGTCGGGATATGCGTACGGCAAGAGCTTCCGGACCGTGAAAACCTGTGTGGGCAGCGACTTTTGCCGATATGGCGTCGGTGATTCGACCGCGTTGGGCATCACCATCGAGGAGCGTTATCAGGGATTGGCCAGCCCGGCGAAGATGAAACTCGCCGTCACGGGTTGTCCCCGCAACTGCGCGGAGGCGCTGTGCAAGGACCTTGGCGTCGTCGCGGTCGACGGCGGCCGGTGGGAGATCTATGTCGGCGGCGCGGCAGGCGCGCATATCCGCAAGGGTGACCTGCTCGCCACCGTTGACGACCCCGAGACCGTCATCACGCTCACCGGCCGGTTCCTGCAGTACTACCGCGAGAACGCCAATTGGCTGGAGCGCACCTACAAGTTCGTACCGCGCGTCGGTATCGACAAGATCCGCGCTGTCGTGGTCGACGATGCGGAGGGCATCGCCGAACAGCTCGACGCGAACATGCAGAAGTCGGTCGATGCCTACCGCGACCCCTGGCAGGACGGCCGAAACCCGGTGACCGAGGGGCAGTTCCGACCTTCGCTGCCGTTGCTGGGGGTCCCCGGGGGCCCGTCCGATGGGTGACGTAGAGGTCGGTTCGGTCGATGAAATCCCGGTGGGCGAAGCCCGCACGTTCGCGGTCGACGGTGAGCAGATCGCCGTTTTCCGACTCCGGGACGGCTCGCTGCGTGCCATCGACGCGGTGTGCCCGCACAAAGGCGGCCCGCTGGCCGACGGTCTGGCTGATGACCGGGTCGTGGTTTGCCCGCTGCACGGCTACACCTTCGACATGTGCACCGGGTCCGAGGCCGGCGGGAGCGAAATGTCGGTGCGCAGTTACGAGGTGTCGGCGGTCGACGGCGCCATCCGGATCACGACGTAGCAAGAGTCCCCAATGGGGACTTCCGCTGACACTCTGGTGAGACCGGAGCGGATATGTCTCCCAGTACTCGGCGGCGGCGCATCACATGGTTGTTTGGTGCCAAGTCACTGCATCAGCTTCGTGGCTTGCGGAGGCTTGCGGCCAGCTCCAAGACTCGTTTTGCTCGTTCAGCGACGGGTACGTCGACGAACTCGCCGCTCGGCAATCGTAGGGCGGCGCCTCCGGCGGCATCGAACGCAGCGACCACTTCCTGCGCCCAGGCGATCTCTTCGTCGTTCGGCGTGAACACCTCGTGCAGCACGCTCAGCTGGCGGGGATGGATCGCTGACTTGCCAAAGAAGCCCAGCGACAACGCAAACTGCGCTTGCTCCCGTAGGCCGGTCTCATCGTCGAGTTGCGGGTACACGCTGTCGATGGGCCGCTCGATGCCGGCCGCACGTGAGGCGACAACGAGCTGGGACCGGACGTACAGCGTCTGGAGATTCCCATTGCTCGCGCTGAGGTCGCGCTGCAAGTCCACGCCGCCCATGGCCAGATGCCGCACCCCGGGAACCCGGGCAATGTCGTACGCCGCCAACACCCCGCGGGCGCTTTCGATCGCACAGATAATTGGCTTGCCGGGTGCCCGCTCGGCCACCCAGCGCACGTCATCGGGCGACTCGGTCTTGGGGATGCGGATTCCGTGCGCAACCGCACCCACGGCCTCGAGGTCGGCGGCGCACAAATCGGTTCCGGCCGCATTGACACGGACCCACGACGGATGGTCGACGAGGATCTCGGCGACAAGTCGTCGCGCAGTGTCCTTGTGGTCTACAGGTACGGCGTCCTCGAGATCGAGCATCACGGCGTCGGCGCCGGCGTCGAAGACCTTAGAGAGGAGCTTCTCGTTGTGTCCCGGGGCGAACAAGTAGCTGCGGTCCATCAGAGGACGCCTTCGGCCCGCAGTTTCTCGAGTTCTTCGGCACCGATGCCAAGGAGCTCCTGGTAGAGCTCCTCGTTGTCCTGCGCGAGCCGCCGGCCGGCGAACCGGATCGTCCCCGGTGTTCCGGTGAGGCGCGCCATCACGTTTTGCATCTTGATCGGGCCGAGGTCTTCGTCTTCGACGGTGGTGATGGAGTCGCGGTACAGCACTTGTGGATCTTGCATGAGCTGTTCCACGTCGTAAATTGGGGCGAGCGCCGCTCCGGCTTCTTCGAACGCCTTCACGACTTCCTCGAAGTCGCGGGCGCTAATCCATTTTGCCACCGCCCCGTCGAGCAACTCGCTGCGGCGGCTGCGTTCGCCGGCCGAGGAGAACCACGGCTTTTCCGCAATGTCGGGTCGCCCGACGAGCCGCATCACGCGTTCGGCTACCGATGTCGCGCTGGCGGACACGGCGACCCAACGTCCGTCTCGGGTCAAATAGGCGTTGCGTGGGGCATTGTTGGGGGATCGGTTGCCGTGTCGTCCGGCGATCACGCCGAGCAGATCGAACACGGTCGGGCCCGGTCCAAGGATGCCCAACAGCGGCTCCAACAGGGACAAGTCGATGACCTGCCCCGTGCCACCGCGCGCGTCACGGGCATAGAGCGCGGTCACAACGGCGAATGCGCCGGTGATCCCCGCCACGCCGTCGGCCAGGCCAAATGGCGGCAGCGTGGGCGGCCCGTCTTCCTGCCCAGTCTGGTGAGCAAACCCACTCATGGCTTCGGCGAGCGTGCCGAAGGCGCGCCGCTGCGCATAGGGTCCGTCCTGCCCAAACCCCGTCACCCGCAGCATGATCAGGCGCGGGTTGATTTCCTGCAGCTGTGCCGGACCGAGCCCCCACTTTTCCATCACGCCCGGACGGAAGTTCTCGATCAGTACGTCGGTGTCCGAGATCAGTCGGCGGAGAATGTCTTGTCCGGCCGGTTTGCTGAAGTTGAGCGTCATCGTGCGCTTGTTGCGGGCAATGACCTTGTACCACAAGCCATGTCCCTCGTGGTTCCACCCATGGGTCCGCGCCGGATCTCCCCCCGGATGCTCAATTTTGATCACGTCGGCACCGAAGTCGCCCAACAGCATCCCGGTGATTGGAGCGGCATACACCGTGCTGACATCCAACACGCGGATCCCCGTCAACGGCTCGTTGGCCAGGTCATCCATGTCGGCGCTTTCCGCAAGGGATGTCATCTCACCCTCCGTATCTGTCTGCTGCCACTGGGTGATGCGCGCGTCAAACGAAGTAGAAGGTGAGTCCGAGGACGATGTAGATGGCGAGTAGTTGCAGGCCTTCGTACCAGGTGGACTCGCCGCGTTGGGTGACCTCGTTGGCGATGATGATCGCCAAAAAGATCGCGCCGATCTCGAACCCGTTGAACACCAGGGCCATTGGGAACGGGCCGATCACAAATGACGCCAGCACCAGCACCGGAGCGACGAACAGGGCGATCTGGGCGCCCGATCCCACCGCGATGTTGACGGAGATGTCCATCTTGTCGCGAGCGGCGAAATACACCGCGACCCAGTGCTCGGCGGCGTTGCCCACCACCGCGACGACGATAACGCCGACGAAGAACGGGGACAGCCCGATGGTCTCCGACGCCTCGGTGATGGAGTGGACCAGGATCTCGGACATCCAGCCCACCGCGGCGCCCGCACCGGCCAGCATGAGCACGCTCTTGCGCACCGACCACGGCTCGCCGCCGTGCTCGGGTTCGTCGTGGGAGGGGTTGAACAGGTGCGCGTGGGTCTTCAGGGAGAACACCAACCCGGCCGCGTACGAGGCCAGCAGCACCACGGCGACCCCGACCGACAGCGCCTGCAGGTCGCTGGGGAATGCCACCGCCTGGTCCGCCGGGTTGGGCAGCCCGCCGCCGGCCACCAGTTGGAATATCGCCGGCATCACCAGCGCCACCGTCGCCAGCAGCAGCATCAGCGACTGGGCGGTGGCCGCCCGCAGCTCGAAGCGCTGCCGTTCCCGTTTCCTCCCGCCCACCAGCATCGACACCCCGAGGACCAGCAGGATGTTGCCCAGAATCGACCCGACGATCGAGGCCTTGACCACCTCGTGCAGCCCGGCGGCCAGCGCGAACAGCGCGATGATCAGCTCCGGGGCGTTGCCGAACGTTACGTTGAGCAGCCCACCGATCCCGGGGCCCGATCGCGCCGCCAGCTCCTCGGTCGCCCGACCCATCAGCGCCGCCGTCGGGATCACTCCCAGCGCCGAGGCGGCGAACACCGGCACCGCGTCGGCATGCATGAACTCCAGGACGATCGCGACCGGGATCAGCGGCAGGAGCAGGTACGGCCAGCCCTCCCCCGTCAGCAGGAACGGCCTACCAGGTTCGCTGGGCGGGGCCTCGGGAGTTTCAGTCGTGGACATCTTGCCCCCTTCGGTATTCGGTCCCCGCCATTCCAGAATCGCACCGCCGGTCGGCATGGCTGCACGCATCACCAACAGCATGTTGAAGAGGACTGAGCCGACCAGGCAGGCACCTGTCTTATGCAGGCCCACGCCAGTGTCGTAACCTCCATGCGGCGCCCTTCTACATTTCGGCGGGCTTGACTGCCAGCACCGGCTTGGGGCATTCCAGCAGCACCTGCTGGGAGACGCTGCCGAGCAGCAGCTTGCCGACCGGGCTGCGGTGCCGGATGCCGATCACCAGCAATTCGGCGTCGTCTCGGTCCATCGCCTTGAGCAGCTCATCGGCGGTGTCGACACCGACCGGCTGGGTGAGCTCGAACTCGACTCCGCAGCCCTTCAGCCGCTCCTCGACGTCATGGACCTCACCGGACTGCGCAAACCTCGGGTCGGCCAGCGCCTCGCCGCTCGTGGCATTGATCACCAACAGGTTCGTCTCCCGCAGTTTCGCCTCGGCGATCCCGTGCTCAAGCGCCGCCTTGCCGAACTGATCCGCGGAGTAGCCGACGACGATCATGCCCCTGCCTTTTCTGCGCGCTTCTCTTCCGTCTCTTCCTCTTCCATCTGGATATGGATGGGGTCGGGCTCGCGGCGGTGGAAGAGCCGCAGGATCACCGGGGTAAGCAGCAGCAAAGCCATGCAGATATACACGATGATGGCGACGGGCTCGGTGAACAGACTGCTCCAGTCACCTCCGCCGAGCTGCAGGGTCTGCCGCAGTTGGCGCTCGATGCGCGGCCCCAGAATGACGCCGACGATCAGCGGCAGTATCGGTAGCCCGAACCGCCGCATCATCAGACCGAGCAGCCCGAACACCAGCAGCAGCGCCAGATCAAGTGGCTGCACGTTCACCGCGAACGCACCCAGGGTGGCGAAGAACAGAATGCCGGCATACAGGTACGGCCGGGGCGTGCGCAGCAGCCTCGCCCACAGCGGCGCCAGCGGAAGGTTGATCACCAGCAGCAGGAAGTTAGCGATGAACAGGCTGGCGATCAACGTCCAGATCAGCAGCGGCTCCTTGTCGAACAGGGTGGGGCCGGGCTGAATCCCGTAGGACACGAACGCGGCCAACATGACCGCCGCGGTGGCGTTGGTCGGCAGGCCCAGCGACAGCATCGGCACCAGCGTGCCGGCGGCCGAGGCGTTGTTGGCGGCTTCCGGTCCCGCAACACCCTCGATCGCCCCCTTGCCGAACTCCTCTTTGTGTTTCGACAGCTTCTTCTCGGTGACGTAGGACAGGAACGTCGGCAGTTCGGCGCCGCCGGCCGGCAGCGCGCCGAACGGGAATCCGTAGCCGGTGCCGCGCAGCCACGGCTTCCACGAGCGCCCCCAATCCTGGCGGCCCATCCACGGCCGGCCCACCGGAATGACATCGACGGGGCGGCGTCGCAGATGCGCCGCCACCCATAGCGCCTCGCCGAGGGCGAAAATCGCCACCGCGATCACGACGATGTCGATCCCGTCGGAGAGCAGCGGCAGGCCGAACGTCGCACGAGGCTGCCCGGTGAGGAAGTCGATGCCGACGATGCCGATGGCCAGGCCGAGAAACAGCGATATCGCGCCGCGCAGCTTCGATGCGCCGAGCACGGCGGTCACGGCGACCAGCGCGAAGAGCATGATCGCCAGATAAGACGGCGCGCCCAGCGTCACGGCGAATCGCGACACCGCGGGCGCGAAGAGCACCAGCAGCATGGTGCCGATGGTGCCCGCCACGAAGGATCCGATTGCCGCGGTTGCCAGGGCCTGCGCGGCGCGGCCGGCCTTGGCCATCTTGTTGCCTTCGATCGCGGTGATGACCGACGACGACTCGCCCGGCGTGTTCAGCAGGATCGAGGTGGTCGACCCGCCGTACATGCCGCCGTAGAAGATGCCGGCGAACATGATGAACGCCGCGCTGGGGCTGACGTTGTAGGTGACGGGCAACAGCAACGCCACCGTCATCGCCGGGCCGATGCCGGGCAACACGCCAACGGCGGTCCCGAGCAGCACGCCGATCACCGCGTACAGCAGGTTCATCGGCGTGGCCGCCTGCTCGAAGCCCTGGATTAGCCAGTCAAGGTTTTCCATCTCAGAGAATCCCGTCCAATATGCCTGCGGGCAGCGGGATTCCGAGCCCGGAATAGAACGCGTAGAAGCTGCCGACCGCCAGCACCGCCCCGATCGCGAGGTTGCGGATGTAGTGGCGGTTGCCCAGGATCGTGGCGGCGCCCGCGAATAGCAGCGTTCCGGTGATCGCCCAGCCGAGCGGCTGCACCAGCAGAATGACGGCCACGAACAACCCGACCAGCAGTCCCACCGTGCGCCAGTCACCCGGCACGTTCGGATCGACGTCCTCGCCCGCGTCGGCCTCACCCTGCGAGCCGCGTGGGATCGCTATGGCCAGGATGACCGCCAGCACGATCAAGCCGATCCCGATGACCATCGGGAAGAACTTCGGCCCCAGCGGATCCACCTTGGCGAATCCGCCCTCCAGGGTCAATGCGTCGTAGATCAGGAAGCCGCCGACCGCGACGAGGACCGCGCAGACGAGGTACTGGGCCTTGTCGATCGAACGTTCCTGCGGTTCAGGGGTATCCACGGGTGCCTGCGGCCCTCCGGAAGTGGTGGTCATACCAGCCCCAGATCGGTCAGGGTCGAGGAGACCCGGTTGTCCTGCTCTGTTAGGAACTGCTCGAACTGCGGACCGGTCTCGAACGCGTCAGTCCAACCGTTCTTCACCAGCGCCTCCTTCCATTGCTCCGTGCCGTGCAACTCCTCCAGCACTTTCACCATCGCCTGCCGGGCGTCATCGGAAATCCCCGGCGGCGCAAGCATTCCGCGCCAGTTGGTGAAGGTCATGTTGATCCCGGCCTCGGTGAGGGTCGGCGCGTCGATGCCCTCGACCCGTTCGCTGCCGGATACCGCGAGCACCCGGAGCTGGCCGGCCTCGATCTGGTCGACGAATTCGCCGAGACCCGTTGTACCCGCATCGATCTTCTTGCCCAGCAACGCCGTCAGCAGATCGCCGCCGCCGTCGTAGGTGACGTAGTTGACCGCCTTCGGGTCGACGCCAACGGCCCGCGCGGTCTCCATCGGGAACAGGTGGTCGGGCCCGCCGGGCGACGAGCCGCCGCCGATCGTCACGTTGGCCGGATCCGCCTTCCACGCGGCGACGAAATCCTGCACGGTTTTGAACGGCGAATCCGCCGGAACCAGAATGCCTTCTTGTTCCTCGACCATTTTCGCGAGCGCCGTCGCGTCGGAGGCGCGCGCCGACGATCCGTTGGTGAACACCGCGCCGACCACGCCGAGCCCCATCATCATCATGAGGTCGTCGTTGCCTTTTTCGTTCATCAGCCGCGCCATCGCGACGGTGCCGCCCGCACCGATCACGTTGAACACTTCGATGCGCCCGGTGATGTCTTCGTCTTCCATGATCTTCACTGCGGTACGCGCAGTGAGGTCGTAGCCGCCGCCCGGGCTGTTTGGCACCATCATCCGCAGCCGGTGTAGTCCGGTTTCCTCGCCGCGCGTAACGCCGCACGCCGTTACCAGCAGCGCGGCAATCACGGCGATGACCAGCATTGCCCTTTTCACAGTCGTCCCCAATCACTTCAGTTGTGATGCTCAGCAATACTGGACCCACGCAGTGACCTACGTCACTGATATGAACGCAAAGGAAGTATTGATCATTGAGTTCATGGCGGTCGTCGGTCGTTCGCCTGCTTAAGGGGCGCAGCCTGGCCGGCCAGTTCCTGGTATTCCAGCTGCTGGTGGTCGCGGTGGTGCTGCTGGCGGTGGCGGCTGTCTCGGTCGCGCAGTCCACCCGCGAGTTCCGCGAGGTGCGCGGGCAGCGCATGATCGCGGTCGCCGAGAACATGGCCTCGACACCCATCGTCCGGGATCGATACGCCGACCCGTTCGCAGCTCGCGTGCTGGCTCCCGAGGTGGACCGCGCGGTCGACCTGTCCGGCGCGGGGCTGGCGGAGATCATCGACCCGGGCGGCACCGTGGCCGTGTCGTCGGAGCCGGCCCGCATCGGCCGGCACACCGATCTCGGGCCGAGTAACGCGGACGAAGGCCGGGCGTGGTTCGGCGATCTCGATGTCGACGGCGTGCACAGCCTGGTCGGGCAGGTGCCGATCCTCGCCGCGACCGGTGACGTGCTGGCCATCGTGTCGGTCAGCGAGCGGTATCCGTCGGTGTGGGAGCTCCTCAGCGGCGCCGGCGAGCGGCTGCTGTTCTACCTCAGCCTCGGTGCGGCGCTTGGACTGCTGGCGTCGTGGCTGCTGTCGCGGCGGATCAAGCGGCACACCCGCGGCCTGGAAGTGGCCGAGATCGCCAGCCTGGCCGATCACCGGGAAGCCTTGCTGCACAGCATCCGTGAGGGTGTGGTCGCGGTGAACAACGACGGCGATATCACGCTGCTCAACGACAGCGCACAGGAGCTGCTGGGTCTGACCGACGCGGCCGTGGGCCGCCGCGTCGACAGCGTCGGGCTCGATGCCGCGGTGGTCGAATTCCTGTTGTCCGGCGAGGACAGCCGCGACGTCGTCATCGCCACGCGCACCCGGGTGCTGGCGCTGAACAGGCAGGCGGCGACGAGTCAGGGGCAGCGGATCGGAACCGTAACGACGATGCGCGACAGCACCGAACTCGCTGCGCTGCAGGGGCAGCTGTCCTCTCACAAGAGCGTGACCGACACGCTGCGTGCGCAGACGCACGAGTTCGCTAACCAGCTGCACACCATCTCGGGTCTGGTGCAGCTGGGTGAGTACGATTCGGTGCGTGACCTGGTGGGCAGCCTGACGCGACGGCGCGCCGAGATCAGCGACGCTGTGACCCAACGGATTTCCGATCCGGCTGTGGCTGCACTGCTGATTGCGAAGACGTCGCTGGCGGCAGAAAGCGGGGTATCCCTGCAGCTCGCGCAGGATTCTCATCTCGGCGCGTTGGACCCCGCCCTGGCGACCGACGTGATCACGTTGCTGGGCAATCTGGTCGACAACGCCGTCGACGTGTCGGTGGGATCCGACCCAGCCACAGTCACGATTCGCATCGACGACGGCGACGGCGTGGTGATCTCGGTGGCCGACTCCGGGCCGGGTGTGCCCGAACACCTTCGGGAGGCGATCTTCGCCCGCGGGGTCACCTCAAAACCTGACGTTCCGGGCGGACGCGGCATCGGGCTGGCGTTGGTGCGGCTGGTCACCGCCCAGCACGGCGGGACCGTGGAGGTCAGCGACGACCCGACCGGGGGTGCACTGTTCGTGGTGCGGCTGTCCAATAGCCGGTCCGCTGCCGACACCGAGAAGGCCGCCCATGCGTGACGTGTTGATTGTCGACGACGATTTCATGGTCGCCGAGATTCACCGCCGATTCGTCGAGCAGGTCGACGGCTTCCGCGCGGTCGGTGTGGCCCGCACCGGCGCGGAGGCGCTGTCGGCGGCGCGCGAGCTGCGACCGCATCTGATCCTGCTCGACGTGTACCTACCCGATATGACCGGCCTGAAGGTGTTGCAGCGGTTGCGATCCGAGGGCGACCGGGTGGGCGTCATCATGATCACCGCCGCACGGGAACTGGACACCGTGAAGGGCGCCTTGGATGGGGGCGCGGCCGACTATCTGATCAAGCCGTTCGAGTTTGCGCAGTTGCGAGCCAAACTGGAGGCTTTCGCGGCCCGCGCCGATGCGCTGGAATCCGCTGGCGGAGTTGACCAGTCGTTGATCGACTCGCTGTTTGGTGGGCCCGCGGCCGCGGCGGCTCAAGAGGTGATGCCCAAGGGGTTGGGGGCAGAGACCGGTCGGTTGGTGCTGGACGCGGTGCGGGATGCCGGTGAGGTGTCGGCGGCCGAATGCGCGGAACGCGTCGGGATTTCACGCGTCAGCGCACGGCGCTACCTGGAGCACTATCTCAGCACCGGTGCCCTCGAACTGCGGCTGCAGTATGGCGTCGGCCGACCCGAGCGGCGCTACCGCGCTGTGCGATAACGCCGCTTCACGCCGCGTGCAATTCGGCGAGGGCGATGCCTATTCGGGTTTCGATTTCGCCGACCCAGACTTCCGGGGGCCGCCCAGGAGCGGGCGGCGCGGTGGAGTGGTAACGCGCGATGTCGCACCCCGTACTGTGCGTCCGCCGCCGGACGAATCGTCACCCGGCGATCGGCCTCGGCCTTGGCGGCCCGGTCCTCCACCGCGTGCGCATCCAGCCGGTGCGCGATCTGTTTTGCCGCCGCGGTGATCCGCCTATCGCCCAACCCATCCAGCGTGCTGACATCGGCGCACAATTCGGCATCCAAGATCCGCCGATCCTCGACCGACAGGCAGGCCGATTCCCGCACGATCAGGGTGGCGCGCCATTCCGAGAGCGCCCCGCACTCCAACGCGGCCAGGGTGTGCGGCATCTCATGCACCAGCGCCTTGGCCAACCCCTAATGCCGGTGCCGCGCGCCGGGGAATCCCGCCGGGCCAACCCGATCTCGCTGGCCACCCCGCGGCCCCGCCGGACCGCCGGCACCCCGGCCGCCGCCTCGTCGGCGCGCCGCAGTTCGTCCAGCGCCGCGGCCGCGCGCGCCTGACCGGCCGCCGCGGCCGACTTCACCCGTTCCAGCTCATCGATCCGTGCGATCAAGGCGGCCTCATCGGCATGCGGATGCACCGCCGCCAACTCGCCGAGATCGAACATACATTCGACTGTAGACCCACCCTCCGACAACTCTCCATCGAGCTGTGCGGAGCCCGAATGCTACGGATATGCTACGGATATGCTACATTCGTAGCATGTCTGAAGTGGCGTCACGTGAGCTGCGCAACGACACGGCTGGGGTGCTTCGCCGCGCGCAAGCCGGGGAGGACATCACCATCACGGTCAAAGGCCGCCCTGTCGCAATTCTCACGGCGGTTCGCCCACGGCGTCGCCACTGGTTGACGAGAGCGGAGTTCCTGGCGCGATTGCGCCGCGCCCAAGCCGATCCCGGTTTGCGCAACGACCTCGCCGCGCTCGCCGGCGACACCACTGATGATCTCGGGCCGATCCGGTGATCGCTACGCCCGGTGCGGGAGTCCTCGACACTTCTGTGTTCATTGCGACCGAAACCGGCCGGCAACTCGACGAGTCATTGATCCCCGCGGAGGTCGCCACCACTGTGATCACTCTCGCCGAACTCAACGCCGGCGTGCTGGCCGCAACCAGTTCGGAGATCCGCGCGCAACGACTCGCCACCCTCGAATCCGTTGCCGACATGGAAGCGCTGCCCGTCGATGAGGACGCGGCACGAATGTGGGCGCGGCTATGCATCCACCTTGCCGAGACCGGCCGACGAGTCCGAATCAACGACCTTTGGATCGCGGCCATCGCCGCATCACGAGCGCTGCCGGTCATCACCCAGGACGACGACTTCGACGCCCTCGACGGCGCGGCCAACCTCACCATCGTCCGGGTCTGACCGAGCCGCAGCCGACGCGGTGTCGGTCAGTTGTGTCGTGCTGCTTCCTGAGCCAGCTGCACGCGGGAGGTCGCGGAACTCGCCGGCGATCTGGCCGGCAATCTGGAGCGACAGGCGTGTCTTACCCGCACCGCCCGCCCCAGTGAGAGTTACGAGCCTGTTTTCGGCCAGGATCCCGCGGACCTCGACGATCTGCGACTGGCGCCCAACGAAGCTCGTCAACTGTGTCGGAAGACGTTGGACAGCAGTTGTTTTCGATGCTCGCAGAGGGGGAAACTCGTTGCGAATGTCGGGGTGACACAGCTGCACAACGCGCTCGGGGCGAGGCAGATCACGCAGCGGGTGAGTGCCCAGGTCGGTCAGCCACGCGTCGGCTGGGAGATGGTCGACCACCAACGCCTCGGTCACGCCCGACAGCACCGTCTGGCCGCCATGGGCCAGGTCACGTAATCGCGCCGTCCGGTTGATCGTCGGGCCGATGTAGTTGCCCTCGTCGCGCAGCTGGATCTCGCCGGTATTGACGCCGATGCGCAGCCGGATCGGCGCAAGAGGCGCACGGTGCAGCTCCAATGCACATGCCACCGCATCGCTCGCCCGCGCGAACGCCACCACAAAGCTGTCGCCCTCGCCCTGTTCGACTGGGCGTACGCCCTGATATGCGGCGGTGAGGTCGCGCAGCGTGTCGTCGAGCAGCGCGATCGCCGCGGTCATTGCCTCAGGTTGCGTCTCCCACAGCCGCGTCGAGCCCTCGACATCGGCAAGCAGCAACGTCACCGTTCCCGTCGGCGGCTCGCTCACGCCCAAATCGCTCCAGTTCAACGGCGGCGTGTCCGCGCGTGGTTCGCCCATGCTAGCCAGCGTGCCGCAATCGCGTACCGCAAAACATCAGCGCAAACGCGTATTTCTACGACCCCCGCGGTGCGCAAATACGCGGTCCGGCCGATGGTCTTGCGCCGCTCAAAGCCGATATTCGAGTGGTCCGAGTACCAGAACCCGAAACACGTAGCGGGCTACGCGTGCCAAGCGAAGACACGGCCTCAAGACTTCTGGAGACGGTACTTCACAACGACTTCGGGAGAACACCATGACCGTCGACACCGTTCTCGATGCCGGGCTACCAACCATCGCCTACGAACACGCCCAAAGCCCCGAAGAGGCGCACGAGCTGATCCGCCTGGCGCGACAGCACGGTCCCATCGCAATGGGACCGCACGGGCCGGAGGTGTTGGCCTACGACCTGGTCCGAACCGTCTTGCGAGACGACCGTTTTGCGATTCCGAAGGGAGGCGCCCTCGAGGCACAGGGCATCACCTCCGGTGAGCTGTGGGACATCGTCATCAAGGGGCTGTTGAGCCTCGACCGCGCCGCCCATCACCGACAGCGGCGACTCGTGTCAAAGGCGTTCACCCCGAAGGCGGCCGGGCGGCTCCGCACGACGTGCGCCGACATCATCGCCGAACTCGTGTACCACCACGCCAGCACCGGCCACTGCGACGCGGTGGCCGACATCGCGCGGCAGTATCCGATTCCCATCATCTGCGCGATGCTCGGCACACCGCGCGAGGATTGGCACCTGTTCTCGGCCTGGGCCGACGACATCTTCAAGGTCTTCGACTGGAACGTTGTCAACGATGGTCCCGCGATCCTGCGCGCGTGGAAGGAACTCGAGGCCTACCTCGACGACATGGTCGCCCGCCGGCGTGGCGCGCTGACCGACGACCTGCTCTCCGACATGATGCGCGCCGAGGTCGACGGCGATCGCCTCAGCCACGACGAACTGCTCACGCTCACCGCGACCTTGCTGATGGCGGGAACCGACACCACACGCAACCAGCTCGCCGCAGCGGTGCAAGTGTTCTGCGACCACCCCGACCAATGGAGGTTGCTGGCCGAACAGCCCGATCTCGCACCCAAAGCGGTCGAGGAGGTGATGCGCTACTCGCCGATCATCTTCACGACGATCCGCAAAGCCGTCGAAGACGTCGAACTGGCGGGCGTCTCCATCCCGGCCGGCACACTCGTCATCGCCAATACCGCCGCGGCCAACCATGACCCCGCGGTCTACGAGGATCCGGACCGCCTCGACATCACCCGTGAGGATGCCCCGGCGATGCTCACGTTCGGCGGCGGCATCCACTACTGCCTCGGCGCGCACCTCGCGCGGATCGAACTCACCGAGGCGCTGACGATCATGGCGCGCCGCATGCCGAACATCCGGCGCACCGGCCCCGCCCCGTGGAAGCCGATGACGGGCATCACCGGGCCGATCAGCCTGCCGGTCGAGTTCGACTGCGGCTACTAGCCCGGCCAGCCGCTCTGTCAAGATCAGGCATGCCCGTGATCCGCTTCCTCGGAGTGATCTGCGCCCTCGTCCTGCTGACCAGCTGCGCGCCGGCCGCTCTTCCGCCCGAGTCCCCGACTCAAACCACCGACAGCGCCAAGGCGGACGCGGTGACGCGAGTCGTGCGCGACACGATGGCGCAGGCGCATCTCAAGGCGGTCATCGTCCGAGTCACCGTAGACGGCAAGGAAATCGTCACCCAGGCGGTCGGCGAGTCGATGACGGGCGTGCCCGCAACAACCAACATGCACTTCCGCAACGGCGCCGTCGCGATCTCGTACGTATCGACGCTGCTGCTCAAGCTCGTCGACGAGAACAAGCTCAGCCTCGACGACAAGTTGTCGAAGTGGCTGCCCGAGATACCGAACGCGGACAGGGTCACTCTCGGCCAGCTCGCCCAGATGACATCGGGCTATGTCGACTACGTCATCGGCAATACCGCGATGAACGACGCGCTCTACGCAAACCCTTTCCGGCGCTGGACCACCCACGAGCTGCTGAGCTACGCGACCAATCAACCGCTGCTCTACGAGCCGGGCACCAACTGGAACTACGCGCACACCAACTACGTTCTGCTGGGCCTGGCGCTGGAGAAGGCGACGGGCGAAGAGATGTCGAAGTTATTGTCCGACAAGGTGCTTCGCCCGCTTGGCCTGACCAACACCGTCAACTCAATCACCGCGGAGATCCCGCCGCCGGTCTTACATGCGTTCAGCTCGGAGCGCCGGGCGACCCTCAAGATCCCAGCGGCCACACCGTTTTACGAAGAAACCACCTTCTGGGACCCATCGTGGACCATCACCCATGGCGCGATTCAGACCACCAACATCTATGACATGGAGGCGACCGCGGTCGGCATCGGCTCGGGCCGGCTGCTGACGGCCGACTCGTACAAGAAGATGGTGTCCACCGACCTTCGCGGCAAGACGCATAAGCAGCCGGGGTGCACCACCTGCGACGAGATGAACGACATCTACACCTACGGTCTCGGGGTGGTCATCTCCGGCAACTGGCTGCTGCAGAACCCGATGTTCGCCGGCTACGCCGCCATCGAGGCCTTCTTGCCGTCGCAGAAGATCGCGATCGCCGTCGCCGTCACATTCGCCCCCGAGGCGTTCGATGACCAGGGCAATTACCGCAACGAGGCCGACACGCTGTTCCGGAAGATCGGTGCCGAGCTGGCCCCCGAAGATGCGCCGCCCATGCCGCCGCGGAGATAATGTCGCTCGTGGCGCCGAAGGTCCTGTTCATCTACAACGAGCATCTTGCAACGGAGGCGCTGCTTGGTGAGGCGTTCACCGACTGCGGTTTCGACGTCGACACCTTCGAGGTCGTCCCCGCCGAGCGCATCGACAATCCGGCCGGCGACGTCGCCTTCCCCGACCCGACCGGCTACGACGTGATCGTCCCGCTGGGCGCGCGGTGGCCGGTGTACGACGATGCGCTGCGCCAGACCTGGGTGGGCAGCGAAATGCAATTGGTGCGCGACGCCGCCGCCGCCGGAGTCGCCCTCCTCGGGGTCTGCTTCGGCGGTCAATTGCTCGCTCAGGCCTTCGGCGGGTCGGTGACGCGTGCGGTCACCCCGGAGATCGGCTGGTACGACGTCGTCAGCGACAACCCGGACCTGGTGCCCGCCGGGCCGTGGTTCCAGTGGCATTTCGACCGGTGGACGCTGCCGCCCGGCGCGACCGAGATCGCCCGCACTGCGAACTCATCGCAGGCGTTCGTGCTGGGCCGTGCGCTCGCCCTGCAGTTTCACCCGGAGATCGACGAACCCCTCCTGGAGTTGTGGTTGGCCGACGACCGTGACGGCGAGGTCGTCGACTTCGGCCTCAGTCACGACGAATTACGCTCCCGCACAACCGAACTCGCTGATAGCGCGGCGACGAGAATCCGTAGTCTGGTCCGTGGGTTCCTGACCCACGTGGCTCGTCAGCCGTGCCCGAGTTGGTGAGCCAGCGCGTCCTCGATGCGTGACTCACGGAACCGGTGGCCCAGTGTCTCCAGCTTGGTCGGCACCACCCGCTGATTGGCCTCGGCGAGTTCGCGGGCGCCCTGCTCCCCCAGTAACAGCCTCCAGCCGAGCGACGGGACCGGCAGCACCGCCGGCCGGCGCAGCACGCGAGCCAGCGTCAGCTTCAGGATCCCGCCGGCGGTGGACTGCACGATTCCCGTGCGCACCGTGACGACGCGCAGGCCCGCCTCGGCCGCCGGCGTCGTCGCGGCCTCCCAGTCGGCGGCCACGTCGGCCAGGAACCCGTCGCCGCGCACGCTGTCTTCGCACAACACGGCGTCACCACGATCGAAACCGTAGAACCCGACCGCCGAGGCGCTGACGAATGTGCGCGGGCCGTCGTCGGCGGTCGCGGCGGCCTCGGCCAGATGGCGGGTCGGCCCGATTCGGCTGTCGCGGATCGCGGTCCTGTGCGCATCTGTGAACCGTCCGACGACCGACGCGCCGGCCAGGTGCACGACGGCGTCGACGCCGGACAGCAGGTCGGGTGTCGGCCGGTCCGGATCCCATCGCCGCTCGCCCTCGCCGTGCGCCTCACGTCGCACCAGCCGGATCACCCGGTGGCCGCCGGTGCTCAGAAACGCCGACAGCGCCGACCCGACCAGGCCGGACGAACCGGATACGGCCACCACCAGCGGTTCCAGGCCCTCGTCGGCGGCGTCGCGGTGCGCGGCCAGGTCGTCGGCCACCGATTCGGTCTCCGCCACCACCTTCATCGGCTGCCATGGCGGCACGAGCCCGGGTCATCGCGCCAGGCCTGGTGTGCCATGCCCATACGTCGTCGAGCGGATGATCGACAACGCTTTCGTGCTCGATGCCCATAGTTCCCCATGTCGTAGCCCATCTAAACCTAATTCGTCGCCGGCGCACCGATGGATTGCTCCCGGGCTGTGTGGGTATCCACTCGATACCGTGAATTCCTCAGCGAACACCGATACCCGCGTGGTCCGGCCGCCCTCAGCGCCGGAAAGCGTTGCGACAGTGACGCTGTCGCCGAAATCAGTGCGGTCGACAAACGGTCGGGCAGCCATTGCGCGGCCGGCCGGATGCCGAAATCTTGTCGATCAGGACTGTAGAAATACGTCCGCGGTCGTACGCTGGAAATGTCCCTGAAATCGAAGATGACTGCGATGAGCGGATGGAGCGGCCTCGCCCGGCGAAATGCGAGGCGCACGTTCCGGGACCGCCGAGATGCCGGCCAAGTCCTGGCTGAAGAGTTGGCGTCCTATCGCGGCCAGGACAACCTGCGGGTGCTCGGCCTGGCCCGTGGCGGCGTCCCCGTCGGATGGGAGGTCGCGTCCTTCCTGCGGGCACCTCTGGACGTGTTCCTGGTCCGCAAGCTCGGTGTGCCGCAGTGGCAGGAGCTGGCGATGGGGGCGCTGGCCGCCGGCGGCGGTCTTGTGGTCAACGACAGCCTGGTGCGCAACCTCGGCATCAGCGACGAACAGCTGCAGGCCGCGATCGAACGCGAAACCGAAGAGCTGCATCGCCGCGAACAGGCCTACCGCGGGGGCTGTCCCCCCCTCGACATCGCCGGCAACACCGTGATCCTGGTCGACGACGGGATCGCCACCGGCGCCAGCATGCTCGCCGCGGTGCGTGCGGTGCGAGCCGCCAATCCCGCGAAGGTGGTCGTCGCGGTGCCGGTGGGACCCGCGTCGGCATGCCGCCAGCTCGCCGAGGAAGCCGACGATGTGGTGTGCGCAACCATGCCGCCTGGGTTCGAAGCGGTCGGTCAGGTGTTCGAGGACTTCCACCAGGTGACCGACGACGAAGTGCGCGAACTGCTGGCCAAGCCGACGGCGAAAGACGACTAGCGCTCAATTGGCTTGGCGCAGAGCGGCTTAGCGGCCGTTACGGTCCTCGCCTGCGACCTCGTCATCGTGCTCCTCCGCGGCGACCGCGGTGGTGTCGGCGTCGAGCTCATCGGCGACCGGAGCCTCTTCCGGGTACTCCTCGTCGAACTCGGGCTGTGCTTCGGTTTCGTCCGCGTCGGCTGGGGATTCGCCGCCGTCACGCCGGGACCGCTCCCGCAGCGCGTCGACGATCAGCAGCAGCACGCCGATCACGCTGGCGGCGATGCAGACCCAGGCGATCAGCTCATTGCTGGTGACGACGGCGGTGACCAGCGCGGCGAGGCCGATGACGGCGAGCACGAGCGCAACGATCAGCATTGATCAACCCTAGGTCGAAGGGGCACGATTCTGGACCGCTGCGGTCTAGTTGTTACCCCGATTGAACTGGTTGAAGCTGGCGTTCTCGCTGCTGGCGCCCGAGTCGACCGGTGCGGCCGAGCCGCGCTGACCGAGCTCCTCGAGCTGGGATTCCAGGTAGGTCTTGAGCCGGGTGCGGTACTCGCGCTCGAACGTGCGCAGTTGTTCCAGGCGACCCTCGAGCACGGTGCGCTGCTGGTTGATGGTGCCCATGATCTCGGAGTGCTTGCGCTCGGCGTCGGCCTGCAGCGCGTCGGCCTTCTCCTGCGCCTGCCGCAGCTGCGCCTCGGAGCGGGTCTGCGCGTCGGCCAGCATGGCGTCGGCGCGCTGACGGGCCTCGGTGACCGTGGTCTCGGCGGTCTGCCGGGCCTCGCTGACCATGGCGTCGGCCTGGGCGCGGGCATCGGCGAGCATTCTGTCCGACTCGGCCTTGGCGGTCCCGGTCAGCCGGTCGGCGGTGTCCTGCGCGAGGCTCAGCACCTTCGCCGCCTTCAGCGCCTGATCCTCGCTGGGCGGGGCCGGCTGCGGCGGGGGGGCCTCGTAAACGGGCTGCGGTGCCGGAGTCGGCTCGGGCTCGGGCTCGGGCTCGTACCGCGGGATGGCCTGCGTCGGCTGACCGCCGGCCCGGGCCGTGGCCACCTCCTGATCCAGCTCGGCGACCCGCTGACGAAGATCGGCGTTCTCTTCGATGAGCCGGGTCAGCTCGTTCTCAACCAGATCGAGAAAGGCATCGACCTCGTCCTCGTTATAGCCGCGCTTGCCGATGGGTGGCTTGCTGAACGCGACATTGTGGACGTCGGCTGGTGTGAGCGGCATTGTCTGCCCCCTTGGAGTCTTGGACCGTCAACCGATTTCAAAGTGTAGAGCCTTACTGCAACGTAACTGGCGTCCATCCTGTCACACCAGACCCGGCGGTTGCAGAGTAGGCCGATAATTAAGAGGGAATTTCAATCATTCGGTGAAGTACCAGGGCCGAATTTCGATCCGGCAAACGCTCATCGACGAGCGTGCCGATCGCCAAACCTGGGCCGGCGCGCCAGTTCTCAGGCCGCGGCGCCGAACGCCAACTGCATGCCGATGAACGCGACGAGCAGCAGCACCATGATCGAAAGATCGAACCGGACGGCCCCTATCGTCAGCTGCGGAATGAGCCGTCGCAGCAGCTTCACCGGCGGGTCGGTCACGGTCATGATCACCTCGAGGATCACGACGGTGAACCCCTTGGGACGCCAGTCGCGGGAAAACGACCGGATGAACTCGACCACGACCCGGGCAATCAGCAGCAGCCAAAAGACAAACAGCGCGAAACCCAGGATCTCGAAGAAGAGCGCCAACTGAGCCGACCTCACTACAGGCAGATGTGTGACATTCGATACAGGCGGCAAGCCTGCTGTCGCTCAAAGCCAGCGCGACGCCGCCAGCCTACCTGGCAGGTTACGGCGGCGGCGTTACGGCTGGTTGACCCTATTGATAGGCGTAGAAGCCGGCCTCGGCGATGCGCCGGCGTTCCTCGGCGGTGACGTCGATGTCGGCCGGCGAGAGCAGGAAGACCTTTGTCGCGACCTTGTCGAACGAACCGCGCAGCGCGAAGGCCAGCCCGGCGGCGAAGTCGACCAGGCGCTTGGCGTCGGCGTTGTCCATGGTCACCAGGTCCATGATCACCGGGGTGCCGTCGCGGAACCGCTCGCCGATCGTGCGGGCTTCGCTGTAGTCCTTCGGGCGCAGCGTGGTGATCTTGGACAGCGGGCTGCCCTCTTCGAACAGCGCCGCCATCCGACGAGGATCCATGGCCAGCGCGCCGCGGGTGGAGCCGCGCAGCGCACCTAACCGCGGAGTCGGCCGGTCGTAGTCGCGCGGGCCCCTCAGCCTGGGGTCGAATCGGGGCTCGTCGTAGGAGCCGCGGTACCCGGCTGGCGGGTCCTCGTAGTCCCGGCCCTCGTAGCCGCGGCCGTACCCGTCGTCGTCGAAGCGGTCGTCGCGGGGACGCCGTGCGTAGCCGCGCGCCGGGTTGCGGTCGTCGTCCTCGTAGTACTCGTCGTCGTAGTCCTCCATCGGCGCCATTCCGAAGTAGGCCTTGACCTTGTGCAGTGTGCTCATCGTTAGGACCCTTCTGGACTTCCTGAAGTTGTGGTGTCTTTGATGAAGGTGTGACAGGAGTGACTACTCATGGTGACGTTAGCGGCCGCTGCCCCAATAGCGCGGTACCGACACGCACACACGTCGAACCATGTTTTATGGCCAGCTCGAGGTCGCTGGACATGCCCGCCGAGAGCCCGAGCCGCTGCGAATAGCTGCGCTGCACCCGCTCCCGCTCCTCGGCCAGCCGCGCGAACGCCTCGGCGGGATCCGAATCCAGCGGCGGGATGGCCATCAAGCCGACGAACTCCAATCCCTCGGCTGCCTGCACGGCGGCGCACCTCTCGTCAACCAAGTCCGGTCGGCCCACGTCAACGCCACCCCGCTTCTCATCGGCATCGAGGCTGAGCTGGATGTAGACCCGCAGGGGCTCCGCGCGGCGCCCCTCGGCCAGCGCCTCGACCGCGGCCCGGTCCAGAGCGGCGATCACCTTGGCGCTGTCGACCGAGTGCGCGGCGTGGGCCCAGCCCGCGATCGACCGCGCTTTGTTGCGTTGGATCCGCCCGACCATGTGCCAGCGAATCGGCTCGGAGCCCAACATGGCGCTAACTTCCGCGGCTTTAATTGCCGCTTCTTGTTCGCGGGATTCGCCAAATGCCGGGCACCCTAAACGCCTCAAAATAAGTACATCGGTGGCCGGAAAGAATTTGGTAATTGGCAGTAATTCAATTTCGTCGACATTGCGTCCGGCGGCCTCGGCGGCACGCGCGAGCCGCGACCGCACGCCCGACAGCGCCTCGGCCAGTTCGAGTTCACGGGTGGTTGCCAAGGCGGTCATTCCATCCACACCAACGACGCCAGACGTCCGGTGGGGTTATTGCGCCGATGGCTGAAGAGCGTCGGGTCCTCCACCGTGCAGCGCGGGTCGACGTCGATGGCCGTGACGCCCAAAGTCGTTAGTTGCCGGGCGATTCCGGCCCGCAGGTCCAGCCCCGGCGTGCCCCGCGAGGTCGTCGTGCGACTGCCCGGCAGGGCGGCCTCCACCTCGGCGGCCATCGCGGCGGGCACCTCGTAGTTGCGCCCACTGACCGCCGGGCCAAGCAGCACCGAGATGTCCTCGGCGTGTGCGCCGAGGACCAGCATCGCCTCCACCGCCCGGGCGACGACGCCTTTCTGCGCGCCGACCCGGCCGGCGTGCGCCGCCGCCGCGACACCGGCCCGCGCGTCGGCCATTAATACCGGAACGCAATCGGCGGTTACCACCGCCAGAGCCAATCGCGGCGTGGTGGTCACCAAAGCGTCGGTATTGTCGACGGCCCCGACCCGGGTCAGTCGGGCCGTCGACCACCACCACGTGATCACCGTGGACCTGGTTCATCCACACCACGCCGTCGCCCAACCCGATCGCGGCGGCCAGCCGCTTCCGGTTGGCGGCCACCGCGGCCGGATCGTCGCCGACGTGGTCGCCGAGATTGAAGGTGTCGAACGGCGGCGCGGAGACGCCGCCGGCGCGGGTGGTGGTCACGCGCCGCACGCGAACGGTCACGGTGCCCAGTATTGCCGTCTGAACTAGTGGCGCATGAACGGCGGCACATCGACATCGTCGTCGTCGTCACCACCGATGCTGACCGTCGAGCCGTTGGTGTGCACCGGCACGCTGACGGCGTCGGCGGGCTCGAACAGCGGCGAACTCACCTTGCCGGCCTTTCCGGGCGCGACTGATGGAGCGCCGGCCGCGCCCCCTACAACTGGCCTGCGCCCCGGTCCGGCGGCGTCGAAGCCCGCCGCGATTACCGTGACGCGGACCTCGTCACCCAGCGAGTCGTCGATGACTGTGCCGAAGATGATGTTGGCCTCGGCATGAGCGGCGTCCTGCACCAGCGACGCGGCCTCGTTGATCTCGAACAGGCCCAGGTCGCTGCCGCCGGCGATCGACATCAGCACGCCCTGGGCGCCCTCCATCGACTGCCTCCAGCAGCGGCGAATTGATGGCGATCTCCGCCGCCTTGAGCGCGCGACCATCGCCCCGTGCCGAGCCGATACCCATCAGCGCGGTGCCCGCCCCGCTCATGATGCCCTTGACGTCGGCGAAGTCGACGTTGATCAGGCCGGGCGTGGTGATCAGGTCGGTGATGCCCTGCACGCCGTTGAGCAGCACCTCGTCGGCGCTGCGGAACGCGTCCATCAGCGACACCGCGGCGTCGCCCATCTGCAGCAGCCGGTCGTTGGGGATGACGATCAGGGTGTCGCAGCTTTCCCGCAGCGAGACGATGCCGGTCTCGGCCTGGTTGCTGCGGCGCTTGCCCTCGAATGAGAACGGCCGGGTCACCACGCCGACCGTCAGTGCGCCGAGCTTGCGGGCGATGGTCGCCACGACAGGCGCGCCGCCGGTGCCGGTGCCGCCGCCTTCGCCTGCGGTGACGAACACCATGTCGGCGCCGCGCAGCAGTTCCTCGATGTCGTCCTTGGCGTCTTCGGCGGCCTTCCGTCCCACCTCTGGGTCGGCCCCAGCGCCAAGGCCGCGCGTGGAGTCGCGGCCGACGTCGAGCTTGACGTCGGCGTCGCTCATCAACAGTGCCTGTGCGTCGGTGTTGATGGCGATGAACTCCACGCCCTTGAGGCCCTGTTCGATCATCCGGTTGACGGCATTGACGCCGCCGCCGCCGATGCCGACCACCTTGATGACGGCGAGGTAGTTATGCGGGGGGGTCATCGCGATCGCCTTCCTCCCTGGTTGCCTGTCGTTGCGCCGAACCTCGGCAAACTCTCAACCTCAACCAAGGCTTAGAGTTATGTCAAGTTGTTCCGCGCAACCAGAACGGTAGGGCGAGGCCGCGAGGTATCCATGCAGGCGCGCCGACGCGCACGTCAAGAATTTTCTGGCATTTCTCGTGATCTGCGCGACGCCGCCTACTTGACCGTCGGCAAATCCGGGCTGGAGACGTCGTAGGTATGACCCGGCTGGGTGAGCAGCGCCCCGAGTTTGAGCGCCTTCTCCTCGGTGCGGTCGGTGGTCCCCCACACCACTTCCCGGCCGTCGGTCAAGGTCAGGGTGATCGCGGCGACCGACGGTGCCGAGATGCGGCCGACCTGGCCGGCCACCTCCGGGCGCAGCGACGTCATCACCTGCAGCGCGGCCTTGGTCGGCGGATCGCTGGGGCCGGGATTCTCGGCGTCGAGGTACGGCACGCCCGGCGGCGGCGGCGCGATCGCGAAATCCACGCCGTCGCGGTCGAACAGGTGCGGCCCATCGGGATAGTCCTTGACCACCACCGGCACCCGCTCGATGACGGTGATCCGCAGCGTCGACGGGTACTGGCGCTGGACCCGGGCGCTCGCGACGCGCCGGATCGCCGCCACCCGCTCGGCGACGGCGTCGGTGTCGACCTGCAGCAGCGGCGTCCCCGGCTTGACCGCAGCGGCGGCGACCACCTCGTCCTGCGTCACCGCGCCCAGTCCGGTGACGACGATGCTGCGCGCGGACATGATCGGCGTGAAGTACAGCAGCAGGCCGAGGCCGACGACGATCACGCTGATCAGCGCCGACCACATCAGCACCTTCAGGCCCCGAACCGCGCCGCGGCCAAGCCTTTTCGTTTCGTCCGGCGGCCTGCCGAAGGCGCGCCGCTTGGCCTCGCGGCGGGCCTGCTCGATCGCGGTTGCGCGGGCCTGGGCGGCGCGGCGTTCCTCACGTTCCCGGCGCGCCTGTCGCCGCGGTCCCTCGTAGTCGGGGGCCGCCGCCGGGGGCAGCGTCGGTTCCGCCGCCTCGGGTGCGGCTCGCCGTCGGTGTTGGTGTCGCTCGGCTCGGTCATCGAAACGCCGTCCCGGACCGGCCCGGCGCGCTGCGGTTGGCTTTCACCTGCAGTGCCGCAAGGATTTCGGCGCCCAGCATGGTGACGTCACCGGCGCCCATGGTGATCACGACGTCGCCCGGGCTGGGCGGCCTCGGCCACCCGGTCGGCGACGGCCGAGAAGTCCGGCACGTAGGTCACCGGCACGCTGACGTGTTCGGCGACGCTCGCCCCGCTCACCCCGGCCATCGGCTGTTCGCGTGCCGCATAGACGTCGAGCACGAACACCTCGTCCGCGCCGTCCAGCGCCTGTCCGAACTCGCGGGCGAAAGTCTGTGTCCGCGAATACAAGTGGGGCTGGAACACCACGATGGAGCGGCCTTCACCCGCGGCTTGCTCGGTCACCGTCCGCACCGCGCTCAGCGTGGCGCGCACCTCGGTCGGGTGATGGGCGTAGTCGTCGAACACCCGCACGCCGTTGGCGGTGCCCACCAACTCGAAACGACGACGCACGCCTTCGAAACCGGCGAGGCCGTCGAGCACAGAGTCGACGGGCGCGCCGACCTGCATCGCGGCCAGCAGCGCAGCCAACGCGTTGAGCGCCATGTGCCGGCCGGGCACCGCGAGCCGCATCACCCGCGGATGCGGTTCGCCGGCCAGTTGGATATGCGCGACCGCACCGGTGCCCTGCTGCTCCCAACTCAGCAGAGTGCCCGCCAGCGGCTGGCTCGGATCGCTTCCGTAGCGCAGCACGCGGATGCCCAGCGCCGCCGTGCGTTCGGCGAGCGCGGCAGCGCCCGGGTCGTCGGTGCAGACCACCAGCGCGCCGCCGGGTGTGAGCCGCTCGACGAAGTCGTCGAACACCGCGCCGTACGCCTCGGCGCTGCCGAAGAAGTCCAGGTGGTCGGCCTCGATGTTGGTCACCACCGCGACGTCGGGGGTGTACTCCAGCAGCGAGCCGTCGCTCTCGTCGGCCTCGGCGACGAAGCAGTCGCCGCTGCCGTGGTGCGCGTTGGTGCCGGCCTCGCCGAGGTCGCCACCGACCGCGAACGACGGGTCAAAGCCGCTGTGCTGCAACGCCACAATGAGCATCGACGTGGTCGTGGTCTTACCGTGCGTCCCGGTGACCATCAGCGTGGTGTAGTCCCGCCATCAGCTTGGCCAGCACGACCGGCCGCAGGATCACCGGGATGCCGCGCCGACGCGCCTCGACCAGTTCGGGGTTGGTCTTCGGGAATCGCTGCGTGGGTGGTGACGACGGCCGTCGGCCCGCCCGGCAGCAGGTCCAGTGAGGACTCGTCGTGCCCGATGCGGATCGCCGCGCCGCGGGCGCGCAGGGCCACCACGCCGCGGGACTCCTTGGCGTCGGATCCCGACACCAGGCCGCCGCGGTCCAGCAGGATGCGGGCGATGCCCGACATGCCTGCTCCCCCGATGCCGACCATGTGCACCCGCTGCAGCTCGTCGGGCAGCGATTTGGCGTTCACCGCAAGCTCTTTCGGCGTGAACTGCGGGCGACGTCGAGGGCGACCTCGGCGACCCGCTGCGCGGCGTCGCGGTGTCCGGCCAGCGCCGCGGCCGCCGTCATCTGCTTCAGTCGCCGGTGGTCGGTGAGCAGACGGGACACCGTGTCGGCGACGAAACCCGGGGTGAGGTCGGCGTCGTCGACGATGAGCCCGCCGCCGGCGTTGACCACGGGCAGCGCGTTGAGCCGTTGTTCGCCATTGCCGATCGGCAGCGGCACGTACACCGCGGGCAGGCCGACGGCGGTCACCTCGGCCACCGTCATCGCGCCGGAGCGGCAGATGGCCAGGTCGGCGGCGGCGTAGGCGAGATCCATCCGGTCCAGGTATGGCACGGCGACGTAGGGCGGGTCACCGTCGGCCGGCTCGCGAAGGTCGAGGGTGTTCTTCGGACCGTGTGCGTGTAGCACCGAAATTCCTGCCACGGCAAGGTCTTTGGCTGCGGCCGCGACCGCTCGGTTGACCGACTGTGCGCCCTGCGAACCGCCGAACACCAGCAGTACCCTGGCGTCGTCGGCGAACCCGAAGTGTGCACGCGCCTCGGCGCGCAGCGCCATCCGGTCCAGCGAGGTGATCGCGGCGCGCACCGGCACACCGACCACCTCGACGTTGCGCAGCCCGGGATCCGGAACCGCCGACAGCACCCGCTGCGCCGACCGGGCGCCGACGCGGTTGGCCCAGCCCGCGCTCGCGTTGGCCTCGTGGATCACCACGGGAACATCGCGGCGGCGCTTCCCAGGCCAGGCGGGCCCGCCCCGCGCGGCCAGGTATGCAGGCAACGCGACGTAGCCGCCGAATCCGACGACGACGTCGGCGTCGACGTCGTCGAGCACCGCCCGGGTCTGCCGCACCGCCCGTCGCACCCGCAGCGGCAGCCGGACCAGGTCACCCGACGGCTTACGCGGCAGCGGGACCGGCGTGATGAGTTCGAGGTGGTAGCCGCGTTCGGGCACCAGCCGCGTTTCCAGTCCGCGCTGCGTGCCCAGCGCGGTGATCCGCACGTCAGGATCGAGCGCACTCAGGGCGTCGGCCACCGCCATCGCCGGTTCGACGTGTCCCGCGGTACCACCGCCCGCGAGCACCACCGACGATCCGTGTCGTTCACCCGTAACGCTGACCTTCCAGTGTGCGAGCCCGTCGGCCCTGCCTATTTCGGCCGCCTCCATGATGCCTTGAGCGTCGCACCGCCGGCCGTATCCGATTGCGCCGGTTATCGCAGCTGCCGGTTTGCGGCCGGTTGGTGCCTTGGCCGGCTTGCCCTGCGGGCGGGTTTGCGCGGCGCGGCGCCTTGCCCGGCGCGTGACCGCAGCCGGTCGCGCAGCGCCTCGGTGCGGGTCGGCACGTACGGCTCCGGCAGCGGCAGCCGCAGCAGCCGGTTCACCCGGTCGTCGCGTCCCGCCCGCAGCGCGGCCACCGCCTCGGGTTCGTGACGCGCCGCGTTTGCCATGATCCCGATCATCAATAGCGTTGTCGCCGTTGATGTTCCGCCTGCCGAGATCAGCGGCAGCTGAAGCCCGGTGACCGGCAGCAGGCCGACCACGTAGCCGACGTTGATGAACACCTGGCCCATCATCCACAGGGTCGCGGTTGCGGTGAGCAGCCGCAGGAACGGATCGGCCGAGCGGCGCGCGATCCGCATCCCGGTGTAGGCGAACAGCCCGAACAGGCACAGCAGCCCTGCGGCGCCGACGAAGCCGAGCTCCTCGCCGATGATCGCGAAGATGAAGTCGTTGTGGGCGTTGGGCAGGTAGTTCCACTTGGCGCTGCCCTGACCCAGCCCGTCGCCGAAGACACCGCCGTTGGCCAGCGCGAACCTGGCCTGACGCGCCTGATACCCGGAACCCTGGGAGTCGGCGCCGGGGTTGAGCCAGGACATCACGCGGTCGGAGCGGTAGCCCTCCGCCATGGCGAGCACACCGGCCGACACGACGACCGCGAACAGCGAGGACAGGAACACCCGCAGCGGCAGGCCTGCGTACCAGAGCAGGCCGAGCAGGATGATGCCCAGCGACACCGTCTGCCCGAGGTCGGGCTGGGCGACGATGAGCGCCAGCGCGATGACCGCGGCCGGCACCAGCGGGATCAACATCTCGCGCAGCGACGCCCGCTCCAGCCGGCGGGCGGCCAGCAGGTGCGCACCCCAGATGGCGAAGGCGATCTTCGCCAGCTCCGACGGCTGCATGGAGAACCCCGCCACCACGAACCAGCCGCGAGAGCCGTTGGCTTCCTTGCCGATTCCGGGGATCAGCACCAGGATCAGCAGGACGACGGTGAGCGCGAATCCGGAGAACGCCAGGCTGCGCATCAGCTGCACCGGCATCCGCAGCGCGACATAGAACGCGACCAGCCCGATCACCGTCCACAGCACCTGCTTGGCGAACACCACCCACGGCGAACCGTCCTGGTCGTAGGAGTACACGCCGGATGCGGACAGCACCATGGTCAGGCCCAGCATGGTGAGCAGGGCGGCGACGGCGATGATGAGGTGAAACGACGTCATCGGCCTGCCGAGCCACGCGCCGAACCGGGTGCGCGGGCCGCGACTGTCGTCGGCTCGCCGTTCTCCTCGGCGGCCGCGTTATTCTCCGGTGCCGTAACCGGGTCAGGATGCTGCTCACGGCCGGCTACCGGGACAAGGCGCGCACGGCCGCGGCGAACGCATCGCCGCGGTGGCCGTAGCCGCTGAACTGGTCGAAGGACGCGCCGGCCGGCGCCAGCAGCACGGTGTCGCCGGGGCCGGCAAGGCCGCGGGCGGCGTCGACGACGGCCGTCATGACCGCGTCGCCAACCGACCGGCCCTCTAGGTCGACCACACGAGTCACATTTGTCCCTTGCACCCCAGAATCCTCCCCCGTCACAAGCTCCACGACGGGGACATCCGGGGCGTGTCGCGATAACGCGTCGGCGATCAGCGCCCGGTCGCGCCCGATCAACACCGCTCCGACCAGCCGATTCGCCACCGTCGGTGACGAGTTCGTCGACCGACGCGCCCTTGAGCAGACCGCCGGCGATCCAGACCACCCGCGGGTAGGCCGCGATCGACGCCTGCGCGGCATGCGGGTTGGTGGCCTTGGAGTCGTCGACGTAGGTGACGCCGTCGAGCGTCCGCGACCACCTCGGCGCGATGCCGGCCGACCTCGAAGGCCGCCAGCGCCTCGGCGATGGCCTCGGGCGGCACGTCGACGGCGCGGGCCAGCGCCGCCGCGGCCAGCGCGTCGAGCACGCCGACCGGACCGGCCACCGGGATCGCCGCCGTCTCGGCCAGCGCCACGCCGTCGCCGAACGCGTTGTCGACGAGTACCCCGTCGCGCGACACCGAGTTCGCCGGCCGCCGGTTCGCCCAGCCGGAAGCCGACCCGCACCGGGGCGGCCGCGGTGTCCAGCAGCCCGGCCGCGACCGGGTCGTCGAGCCCGACGACGGCGACCCGCCCGTCGAGCACGCGGGCCTTGTCGCGCGGCGTAGGCCTCCATCGAGCCGTGCCAGTCCAGGTGGTCCTCGGCGACGTTGAGCACCACACCCGCCTCCGGGCGCAGCGACGGCGCCCAGTGCAATTGGAAGCTGGACAGTTCGACCGCCAGGAAATCGGCCGGTTCGGCGAGCACGTCGAGCACCGGATCGCCGATGTTTCCGCACAGCAGGCTGCGGCGGCCCGCGGCGACCAGCATCGCGTGCAGCATCGACGTCGTCGTGGTCTTGCCGTTGGTGCCGGTGACGACCAGCCAGCGCCGCGGCGGCCCGTAGCGGCCGGAATTGTCCAGCCGCCAAGCCAATTCGACGTCGCCCCAGATCGGCACGCCCGCCGCGGCGGCCGCGGCCAGCACCGGCGCGGTCGGGCGGAAGTCCGGGACTGGTGACGACGAGGTCGTAGTCGGTGATTGACTCGACCGCGTCGGCGGAGTCGATCACCGCGGACACCGGACTCCGCGTAGCGTCTGCAGCGCCGACGGATTGTCGTCGGTGAGCGTGGCAGCGAACACCCAGTCGGCGTCAGCGCGGCCGCCACCGCGCGGCCGGTGATCCCGGCGCCGGCGACCAGCACGACGCGCCGGGCGCCAGCGGCGCGAGGTCCATCGGTCATGTCAGGCCCCGACGGTGGTCAGCCACTCGCTGTAGAAGAGCGCGACGCCCGAGCCCGCAGGCGATCGCGGTGAGCAGCCAGAACCGGATGATCACCGTCGTTTCGGCCCAGCCGACCAGCTCGAAGTGGTGGTGGAACGGCGCCATCCGGAACACCCGCCGGCCGGTGGTGCGGAACGCCATGATCTGCACGACGACGGAGGTGACCTCGGCGACGAACAGCGCGCCGAGCACCACCGCCAGCATCTCGGTGCGGCTGGTCACCGACAACCCGGCGATGATGCCGCCCAGTGCGAGCGAACCGGTATCGCCCATGAAGATCTTGGCCGGCGCGGCGTTCCACCACAGAAACCCGATGCAGGCACCGGCCGTGGCCGCGGCGATGATCGCCAGGTCGAGCGGATCGCGCACGTTGTAGCAGCCCAGCCCGGGGCTCGAGGCGCAGGCGTTGCGGAACTGCCAGAAGGTGATCAGCACGTAGGCCGCGCAGACCATGGCCATGGCCCCGGCAGCCAGACCGTCCAGCCCGTCGGTGAAGTTCACCGCGTTGGACCATGCGTAGACCATCGTGACGCAGAACAGCACGAACAGCGCCGGCGTCAATGTGACCGTGGCGATTTCGCGCACGTAGGAGAGCTCGGGGCTGGCCGGGGTCAGCCCGTCGGCGTTGTGGAATTGCAGCGCCAGAGTGCCGAACAGCACCGCGGCGGTCACCTGGCCGACGGTCTTGGCGGTCTTGTTCAGGCCCAGGTTGCGCGAGCGGCGGATCTTGATCAGGTCGTCGACGAAGCCGACGGCGCCCAGCGAGGTCGCCAGCCCCAGCACCAGCAGGCCCGATGCGGACGGGCCCCTGCCGTCCATGACCACACCGACCAGGTGGGTGCCCAGATAGCTGGCCCAGATTCCGGCCAGGATCGCCACCCCGCCCATCGACGGCGTGCCGCGCTTCTTGTGATGACTCGGCGGCCCGTCCTCGCGGATCTCATGCCCGAAGCCCTGACGGGTGAAAAGCCGGATCAGCACCGGGGTGAGGAGGATCGAGACCGTCAGCGCGATGCCGACGGCGATAAGGATCTGCCTCATCCGCGCGTTTCCCGGGTATCGGAGGCATCGGCGACCAGCGTGTCGGCCAGGTCGCCCAGCCCGGCGGCGTTCGAGGCTTTCACCAGCACCACGTCTCCGGCCCGCAATTCGGCCCGCAGCAATGCCAGCGCGGCGTCGGCATCGGCGACCATGGTGGCCTCAGACCCCCATGACCCCTCCATGACCGCCCCATGGTGCATGGCGCTCATAGACCTCCCGGTTCCGACGACGATGAGTCGTGACACATCTAAGCGCACCGCCAGCCTGCCGATGCGGTCATGCTCGGATATCGCGTCGTCGCCGAGCTCTGCCATCTCGCCGAGCACCGCCCAGCTGCGGCGCTTTTCGCCCGCTTCCCGCGCCATCCAGGCCAGCGCCTTCAGACCCTCCCGCATCGAGTCCGGGTTCGCGTTGTAGGCGTCGTTGATGACCGTGACGCCGTCGTCGCGGGTGGCGACGGCCATGCGGTGCTTGGACACCGGGCCCGCCGTGGCGAGCGCGGTGGCCACCGCCTCCAGGCTGGCCCCGCATTCCAGCGCGACCGCCGCCGCACACAATGCGTTGGACACCTGGTGATCGCCGTGCACCGCCAGCGCGACGTCGACCTCGTCGTCGCCGGCATGCAGTGAGAACCGCGGCCTGGCCAGTTCGTCGAGGGTGACCGGCCCGGCCCACACGTCGGCCCCTGACGAGCGCGAGACGCGGACCACCCTCGCCGCGGTCTGATCCGCCATCGCGGCAACCGCGATGTCGTCGACGTTGAGGATCACCACTCCCGAGGACGGAACAGCTTGGGGCAGTTCGGCTTTCGTCGCGGCGATGACCTCGCGCGAGCCGAACTCGCCGAGGTGAGCGGTGCCGACGTTGAGGACCACCGCGATCGACGGTGGCGCGATGGCGGCCAGCGCGGCGATGTTGCCGGGGTGGCGCGCCGACATCTCCAGGACGAGGTAGTCGGTGGATTCCGTCGCGCGCAGCACTGTCCACGGGTGGCCGAGCTCGTTGTTGAAGGAACCAGGCGGCGCGACGACCTCGCCCAGCGGCCCGAGCAGCGCGGCGAGGAGGTCCTTGGTCGACGTCTTGCCGGACGAGCCGGTGATTCCGACGATGGTCATCCCGCCGTCCACCAGCTCGGCGGCGACCGCCGAGGCGAGCCGTGCCAGCGCCGCGAGCACCGCCGCCCCCGAGCCGTCCGTGTCGTGTTCGAGCACGCTGGCCGCTGCATGGATTCTGTCGTCGCGGGCACTGGGCCTGACGATGATCGCCGGCACTCCCACCGGGCGGGCGGCCAGCACCACGACCGCGCCGGCCCCCGCCGCGGCGGCGGCGAAGTCATGGCCATCCATGTGTGCGCCCGGCAGCGCCAGGAACAGCCCACCCGGCGTCACTGCGCGCGAATCGAATTCGACCGTCCCGGTGACCCGGGTGGCGGCAGCCGCTTCGGGCGAGATGTCGGCAAGCCGACCGCCGACGATGTCGGCGATCTGGGCGATGGACAGATCGATCACGCGCGGTGCCCCAGCGCCTCAAGAGCCCCGGCCAGCTCGACGCGGTCGTCGAATGGCCGGGTGTGTCCGTGGCTGGTCTGGCCGGCTTCGTGGCCCTTCCCGGCGATGAGGACCGTGTCCCCCCGGCGTGCCCAGCCGACCGCGTGGTCGATGGCCTCGCGACGGTCCCCGATCTCGACGACCTGCGCAGTGCCGCCCGCCGCACCGGCCACGATGGCCGCCCGGATCGCGGCCGGATCCTCGTTGCGCGGGTTGTCGTCGGTCACCACGACGAGGTCAGCGAGTTCGGCGGCGACGCTGCCCATCGATTCGCGCTTGCCCGGGTCACGGTTTCCGCCCGCGCCGAACACCACGGCGAGCCTGCCGGTGCCCTCCTCCCGCAGCGTCTCCAGCACCGCCCGCAGCGCGCCGGGCTTGTGCGCGTAGTCGACCAGCGCGAGAAAGCCTTGGCCGCGGTCGATCGCCTCGAGGCGGCCGGGAACGGTGGCGGTGCGCAGCCCCGGCGTGGCCTGCTCGGGTGACACCCCGACCGCGTCGAGCAGCGCGGCCGCGAGCAGGCAGTTGGCGACGTTGTAGCGGCCCGGCAACCCGACCCTCAGCCCGTGATGCACGCCCGCCGGGTCGACCGCGTAGAACTCCTGGGCGCCAGCCTGAGGGCCTGCGCCGACCGTCCGGACGTTCTCGACCCGCCAGTCGGCGTCGCGTCCGGTTGCGCTCACCGAGATCAGGTGATGTGCGCGAGCCGCCATGGCACGGCCCGCGTCGTCGTCGATGCAGATTACGGAAATGCTTGCATGTGTTGGTGATTGGGGATCGAACAGTCGCGCCTTGGCGTCGAAGTAGTCCTGCATCGTCGGATGGAAGTCCAGATGGTCGCGCGACAAGTTGGTGAATCCACCGACCGCGAACTTCACCCCGTCGACGCGGCCGAGAGTGAGCGCGTGACTGGAAACCTCCATCACCACGGTGTCCACCCCTTGTTCCACCATCACCGCCAACAGCGCCTGCAGCTCCGGCGCCTCGGGTGTGGTCAGCGCGCTGGGCTGATCGCGTCCGTCGATCCGGATGCCGACCGTGCCGATCAGTCCGGCCACCCGGTCCGCCGACCGCAGGCCGGCCTCCACCAGATATGTGGTCGTGGTCTTGCCGGATGTTCCGGTGACCCCGATGACGCGCAGCCGATCCGACGGATTCCCGTAGACGGCGGCGGCCAGCGCGCCGAGCACCGAGCGCGGAACCGGATGGATGAGCACCGGGACACCGATGTCCGGGCCGATCTCGGCGGCCCCGGCTGCGTCTGTGAGCACCGCAACGGCGCCGCGTGTCACCGCGTCGCGGGCGTAGCGGCCGCCATGCGACGACGAGCCGGGAAGCGCGGCGAACAGGTCTCCTGCCTGGGCATTCTGACCGCGCAGCGTTACCCCGGTGATGGGGATGTCCGGTATAGCGGCCCCCTCTGCGGGCACCGCCTGTACCTGGTCAGCCAGCGGCCCGAGCGATTGGCCGACAGGGTGGCGGGGACGCAGGTTCATGGCGATGACACAGTACCGGCCGGCGTGGGACCATTCCCCGCTCGCGGGGGACGGACGACCGCCCGGCTCAGGCGGCTTGAAGCGTGAGCGACGGGCCCGGATCGGGTGACAGCGGCACGTCCTCCCGTTGCAGCAGCCAGGACGTGATGTTGTGGAACAGCGGGGCCGCCGTCGTCCCGCGCTGGCCGTCGGCAGTGCGTTGCGGGTTATCCATCATGATGCCGACGACGTACCGGGGGTCATCGGTGGTGGCGATGCCCGCGAAGGTGATCCAGTAGACCTCGTCGTAGTAGCAGCCGCAGCCGGGGTTGATCTGCTGCGCGGTGCCCGTCTTGCCGGAGATCTGATAGCCCTCGACGGCGGCCTGCGGCCCGGTGCCCTGCTGATCGCCGCTCGGATCGCGTTGCACCGTCGCCCGCAGCATCTGCCGCACGGTCTGGGCGGTCTGCGCCGACACCACCTGCACCCCTTCCGGTCGGGGCTCGTCGGTACGCGTTCCGTCTGGCGCGATCGTGGTCTTGACGATGCGGGGTGGGATGCGCACGCCGTCGTTGGCGATGGTCTGGTACATGCTCGCCATCTGAAGCAGCGTCATCGAAAGGCCCTGCCCGATCGGCAGGTTGGCGAATGTGCTGCCCGACCACTGGTCGATGGGCGGGACCAGGCCCGCGCTCTCGCCCGGCAGCCCGACGCCGGTGCGCTGGCCCAACCCGAACCGGCGCAGCATGTCGGCGTAGCGCTCCGGGCCGAGCCGCTGCGCCAGCATCAGCGTGCCGACGTTCGACGACTTCCCGAAGATGCCGGTCGTGGTGTAGGGCATCACGCCGTGCTCCCACGCGTCGTGCACGCTGATGCCGCCCATGTCGATCGCACCGGGCACCTGCAGCACTTCGTCGGGGTTGGACAACCCGTACTCGATGACCGATGCGGCGGCGACGATCTTGTTGACGGAGCCGGGCTCGAACGGCGAAGACACCGCGGGGTTGCCGAGCTCCCGATCCTCCTGCCGGCCGATGTCTTGGCTCGGGTCGAACGTGTTGTCATTCGACATCGCCAGCACCTCACCGGTTTTCGCGTCAAGCACCACGGCGGACACGTTTTTGGAGCCGGACAGGTTCTTGGCCTGCTGGACCTGCTGCTGGACGTAGAACTGGATGTCGTCGTCGATGGTCAGCATCACCGTGGAGCCGTTGACGGCGTCGTGGCGGTTGCGGTAGCTGCCCGGTATCACCACGCCGTCGGAGCCGCGGTCATAGGTGATCGAGCCGTCGGTTCCGGCGAGCACCGCGTCCAGCGAATCCTCGAGCCCCAGAAGGCCGTGACCGTCCCAGTCGATGCCGCCGACGATGTTGGCCGCCAGGGACCCGCCGGGATACTGGCGCAGATCTTGGCGCTCCGAACCGACTTCGGGGAATTTGGTGGTGATGGCGTCGGCGATGGCCGGGTCAACCGCGCGGGCGAGGTAGACGAACGAGTCGTTGCTGGTGAGCTTCTTCAGCACGGTTTTGGTGTCGGGCTTGTTGTTCAGCCGCAAAGCGACCTCGGCGGCGATCTCACGCAGCCGGCGTTCGGGGTCCGGCGCCGCGGGGCTTTTCGCCTTCGCCTCGGTCAACTGCTTACGGATCTTGACCGGCTGGAACGTCAACGCACGGGCCTCGATGGTGAAGGCGAGCTTGTCGTTGTTGCGATCGACGATCGCACCGCGCACGGCCTTTTCGACGTCTGTGACCTTGAGCTGGCCCGCCGCCTCGGCACGAAGACCCGCGGCCCGGGGCACCTGCAGAGTGAACAGCTGTGCGGCGGCGACGATCAAGACCAGGAAGACGACGGCGTTGCCGGCCCGATGACGGAAGACGAATGACGCACTGCGCAAACCGCTTTCGGCCATCGGCTCACGGGTACGCCGCGCCCGCGCGGACCGCTCCTGGGTCTGTTGTTCCTTGCCGGCCTTCGGGCGTGGCTTCGGTGTGCCTCCGCGACGGCCGTGGCTGTCGCCCCGGCTCATGCCGGCGGGCCGGGAAGTGGCGCGGCGACGGGGGCGGCCGGGGCCTCGGCTACAGGTGCGGCCGGGATTTCGGCTACAGGCGCGGCCGGGATTTCGGCCAACGGCACAGCGGACGTTTCGGCCGGGCCCAACGCGGGCGTCCGTCCCCCTACGGCGTGCGGAACCTCGCCGGGCGCCAACGGAGCGGCGGGCGGGACGGGCGCCGGCGTCGTCGCACCCCCGGGCGGGACGGGCGCCGGCGCCGGCGCAGCCCTGGGTGGCACGCGAACGGTGACCTCACGCGGCTCGACGACACGAGGCGCCGGCGGTGGTGGCGCGGCTGTTGTCTCGTCGGGCAGCGGGGTGTTCAACGGCGGCGGCGGAACACCCTCGGCCGGCTTGGGTGTGCCCACCACGACCCAGTTACCCGCGGGATCCTGTACCAGGTGCGCGGTGTCCCTCGACGGGATCATGCCGAGGTCGCGGGCGGCCTCGGCCAGCGCGGGCGCGGCCTGCGCTTCGAGCACATCGCGTTCCAGCGCCTCCTTCTGCTGCAGCAGCGCCTGATTGGTTTCGCGGGCACTACCGAGTTGATAGGAGCGCTCTGCGGCATCGGTCGACAGCCACAACGTGACGCCGAGCCCGAGGCCCAGCGAGCCGATCACCAGCACCACGAACGGCACCCGTGAGACGAGGGCGCGCGGATTCATGTCGATCGACGCCAGCTTGACGATGATCCGCTCGCGCAGCGGCGGGCGGACGACCTTGGGCGCCTTGGCCTTTCGCGCCTTGGACCGCGCCTTGGCCTGACTGGCGGTCTTGGGCCGGCCGGGCCCGTCGGAGGGCCGCGGAATCGGACCAGTCTGGGGCGCCGACCGCGTAGGGCGCTGTTCGCGCGTCGGCTTCCGCCCACGTGGCGGCGCGTCGCCGCGGCGCTGCGCGTTGCGGTTGGGCTGCCGTTTCCTGCGTCGTGGCTCGTCGCCGCCGCGCACCGGTGCTCCTCGCTTTGCCTTCATGGTTATCCCCCAACCTTTTCCAGTGCGCGCAGCCGCACAGGGGCGCTACGCGGATTGAGTTCGATCTCCTCGGGGTGTGCGCGTTCGGCACCGCGGGTCAGGGCCACGAACTCCGGCTCATGTCCGGGCAGTTCGACGGGGAGGCCGGGCGGGGTGCGGGAGGCAGTCGCGGCGGCGAACTGATTCTTGACGATGCGGTCTTCGAGGGATTGGTAGGCCATCACCACGATTCGTCCGCCGGGAGCGAGCGCACCCAGTGCCGCCGGCAGCGCGTCCCGAAGCGAATCCAGCTCGCCGTTGACGACGATGCGCAGCGCCTGGAACGTGCGCTTGGCCGGATGCCCACCGGTACGGCGGGCGGGCGCCGGGATCGCGTCGTACAGCAACTCGACCAGTTCGCCGGTGGTGGCAAACGGCCGGCGGGCGCGACGGCGAACGATCTGAGCGGCGATGCGGCCGGCGAAGCGCTCCTCACCGAACTCACGCAGGACGCGGGTCAGCGTCTTTTCGTCGTAGGTGTTGACAACCTCGGCGGCGGTCAGCGTTGCGTCCGGATCCATCCGCATGTCGAGCGGCGCGTCGGCGGCATAGGAGAATCCGCGCTCGGTGCGGTCCAGTTGCATGGACGACACGCCGAGGTCGAACAGGATGCCTTGGACATGGAGCGGGACTTGGCTTGCCCAGTAACCGGTTTCGGCGAGCACGCCCTCGATTCCGTCGTAGCGGGTGCGCACCAGCACGACGCGGTCGCCGAACTGGGCCAGGCGCTCTCCGGCGATCCACAGCGCGTCAGGGTCGCGATCGAGCCCGATCAGTCGCAGGCCGGGAAATTCGGTCAGAAAGCGTTCGGCGTGCCCGCCCGCGCCCAGTGTGGCGTCGAGCAGCACTGCGCCGCTGCCGTCGGGGCTCTGGCGGGTCAGCGCCGGGTTCAGCAGCTCAACGCAGCGGTCCAGTAGGACGGGAATGTGTCCGTGGTCTTTGGAATCCTGAGCCATCGCAGCGCCTCCGATGAGGCCCGCTGCACCGAGGTCCCTGTCCGAAAGCGCGGACCTGGCGTTGGGGAAGTACGCCAGGGCCGGTTCGGGCAAGGGCCACGATGCACGGGCAACGGCCGCGTCGGCCGTCCGATCAAATAATGTCGCGCAGAGTTTCATCGCTGGCCGCGGAGAAATTCTCTTCGTGGGTCTGCTGGTAGGACTGCCATGCGTCGGCGTCCCAGATCTCCAGGTAGTCAACCGAACCGATCACCACGCACTCCTTCGACAGGTTGGCGTAGCGGCGGTGGTCGGCCGACAAGGTGATCCGGCCTTGCGCGTCGGGATGCTGTTCGTCGGTGGCCGCGGCCAGGTTCCGCAGGAATGCGCGCGCCTCCGGATTGCTCCGCGATGCCTGCGACGCCCGTCGCGCCAACTTTTCGAACTCGGCCCGCGGATACACGGCCAGGCTGTGATCTTGGCTCTTGGTGACCATCAACCCTCCTGCCAGCGCGTCGCGGAACTTGGCGGGCAGCGTCAGCCGCCCCTTGTCGTCGAGCTTGGGCGTGTAGGTGCCGAGAAACATCCCGCCACCTCCCACCACTCCGGAGCCCCGGTCGCTCCGTTGCTCGCCACTTTACCCCACAATCCCCCACTTTGCTCCAATCGATGACAAAAGTTGTGGAGCTGTCCCCACTTCACGCCATCACGGCGAGGCTTTTCGGCGATCCAGGCACCCGATCGGGACGGCGCGGACCATCAAAAGGGCACATCAGACCGGCGGACGCGGTGGTGGGGCGTTGTGGGGAGGATGACCTGGCGGATCGGTGCTCCCCGGTGAATCCGAGGCGGCACCGCGGCGACCGGTCGTGTCGCTACGGCGGTCAGCCGGGCGGTGTGGGGGCCGCCGGCGCCTACGGCTCGCGAAGATTGCACGCAGTGATCGGCCCGGTATCACAACCCTCAGTGCAATCTTTGGCATTGGGCGCGCCGAAACCAGCCAAGCGGCGCACAAAAAAATGGGGTAGCCCTTTGTGGGCTACCCCTGGGTCGGTGCGGGATTACTCGTCGAAGCGGCGGCGGAACCGGTCTTCCATGCGGCTGGTGAACGAGCCGCCGGAACCCTTGGCACGCTTCTGCCGGGGAGCCCCCGGCTCAGCGCCCGAGCGATCACCACGGCCGCCGGATGCCCGCGGGCCCGTGATGGCGAACACCACGCCGCCGAACATCACCACGAAGCCGATCACGGACAGGATCGGGAAGCTGCCGATCATGGTGGCCTTGAACGCAACGCCCGAAACGAGCATCGCCAGACCGATCACGAAAAGCGCGGCACCCTGCAGGCGGCGCCGGGCGGAGGGTGCGCGCAGGGACCCGCCGCGAACGCTCGACGCGAACTTGGGGTCCTCGGCATAGAGAGCGCTCTCGATCTGGTCGAGCATGCGCTGCTCATGATCGGAGAGTGGCATTCGTCCCTCCCTTTGCCGCGGCGGCCGTCTCAAGGTTCAAACTCGTGTATGCCCGCATTTACGGGCACCTAACAGTCATGATACGAGGTCAATCTGAGCCGTACCACCCACTTCGCAGTCGATTGTATGACGTACATCGCAACTGGGAGGCGGCGCCTCGGCACCCAATAATGGTGTTGACGACACCGCACCACACCACTCGACACCTCGGAGGGCGGCCGAAGTTGGCGACATTTCTCATCGAACTGTCGCCGAGCGATATGCAACGCCGGCTCGGTGACGCGCTCGCCGTCTATGTCGATGCCATGCGCTATCCGCGTGGCACCGAAGATCAACGCGCGTCGATGTGGCTGGAGCACACCCGCCGGCACGGCTGGAAGGCCGTCGCCGCGGTCGAGGTGACCGGTCTCGACGAGGGTGCCGCGACCGTGGGGTCGACCGCCGCCCTGGCCGCCGCGCCGATGCTCGGGGTCGCCTACGGCTACTGCGGCGCACCCGACCAGTGGTGGCAGCAGCAGGTGGTCCAGGGGCTGCACCGGGTCGGCGCGGACCGGACCCGGATCTCCGAGCTGATGACGAGCTACTTCGAGCTGACCGAGCTGCACATCCACCCGCGGGCCCAGGGCCGCGGCCTGGGTGAGGCGCTGGCCCGCCGGCTGCTGGCGGACCGAGGCGAGGCCCACGTGCTGCTGTCCACACCGGAGATCAACGGCGAAGCCAACCGGGCGTGGCGGCTGTACCGGCGACTTGGCTTCGCCGACATCATCCGCGGCTATCACTTCGCCGGCGATCCGCGCGCATTCGCGATTCTGGGGCGGGCGCTGCCACTGTGAGGTCCGGGTCTGGCACGATGACCACGTGCTCGCCCGTCGGCCCCGCAACCGCAGCCGAACCCGCTTGCTGGCCGTTGCGTTGCTGTTGCTGCTCGTCGTCCCGATGGCGGCCGGCTGCGTGCGGGTCAGGGCATCGATCACGGTGTCGCCCGACGACCGCGTGTCCGGGCAGATCGTCGCGGCGGCCAAACCCCGCAACGCCGACGACAAGGGTCCGCAGCTACTCAACAGCCTGCCGTTCGCCCAAAAGGTGGCGGTCTCCGAGTACAGCCGCGACGACTACGTCGGCTCCCAGGCCGTCTTCTCCGACCTCACCTTCGCCGAGCTGCCACAGCTGGCGAACATGAACCGCGACGCCGCCGGCGTCGACATCTCGCTGCGCCGGGCCGGCGACCTGGTGATCCTGGAGGGCCGCGCCGACCTCACGTCGCTGAACGACCCCGAGGCCGACGTCACGCTCTCCGTATCGTTCCCCGGCGAGGTCACGTCGACCAACGGCGACCAGGTGTCCGCCGAGGTCGTCGAGTGGAAGCTGCGGCCCGGCGTGGTCAGCACGATGAACGCGCAGGCCCGCTACACCGATCCCAGCGCGCGCTCGTTCACCGGCGCGGCGATCTGGCTTGGCGTGGCGTCGTTCCTGGTGGCGGCGGTGATCGGCGGGCTGGCCTATATGAACCGGGACCGCTCCCCCCGCCCCGGCGAACCGCAGGAGCTGCCGCACTGAGGCTCAGGCCGCGGCTTGGTACAAAACCCGTCGCACGCTCTACTCTGAATGCACTCGGGGGCGAGTAACGGACTTTGAGAAAGGGGCGCCCGCTGAGCGTGAATGCAGCGGCACCGTCAGCCGCCGAGTTGGCCAGCGCCGTCACCGACCAGTTGCGTGAGTATCTCCGCGATCGCCGCCGCGATTGTGCCTACATCGGCACCGACTACGGCGGGCTGACGGCTGCCCTCGAAGAGTTTGTGCTGCGCGGTGGCAAGCGGCTGCGCCCGGCGTTCGCCTACTGGGGCTGGCGTGCCGTGGCCGACCGTGCCGAAGATCCAGTCGACCCGGCCGTCTTGCGGCTGTTCTCAGCGCTTGAGCTGCTGCACGCGTGTGCGCTGGTGCACGACGACGTCATCGACGCCTCCGCCACCCGCCGCGGGCTGCCGACGGTGCACCGGTTGTTCGCCGACATGCATCGCAACAGCCACTGGCACGGCTCGTCGGAACAGTTCGGGATGTCGGCGGCCATTCTGCTCGGCGATCTCGCGCTGGTGTGGGCCGACGACATCGTCGCCACCGCCGACCTACCGCTCGATGCGCACCGGCGGGTACAGCGGGTCTGGGCCGCCATCCGCACCGAGGTGCTGGGCGGGCAGTACCTCGACATCGTCGCGGAATCCAGCGGCACCGAGACGGTGGCATCGGCGATGACGGTCAATATCTACAAGACCGCGTCGTACACGATCTCGCGGCCGTTGCAGCTCGGCGCGGCTGCCGCCGCCGACCGCCCCGACGTGCTTGCGGCCTTCCACGAGTTCGGCACCAGCCTGGGGGTGGCGTTCCAGCTGCGCGACGACGTACTCGGCGTGTTCGGCGACCCGGCGGTCACCGGCAAGCCGTCCGGCGACGACCTGCGATCCGGCAAGCGGACGGTGCTGCTGGCCGAGGCGGTCGAGCTGGCCGAGAAGGTGGACCCGGTGGCTGCCAAGCTGTTGCGCACGTCCATCGGCACGGAGCTGTCGGACGCACAGGTCAAGGAACTGTGCCTGGTCATCGAGTCGGTCGGCGCGCTGGCCGCGGTCGAGGAGCGCATCGATATGCTCACCCGCCGCTCGCTCGAGATCCTCAACGCCGCATCCATCGACGTGCAGGCGAAGGTCGGCCTGTCCGAGCTCGCCAGATTGGCCGCGAACCGGTCCGCCTAGGAGCATGACAACCCCGACGCCGACGCAGGCCCCGAAGACCGGCCTTGCACATCATGTCTCGCGGCTGACGTCGTTCGCGAGCTCGCCGGAGGCCCACCCCGCTCTGCTGGGCGCACTTGGCGCCGTCCTGATCACCGCAGGCGGACTTGGCGCCGGCAGCACCCGGCTACACGATCCGCTGCTGGAGTCGCTGCACTTGTCCTGGCTGCGGTTCGGCCACGGGTTGGTGCTGTCGTCGGTGCTGCTGTGGGGCGGCGTCGCGGTGATGCTGATCGCCTGGCTGTGGCTGGGGCGCAGGGTGATCGACCGCACCGCAACCGAATACACGATGGTCGCGACGACCGGATTCTGGCTGGCGCCCCTGCTGCTGAGCGTGCCGGTGTTCAGCCGCGACACCTACTCGTATCTGGCGCAGGGTGCTCTGCTGCGCGACGGCTTCGATCCGTATGTTGTCGGACCGATCGACAACCCGAACTCGTTGCTGGACAATGTGAGCCCGATCTGGACGACGACGACCGCGCCATACGGCCCCGCGTTCATTCTCGTCGCGAAGTTCGTCACGATGCTGGTCGGCAACGACGTCGTGGCCGGCACCATGCTGCTGCGGCTGTGCATGCTGCCCGGTCTTGCGCTGCTGATCTGGGCGGCCCCGCGGGTCGCCCGGCACATCGGCGCCAACGGGGCTGCAGCGCTGTGGATCTGCGTGCTGAACCCACTGGTGATCATCCACCTGATGGGCGGCGTGCACAACGAGATGCTGATGGTCGGTTTGATGATGGCCGCCATCGCACTGACGTTCGGCGGCCACCGCATCTCCGGTGTCAGCCTGATCGCGGTGGCGGTTGCCGTGAAAGCCACGGCGGGACTGGCTCTTCCGTTCATGGTCTGGGTGTGGACACGTGACCTTCGGGACCGGCGCGGGTACTCGCCGGTAAAAGCGTTCGCGGTGGCCACCGCGGCATCGGTGCTGATCTTCGTCGCGGTGTTCGCGGTGTTGTCCCTGCTGGCCGGGGTCGGCCTCGGCTGGCTGACCGCGCTGGCGGGTTCGGTGAAGATCATCAACTGGCTGACGGTGCCGACCGCGGCCGCGAATCTGGTCAACGTCTTCGGCAGCCTGCTCTTCCCGGTGAACTTCTACGCCGTGCTCGACGTCACCCGGATCATCGGCATCGCAATAATCGCAATCTCACTTCCGTTGCTGTGGTGGCGTTTTCGCCACACCGACCGTGAGGCGTTGATCGGCATCGCGTTGGTCATGGGTGTGGTGGTGCTGTTCGTCCCCGCCGCGCTGCCGTGGTATTACACCTGGCCGCTGGCGGTGGTGGCGGCGCTGGCGCAGACGCGTCAGGCCATCGCGGTGATCGCCGGGTTGTCCACCTGGATCACGGTCATCTGGAAACCCGACGGCGCACACGGCATGTACTCGTGGGCGCATGTGCTGCTGGCCACGGCATGCGCTGCGGTGGCGTGGTATTCGCTCTACAAGGCACCGGAGCCTAGTACGCCACCACCGCGAGCGGTCAATACGCCACGACCGCCGAGCGGTCAATAGGCCACGACCGCGAGCGGTCAATAGGCCATAGCCTGGGCCCGGCGCACCACCTCGCGGGCCTGATGCGAATGCAGCGCGTCGACCGGCCGGGCGTTGGCCTGGTGTTCGGTCGAGCCGTCGGTTCTGATGGTCAGTGACGGGTCGGGCGTGAACAGCCAGCGCACGATCTCGGTGTCCCGGTATCCCCCGTCGTGGAGCACGACAAGGAGCCCGGCCAGGCTCTTGACGACGTGTCCGGTGTCGTCGAAGAAGGCCTTGGGCACCACCACCGCACCGTCGCGGCGCACCGCGACGAGGTGGCCTTCACGCAGCTGCTGATGCACCTTGGTGACCGGAACGCCGAGCAGATCGGCGACGGCGGGCAGGTCGTAGACGGCCTCGCCGGGGTCAAGAACATCGTCGGCGGCCGGAATGCTGCTCACCGCATCGATTCTAGGTCCCGTTGGCCCTCTCGTAACATGTCTTCGGTGGAGGCCTACCAGCAATCGGAGCCGCTAGTCGGGTCCGTTCTGGACGGGCGGTACCGAGTCGACACCATGATCGCCACCGGCGGTATGTCGGCGGTGTATCGCGGGCTCGATCTGCGCCTGGACCGGCCGGTGGCGCTGAAGGTCATGGATTCGCGATATGCCGGCGACAACCAGTTCCTGACCCGGTTCCAGCGCGAGGCGCGGGCGGTCGCCCGGTTGAAGGATCCCGGCCTGGTCCCCGTCTACGACCAGGGCATCGACGGCCAGCATCCGTTCCTGGTGATGGAGCTGGTCGAGGGCGGCACGCTACGTGAACTGCTGCGCGAGCGGGGCCCGATGCCGCCGCATGCCGTCGCCGCGGTCCTCGGCCCGGTGCTCGGCGGTCTGGCGGTGGCACACCGCGCCGGGCTGGTGCACCGTGACATCAAGCCCGAGAACGTGCTGATCTCCGACGACGGCGACGTGAAGATCGCCGACTTCGGTTTGGTCCGCGCCGTCGCCGAAGCCAAGATCACCTCCACCAGTGTCATTTTGGGCACCGCCGCGTACCTGTCGCCCGAGCAGGTCGGCACCGGCGACGCCGGTCCGCGCAGCGACGTCTACTCAGTCGGCATCCTCGCCTACGAACTGTTGACGGGTACCACCCCGTTCACCGGCGACACCGCACTCGCAGTGGCATACCAGCGGATGGACAACGACGTCGCGCCGCCGAGCACGGTGATCGCGGGCGTGCCAGCGCAATTCGACGATCTCGTGTTGCGTGCGACCGCCCGCGACCCCGCCGAACGATATGCGGACGCACAAGACATGGGTGATGAACTCGCGGCGATCGTCGACGAACTGGGCCTGCCCGATTTCCGGGTACCTGCGCCGCGCAACTCGGCGCAGCACGCCTCCGCCGCACTGCACCAAAGCCGCGTGCGCGAGCAGGCCACCACAGACAGCACGGCCCGTCCCCCGGCGCCGGCGCAGACGCCGCGCCAGCACACCAGGGAACTCACCCGCGACGACTGGCAGCCGTACGAGCCGGACGAGGATCACGAATATCACGGTGTATCGGGACAATTCGCCGGGATCGAGATGAGCGAGTTCTACTGGGCCCGGCAGCGCGCCAAGCGGGCGCTGCTGTTCTGGCTGGCTGCGGTGCTGACGCTCACCGGGCTCGTCGCCGCCGCCGCATGGACGGTCGGCAGCAACATCGGAAGTTTGTTCTAGCCATCGAGTGTGCACTCACCGCCGCGGGCGTGCATTCACGGATTCGAGCGTGCCCTCACGTAGGGGACTTCGCAGAAATCCCGCAGTCGGCGCACACTGGGCGCAGCCGGCGCGCACTCGGCCCGGTGTGCGCACAGCCGATCTAATCGCGCAGCATTTCCGCGACGAGGAACGCCAGCTCCAGTGACTGCTGGGTGTTCAGCCGAGGATCGCACGCGGTCTCGTAGCGGCCAGCCAGGTCGGAATCGGAGATGTCCTGCGCGCCGCCGAGGCATTCGGTGACGTTCTCACCGGTGATCTCGACATGGATGCCACCGGGGTGGGTGCCCAACGCGCGGTGCACCTCGAAGAAGCCCTGCACCTCGTCGACGATGCGGTCGAAGTGGCGGGTCTTGTAGCCGGTGGACGACTCGTGGGTGTTGCCGTGCATCGGATCGCACTGCCAGATCACCTGATGGCCGGTCGCCTGCACCTTTTCGATGATCGGCGGCAGCAGATCGCGCACCTTGTTGTTGCCAAGCCGGCTGACCAGCGTGAGCCGTCCCGGCTGGTTCTGCGGATCGAGCCGCTCGACGTACTCGACGGCCAACTCCGGCGTCATCGTCGGCCCGATCTTCACCCCGATCGGGTTGGCGATCACCTCGGCGAACGCGACGTGAGCACCGTCGAGTTGACGGGTGCGCTCCCCGATCCACACGTAGTGCGCGGACAGGTCATACAGCGACGGCTTGCCGGCCTCGTCCTCTGACAGCCGCAGCATCGCCCGCTCGTAGTCGAGCACCAAAGCCTCATGGCTGGCGTAGATCTCGGCGGTCTGCAGGTTGTGGTCGTCGACGCCGCAGGCGCTCATGAAGGTCAGCCCGCGGTCGATCTCGGCGGCCAGCGCCTCGTAGCGGGCGCCTGCCGGCGAGGTCCGGACGAACTCGCGGTTCCAGTCGTGCACCAGATGCAGCGACGCCAGACCGGACGCGGTCAGCGCCCGCACCAGGTTCATCGCGGCACTGGCGTTGGCGTAGGCCCGCACCAGCCGCGACGGGTCGTGCTCGCGCGCGGCGGCGTCGGGTGCGAACCCGTTGATCATGTCGCCGCGGTAGGACCTCAGGCCCAGCGCGTCGATGTCCGACGATCGCGGCTTGGCGTACTGACCGGCGATGCGGGCCACCTTGACCACCGGCATGCTGGCGCCGTAGGTGAGCACCACCGCCATCTGCAGCAGCGTGCGGATGTTGGCCCGGATATGCGGCTCGGTGTTGTCGACGAAGGTCTCGGCGCAGTCGCCGCCCTGCAGCAGGAAAGCCTCACCGCGTGCGACGTCGGCCAGCAGCCCCCGCAGGCGCTGGATCTCCGCCGGCACCGTCACCGGCGGAACGCTCTCGAGGACCGTCCGCATGATCTTGGCCGCATCGGTGTCCCAGCTCGGCTGCTGCGCCGCCGGCTTGGCCAGGGCCGCGTCCAGGCGGTGCCGCAGGTCGTCAGGCAGCGGCGGCAGCGGAGGCAGCTGGTCGATGGGTACGTCGACGGTCCAGTTCACCCGTTCATGGTAACCGGGCGCAGATACCGCTTTTTTAAGCCTGCGCTGGTAGGACGCCCGTGGTCATCAGCCGAAACCGCAGCAGGTTGTGCCGCGCGTCGACCAGCGCGTCATGTGCATCACGCGGCCGCGGCGGCATCCGCGGCGAACCCCGCTCCTCCCAGAACTGGCGCAGCTCGCGGGTGAACCGCGGTATCGCCGGGGGCAGGTCCGTCATCGGCCCCCACAACTGGCACAGCACCACGTGGTCGTAGGCGCCCACCCAGGCCCACAGTTCGATCGGCTCGTCGCCGTCGACACCGAAGAAGTCCTCCAGGTCCGCGCGGATCTGCCGTCGCGAACGCCACAGCTGCGACGACGGCGACGGCAGCTTGGGCAGCACATGCTTGCGCACCCAGCTGCCCGCCCGCTCCGGGTTGAATTCCGTTGAGATCGCGTAGTATTCGCGACCGTCCTCGGCGGCGACGCCGATCGAGATCAACTCGATGGTGCGGCCGTTGTCGATGAATTCGGTGTCGTAGAAATACCGCATGGGTGGACTTACACCGCCGCTTCCCGCGTGACCGGCACCCGTTCCGGCGGCGCTGGCGCGGCGTGGATTTCACGGTCGAGCTGTTCATTGACTTCGCTGTCGTCGGGGAAGTGTGGCTCCCCGGCGATCACGTGTTGCAGCCAGAGCTTCGCCTGGACCACGGGTCGGCGCTGCTTACGTTCCCGTTCAAGCGCCTTGTGCATCTTGCGGGGCCGATCGCTGTACCGCCAGCGCGCCCACGGCGCGTGCGGGCGCGACAACCGGATGGCCCCGATGAATAGCAACGGGGTGATGAACATCCCGACCAGCCCGGTCCACACCTTGCCCTTGAGCAGGACGATCACCGCGAGCAGCAACGTCAGAACGGCAACCGCGACCACCATGGCGCGCGCCCCAATGGAGTGGTCATCGCGCCAGATGTTGACATCGAAGAACGCCAGCGGGTTGAGGCCGACGATCAGCAGCCCGGCCACGGCGACCGCGGCGAATACCGCGTCCACCGAGGTACGGCCGTCCTCTGCCCAGTACACATCCTCCAAGTGCAGGATCAGGGCGAACTCGTCAAGAACGAGCGCCGCTCCGATACCGAAAAAGATTGCGGCGGCAGTAAATTCGGGCACTCCCCCGTCGACAGCCAATGTCACCATTGTCACCCCGGAGACCATGACCAGGATTACGCCAATGACGACATGGTGGATGTGCACCGAACCGTGGCCGATGTTGCGGGGCTGCCACCACTTGCGCGGCGCGTCGCTGTGGGCGTGCGCGCGGATGTACCTGACGATGGTGCGTGTCACGAAGAACGTCAGGAGGAAGGCGATCAGGCACCACACCAGCGGAATCCGCTCCGGCGGGATGGCCAGGTCGAATTTCAAGTCGAACTTGAGTGCGTCGAACACGCTCGAAACTTACGCCGACCTGCGCGCCATGGCCGGGATACCGTCCGACGCGCCGAGCCTGCCCGATAGGCTGGTCTGTGACATGAGTACTTGGCGGTCGCCCGGCGGGGCAGGTTGGGGGCCAACGCTCGCCTGGCGGCTGTTTCAGCTGCTCACCGTGGCGGCGTTGGCCTGGGCGGGCTGGCGCCTGCTCGGTCATACGCCCTACCGCATCGACGTCGACGTCTATCGGATGGGCGGGCAGGCCTGGCTCGACGGCCGGCCGCTGTACGCCGACGGTGCCATGTTCTCCACGCGCGGCGGGCTGGATCTGCCGTTCACCTACCCGCCGCTGGCGGCCATCGGCTTCGCCCCGTTCGCCTGGCTGCCGCTGCCGGCGGCCGGCGCCGCGATCACGCTGACCACGCTGGTTCTGCTGATCGCCTCCACCGTGATCGTGCTGACCCGCCTGGACGTGTGGCCGGTGACCTCGGTGACCGCCGAGCCGACGTGGTTGCGGCGATGCTGGCTGGCCGCTGCGGTTGTCGCCCCCGCCGTGATCTACCTCGAACCCATCCGATCGAATTTCGACTTCGGCCAAGTCAACGTGGTGCTGATGACCCTCGTCATCGCCGACTGCGTACCACGCAAGACGCCGTGGCCGCGGGGCATGCTCCTGGGCCTGGCGATCGCGCTCAAACTCACCCCTGCGGTGTTCCTGCTGTACTTCATGCTGCGGCGCGACGCGCGTGCGCTGCTCGTGACCGCGGCGTCGGCGGTGGTGGCCACGCTGGTCGGCTTCGCGTTCGCCTGGCGCGACTCCCTGGAGTACTGGACCGCCACCGTGCGCAACACCGACCGGATCGGCACCGCCACGCTGAACACCAATCAGAACATCGCCGGCGCGTTGGCCCGGCTGGGTCTCGGTGAAGGCGAGCGGTTCGTGCTGTGGACACTGGCCTGCTTCGCGGTGCTGGGTGTGACGGTGTGGGCGGCGCGGCGGGTGCTTCGTGCCGATCAACCGGTGCTGGCGCTGATCTGCGTGGCGATGTTCGGGCTGGTGGTCTCGCCGGTGTCGTGGTCGCACCACTGGGTGTGGGCACTGCCTGCGGTGCTGGTGACCGCCGTCGTGGCCTACCGTCAGCGACACCTCGCGCTGGCCGCGGTTACCGCCGCCGGCGTGGCGCTGATGGTGTGGACGCCGATCACGCTGATGCCCGAGCACCACGAAACCTCGGCGTCGCTCTGGCGCCAGCTCGCGGGCGGATCGTATGTCTGGTGGGCGCTCGCGTTGATCGTGGTGGCCGGCACCGTGTCCGCGAGCGCCGCGGACCGCACCCGGCCGGCCGTCGATGCGACCCCGGTGCCCGCGGCCCGCTAGCCGGCGGCTGCTTCGGGCATCCGCGTCGGCGGCTTGACCGCGATCTGGTCTTTACCCTCTTTGACGTCGGCGGCGTAGAGGTCGACGTACTCCTGACCGCCCAGGCGCATCAGCTCGTACATCACCTCGTCGATCACCGCCCGCTCGATGAACCGGTTACCGGCCAGGCCCTCGAACCGGCTGAAGTCCATCGGCTTGCCGAACTTGACCTGAACCCGGCCGAACTTCCACATCTTGCTGCCCGGCGGGTTGACCGTGTCAGTTCCGATCATCGCGACCGGAATGACCGGCACTCCGGTTTGTAGCGCCAGCCGCGCCAGGCCGGTCTTGCCCTTGTACAGCCGCCCGTCCGGCGAGCGGGTTCCCTCCGGATACATGCCGAGCAGCTTTCCCTCCGACAGGATCCGGTCTGCGGTGTTCAGCGCGCTCTGGGCGCTGTCGGCGTCGGTGCGGTCGATCGGCACCTGGCCGGCGGCGGTGTAGAACCAGCGGGTGAACCAACCCTTGAGCCCGGTTCCGGTGAAGTACTCGGCCTTGGCCAGGTAGGTGATCCGGCGCCGAACCACCAGGCACAGGTAGAAGCTGTCGGCGACGGCCAGGTGGTTACTGGCCAGGATGACCGCGCCGGAGTGCGGAACATAGTCCAGCCCTTCGACTTTCGGCCGACCCAGCAACGACAGCAGGGGTCCCATGAAGATGTACTTGAAAAGCCAATACCACATGGACCCTCCCCAGGACCGAGCACCGGACGGTGCTCTGCGACAACTTTACCTACGGTGTGTGGATGCGACCACACGGCCGAACGTCACTCCTCGACTGTCACAGGGATGTGCCGATACCGGCCCGGCCCCGAGGGCGGCGGCTCATCACCGCCCGGACCGCCACTCGGTGGCTGCGGACCCTCCGGCGGCGGTTCGCCCGGTCCCGCCGTGTCGGCAGTGTCCTCGATGATCGCCCTGATCACGGTCAGCAGCGCCACGCTGTGTTCGGCGATCACGGTCAGCAGCGGATGCTGCTCACCCGATACCAGGGCCGCGAGCGCACACACGGGGCACCAAATCTGCTGGCACTTGCCCGGCCCGTCACCGCTGCCCGACGCCATCGCGGCGGCCGACCGCACCGCGGGGTCGAGCCGGTCCAGGATGGTCTGCGCCAACTGCCGCAGTTCGGGACCGATGTCGGGATGCGCCCCACTCACGCCGGCCACACCTCCGGATTCGGTCGAAAACGCACGGTCAGCTCACTGCCTCGTAACTGCGCGTCCATCACGATGCATCGCCGCAGGACGGACGCCAGCCGAACACGGCGCCGCATACTCCCGGCGCCGATGATCAAGTCGTCGTCGACCCGGCCCAACTTCAACGCGGCGGAGTCGACCTGCGGCAACTCTAGCCGCAACCGGTAGATGGCTTCGAGTCCAGATCCGGATTCGCGATCCACTATCGGCTTCAGCGGACCCGGCGGCGGCGAGCCGTCGCGCCGACGCGCGCTGTCGAGCAGCTCGCCGAGTGCCTTCGGGCCGATCGGTTCACCGGCCAAGTGCGGCACCAGAACCAACCGCACGTCGCCGATCGTGGTATCGAGCTCATCGAGAACGGCCTGTTGCTCCACGATGCGTTCGGCGTACCAGTCGAACGCGGGATGCTCGGGCAGATTGCGGTACTCGAACGAATCGTCCTGAACCAAAATCTGATTGACGATCAGCTCGTCGACCTGCACGCCCATCAGGGCCAGCGAGCCCAGGGTGCGAACCGCCTCGGCGGCCACCACGCGTTCAGCCGTCATCACCAGATGCGCGCCGACCCGCGACCCGTCGGTGAGTAGCGAACTCAGTTGCTCGGTGCCGCCGCCGATGCGCTCGAGCAGCCCGACGACCGCCGCCGAGCGAGCGTCGTCACCCGCGGTGGACAGCCTGCGATGCCGCGGCCAGGCCCGCTCGAGGTAGAGGCCGAAGGTCGCGGGAAGCGTCAGCATGCGCAGCGCGTCCGCGGTCGACGCGCAGTCCACCACGACGTGGTCCCACTCGCCCGAGCCCGCCAGCTCCCCGACTTCGTGCAGACCGAGCACCTCCTGAATGCCCGGCAGTGCCGAAAGCTCCTCGGGTGCAACGTCTCCCAGGTCTGACGCCGGAAACCTACCGGACAGCAGTCCGGCGATCTCGCGCCAGCGCGCTTCAAGCAGCGCCAAGGTGTCCAGCGCCAGCGCGTCGAGGAACCCCCCGCCGGCGTCCGCGTCGTCGGCGAGCACCCGGGTGGGCTCCCGCAGGCCGGTGGGCGTGACCGTCGTGCCGAGCACGTCGCCGATCGAATGCGCCTGATCGGTGGAGACGATCAGCACCCGCAAACCGGCGCGCGCGTCGCGCACGGCGGTGGCGGTCGCCAGTGTTGACTTACCCACGCCGCCCTTACCGACGAAGAGACTGACCCGCGCGTCGGCAGCCGCGTCGGCGGCATCCTTCAGCTCACTCAGCCTCGACTCGTTTCTTGAGGTCCTTCAATGCGGTGTCGGTCAGCCTGCGCTCGGCCTTACGCTTCAGCAGCCCGATCATCGGGATGATCAGGTCGACCGACAGTTCGTAGGTGACATCCGTCCCGGATCCCTTGGGCGACAAGTGATATGCGCCGTCAAGAGCCTTGAGCAGTGAGCTGGACACCAGCGTCCACGTCACCGAGCCGCGGTCGACCCGCTGCCAGTCGTATGCCAGCACCATTGTGTCCTTGAGGACAGCGGCATCCAGCACCAGTCGCGCCGTCTTCGGATACCCTCCGGGGTCCGCCTCGAGTACTTCGCAATCCTTGTACTCGTTGACCCAATCCGGGTACGAGCCGATATCGGCGATGACGTCCATCACCGTCGCTGGATCGGCATCGATATAGATGGTCTGCGCCGTCTTGTCCGCCACGTGCTCCCCTTCTGCGCCCTACGGCGAAAAAATCTACCCTCCCCCGATGGGTCTGGCCGAAGTATCAGGCCAGCCTGGGCATCCCGACCGGGCGCGATGCCTCCAGCCTCCGCTTCACCTCGAAGGCCATGTTCTTGCCCGCTACCCGGCGCCGATGGTTTATCTTCGCCAGGTTCAGCCTGGCCAGCTGCCACGCCGCCATACCGGACGGTTCGGCATGCAGGAAGTAATGCAGGATGACCCCGTCCAGGGCCGGTTCCAGCCAGACCTCCATGGTTCCGGTGAGGGGGCCGGTCACCGTCCAGCGGTGTCCTTTGTCACCACGGTCCTCGATCACCGTCAACCGCAGGTCGGGCCACCACCGCCGCCAGCTCGCGGGATCCGCGACGGCCCTGCCCACCTCGACCGGGTCGGCGGCGACGAAGGTCTGGTCCGCGATCTGGATGCTGTTCATCGCGTACAAGCTTCACACATGCACCTGTGTCGGCTGACGGTGGCCGACTAGGGTGAGAAAGGCAAAGCCGCTAGTCGAGAGGCCAAGATCGTGCGCGAGCTCAGTGTTCCCGCATCATTCACCGTCGGCGAGCACGACAACATCGTCAGCTCGGTGTTCAGCCACGAACGCGACGATCCCGACCATGTGATCTTTGCGCGCCTCGTCGACGGCGCCTGGACGGATGTGACGTGCAAGGAGGCCGCGGACCAGATCCGTTCGGCCGCACTGGGTCTGATCGCCGAAGGGGTAAAGCCCGGCGATCGCGTCGCGCTCTTGTCGGCGACCCGCTACGAATGGCCGATTCTCGACTTCGCCATCCTGGCCGCCGGTGCTCTCACCGTGCCGATCTACGAGACGAGCTCGGCCGAGCAGGTGCGCTTCGTGCTGGCCGATTCCGGCGCAGTGCTGGTGCTCGCCGAGACCGACGAGCACGCCGACAAGATCGAGCAGCTCAAAGACGAACTGCCCGACTTGCGCAAGGTGTTGCGCATCGAGGGGTCCGGCACACCGGCGCTGGACGCGCTGGCCGAGGCGGGCAAGTCACTCGACCCGAAGGAACTCGATGACCGGCTGGCCGCCACGAACGCCGCCGACCCGGCCACGCTGATCTACACCTCGGGCACCACCGGCCGGCCCAAGGGCTGCCAGCTGACCCACTCCAACCTGGTGTGCGAAATCCGCGGCGCAAAGGCGTGCTTCCCGACACTGCTCGACAAGGGCGAGCGGATGCTGGTGTTCCTGCCGCTGGCGCACGTGCTGGCCCGGGCGATCACGGTGGCCGCGTTCGCGAACAAGGTCACGCTCGGATTCACCAGCGATATCAAGAACCTGGTGCCGATATTCGGGGTGTTCAAGCCGACGTTGGTGGTGTCGGTGCCGCGGGTGTTCGAGAAGGTCTACAACACCGCCGAGCAGAACGCCCGCAACGACGGCAAGGGCCGGATCTTCGAGCTGGCGGCGAACACCGCGATCGAATGGAGCAAGGCGCAGGACACCGGCGGTCCCGGCCTGCTGCTGCGGGCCAAGCATGGGTTGTTCGACCGGTTGGTCTACGGCAAGCTGCGCGCCGCGCTGGGCGGTGACTGCCGGGGCGCGATCTCCGGTGGCGCGCCGTTGGGCGCGCGGCTGGGCCACTTCTACCGCGGCGTCGGCCTGACCATCTACGAGGGCTACGGCCTGACCGAAACCAGCGCGGCCATCACGGTGAACCGCGTCGACGACGTGAAGGTCGGCTCGGTAGGAAAGTTGTTGCCCGGCAACAGCATGCGGCTCAACGAAGATGACGAGCTGCTCGTCAAGGGCGGTGTGGTGTTCAACGGCTACTGGCGCAACGAGGAGGAGACCAAGGCGGTCTTCTCCGACGGCTGGTTCCACACCGGTGACCTCGGCGCCATCGACGACGACGGCTTCCTGACCATCATCGGCCGCAAGAAGGAAATCATCGTCACGGCCGGCGGCAAGAACGTCGCGCCGGCGATTCTCGAGGACCGGCTGCGCGCGCACCCGCTGATCAGCCAGGCGATGGCCGTCGGCGACGCCAAGCCGTTCATCGCCGCGCTGATCACCATCGACCCCGAGGCCTTCGAAGGCTGGAAGCAGCGCAACAGCAAGGACGCCGGCGCATCCGTGGCTGACCTGGCGAGCGACCCCGACCTGGTCGCCGAGATCGACCTGGCCATCAAGGAGGCCAACCAGGCGGTGTCCACGGCCGAGGCCATCCGCAAGTTCCGCATCCTGCCCGTCGACTTCACCGAGGACACCGGCGAGCTGACGCCGACGATGAAGGTCAAGCGCAAGGTGGTGGCGCAGAAGTTCGCCACCGATATCGACGCGCTGTACGAAACGGGCTGAAAACCCGGCTACGCTCGGTCTATGCGCGTCGCAATCGTGGTGCGTGCTGTGCTGGCCGTCGTGCTGCTTGTGGCGGTGTTCGGCAGCGTCGGCACCGTCCGTCCTAACAGACAACCAATGCGGGCAAACCAATTCCGGGACCGCGAGTGTGGCGGCTACTGATCACGGTGCAGAGGATCGGTGACAGCTACAAGGCGTCGAACGTGGAGTTCCTGCCCTGACTGGTTAATCCGCGAGCAGCTCTGCCAGGCGCGCGGCCTGCGTGCGCCACTGCCAGTTGTCGACCACCCAGCGCCGCCCCGCGGCGCCCATGTTCGCCGCCCTGTCCGGGTCGGCCAGAAGGTCACTGACGGACGCCGCGATGGCGCCGACATCCCAGCCGTCGACCACCACGCCGGTTTCGCCGTCACGCACGGTTTCCGGCGCACCGCCCGACCGGCCGGCAACGACCGGCACCCCGGTCGCGGACGCCTCCAGGTACACGATGCCAAGGCCCTCGACGTCCAGGCCCGCACCGCGGGTGCGGCACGGCATCGCGAACACATCGGCCATCGCGTGGTGGGCCGGCAGTTCGTCACCGGGCACCCCGTCGGTGAACACCACGTGCTCGGCCACGCCGAAGCTGTGCGCCAGCCGGCGCAGTGATGACCGGTACGGGCCGCCGCCGACGATAACGAGCGCCGCGCCACCGACGCGCTGGCGGATCGACGGCAGCGCGCGGATCAGCATGTCCTGGCCCTTACGCGGCACCAGCCGCGACAAGCAGACCACCACGGGACGCTCGCCGAGTCGGTAGCGGGCCCGCAACTCGGCGCGGGCCACGCTGTCGGGCGCGAACCGGTCGGCGTCCACGCCCGGCGGCACGTGCTCGAGCGCGGCGTAGGGACCGAACGCCGAGGCGAACCGGTTTCGGGTGTAGCGGCTGATGTAGGTGACGACGTCGGTGCAGGTTCCTATGCGGCGTAATGCCGTCCGTGCCACGGGCAGCATCGACCACCCCACCTCGTGGCCATGGGTGCTGGCGATGACTCGGCTCGCTCCGGCGTCGCGGGCCTGTGGCGCCAGCAGTGCCAGCGGTGCGGCCGCTCCGAACCAAACGGTGTCGATGTGGTGCAGATCGATCAGCTGTCGCATCCGGGAGGCAACCGACGGCACCGGCAGCATCAGCGTGCCCGGATGTCGCACCACTTGGTAGACCGCGGCTCGGTCAAAGTCGTCCGACCCCTTCCATTTCGGGGCGTACACCGTCAGCGTGTGCTCCCCTGCCGCGTCCAGGTTGCCGACCAGTTCCTGCAGGTACGACTGGATGCCGCCGCGTCGCGGCGGAAAGTCGTTGGTAACCAGCAGGACCCGGGTCATCCCGGTCAGGCTAGCCGGTCAGCCATTGCCGCCATCGCGTCAGGACCGCACCGAGATCGGCGCCCAAGGTGTCGTGCACGGCGGTGGCGGGGTCGGGGTGGCCGTGCCCGCAGGCGCGCAGATACAGCTCGCGCAGCGTCGCGGTGCCGTACTGGTCGGCGACGAACCGGCTGAACCACCAGGCACGGTCGTAGGCCAGTGACCGGGCGGGTCCGACGGCGTCCAGGTCGGCATCGGTGGGCAATTGCGCCATCTCGCCGGCGTTCGGGGGTCGTGAAGTCGGCACGCGGCCGACGAAGTCGGCAACGCCTTCGGTGAGCCAGCGCGGCGCATCGGTAGCGGTGTCCGCGCGTGCCGCGTAGTGGAAGAGCTCGTGGCGCACCACTATTCGCAAGGCGGCGTCGCTCATCGCGGCTGCACCGGGGGCGAACATGATGCGCTCACCGGTGGTTGTGGCGGCGATGTCGGCGCCACCGCCGGCCAGGCTGCCGAACTGGGCGTCCGATCCGGCGGCGACGATGAGGATGTCGCGCGGCCAGTCGGGGCCCCAGAACGCGGTGACGGCCTCTGCGGCACCGTCCATTTCGGCCGCGATGCGAGCGAGCAGCGGCGCCGTGCGCGGCCCGCCGAGACCGACGAGATGCACCGTGCGGCCATCGCGCAATGTCTTGGTGGTGGACGCGGGCGTGGAGGTCGTCAGCGATGGAGGTGCGGCGGCCGGCGGGTTCGGCGGGGCCGGGATGGGGACCCGGACCAGGAACGCCCCCGCACAGACCAGCTCAGCGAGCAGCAGAAGTCCCAGTAGTGGGCGCTTAGTACCGACGGACGTTGTGGATCGGCGCATTGTCCACCGGGGCGACTCGCACCGGCGTGCCGTATGTCGACGCGTGCACCATCATTCCGTCGCCGATGTAGATGGCCACATGCGACGCATCCGAGTAGTAGGTGACCAGGTCGCCCGGCTGCATCTGGTTCATCGACACCGGCTGCCCGCCGTTGGCCAGCGCCTGGCTGGAGTGCGGCAGCGAGACGCCGGCCTGCTGGAACGCCCACATGACCAGCCCGGAGCAGTCGAAGGCGTTGGGGCCGGACCCGCCCCACGAGTAGGGCGAACCGATGCGGCTCAGCGCGGCCTGAATGGCGATCGCGGCCTGCCCCCCCGGCGCAGCGGGAATGGCGGCCTCCGGCGGCGCGACGTCACCGGGAGGGATACCGTCCGGTGCGGCGGCCAAAATTCCGGGATCGGCCACAGGTGGCAACGGGGCTGGCGGTGCAACCGGAGGCGCCGGCGGCACGGCCGCCAGCGCTTCTCGTTGGTTTGGGGTCAGCGCGAGGTACTGCGACTTGACCACGCCGATCTGCAACTGCAGCTGGCTTTGCTTGGATTGCAGATCCGCGCGCACCGCGGCGGCCTGCTCTGCGGCGGTCTTGGCGTCGGCGGCCGACTTGGCCGACGCCTGCTCGGCCAACGCGGCCTGTGCGCCGACCTCGCGGTAGCTCTTCATCTGCGCCGACATCTCGGCGGCCATCACCCGCTGCACCGCCAGCTGGTCGATGAGACCCTGCGGCGACGTGGCGGTCAGCATCGCGTCGAGCCCGGCGGTCCGACCACCCATATATTGCGCCGCAGCAACCCTATCGACCGAGGATTGGAACGTTGCTAATTGCGATTTCGCCAATTCCACCGCTGCTATGTCGGCGACATGCTTTGCATCCGCAGCCTGCTGAACTGCCAGCTTGTTATTCAAATCCAGTTGGGCCGAATGCATCGCTTCTGTGGTCTGTTCGGCCTGCCGAGACAATTCATTGAGCTTTGCCAGCGCATCGTCTGCCGGATCAGCCTGCACATTTCCGACGAGGACGCCCCCGAAGACCGTGAAACCGGCTATTGCACCTATGCCGAATCTCTTAACAGCGCGCATGGTCCGGTACGTGCGGTCGAGTCTCAAAAGTTTGCGTCCTTAAGCTGCGGTGACGGGCCGCCTCGATCTGCCGTTAGGTCTCAGATCTTTTAGGTCTCAGATAGGTTACGAAACGGCATCGGCCTTGTCCAAACAAGAGACGCAAATTTAACAGGCCCTTAGACATATTTTTCTATACCCGCGCCAGCGCGTGTCGTTAGGCGACCCCGGAATCGCCGTCCCGGTGAATCGGCACCAGCCGCAGCCGCGGCGCCAATCCCACGTCGGCGAGCACTTCCAGTGCCCGGCGTTCGTCGTCGAGCAACGTTTCGGGCACCCCGAGCAAGACGCTGACGACGCAGTCCTGACATCCGGGACCGCGCACCGCGCAGTCGTCGCAATCGATCTTCACGCTGCCCGCGTCCGGTTGTTGCCCGCCGGGCCGCTCATCCTGTGCCATTTGCCCGTCCTCTCGTGGTCTTGCCCGCACGGTATCGAGGGGTACCGACAAGTTCGGCGATGAGCGCTTGCGCGACGCGAAGAGCATCGGTCGGTGTGGCAACCGGCGCCTGTCGGTCCGGTTACCTACCTTCAGGCGCATGGGCCAGCTCAGCTTCGCTGACGTCGAGCAACTGGCTTTTGACATGGCCACCGTCTCGCTCCGCGAGACCACCTTCGTCGTGGTGGACCTGGAGACCACCGGAGGACGGCCCACCGGCGAAGGCCACGACTCGATCACCGAGATCGGGGCGGTCAAGGTCCGCGGCGGCGCGGTGCTGGGTGAACTGGCCACGCTCGTCGATCCCGGGCGCAGAATCCCGCCGCAGATCGTCGCGCTGACGGGCATCACGTCGGCAATGGTGTGCAACGCGCCGGGGATCGACTCGGTGCTGCCGTCGTTCCTCGAGTTTTCCCGTGGCGCGGTGTTGGTCGCGCACAACGCCGGCTTCGACATCGGGTTTCTGCGGGCGGCCGCCGAACGCTGTCAGATCGCGTGGCCGCGACCGCCGGTGCTGTGCACTGTGCGGCTGGCCCGCCGGGTGCTCACCCGCGACGAGGCGCCCAGCGTGCGGCTGGCCGCACTGGCGCAACTGTTCGGCGCAGCCACCACCCCGACCCACCGCGCGCTCGATGACGCGCGGGCCACCGTCGACGTGCTGCACGGGCTGATCGAGCGCGTCGGGAATCAGGGTGTGCACACCTATGCCGACCTGCGTTCGTATCTGCCCGACGTGACACCGGCGCAGCGCCGCAAGCGCCACCTCGCCGACGCGCTGCCGCACCGCCCCGGTGTCTACCTGTTCCGGGGGCCGGCGGCCGAGGTGCTCTACGTGGGCACCGCCGTCGACCTCCGCCGGCGGGTCCGCCAGTACTTCACCGGCGCCGACCCGCGCACGCGCATCAAGGAGATGGCGTCGCTGGCCACCGCGGTCGACCACGTCGAGTGCGCGCACGATCTGGAAGCCGGGGTCCGAGAACTGCGGCTGCTCGCCGCGCACGCGCCGCCCTACAACCGCCGATCGAAGTTTCCCCACCGCTGGTGGTGGGTGGTGCTCACCGACGAACCGTTTCCGCGGTTTTCCGCGGTGCGAGCACCGCAACCCGGCACCGCGGTGCGGCCATCCAGGTTCGACTGTGCGGTGGGGCCGTTCCGGTCCCGCGCCGACGCCGTCGAGACGGCCGCGCTGCTGGCCCGGTTCACCGGGGTGCGGACGTGCACCGCGCGGCTGGCCCGCTCCGCGCAGCACGGCCCGGCCTGTCCTGAACGCGAGTTGTCGCCGTGTCCCGCGGCGCGCGACATCACCGCCGTCGACTACGCCGCCGCCCCCCGGCGCGCCATCGAACTGATCGAGGGCCACGACGGCGGTGCGCTGGCGACCGTGCTGTCCCACATCACCGACCTGGCCGAGGCCAACCGCTACGAGACCGCGGCGCGGTTGCGGAATCACGCGGCAGCGGCGATCGACGTGCTGTGGCGGGGTCAGCGGCTGCGCGCGCTGGCGGCGGTGACCGAAATGGTGGCGGCACGACCCGACGGCGACGGCGGATGGCATCTCGCGGTGATTCGGCACGGCCAATTGGCGGCGGCGGGAACCGCCCGCCGCGGCGTTCCGCCGATGCCGGTTATAGACGCCGTTTGCGCTGGGGCACAAGCGATTCTGCCGACGTCCGAGCCGTTGGGCGGCGCGCTCATCGAGGAGACGGCGCTCGTCGCGCGCTGGCTCGCCGCGCCGGGCGTGCGCATCGTTCGGGCCGAACCCGGTTACGCGTCACCCGTGGGATCGGCCGGCCGGTGGGCGTCATGGGCGGCGGTGGCGCGCTCGGCTCGGCTTGCCGCCGAACAGGTCCTGAGCGCCGAAGAAGGTTCAGGCCTCCTGCGTGAACCGCACCCAACGCGCGAGCAGCTGTTCGGCCGCACCCGAGTCGATCGCCTCGACGGCCCGGCCCAGCCCCGACTCCCAGGCCGGCACCCATTTGGCGTCGCTGGCTAGCCCGGCGTGGGCCACCATCGCGCCCGCCGCGTTGAGCACCACCGCGTCGCGGACCGGGCCCTTGGCACCTCCCAGCACCGAGCGCACTGATGCGGCGTTGGCCTCCGCATCGCCGCCCACCAGCTCGGAGAGTTCTGCGCGCTTGAACCCGAACGCCGCCGGGTCGAACGTCAGCCGTTCCACGGTGCCGGCCTGCACCCGCCAGATGGTGCTGGTCGTGGTGGTGGTCAGCTCGTCGAGGCCGTCGTCACCGTGCACCACGAGCACACTGGACCGGCGCGTGGCGAACACCCCGGCCATCACCTCGGCCAGGTCGCCCCATGCGCAGCCGATCAGGCCCGCGCGCGGTGCGGCCGGATTCGTCAGTGGCCCAAGCAGATTGAATACCGTCGGCACCCCGATCTCGCGGCGCACGACGCCGGCGTGCTTGTACGACGGGTGAAACTGCGGGGCAAAACAGAACCCGATCCCGACCTCGGCCACGCTGCGGGCGACCTCATCGGGCCCGAGGTCGATGCGCACCCCTAGCGCTTCGAGCGTGTCGGCGCCCCCGGACAGCGACGACGCGGCGCGGTTGCCGTGCTTCACCACCGGCACGCCCGCCGCGGCCACCACGATGGCCGCCATGGTCGACAGGTTCACCGTGTTGGAGCCGTCGCCGCCGGTGCCGACCACATCGACGGTGTCGTTGCCGATCGTGTCGGTCGGCACCCGGCGAGCGTGCTTGAGCATGATGTCGGCCAGTTCGGTCACCTCGCCCGGCGTCGGGCGCTTCATCTTCATCGACACGCCGAAGCCGGCGATCTGTGCGGGGGTCGCCGCACCGGTCATGATCTGGTCCATCGCCCAGGCCGCCTGCCCCGGCGCCAGTGCCTGGCCGGTGGTCAACCGGCCGAGGACGATCGGCCACGTCAGGAAGTCAGTCGACCTGGACGGCTGCGCTTGAGAGGATGCCACCCGCCGATTATGACGAATTGCTCCACCCGGGTGGAGTTCAACAACTACAAAGCGTCATACTTGCTCCTGTGACGAGCGCTGTAGGGACCTCGGGAACCGCAATCACGTCGCGAATACATTCGCTGAACCGACCCAACATGGTCAGTGTCGGCACCATCGTATGGCTTTCCAGCGAGCTGATGTTCTTTGCTGGACTGTTTGCGATGTACTTCACTGCACGCGCTCAGGCCGGCGGCGACTGGCCGCCTGCGCCCACCGAGCTGAATCTCGTGCAGGCCGTGCCGGTCACGCTGGTGCTGATCGCCTCGTCGTTCAGCTGCCAGATGGGCGTGTTCTCCGCCGAGCGCGGCGACGTGTTCGGGCTGCGGCGCTGGTACGTCATCACGTTCCTGATGGGCCTGTTTTTCGTGCTCGGCCAGGGCTACGAGTACATCAACCTCGTCGGCGAGGGCACCAGCATCTCCAGCAGCGCCTACGGCTCGGTCTTCTACCTCGCCACCGGATTCCACGGCCTACACGTCATCGGCGGGCTGGTCGCGTTCATCTTCCTGCTCGCCCGCACGGGGATGAGCAAGTTCACTCCGGCGCAGGCCACCGCAGCGATCGTCGTCTCGTACTACTGGCATTTCGTCGACATTGTGTGGATCGCGCTGTTCGCCACGATCTACTTCGTCCGATGAGTTCAGACCATCTGCAGCCGATGAGAAGGGGTTCGATGACCAGCAAGTCCCGCCGTCGGCTGCGCCGGCGCCTGTCGGCAGCGCTGCTGCTGCTGATCGGACTGGCAGTCGCCGGTGGCCTGGCGGCGACCCTGACTCCGTCGCCGCAAGTGGCGGTCGCCGACGAGGCGGCCTCGGCGCTGCTGCGCACCGGCAAGCAGCTGTTCGACACATCGTGCGTGACCTGCCACGGCGCCAACCTGCAGGGCGTGCCGGACCGCGGACCCAGCCTGATCGGCGTCGGCGAGGCCGCCGTCTACTTCCAGGTGTCGACCGGCCGCATGCCCGCGATGCGCGGCGAGGCGCAGGCCGGGAAGAAACCCCCGATCTTCGACGAGGCTCAGACCGACGCACTCGGCGCCTACGTACAGGCCAACGGCGGCGGCCCGACAGCGCTGCGCGAGGCCGACGGCAGCATCGCGCAGGAGTCGCTGCTCGGCAACGACGTCGCCCGCGGCGGCGACCTGTTCCGGCTGAATTGCGCGTCGTGCCACAACTTCACCGGCAAGGGCGGCGCGTTGTCATCGGGCAAGTACGCGCCCGACCTGAGTGAGGCCGAACCGGCGCAGATCTACACCGCCATGCTCACCGGCCCGCAGAACATGCCGAAATTCTCCGACCGGCAGCTGTCTCCGGAAGAAAAGCGCGACATCGTCGCCTACGTCCGGGAGGCCGCCGAAACACCCAACCCCGGCGGCTACGGCCTCGGCGGCTTCGGCCCGGCGCCCGAAGGCATGGCGATGTGGATTATCGGGATGGTGGCCATTATCGGTGGGGCCCTGTGGATTGGATCGCGAGCATGAGCCAGGAAGGCGGAGACATCAAGGGCACGGACACTCCTGGCCAGACGGGCGTTCCCGGCCAGCCCAGTGACGCCGAACTGGCCTCGATGTCCCGCGAGGAGCTGCTCGAGCTGGGCGGCAAGCTCGACGGCGTCGAGATCGTCTACAAGGACGAGCGCTGGCCGGTACCCGGCACCAAGGCCGAGAAGCGCACCGAACGCCTCGTCGCGTACTGGCTTCTGCTGGGCGGCATTTCGGGGCTGGCGCTGCTGCTGGTGTTCCTGTTCTGGCCCTGGGAGTACAAGCCGTTCGGCTCCGAGGGCGAGTTCCTCTTCACGCTGGCCACCCCGCTCTACGGGCTGACGTTCGGCCTGTCGATTCTGGCGATCGGCATCGGCGCGGTGCTGTTCCAGAAGAAGTTCATCCCCGAAGAGATCTCGATCCAGGACCGCCACGACGGCCGCTCCCCCGAGATCCATCGCAAGACGATCGCGGCCAACCTCACCGATGCGCTTGAGGAATCAACACTTAAGCGGCGCAAGGTGATTGGCTTGTCGCTGGGCATCGGGTTGGGTGCGTTCGGCCTCGGCACGCTGATCGCGTTCGTCGGTGGGCTGATCAAGAACCCGTGGAAGCCGGTGGTGCCGACCGCCGAGGGCAAGAAAGCCGTGCTGTGGACATCGGGCTGGACGCCGCGATTCCATGGCGAGACCATTTATCTGGCCCGCGCCACCGGAAAGCCCGGTGAGTCACCGTTCGTCAAGATGCGCCCGGAGGACATCGACGCCGGCGGCATGGAGACGGTGTTCCCCTGGCGGGAGTCCGACGGCGACGGCACCACCGTCGAGTCGCATCACCACCTGACCGAGATCGCGATGGGTGTGCGAAACCCGGTGATGCTCATCCGGATCCGCCCCATCGACATGTCCAAGGTCGTCAAGCGTAAGGGCCAGGAAAGCTTCAATTTCGGCGAGCTGTTCGCGTTCACCAAGGTGTGCTCGCATTTGGGTTGTCCCTCTTCGCTTTACGAACAGCAGTCTTATCGCATCCTCTGCCCGTGCCACCAGTCGCAGTTCGACGCGTTGCACTTCGCGAGGCCCATATTCGGTCCGGCTGCGCGAGCTTTGGCGCAGCTGCCCATCACCATTGACCAAGACGGGTATCTGGTCGCCAACGGCGACTTCGCCGAACCCGTCGGACCGGCATTCTGGGAGCGGCGCTCATGAGTCCGAAATTACCGAAGCCGAATTTGGCTGAAATCGCAGCAGCGCAAGGCGACGAGATCGATTCGCGCTACCACCCGTCGGCGGCCTTACGCCGGCAGCTGAACAAGGTGTTCCCGACCCACTGGTCGTTCCTGCTGGGCGAGATCGCGTTGTACAGCTTCATCGTGCTGCTGATCACCGGCACATATCTGACGCTGTTCTTCGACCCGTCAATGACTGAGGTCACCTACGACGGCGTGTACCAACCTCTGCGCGGTGTGGAGATGTCGCGGGCCTACGAGACCACACTCGACATCAGCTTCGAGGTGCGCGGCGGCCTGTTCGTCCGCCAGATCCACCACTGGGCCGCGCTGATGTTCGCCGCGGCGATCATGGTGCACCTGGCCCGCATCTTCTTCACCGGCGCGTTCCGCCGGCCGCGCGAAACGAACTGGGTGATCGGCTCGCTGCTGCTGATCCTGGCGATGTTCGAGGGCTACTTCGGTTACTCGCTGCCCGACGACCTGCTGTCCGGCCTCGGGCTGCGGGCCGCGCTCTCGTCAATCATGTTGGGTCTCCCGGTGATCGGCACCTGGCTGCATTGGGCATTCTTCGACGGCGACTTCCCCGGCGAGATCCTTATTCCGCGGCTGTACGCGCTGCACATCCTGCTGCTCCCCGGAATCATCCTGGCGCTCATCGGCGTGCACCTGGCCATGCTGTGGTTCCAGAAGCACACTCAGTTCCCCGGCCCCGGACGCACCGAGCACAACGTAGTCGGCGTGCGCGTCCTGCCGGTGTTCGCCGTCAAGTCTGGCGCGTTCTTCGCGATACTCACGGGCATCCTCGGCCTGATGGGTGGCCTGCTGCAGATCAACCCGATCTGGCAGCTGGGCCCGTACAAACCGTCGCAGGTGTCGGCGGGCAGCCAGCCCGACTTCTACATGATGTGGACCGAGGGCCTGGCCCGTATCTGGCCGCCATGGGAGTTCTACCCGTTCGGCCACACCATCCCCGGCGCGGTCGGGGTGGCGCTCATCATGGGCTTGGTGTTCACGCTGCTGATCATCTACCCGTGGATCGAAAAGAAGTTCACCGGCGACGACGCCCACCACAATCTGTTGCAGCGTCCGCGAGATGCCCCGGTGCGCACCGCAATTGGCGCGATGGCGATCGCGTTCTACATGGTGCTGACCCTGGCGGCGATGAACGACATCATCGCGCTGAAGTTCGACATCTCGCTCAACGCGACGACGTGGATCGGGCGCATCGGGATGGTGGTGCTGCCTGCGATCGTCTACTACATCACCTACCGGTGGTGCATCGGCCTGCAGCGCAGCGACCGGGCGGTGCTCGAGCACGGCATCGAGACCGGCATCATCAAGCGGCTGCCGCACGGCGCCTACATCGAGCTGCACCAGCCGCTGGGTCCGGTCGACGAGCACGGCCACCCGATCCCCTTGGAGTACCAGGGAGCGGCGCTTCCCAAGCGGATGAACAAGCTCGGTTCGGCCGGCGCGCCGGGCACCGGCAGCTTCCTGTTCGCCGATTCCATCGACGAACACGAGGCTCTCACGGACGCCGAGCACGCCGCAGAACGCAAGGCGCTCACCGCATTGCGCGAACACCAGGAGCGCGACGGCTCGCCAAACGGAGAGACGAACGGGCACCAGTAGAAGCGCGTGGCCGACTACGCGGCGGGCGTCTCCAGAAGAGCACGCAGCTCGCGCAGGTAGAACCACGGAACGGCGGGCATCGCCAGCGTGACGAGCCCCGCCAGCGTAAAGATGACCCACGCCGCGGCGTTGCTGTCGACGGCCATCAGGTAGGTGGCCACGCCGATGGCCAGTGTTGCGATGCCCATGGCGCAGGCGATCACCACCGCGCAGCGCAGCCACAGCTGATCCACTGCCGTCACGGGCAGAACCGCGGCCGGCGTACTGGGCGGCCGCGGCGCCGGGTAACCGGGCCGGGGGTTGACCTCGTCGGCGGCGGTCCCGAAGATCCGGATCTTCTCGGTGGGCGCCTCAGCGCCACGTACCGGGGCCTGCGGCGACTCGGGCGCGGTCCGGACGGTGGCGCGCGCCGGCGGCCGCGAATCCTCCAGCGCGGCGCGGCGGGCCCGCAGCAGCAGCGGAACCGCGCCCACGATGACGGCCGCCGATATGCCGATGACGGTGTAGAGCAACCAGGGCGTCCCGGATTCGCCCGAGGATTCAGGGTGGCCGCGTCCCAGGTCGACCAGGGCCACCGTGGCGGCGACCCCGGCCCCCAGCGCGGCCAGCCAGATGGCCGCACATGCGCCGAGAAGGATTCGGTCGACGCGGTCCAGCTCGGCGGGGTCCAGGCCCGGATTCAGCCGCGCGCCGCCCACGGTAGGAGTGTCGTACGGCATCAGCAGCTGGTCTGCGCGGCGTTGTTGGTGTTCGACGACAACACCGTGCCGTCGCTGGTCGTGATCGTGCAGTTGAGCCTGCTGACCAGGAACAGGCTGGACGCTTGCACGGAGCCGACTTCGGACTGCGAGATCGGGGTCACCGTCAGCGACCACGGGATGTAGACGTTGCGCTGGGTGCGGCTACGCCCGGATGCGTCGACGTAGGTCACGGTGATGATGTCGCCGGGCGCCTTGGTCCCGGTCACCGAGTAGGTGACCTGACGCGGGCCCGGCCGCGTCGTCGTGGTGGTCGGAGGCGGTGGCGGTGCCTCGGTGGTCGCGGGTGGCGGCGGTGGCGCCTCGGTTGCCGGCGGCGGAGGCGGTGGCGGCGGCGGCTCCTCCGTGACCGTCACGGTCTCCGGCGGTGGTGGCGGCTCCTCGGTGGGCGGCGGAGGGGGCGGCGGTGGCGGCGGAGTCGTCGTGGTGATCTCGTCCTGCACCGGCGGCGCGGTGGTCGTGGTGGTCTCCGGCGTCGCCAGGTTGCTGGTGTCGGTGCGCGTGACCAACACCGACACGGACGCGACCAACGCGATGGCGGCGACGATGGCGACCACGCCCACCACCCACGGCCAGCGCGGCGGGGTCTGCGCGTCGTCTAGCTCGGTGGCCGGGTCGTAGCTGTCGTAGTCGTACGACGACGAGTCGGCGGGCACATACGGGCCGCTGCTGAACTGCTCGGATTCCGGCGCGGAGTACGCCTGCGAGTGGAACTCGGTCTCGTCGCCGACGGCCTGCGTCGGTTGGTCGGAAGTGGGCTGGTTGCCCGGCTCCTGACCTGGAAGATCCGATCCTTCAGAATCCGGTCCTGGGGGATTCGGCCCGCTCATCTACGCCTATCCTTCTCGCGACTACTTCACCGGCGCCGGCGTTTTTGGCCATAAGCGGCTCGACCGTGCCTCGGCAACACTACCCAACCGAATGATCCGAGCGAATCTCGCAGCGCGGTTTGCGGGGGAACTGGTGTCCCGATTGTGACCTTGTTATGGCGTCAGTGCTTTTCGGGGCCGGTGTAGTACTCGAACACCAGGCCTGCGGCCGTCGTCAGCACGAAACAGACACCCGCCACGATCAGCCACGGCAGCCACAGCGCGGCGCCGACCGCGGTGACCGACGCCGACAACGCGATGAATATCGGCCACCAGCTGTGCGGGCTGTAGAAGCCCAGCTCGCCCGCGCCGTCGCTGATCTCTGCGTCCTCGTAATCCTCCGGTCGGGTGTCGAGCCGTCGCGCGACGAACCGGAAGAACGTGCCGGTGATCAGCGTCAGGCCGGATGTCAGCACCAACGCGGTGACACCCGCCCACTCCACGCCGCCGTACTGGAACAGCGCTGTCAGCACGGCATACACCACCGCGGACAGCACGAAGAACGCGGTGAGGAACTCGAACAGCCTGGCTTCGATGTGCATGAGGTGTCCCTACTTACTCGCCACAGGCGCTTCGGGCGCCTGCTGGCCACGGCGGGTGTCGAACGGATGGGTGGTGACGGCCGTCGGGGGCTGGTTGATGGCCTGCAGCGCCTCGGCGTTGGTCGCGCCGGCGATGCGCTGCTGCAGATACGCCTTGAAGTCGTTGGGCGCCACCACCCGAACCTCGAAGTTCATCATCGAGTGATACGTCCCGCACATCTCGGCACAGCGGCCGACGAACGCACCGGTCTTGGTGATCTCGCTGACCTGGAACACGTTGACGGAGTTGTTGGCCTCCGGACTGGGCATCACGTCGCGCTTGAACAGGAACTCGGGCACCCAGAACGCGTGGATGACGTCGGCCGAGGCGATCTGGAACTCGACGCGCTTGCCGGCGGGCAGCACCAGCACCGGGATCTCGGTGCTGGTCCCCAGCGTCTCGACCTTGTCGAAGTTCAGGTAGGTCCGGTCCTCGGGGTTGAGTCCGCGGACCGCGCCGACCAGCTCCTCGCCATGCTCGTCGACACCTTCGGGCTTGGACTCCATCGCCGCCTTGCGCTCGGGGTCGGTCCCGTCGTAGGTGAAGGTGCCGTCGGTGAAGTTGATCTGCTGGTAGCCGAACTTCCAGTTCCACTGGAACGCGGTCACGTCGATGACGACCTCGGGGTTGGGATCGTTTTGCAGCATCCGCTCCTGCACGACCACGGTGAAGTAGAAGAGCACCGAGATGATCAGGAACGGTGTCACGGTAAGCGCCAGCTCCAGCGGCATGTTGTAGCCGAACTGGCGCGGCAGCTCGGTGTCGGTTTCCTTGTGCCGGTGAAACGCCGAGGTCCAGAAGATCAGGCCCCACACGATCACGCCGACGACGAGCGCGGCGATCAGCGAACCGATCCACAGGTCCCGGTTGAGATGCGCCTCGGGCGTGATGCCGTCCGGCCAGCCCAGCCCCAGCACCTCCGACCAGCTACACCCGCTGAGCAGCAGCGACATGCCACCCAGGACGACTGACAACGCCACCACCCGAAGCCCGCGAGGTGTCACGTTGGAGCCTCCTAGAAGTCAGAGAACTAGGCGAATACTACGCAGCGTAGACCACCCGTGGGTGCCGGTCTCGACACACCTCGGTGATTAGGCATACTGGCGCGGTGTGCGGACTGCTGGCCCTTCTGCGTGACCCGTCCGCGGATGTCTCCCCGGCTGTCGTCGACGCGGTATCCGGGGCTTCGCACCTCATGCGTCACCGCGGCCCCGACGAGCCTGGCACCTGGTCGGATGAGCATGTCGTACTCGGATTCAACCGGCTGTCGATCATCGACATCGCGCACAGCCATCAGCCGCTGCGCTGGGGCCCACCGGAGTCGCCAGACCGCTACGTGCTGGTGTTCAACGGCGAGATCTACAACTACCTCGAACTGCGCGAAGAGCTGGCGGCCAGCCACGGCGCCGTGTTCGCCACCGACGGCGACGGCGAGGCGATCGTCGTCGCCTTCCACTATTGGGGCGCCGAGGCGCTGACCCGGCTGCGCGGCATGTTCGCGTTCGCGCTGTGGGACACCGTCGAGCGCGAATTGTTCTGCGCGCGCGACCCGTTCGGGATCAAGCCGTTGTTCATGGCCACCGGACCAGGCGGCACCGCGGTGGGCAGCGAGAAGAAATGCCTCCTCGACCTGGCGCCGGAACTCGGCATCGACCTCGACCTGGACCGGCGGGCCGTGCAGCACTACACCGTTCTGCAGTACGTCCCCGAGCCGGAGACGCTGCACCGCGGCGTGCGCAGGCTGGAATCCGGCAGCTACGCCCGCGTGCGACCCGGCGGGTCACCCGAGGTCACCCGCTACTTCACGCCGCGGTTCGCCGCCAAGCCGTTCACCTCCGGCGGTGAGCAGGCCCGCTACGACGAGATCACCGCCGTGCTGGAGGATTCGGTCGCCAAGCACATGCGCGCCGACGTCACCGTCGGCGCCTTCCTGTCCGGCGGGATCGACTCGACCGCGATCGCCGCGCTCGCCATGCGGCACAATCCGCGGCTGATCACCTTCACCACCGGGTTCGAACGCGAGGGTTTTTCCGAGGTCGACGTCGCCGTCGCGTCGGCCGAAGCGATCGGCGCCCGGCATGTGACCAAGGTCGTCAGTCAGGCGGAGTTCGTCGCAGCGTTGCCCGAAATCGTCTGGTATCTCGACGAACCCGTTGCCGACCCGGCGCTGGTGCCGCTATTCTTCATCGCCCGCGAGGCCCGAAAGCACGTCAAGGTCGTGCTGTCCGGCGAGGGCGCAGACGAGTTGTTCGGCGGATACACCATCTACCGAGAACCCTTGTCGCTGCGGCCCTTTGACTACCTCCCCCGGCCCGTGCGGCGATCGCTGGGCAAGGTGTCGGAACCGCTGCCGGAAGGCATGCGCGGCAAGAGCCTGCTGCACCGGGGGTCGCTCACGCTCGAGGAGCGGTACTACGGCAATGCGCGCAGCTTCTCCGACGCGCAACTGCGGGCGGTGCTGCCGGGCTTCCGTGACGACTGGACCCACACCGACGTCACCGCGCCGATCTATGCCACCTCCGACGGCTGGGACCCGGTGGCGCGGATGCAACACATCGACCTGTTGACATGGCTGCGCGGCGACATCCTGGTCAAGGCCGACAAGATGACCATGGCCAATTCGCTGGAGCTGCGGGTGCCGTTCCTTGATCCCGAGGTTTTCGCGGTGGCGTCCCGGCTGCCCCTGGAGCAGAAGATCACCAGGGCCACCACGAAATTCGCGCTGCGACGGGCACTGGAACCCATCGTGCCCGCGCACGTGCTCAACCGGCCGAAGCTGGGCTTCCCGGTACCGATCCGGCACTGGCTGCGGGCCGGGGAATTACTGGACTGGGCCTACGCGATGGTCGGCTCGTCGGCCGCCGGCGAGCTGGTCGACCTCGGCGCGGTGCGCACCATGCTCGACGAACACCGCAGCGGCGCAAGCGATCACAGCCGCCGACTGTGGACGGTGCTGATCTTCATGCTCTGGCACGCGATCTTCGTCGAGCACAGCGTGACGCCGCAGATCAGCGAGCCGCAGTACCCCGTGCAGCTGTAGCGTTCAGCGCCTGGGCGATCTCCTCGCCGGCCTCGGCACCATAGGCGTCGGTCAGCCTCGTCACCGCCGCATCGCGCTCCCATGTCCACTCCTGCGGGCCGGGTGCCTCCAGCACCAGCACCGCCACCAGCGACGCCAGCTGCGCCGAACGCTCTAGGCTCAGCCCGGCGCTGCGGCCGGTCAGGAAGCCCGCCCGGAACGCATCGCCGATGCCGGTCGGGTCGTCGCGGTGCGTCTCGGGCACCACGCCGACGTGGGCGAAGGTGCCGTCAGAGCTCAGCAGGTCGACGCCCTTGGGCCCCAAAGTGGTGACCCGCAGGCCGATCTGGCTCATCACCTGGGCCTCACTCCAGCCCGACTTCTGCAGCAGCAGGTCCCATTCGTAGTCGTTGGTGAACAGGTAGGTGGCGCCGTCGATCAGCCGGCGGATCTCCTCGCCGGACAGCCGGGCCAGCTGTTGGCTCGGATCGGCCGCGAAGGCCAGGCCCAACTTGCGGCACTCCTCGGTGTGCAAGAACATCGCTTCGGGATCGTTCGCGCCGACGATCACCAATTCCGGTGTGCCGATTCGTGCGACGACGTCAGCCAGCGAGATGTCGCGGGCCTGCGACATCGCACCGGGATAGAACGACGCGATCTGGGCCATGTCTTCGTCGCTGGTGCAGACGAATCGGGCGGTGTAGGCGGTGTCCGAGATCAGCACGCTGCCGCAATCGACCCCGACCGATTCGAGCCATTGCCGGTAGTCGTCGAAGTCCTGGCCCGCGGCGCCCACCAGAGCGACGTTTCCGCCGAGCACTCCGATCGCGAACGCCATGTTGCCGGCCACGCCGCCGCGGTGCACCACCAGATCGTCGACCAGGAAGCTCAACGACACCTTCTGCAGGTGATCGGCCAAGAGCTGCTCGGAAAACCGACCGGGAAAACGCATGAGATGGTCGGTCGCAATGGATCCGGTCACCGCAATGGTCACGAAACGTCACCCTCCATTTATTAAGCCGTCTAGATAACATTACGCAGCGGGACACCCGCGACTAGTGCGCTAACCTGCGTACAAGTGCCCGCCCGGTCACTGTAGACAGGCAACTTCACACACATACTTCGGGGGAGCAAATATATGGCCGGTCCGTACCCGCCCGATTACGGCGCTGGACCGATCGGCCCGCAAATGTACGCGGCGCAGCCGTATCCACACAATGTACCGTCGGCATATCCGGGAATGCTGCCGCCGCCGGTGCAGTATCCGAAGCGACGGCGCTGGCGGCTTGTCGCCGGAGCGGTGCTGGCCGTCGCGGTGGTGGCCGCAGTCGTGGCCGCGATTGTTTTCGCGGCCCGCAACGATGACGCGCAGGCCAGCGGCGCGCTCACCGACGCGTCGGCCACGGCGGCCATTCAGGAGTATCTCGACGCGTTGACGAACGGGGATGACGAAACCGTGGCCCGCCACACGCTGTGCGGGCTGTTCGACGCGGTCAAGGAACGCCGGTCCGACCTTGCGCTGGCCGGCCTGAGCGGCGACGCGTTCCGCAAGCAGTACAGCCGGGCCGAGGTGACGTCGATCGACAAGATGGTGCTCTGGTCGCCCCATCAGGCCCAGGTGCTGTTCACCATGCGGGTGGCCCCGGCGAGCGGATCGAGCCGCGACGAACCGCCGAATGACGAGGAACAGGCCGTCGCTCAGATACTCGCCCAGGACGACGAGACCCTGGTCTGCTCCTACTTGCCGCGGGCCGGCCAGTACTGAATCAGTTGAAGGAGTCGCCGCAGGCGCACGATCCCGTGGCGTTGGGATTGTCGATCGTAAAGCCCTGCTTCTCGATGGTGTCGACGAAGTCGATGGTCGCGCCCTGAACGTAGGGGGCGCTCATCCTGTCGACCGTCAACGAGACGCCGCCGAACTCCGCGGTCAGGTCGCCGTCGAGGGACCGGTCGTCGAAGAACAGGTTGTAGCGCAGGCCCGCGCACCCGCCCGGCTGGACGGCGATACGCAGCGCCAGGTCGTCACGGCCCTCCTGGTCCAGCAGCGCCTTCGCCTTGGTGGCCGCGGCGTCACTCAGGACCACGCCGTGGGTGGCCGTGCTCGTCGCCGACTCGTCCTGAACAGTCATTAATTCTCCCCTGTGCATGTACGTGGGTAGACCATGGGTCCACTTCATCAACGGTACCTTGTTCGGGCCGTATTCCCGACTTATCCCCAAGTCGCTGCGCTCTCCCCCGCAAGCGGGAGGTGCCCCGAGCGCCGGTGTTATCCCCAGGTCGCCGCCGTCACCTGCGCCAGTCCGGCCAGCTGGTTTGCCGCGTCGTCCATGGCCAGCTGCACCGATCCGGCGTGGTCGGCGATGGAAAATGCGGCCGTGATGCCCGCCTCCCGCAGCGCGGAGTCCGCCAAGGTGACCTGGCCGGCCAGCACCAGCACGGGGGTGTGCCGGGACCGCGCGCCCGCCGCGAGCGCGCTGACCACCTTCCCGTGCAGTGACTGGTCGTCGAACCGCCCCTCACCGGTGATGACGAGCCCGGCGGCGGCCACGTCGTCGGCCAGTCGGGTGTGTTCGGCGATGATCGACGCCCCGGATTCGCGCCGGCCGCCCAGCGCCAGCAGCGCAGCGCCGATCCCCCCGGCGGCGCCCGCGCCCGGTTCGTCACTGATTTCGCGACCGGCGGCGGCGTTGAGATCTGCGGCCCAGTCGGTGAGCTCCTGCTCCAGCAGAAGCACCGTTTCGGGGTCGGCACCCTTCTGCGGGCCGAACACGCTCGCGGCGCCCATCGGCCCGAGCAGCGGGTGCTCGACGTCGGTGGCGGCGATGAGCTCGACGTCGGCCAACAACTCGCGGGCGGTGGCGAGCCCGCCGAGTTGGTCGACCAAGCCGCGGCCGCCGTCGGTGCAGGCGCTGCCGCCGAGCCCAACAACGATCCGGCCGGCCCCGGCCTGTCGCGCAGCGGCAATGAGCTGTCCTACTCCCCTGCTATGCGCCTGGTGCGCAGTCTGCACGGTCGGCGGTCCGCCCAACAACGCCAGCCCGCAGGCCTGCGCGCACTCGATGTACGCGGTCCCCGGCGGCGCCGGGTCGAGCACCCATTCCGCGGATACCTCGGCGGTCAGCGGACCGATGACCCGAAGAGAGTGCACGTCACCGAGCCTGCCGGCCAGCACGCCGACGAAGCCGGGTCCGCCGTCGGACTGCGGTGCCAACGTCAGCTGATCGTCGGGGCGAGCGCGTTGCCAGCCGGCGGCGATCGCTCGGGCGGCCTGCACCGCGGTAAGGCTGTCGCCGTAGCAATCGGGAGCGATCAAAACCCTCATCACGGCAGACTATGGCCCGGATTCCTCAGGTGCATGCCGGGCGACGGTGTTGCGCAAGTAACCTGGCAGATGTGAATCTGCTGGGCCGCAAGAAACACAATCCGCACACACCGGACGGCGGCTCGACCGCGTCCGAAGCGTCCGCGGAAGCCGGGCAGGACAGCACCGGCGCGGAGTCCGGCACCACGGCCCCCAAGGGCAGGCCGACGCCGAAGCGCAGCCAGGCCAGCCGCAGGCGCGGCCCGGTCGCCCCCGCCCCGATGACCACCGCCGAGGCGCGGCGCCGGCGCAAGGAACTGGGCGGTCCGAAGCTCAGCCGCTCAGAACGCAAGGCCGAGCGCGTCACGCGCCGTGCGGACATGGCCGAGCGCCGCCAAAAGATGATGGCCGGTGAGGACGCCTACTTGCTGCCCCGCGACAAGGGCCCGGTCCGCCGGTTCGCCCGCGACATCGTGGATTCGCGCCGCAACGTGCTGGGTCTTTTCATGCCAGCGGCACTGGGCCTGATCTTCGTCATGCTGGCGGTGCCGTCGGTCCAGGTGCAGCGCCTTCTGTCGCCCGCGATGCTGGTCCTGGTCTTGATCATGGTGATCGACGGATTCCTTGTTGCTCGCAAGGTGAACCGGTCGGTGGACCAGAAGTTCCCCGACAACACCGAAAGCGGTTGGAAGCTCGGCTTTTACGCCGCCAGCCGCGCCTCGCAGCTACGCCGGATGCGCGCGCCGCGGCCGCAGGTGAATCGCGGCGACAAGATCGCCTGAGCCTTCGGTGCGAATTCTGGTGCTCGGCGGTATCCGGTCGGGCAAGTCGCACTGGGCGGAGACGGAGATCGCCGAATCGAGCGGTGCCGGACAGCCGGTGCGGTACGTGGCCACCGGTGGGGCGCCCGATGGTGACGCCGACTGGGCGGCGCGGGTGGCCGCGCACCGCAAGCGCCGGCCATCGCATTGGTCGACAGTTGAAACCGTGGAAGTGGCAACGCAATTGCGGTCGGACAGCGCGATCGCAACTCTGGTCGACGATGTCGGTGGCTGGTTGACCGCGGTGATGGATCGTCGTGGCGCGTGGACCGGCGGCTCGGTGTCGGTTGACATCGAAGACCTGATCGACGCGGTTGGCTCTTTCGGGTCGCCGCTGGCACTGGTCAGCCCCGAGGTGGGGTTTTCGGTGGTGCCCGACACGGCGTCGGGTCGCCGGTTCGCCGACGAGCTCGGCACCCTCAACCAGCGGCTGGCCGCGCTCTGCGACCGGGTGGTGTTGGTGGTCGCCGGACAGCCGATGACGGTCAAGGAGCAGGCGCGCGCGGAGTCCGAGCAGTGACCGATTTCCCGCCGATCGCGGCGCCCGACCCACAGGTGGCCGCTGCTGCGCGCGCCCGACAGGCCCAACTGACCAAGCCGCCGGGCTCGCTGGGCAGGCTCGAGGATTTGTCCGTCTGGGTGGCGGCGTGCCAAGGGGTGTGCCCGCCGCGGGAGTTCGGGCGTCCGCGCGTGGTGGTGTTCGCCGGGGATCACGGTGTCACGGCGGCAGGCGTGTCCGCTTATCCGGCGGAGGTCACCGCGCAGATGGTGGCCAACTTCGACGCGGGTGGCGCGGCGATCAATGTGCTGGCCGAGACGGCCGGGGCGAGCGTGCGGGTGGTCGACATCGCGGTTGACACCGACGAGCCGGCCTCGCCGCCGATCGGTGCGCACAAGGTGCGCCGCGGCAGCGGCAACATCGCCGTCGAGGACGCACTCACCGCCGACGAGACGACGGCCGCGATCGAGGCAGGCCGTCGGATCGCCGACGAGGAGGTCGATTCCGGCGCAGACCTGCTGATCGCCGGCGACATGGGGATCGGAAACACCACGGCCGCAACCGCTTTGATCGCCGCGCTAACCGATTCCGAGCCGGTCGCGGTGGTCGGCCGGGGCACTGGTATCGACGACGCCGGTTGGGCCCGCAAGACCGCGGCGATCCGGGATGCGCTCTACCGCGCCCGCGGGGTATCCGCGGATCCGATTGCGCTGCTGCGGGTTTGCGGCGGCGCCGACCTCGCCGCGATCGCGGGTTTCTGCGCGCAGGCGGCGGTGCGCCGCACGCCGGTGCTGCTCGACGGTGTGGTGGTGACGGCGGCGGCGTTGGTGGCCGACAGGCTCGCACCGGGCGCGCGACAGTGGTGGCAGGCGGGGCATAGGTCCACCGAGCCCGCTCACGCGGTTGCGCTGCAGCGGTTGGAGCTGGAGCCGATCCTCGACCTGCGGATGCGTCTCGGCGAGGGCACCGGCGCCGCGGTCGCACTTCCCGTGCTGCGGGCGGCAGTGGCCGCGCTGGTGTCGATGGCCACCTTTGCGGAGGCAGGCATTTCCGCGTGATCCGTTCCGTCACCGGGGCATTCGCGTTCGGGACCGTTCTTCCGACACCGGCCGCCCGCACCGCATCCGTCGGTCGAGGCGTCATGACAGCACTGCCTCTCGTGGGCGCCGCGCTCGGAGCGCTGGCCGCGGCCGTGCTGTGGGCGGCGGAACGGGCCTTCGGGGAGGGCAACCCGCTGGCCGGTGTGCTGGCGGTGGCGGTGCTGCTGATCTCGACACGCGGCCTGCACATCGACGGGTTGTCGGACACCGCCGACGCGCTGGGCTGCTACGGGCCGCCCGAGCGTGCGCTCGAGGTGATGCGCGACGGCTCGGCCGGCCCGTTCGGCGTGGCCGGCGTGGTGGTGGCGATCTTGACGCAGGCGCTGGCATTCGCGGACGGCAGCGTCGTCGCGGTTATTGTCGCGGTGACGGCGGGCCGGGTGGCCGCGGTGGTGGCGTGCCACCGCTCGGTGCCGGCCGCGCAGGGCAGCTCGCTGGGCACCCGCGCCGCCGGTACCCAACCGGCCGCGGTGGTGCTGATGTGGCTCGTCGCGGTCGCCGCGCTGGCGGTGCTCGCGTGCCCGCGACCGTGGCAGGGGCCGCTGGCCGTCCTGGTCGCGGTGGCGTGCGGCGTGGCGCTGGTGGCGCACTGTGTCCGTCGGTTCGGCGGCATCACCGGCGACGTGCTGGGCGCGGCGATTGAGGTCACGACGACGGTGGCCGCCGTCGGGCTGGCGGTGGGCTAACTCAGCCGCGCCATCCAACCATGCGTGTCGGCGAAGGTGCCGCGCTGGATGCCGGTCAACGTGTCGCGCAACGCCATGGTGATCTCACCGGGTTCACCGTCGGAGATGGTGAATTCGCCGTCGCCGTACTTGACGTGCGACACCGGGGTGATGACGGCGGCCGTGCCGCATGCGAACACTTCGGTGATCTCACCGGCGGCCGCTTTCTTCTGCCATTCGTCGACGTCGATCTTGCGTTCCTCGACGGCGAAGCCAGCGTCAGTTGCCAACTGCAGCAACGAGTCCCGGGTAATGCCGGGCAGCAACGAGCCGGTGAGCTCCGGAGTGACCAGCCGCGCCGTTCCGCCGCTGCCGAACACGAAGAACAGGTTCATCCCGCCCATCTCTTCGACGAAGCGGCGTTCGATCGCGTCCAGCCACACCACCTGATCGCAGCCGTTGTCCGCGGCCTCTGCCTGCGCCAGCAGTGAAGCGGCGTAGTTGCCGCCGAACTTGGCTTCGCCGGTGCCGCCGGGACAGGCCCGGACGTATTCCGTCGACAGCCACACGCTGACCGGCTTGATGCCGCGCGGGAAATACGCCCCCGCGGGTGAACCGATCACCATGTATCGGTACTCCGTCGCGGGGCGCACGCCGAGACCGGGCTCGGTGGCGAAGATGTAGGGCCGCAGATACAGCGACTCTTCACCGCCGGCCGGTGGCACCCATGGCTCGTCGACGGCGATCAGCTGTCGCAGGGACTCGATGAACACCTCTTCGGGCAGCTCCGGGATGGCCAGCCGCCGCGATGAGGAGCGAAGCCGCGCGGCGTTGGCCTCCGGCCGGAACGACACGATGGAGCCGTCCGCCCAGCGGTAGGCCTTCAGGCCCTCGAACACCTCCTGCGCGTAGTGAAGAACGATCGCCGACGGATCGAGTTCGATCGGCCCGTACGGGATCACCCGCGCGTTGTGCCAACCTTTGCCGGCGACGTAGTCGATCGACACCATGTGATCGGTGTGATAGCGGCCGAATCCAGGATTGGCCAGGATTTGTGCGCGTACCTCGTCGTTCGCCGGATCCGCGTTGCGATCGACGGTGAACTCGAGGCGGTCGGTCATGGGCCGATTGTATAACCGCGGGCTACCGAGTTTTCGCCTCGACGAACGGCGGCTTGACCACCTCGCACTCGAGTCCGCGACCGCGGACGTCGACCGACACGCGCTGTCCGTCGGCGATATTGGCAGCGGTGTCAATCAGCGCAAGCGCGATGCCGACCTTCAAAGTCGGAGAAAAAGTTCCCGATGTCGTCAGCCCGATCGGCCTGTCCCCGTCAAGCACGGTGAGGTCGGGCCGCAGCACCCCGCGGCCGACGGCCCGCAGCCCGCGTAGCAGACGCTTCGGGCCCGCCTCCTTCTCCGCCAGTAGGGCATCGCGACCCCAGAACGCGTCCTTCTTCCAGCCGATGGCCCAGCCGCAGCGGGCCTGCAGGGGCGAGATTTCGGCGGACAGTTCGTGCCCATGCAGCGGATAGCCCATTTCGGTGCGCAGCGTGTCGCGGGCGCCGAGGCCGGCGAGCTCACCCCCGGCCGCGCCGACGGCGTCGACCAGCGCGTCGAACACCACGGGAGCCTGATCCCACGGCGGCAGCAGCTCGTAGCCGTGCTCGCCGGTGTAGCCGGTGCGGCATACCCGCACAGGGACACCGCTGAATTCGGCGTCCACATATCCCATGTAGTCCATGTCGGTCGGCAGTCCCAGTGCGCCGAGCACCTCGGAAGATTTGGGGCCCTGCACCGCGAGCACGGCGTACGAGCGATGCTCGTCTGTGATGGTCAGGCCCGCAGGCGCGCGCTGTTGCAGCGCCGCGACCACGGCGGCGGTGTTGGCGGCGTTGGGCACCAGGAAGATCTCGTCGTTACAGACGTAGTAGGCGATCAGGTCGTCGATGACGCCACCGGAATCGGTGCAGCACAACGTGTATTGCGCCTTGCCCGGTCCAATGCGACCCAGATCGTTGGAAAGAGCGGAGTTGACGTAGTCGGCGGCGCCGGGTCCACGCACCAGCGCCTTACCGAGGTGGCTGACGTCGAACAGGCCAACCGCGGCGCGGGTCGCGGTGTGCTCGCTCACCGTGCCGGCGTAGGAGACCGGCATCATCCAGCCTGAAAATTCGGCGAAACTGGCGCCGAGTTGGCGATGACGATCCTCGAGAGGGCCATGTAGCACTTCGCTCACGCCGAACACTCTAGGGTGGACGCTCGTGAGCCCTGCAAAAGCCGACCATCAGGCCCCCAGCGTGACCGTTAGCTCGTCACTGCCGCGACGCGGCGTCGACGACGCAGTGCTGATCGTTCCCGTTGTCGATGCGCCGGACGGTGACAGCGCCGGGCCTTCCGTGCTGGCCGCCGAGCCGTATCTGGGCGCCGACGCGATCGGCGAGATCGAGTCCGGCCTGCGGGCGCTGGGCGCAACCGGCGGCGACGGGCAGCTGAACCGACTGGTGATCGCGTCGCTGCCGGTGGCCAGCGTATTGACCGTCGGGCTGGGTTCGCCGCAGGACGAGTGGCCCGCCGACAAGGTCCGCCGCGCGGCGGGGGTGGCCGCGCGCTCGCTCGACAAGGTCGAGGCCGTCGTCACCTCTCTGTCGGCGGTGGATCTCGGCGCGGCGGTCGAGGGGCTGATCCTTGGCGCGTACCGGTTCACCGACTTTCGCAGCGACAAGACCGCGCCGAAGGACACCGGCCTGCGCAAGATCATCGTGCTGGCCGCCGACGCGAAGGCCAAGACCAAGGAGGCGGCCGAGCGGGCCGCGGCGATCGCGACTGCGGTGACTACAGCCCGCGATCTGGTCAACACCCCGCCCTCTCACCTGTTTCCGGCCGAATTCGCCAAACGTGCAAAGGCTTTGGGTGAAGCCGCCGGGCTCGAGGTCGAGGTGCTCGACGACAAAACCCTCGCCAAGGACGGCTACGGCGGCGTGATCGGCGTGGGCAAGGGCTCGTCGCGTCCGCCGCGGCTGGTCCGGCTCACGCACCGCGGATCGCAGCTGAAGAAGAACCCGAAGGCCAAGAAAGTCGCGCTGGTCGGCAAGGGCATCACGTTCGACACCGGCGGCATCTCCATCAAGCCGGCGGCGAACATGCACCACATGACCTCCGACATGGGCGGGGCCGCCGCCGTCGTCGCCACCGTGGTGCTGGCCGCCAAACAGCAGTTGCCGATCGACGTCATCGCCACCGTGCCGATGGCCGAGAACATGCCGTCGTCCACCGCGCAGCGGCCCGGCGACGTGCTGACCCAGTACGGCGGTATCACCGTCGAGGTGCTCAACACCGACGCCGAGGGCCGGTTGATCCTGGCCGACGCGATCGTGCGGGCCTGCGAGGACGAGCCCGACTACCTGATCGAAACCTCGACGCTCACCGGCGCGCAGACCGTCGCCCTCGGCGCGCGCACGCCCGGGGTGATGGGCAGCGACGAGTTCCGCGACCGGGTTGCGGAGATCTCGCAGGCGGTCGGTGAAAACGGCTGGCCGATGCCGCTGCCGGAGGAACTCAAGGACGACCTGAAGTCGACGGTGGCCGACCTCGCCAACGTCAGTGGCTCGCGCTACGCAGGCATGCTGGTCGCCGGCACGTATCTGCGCGAGTTCGTCGCCGACGGCGTGGCGTGGGCGCACATCGACATCGCCGGCCCGGCCTACAACACCGGCGGCCCGTGGGGCTACACCGGCAAGGGCGGCACCGGTGTTCCGACCCGCACCATGTTCGCCGTCCTCGAGGACATAGCCGCGAGCGGCTGATTCAGCCGGGGCCGCGAACGGCTAGCCGCTACATCACCTTTCCGCGCGCCGCGCTGCGCATCGCCTGCGGCAGCGCATGTGCCGCACCGTAGACGAAGTAGGCCTCCGGGGTGACCGGCCGGATCGGCTTGTCCTTCTTGACCGCGGACACGATGGCCTTGGCCACCTTGTCCGGCCCGTAGCGCCGGGCACGGAACATCTTCTCGATCTGCTCCCGACGCTTTTCGACCTCCGCGTTACTCAGCGGCACATCGAATCGCGTGGTGCGCACGATGTTGGTGTCGATGACGCCGGGGCATACCGTCGTCAGCCCCACCCCGGCCGAATCTAGTTCGGCCCGCAGGCAGTCGCCGAACATGTACACCGCGGCCTTGCTGGTGCAGTACGCATTCATCATCTGCTGTGGCGAGTAGGCCGCCATCGAGGCAACGTTGACGATGCACCCGCCGGTACCACGCTCGACGAGTCGTTTCCCGAACGCCCGGCAACCGTTGACCACACCGCCGAGGTTGATGTCGAGGACGCGATCGAACTCCTCGGGCGGGGTATCGAGAAACGCCCCGGCTTGGCCCACGCCCGCGTTGTTGACGACGATGTCGGGCACGCCGTGTTCGGCGCACACCTGCTCGGCGAACCGTTCGACAGCATCGGCGTCGGACACGTCGAGGGTGTACGCGTGCGCGACGGCGCCACGGGCTGCGATCTGGGCGGCGGTCTCCTTCACGCTGGCCTCGTCGATGTCGCTGATCACCACTTCCGCGCCCTCGCGCGCGAACGCGAGCGCCGTTTCGCGGCCGATACCGCTGCCCGCCCCGGTCACGGAAACCAGTGTGTCGCCGAAGTATTCGCGTGGACGCCCGACCTGCGCGCGAAGCAGCTCGCGGGCCGGTGGCTTGCCGTCGAGGAAGTCGACGAGCTGCCCGACGGAGGCCGCAAGCACCTGTGGGTGCGACATCGGTGACCAGTGGCCGGCTTTGATGTCGCGGCGCCACAGCCGCGGCACCCAGTTCTTGGTGTCGTCGTAGACGTAGGGCCGCACGTACGGGTCGTTGGTGTTGACAATGACCTGCACCGGGACGTCGATGTAGTGGTCGGTCCTCGCTGTGGACATGGTCCGGAAGTAGTTGGCCGGATAGACCTTCATGCTGTTGGCGGCGTCGGTGGCGAAGGTGTCGGAGTGGTGGATCTTCGCGGCCGGTATGCCGTCCCTCACCGTGAGGGTTCGATCCATCAGCCCGGCGCCGAAGGCGGCACGGATCAGCGCGGGCGGCAGCACCGGTATGGAGAACAGCCCCATGTAGGAGAACCGCAGCAGTTGGCTCAGCCCGCGCAGGAACAGCCGCGGACGATAGGGCCGCTTGAGGTTGCCGACGATGTACCTGTTGATGTGATCGCCGCTCGGGCCGGACACCGATGTGAACGAGGCGACGTGGTCAGCCGCACCGGGACGGGACAGGTACTCCCACATTCCCGCAGACCCCCAGTCGTGCGCAAGCACATGTACGGGTTCGCCGGGTGCCACGGCGGCGATGACCGCGGAGAAGTCGTCGGCGTAGCGGGCCATCGCATACGCCGAAACCGGTTTGGGCACAGACGATTTGCCGACACCGCGGTTGTCATAGCGCACGATGCGGAACCGGCCGGCCAGCAACGGCACAACCCCGTCCCACAGCACGTGCGAATCGGGCCAGCCATGCACGAGAACCAACGTGGGCCCGTCGGGATTGCCTTGCTCATAGACGGCGATGCGAACCCCGTCAGTGCTGTCGACGAACCGCTCGCTGATCTCGCCCATGACACCTCCGGCGCAACTTAGTGGGACCACCGGTACCGTATCAGCGCTCCTCGAGCTCCTCGCGGGCGGCGCGCTGCCGTTCGATCCGCCGGCGCGCGTCGTAGTCGCGCATCCGCTGTGGATAGCCGACTTTCTGCACGTCGTAGACGGGAACGTTGAGCCGTTCGCTCAGCCGCCGGGCGCCGGCGTCTCCCCCGGCCCTGCGCCGGGTCCACTCGCCATCGGCGGCCACCAGGACGACGGTGACATCGGTGACGGTCGTTTTCGGTTCGATGAAGGCCTCCACACCGTTGTGCTCGGCTACCCATTGGCGCAGGTATTTCAGGTCGGACGCGGGGTCACGAACGCCGGCGCCGCGCGCGGAACGGCGGCCCCGAAATCTGTCGAACAGTCCCACGTGGGCCCTACTCCTTCCCGGTCCGTGCGCTGCCTAGCGGGCTCTTACCTCCTTCGATAGTGCCAGAGCCGCCAGTCCCCAGGTCTGCGACGAAGCGTCTGCGCGGACATGACAGGATGGGAGCCGACATTCGACCCGGTACGACTGACCGTTCGAGGGAGTCCACACACATGGCCATCTCCGTTCAGATGCCCGCACTCGGCGAGAGCGTCACCGAGGGGACCGTCACCCGGTGGCTGAAGCAAGAGGGCGACACCGTCGAACAGGATGAGCCGTTACTGGAGGTCTCCACCGACAAGGTCGACACCGAGATTCCCTCGCCCGCTGCCGGTGTGCTGAAAAAGATCGTCGCCCAGGAGGACGACACCGTGGAGGTCGGCGGCGAGCTGGCGGTGATCGGCGAGGCCGGTGAGGGAGACGGAGAAGCGCCGGCGGCGAAAGCTCCGGCTGCCGAGGAGAAGCCGGCCGAAGAGGAGAAGCCCGCCGAGGAGCCCGCCGCGCAACCGGAACCGGCCGCCGACGAGCGGGAGCCCGCGCCCGAGCCGGAATCCAGGCCCGCCGCACAGTCGTCGGGCGCGGCCACCCCGGTGGTGATGCCCGAGCTGGGCGAGTCGGTCACCGAGGGCACCGTGACCCGGTGGCTGAAGAAGGTGGGCGACCTGGTCGAGGTCGACGAGCCCCTCGTTGAGGTGTCCACCGACAAGGTCGACACCGAGATCCCGTCACCGGTCGCGGGCACGCTGGTGTCGATCACCGCCGAGGAGGACGACACCGTTCCCGTCGGCGGCGAGCTGGCCAAGATCGGCGAAGCCGGCGCCGCGCCCGCCGAGGCGCCCGCACCGAAGCCAGAACCCAAGCCGGAACCGGCACCCAAGCCAGAGCCGAAACCGGAGCCCAAGCCGGCGCCGGCGGCAGAAGCCAAGCCCGAGCCCAAACCGGCGCCGGCTCCCGCGGCGGAGGCGCCCTCCGGCGACGGGGGCCCGTACGTGACGCCGCTGGTGCGAAAGCTCGCCGCCGAGAACAACATTGACCTCGCCACGGTCAAGGGCACCGGCGTCGGCGGACGGATCCGCAAGCAGGACGTACTGGCCGCCGCGGAGGCCAAGAAGGCTCCCGCCGCACCGGTGCCAGCCGCACAGGCACCGGCCAAGGCGGCGGCGGCACCGACGCCCGCACCGGCCTTGGCGCATCTGCGCGGCACCACCCAGAAGGCCACCCGGATCCGTCAGATCACCGCGAAGAAGACCCGCGAATCCTTGCAGGCCACAGCGCAATTGACGCAAACCCACGAGGTCGACATGACCAAGATCGTGGCGCTGCGGGCCCGCGCGAAGAACGAGTTCGCCGAACGCGAAGGCGTCAACCTGACGTATCTGCCGTTCTTCGCCCGTGCGGCGATCGACGCGTTGAAGGCTCATCCGAACGTCAACGCGAGCTACAACGAGGACACCAAGGAGATCACGTACTACGACGCCGAGCACCTCGGCTTCGCGGTCGACACCGACCAGGGCCTGCTGTCGCCGGTGATCCACAATGCGGGCGACCTTTCGCTCGCCGGCCTGGCCCGGGCCATCGCCGATATTGCGGCCCGGGCGCGCTCCGGTGACCTCAAGCCCGACGAGCTGTCCGGTGGGACGTTCACCATCACCAATATCGGCAGCCAGGGCGCGCTGTTCGACACGCCGATCCTGGTGCCGCCGCAGGCGGCGATGCTGGGCACCGGCGCCATCGTCAAGCGGCCGCGGGTGATCAGCGATCAGTTCGGCAACGAGTCGATCGGCGTGCGGTCGGTGTGCTACCTGCCACTGACCTACGACCACCGGCTCATCGACGGTGCGGACGCCGGACGCTTCGTGACCACCATCAAGCGGCGGCTCGAAGAGGGCGCATTCGAGGCCGATCTGGGGTTGTAGACGTCGTGTCCAACGCCGTCGTCGCGATTGCGGGGTCCTCGGGCCTGATCGGCTCGGCGTTGGTGTCGGCATTGCGGTCCGCCGAACACCGCGTGGTGCGGATCGTGCGCCGGGCGCCGTCCAACGTCGACGAGGTGTTCTGGAATCCCGACACCGGCGAGTTCGATGCCTCCGCGCTGGACGGGGTCGACGCCGTGGTGAACCTGTGCGGCGTCAACGTCGGCGACAAGCGCTGGTCGGGCGCGTTCAAGCAGAGCCTGCGCGACAGCCGCATCGACCCCACCGAAGTGCTGTCCGCGGCGGTCGTCGAGGCGGGGGTGCCGGTACTGATCAACGCCAGCGCCGTCGGGTACTACGGAGATACCCGCGGCCGCACCGCCGACGAGACCGCACCGCCCGGCGAAGGCTTTCTTGCGCAGCTGTGCCACGACTGGGAGGCGGCCACGTCGCCAGCGCGGCAGGACGGTGTCCGGGTGGTTCTGGTTCGCACCGGCCTGGTGTTCGCGCCGTCGGGCGGGATCCTCGCCCGCATCAAGCCGCTCTTCTCGTTCGGGCTGGGTGCGCGGCTGGGCAACGGTCGGCAGTACATGCCGTGGATCAGCCTCGAGGACGAGGTACGGGCATTGCTGTTCACAATCACCCACGACGAGCTGACCGGTCCGGTCAACCTGACCGGCCCTGCTCCGGTCACCAACGCCGAGTTCACCGCGGCCTTGGGACGGGCCGTGAATCGCCCGACACCGTTGATGGTCCCCGGGTTCGCGCTGCGCACGGTGCTCGGCGAGTTCGCTGACGAGGGTCTGCTCGCCGGGCAGCGCGCCATCCCGGCGGCCCTGGAGCGGGCGGGTTTTCAGTTCCACCACAACACCATCGGCGAGGCGCTGTCGTTCGCCACAGCACCTAAGGACACATGACCGCAGAACGTAGCGCGCAAGCAGCGACAGAGCCGGTCGGCGCGAACTCCACCACCACCTGGCCTACGGCGGTGCCCAGTGAGTAACGAGACAGCCAGGCAGGCGGAATCCCGGCCATTCATGGCCGGGAGGATGTCAAGAGTAGCGTCAGGGCCATGGCGGCATCCATCCGGGCGGCGACCACGCCGATCGACGTCCGGCGGCTCGGCAGCGTCGACTACCGGACGGCCTGGCAGCTGCAGCGCGACCTGGCCGACGCCCGCGTTGCCGGCGGCCAGGACACACTGCTACTCCTGGAGCACCCGTCGGTCTACACCGCCGGCCGGCGCACGCTGCCTGCGGAGCGCCCGGTCGGATCGGACACTCCCGTCGTGGACACCGACCGCGGCGGCAAGATCACCTGGCACGGACCGGGACAACTGGTGGGCTACCCGATCATCGGCTTGGCCGAACCGCTGGATGTGGTGAATTTCGTTCGGCGCCTTGAGGAATCGCTCATCAAGGTGTGCGCGGACCTGGGCTTGGAAGCGGGTCGCGTCGAGGGCCGCTCCGGTGTGTGGGTGCCCGGCTCGAACGTTGGCGGCGCGCCGCGCCACGCACGCAAGGTCGGCGCCATCGGCATCCGGGTGTCCCGCGCAACCACGCTGCACGGGTTCGCGCTCAACTGCGACTGCGACCTGGGCGCGTTCTCCTCGATCGTGCCGTGCGGCATTTCCGACGCCGGTGTGACATCGCTGTCCGCGGAACTCGGCCGCCGGGTCGGCGTGGAGGACGTGCTTGCGCATGTGGCCGACGCCGTGTGTGACGCGCTCGACGGCCGCCTGGTAGTAGCGTTGACATAGTGACGGTGACCCCAGAAGGCCGAAAGCTCCTGCGTCTGGAAGTCCGCAATTCCGAGACGCCGATCGAGCGCAAGCCGCCGTGGATCAAGATCAGGGCCAAGATGGGCCCGGAGTACAAGGAGCTCAAGGCGCTGGTCCGCCGCGAGGGGCTGCACACGGTGTGCGAAGAAGCCGGCTGCCCGAACATCTTCGAATGCTGGGAGGACCGCGAGGCCACCTTCCTGATCGGCGGTGACCAGTGCACCCGTCGTTGCGACTTCTGCCAGATCGACACCGGCAAGCCGGCCGAACTCGACCGCGACGAGCCGCGTCGCGTCGCCGAGAGCGTCCAAGCGATGGGGCTGCGCTACTCCACCGTCACCGGCGTGGCGCGTGACGACCTGGCCGACGGCGGAGCATGGCTCTACGCCGAAACCGTGCGAGCTATCCGCAAGCTCAACCCGAACACCGGCGTGGAGTTGCTGATTCCGGACTTCAACGGTGAGCCGGCGCTGCTCGGGCAGGTCTTCGAGTCGAGGCCAGAAGTGTTGGCCCACAACGTGGAAACCGTGCCGCGGATCTTCAAGAGAATCCGCCCGGCGTTCCGTTACGAGCGCAGCCTCGCGGTGCTCACCGCGGCCCGCGGCGACGGCCTGGTCACCAAGTCCAATCTGATCCTCGGCATGGGCGAGACGCCCGACGAGGTGCGCACCGCGCTGACCGACCTGTACGAAGCCGGCTGCGACATCGTCACCATCACCCAGTACCTGCGGCCGTCGCTGCGTCATCACCCGGTGGAGCGCTGGGTCAAGCCCGAGGAGTTTGTCGAGCACGAACAGTTCGCGCAGGCGCTCGGATTCGCCGGGGTGCTGGCCGGCCCGCTGGTGCGTTCGTCGTACCGAGCCGGCCGGCTCTACGCGCAGGCGGCACAGCGTGCTTCAGTCCGGATATCGGGCCAAGAAGACGCCGTATCCTGAACCAGTGACTTCTCTGACGGCTGAAGCCGAAACTTCGACTACGAAGAAGTCCATGGGTCAGCACCGACAAGACCCCGGTGCGTAAGGGCACAATGATGGCGAAATCCCGCAATTCCGCGGCCGTCAAGGCCGCCAAGGCCGAAGCCAAGGCGGCCCGCAAGGCGGCCTCAAAACAGCGCCGCAGTCAGCTGTGGCAGGCGTTCCAGATTCAGCGCAAAGAAGACAAGCGCCTACTGCCGTACATGATCGGCGCGTTCGTGCTGATTGTAGGAGCTTCAGTCGCGGCTGGGACCTTCGCCGGTGGCATCACCGGGTGGATTATGATCCCGCTCGGCATCGTGCTCGGCGCGCTGGTGGCATTCATCATCTTCGGCCGCCGCGCGCAGAAATCGGTCTACCGCAAGGCCGAGGGGCAGACCGGCGCCGCGGCGTGGGCGCTGGAGAACCTGCGAGGCAAGTGGCGAGTCACCCCGGGCGTGGCGGCCACCGGCCACTTCGACGCGGTGCACCGGGTGATCGGACGGCCCGGCGTGATCCTCGTCGGTGAAGGCTCGCCGGCGCGGGTCAAGCCGCTGCTGGCCCAGGAGAAGAAACGCACCGCCCGGCTGGTCGGCGACATCCCGATCTACGACATCGTGATCGGCAATGACCAGGGCGAGGTGCCGCTGGCCAAGTTGGAACGCCACCTGACCAAGCTGCCGGCGAACATCACGGTCAAGCAGATGGACTCGCTGGAGTCGCGGCTGGCCGCGCTGGGCACCAAGGTCGGCCCGGCGGCGATGCCGAAGGGCCCGCTGCCGGCGGCCGCCAAGATGCGCGGCGTGCAGCGCACGGTGCGCAGGCGTTAGCGCCTGACCACGGCGGTGTTCGTCAGCCGATCCTGCACACCGCGCAGGTCGGTGTCGGTGATCAGGGGCGGGATGACCAGCGCGATCAGCAGCCCGCGCACCAGCGCCCGGCCGATGCCGACATGCAGCCGGCCGTCGACCGGCACCACAACCAGCCCCAGCGCGAACTGGCCGGGTGTGAAGCCGAACAGGCGGACGGACACCGCGCCCAGCACGAACCAGATGACCAGCACGGCGGTCGACAGCGTCGCCATCGACACCACCCCGACCGTCATTGCCAGCGCCGCCAAACCGTAGGCGATCAGCCAGTCGACGAACAGAGCGGCGATCCGGCGGCCCATCCGGGCCAGGGAGCGCGGACCGGTCTGCGGCAAGCCGAGCCTCTGGCCCGGATAGTCGTTGGGTCCAAGGTCGCGACTGCCCGACTCCGACGGTTCGGGGCCCGATAGCCAGGACCCGAGGGTGCGGGCCATGTCCCCAGGATAGAGGGGCTAGAGTCGGTCTCGGTGGGGGGCCGCGGACGCGCAATTGCGTAACTTCGGTGCAACATACGGTTGATGACCGTGCAACATCGGGTTCATAGCGTCATCCCGCGGGTTAACCAGACATAAGGAGAGCACTTCAGTGGCAGATATGACGCCCGACGACGTCTTCAAGCTCGTCAAGGACGAGGACGTCCAGTACATCGACGTCCGGTTCTGCGATCTACCCGGCGTCATGCAACACTTCACGATCCCTACGTCGTTCTTCGACGAGAGCGTGTTCGAGGACGGGATCGCGTTCGACGGCTCGTCCATTCGCGGCTTTCAGGCGATCCACGAGTCCGACATGTTGCTGCTGCCCGACCCGGACACGGCGCGCATCGATCCGTTCCGCGCCGCCAAGACGTTGAACCTCAACTTCTTCGTGCACGACCCCTTCACCCTCGAGGCGTACTCCCGCGACCCGCGCAACGTCGCCCGCAAGGCCGAGAACTACCTGACCAGCACCGGCATCGCCGACACCGCCTACTTCGGCGCCGAGGCCGAGTTCTACATCTTCGACTCGGTGGCCTTCGACTCGACCGCCAACAGCGCGTTCTACAAGGTCGACGCGATCTCGGGCTGGTGGAACACCGGCAACGCGACCGAGGCCGACGGCAGCCCGAACCTTGGCTACAAGGTGCGCCACAAGGGCGGTTACTTCCCGGTGGCCCCCAACGACCAGTACGTCGACCTGCGCGACCAGATGCTGACCAACCTGATCAACAACGGCTTCTCCCTGGAGAAGGGCCACCACGAGGTGGGCAGCGGCGGACAGGCGGAGATCAACTACAAGTTCAACACGCTGCTGCACGCCGCCGATGACATGCTGCTGTACAAGTACATCATCAAGAACACCGCGTGGCAGGCGGGCAAGACCGTGACGTTCATGCCCAAACCGCTGTTCGGCGACAACGGCTCGGGCATGCACTGCCACCAGTCGCTGTGGAAGGACGGCAGTCCGCTGTTCTACGACGAGTCTGGCTACGCCGGGCTGTCGGACCTCGCCCGCCACTACATCGGCGGCATTCTGCACCACGCGCCGTCGCTTCTGGCGTTCACCAACCCGACGGTCAACTCGTACAAGCGGCTGGTGCCCGGTTATGAGGCCCCGATCAACTTGGTCTACAGCCAGCGCAACCGGTCGGCGTGCGTGCGCATTCCGGTCACCGGTACCAGCCCGAAGGCCAAACGGCTGGAGTTCCGCTGCCCTGACTCGTCGGGCAACCCGTATCTGTCGTTCGCGGCGATGATGATGGCCGGCCTCGATGGGATCAAGAACAAGATGGAGCCCCAGGCACCGGTCGACAAGGACCTCTACGAGCTGCCGCCGGACGAGGCCGCCAGCATCCCGCAGGCGCCGACCTCGCTGTCCGCGGTGATCGACCGGCTCGAGGACGACCACGACTACCTCACCGAGGGCGGGGTTTTCACGCCCGACTTGATCGAGACGTGGATCTCCTACAAGCGAGAGAACGAGATCGAGCCGGTCAACATCCGGCCGCATCCGTACGAGTTCGCGCTCTACTACGACGTGTAACACATCGACCATTTGGGCCGGGCGGAGTTCACTTTCGCCCGGCCCAATGCGCGTTAGGGTCAGACAATGACGCAGAGTCTGGACACCCGCCTCAACACCTACTCCCCTGCAGTCCTGAGCCTCTACCGCATCGTCTTCGGCTTCCTGTTCACCGCTTTAGGCACGTCCCATGCGTTCGACTGGCCGATCGCTTTTCCCAAGGTATCCACCGGCGATTGGCCGGTATGGTGGGCCGGCGTGATCGAAGTGGTCACCGGGCTGCTGATCATGACCGGGCTGTTCACCCGGGCCGCCGCGTTCATCGCTTCGGGACATATGGCCGTCGCGTATTTCTGGAAGCACCAGCCAGCGGCGCTGTGGCCGATCGTCCCGCCCGAGCTCGGCGGCAACGGCGGCCTGCCCGCGATACTGTTCTGCTTTGCCTTCTTCCTGCTCGTGTTCACCGGGCCCGGCGCCTACGCGCTGGACAATATGCTGCGTGGCCGAGCACGCCGTTAACGGAGGGACGGCCATGAACAGGACATTCCTTACCGCCACCGCCGCAGCGGTCGGACTGCTGGCGAGCGCAGCCGGACCGGCCGTTGAGCCGGCGAATGCCCAGCCGGAAGCGGCCCGCCTCGTCGTCATCACAACCGGCGGAACCATCGCCACCAGCACGGACCCCAGCGGCGTCCGTCGTCCAACCGTCGGCGGCGCCGAGCTTGCCGCGGGTCTGGATGTCGAGGTCGTCGACTTGATGAAAAAGGACAGCTCTCAGCTCACGCCGGCCGACTGGGACGCGATCGCATCCGCGATCAAAAACGCCGTGGCGGGCGGCGCGGACGGCGTGGTGATCACCCACGGCACCGACACCATGGAAGAGACAGCGATGTGGCTGGACCTTACGTACAACGGGTCACCGCCCGTCGTGTTGACCGGCGCCCAGCGCAGTTCGGATTCGCCCGATGCCGACGGGCCGACGAACCTGCGCGACGCGTTGACGGTGGCCGCCAGCCCCGCGGCACGTGACCAGGGAGCATTGATCATGTTCGCGGGCAACGTGTTTCCCACATTGGGCACCCGCAAGATGGACACCCAGAGCTTGTCGCCTTTCGGTGGCCCGGCGCCAGTGGGAACAGTCAGCAATGGAATGTTCACGTTGAACCAGCCCGCACCGCGGCCGTTCCTCGCCGAGGTGTCGGCCGCGTCGGCGCCGCGCGTCGACATCGTCGCGGTCTACCCCGGCGATGACGGGTCCGCAATCGACGCTGCGGTGGCAGCGGGCGCCCGCGGGCTGGTGCTCGAGTCGCTCGGCTCCGGCAACGCCGGCGACGCCATCGTCGACGCGGTGCGCCGCCATGAGCAGGCGGGCGTGCAGGTCGCCATATCAACCCGCGTGCCCACCGGTCCCGTCATCGCCGAATACGGTCCCGGCGATGACATGGTGAAGGCCGGTGCTGTGATGGTGCCGAATCTGCGGGCGAGCCAGGCGCGTGTGCTGATGATGGGGGCGATGGCCGCCGGCATGCCGGTCGGCGACGCGATCAGCCGCTGGGGCTGACCGAAAGCTGTCAGGAGTCCAGCGCCAGGTCCTTGCGGAACTTGCGCATGCCGTCGATCGTCTCGGCCAGCGACGCCTGCGCGCCGGCGTAGAACATCCACGGCATCGTCAGGATGTGGGTGATGCCTGCCGCCTCGGCGCGCTTGTAGTCCGGGATGGTCAACGCGTCGGTGAGCGGCGTGAGGATGGTGAAATCGTCCATCGACAAACCGTTTTCGGCCCGCAGCTCACGCAGCCGCTGTGCGGCCGCGATGGCCCTCTCGGTGGTGATCAGGTCGCCGATCCACCCATCGTTGCGGGCCGCCCGCTTCAACGCGATCTCGCTCAGACCGCCGACATAGATGGGAATATTCGGCGGCGTGGGCTCCATCTCCAGCCGCGGTGTCTGGTAGAACTCGCCGTCGAACTCCGTCCATCCCGGCTGCCAGAGTGCGCGGATCAGGTCCAGCATTTCGTCGGTGCGCTTGCCGCGGCGGTCGAACCGCTGCCCCATCACCGTGAACTCTTCTTCGCACCAGCCAACGCCTACGCCGAGTTCGACGCGTCCGTCGGCGAGATAGGCCGCCGTGCCAACGGCTTTGGCCACCGAGTAGGGATCGCGCATGCCGGGGATGTACACCGTCGTCACGAACCGCAGGCGGGTCGTCGCCTGCGCGAGCGCGCCGGTCAATACCCACGGATCGGGCCAGTCGGTGAACGGCTGCCACCGGCGCTGGCCGTCCTTCGTGTACGGATACGGAGTGGCGAGCGTTTCCAGGTTGACGACGTGGTCCGGGATGCCGATCCCGTCATAGCCGAGATCGTCGGCCGCCTTGGCGATCTCGACGATCTCACTGGTCTCGAGGAAGGCCGGGCTGATGTAGTACTTCATCCGCCGAAGACCTTCCGTACCACCGCCTTTGCCCGACGGGTCACCCGCAGGTAGTTGTCCAGGAACTCACCACCGTCGTCGCTGTCCCAGCCCGCCGCCAGCGCGACGGCGTTGAGTTGACGGCCTGGCCCGGGCAGCTGGTCGGTGGGCTTGCCGCGTACCAACACCAGGGCGTTACGCGCGCGGGTTGCCGTCAACCACGCCTGCCGCAGCAGTTCGACGTCGCCCTCGGCGATCAGCTCGGCGGCGCCGATGGCGTTGAGCGTCTCCAGCGTCGACGTACTATGCAGCGCAGGGACTTTGTGCGCATGCCGCAGCTGCAGCAGCTGCACCGTCCACTCGATGTCGGCGAGCCCGCCGCGCCCAAGTTTGGTGTGGGTGTTCGGGTCGGCGCCGCGCGGCAACCGCTCGGCTTCGACGCGGGCCTTGATGCGCCGGATCTCGTGCACGGCTTCGGCGGGCACACCACCGGGCGGGTACCGCGTCTTGTCCGCCATCAGCAAGAACCGCTGGCCGAGGTCGAGATCACCCGCAACGCGGTGCGCCCGCAGCAGGGCCTGAATCTCCCACGGTTGCGCCCACTGCGCGTAGTAGGCCCCATACGAGGCAAGCGTGCGCACCAACGGACCGGTGCGGCCCTCCGGTCGCAGGTTGGCGTCGACCTCCAGCGGCGGGTCGGCGCTCGGCGTACCAAGCAGGGTACGCACCTGCTCGGCAATGCTCACCGCCCAGCGCACCGCGACCGACTCGTCGACCCCGGCTTCCGGTTCGCACACGAACATCACGTCGGCGTCCGACCCGTAGCCGAGCTCGCCACCGCCGAGGCGGCCCATCCCGATCACCGCGATGCGGGCCGGCGCGCCGCCGTCGGGGGTGTTGGCCCGGATCACCGCGTCCAGGGCGGCCTGCAGCACCGCCACCCACACCGACGTCAGCGCCTTGCACACATCGGTGACCTCGAGCATGCCGAGCAGATCGGCCGACGCGATGCGGGCCAGCTCGCGCCGGCGCAGCGTGCGGGCGGCTGCGATGGCCCGCACCAGATCCGGATGCCTACCGGCCGAGGCGATCAGCGCCCGCGCCACCGCGTCGGGCTCGGCGTCGAGCAACTTGGGGCCGTTCGGACCGTCGGCGTAGAGCTGGATGACTTCGGGTGCCCGCATCAGCAGTTCGGGCACGTACGCCGAGGTGCCCAGCACCCGCATCAGCCGCTTGGCCACCGCGCCCTCGTCGCGCAGCGTGGACAGGTACCACCGGTGCTCGGCCAGCGCCTCACTGATCCGTCGATACGCCAGCAGACCGGCGTCCGCGTCAGGCGTGTCGGACAGCCAGTCCAGCAGTGTCGGCAGCAGCACCTGCTGCACCCGGCCACGGCGGCCGCTGTGGCCGGTGAGCGAGGCCAGATGGGTGAGCGCGCTCTGCGGCCCTTCGTATCCGAGCGCGGCGAGCTGACGTTCGGCGGCCGCCGGTGTCATGCCCTCCGAAATGCCAAGCGGTTGACCGACCGATTCCAGCAGCGGCTGGTAGAAGAGCTTGGCGTGCAGCCGCGACACCCGCAGGCTCTGCCGTTTCAGTTCCTCGCGCAACACGCCCAGCGCGTCGTGCTGGCCATCGGGGCGGACATGTGCGGCGCGCGCCAGCCAGCGCAACGCCTCGTTGTCGTCAAAGTCGGGCAGCATGTGGGTGCGCTTGAGCCGCTGCAGCTGCAGTCGGTGTTCGAGCAGCCGCAGGAACTCGTAGGAGGCGGTCATGTTGGCGGCGTCATCGCGGCCGATGTAACCGCCGGCGCCGAGCGCGGCCAGCGCGTCCACCGTCGACGCGACGTGCAGCGATTCGTCGTTACGGCCGTGCACCAGCTGCAGCAGCTGCACGGCGAACTCGACGTCGCGCAGCCCGCCGGTGCCGAGCTTGATCTCGCGGGCCCGTACCCCCGCGGGCACCAACTCCTCCACGCGCCGACGCATCGCCTGCACCTCGGGCACGAAGTCCTCACGCTCGCACGCCGTCCACACCATCGGCATCAACGCGTCGATATACCGTTCACCGAGCTCGGCGTCGCCGACGGCCGGCCGCGCCTTCAACATCGCCTGAAACTCCCAGGTCTTGGCCCAGCGCTGGTAGTAGGCGATGTGGGAGTCCAGTGTGCGCACCAGGGGGCCGTGCTTGCCCTCGGGCCGTAGCGCCGCGTCCACCTCGAAGAACGCGTCACCGGCGAACCGCATCATCGCGCCGGCCACCCGGGTGGCGATCGCGTCGGCGGCCTCGGCCACGAATATGACGTCGACGTCGCTGACGTAGTTCAGCTCACGCGCGCCGCACTTGCCCATCGCGATCACCGCCAGCCGCGGCGGCTCGCCGGCGTCGCCGCAGACCGCTCGGGTGGCCACGGTGAGCGCTGCACCCAACGCCGCGTCGGCCAGGTCGGACAGATGCTCGCCGACGGTTGTGAACGGCACCACCGGTTCGTTCTCGACCGTCGACGCCAGGTCCAGGGCGGCCAGAACCAGCACCCGGTCGCGGTAGAGCTTCCGGAGGGGATGCAGCGCAGCCGTTGCGTCCGTTGCCTTTTCGGCCACCTCGGAGAACGCGTCGCGCAGTTCGCCGACCGGCGGCAACGTCACGGTGCCCTGCAGCAGATGCCACGAGTCGGGATGGGCGACGAGGTGATCACCGAGCGCGCGCGACGAGCCGAGCACCCCGAACAGCCGGCCCCGCAGCGCGCGGTCCTTCACCAGTGCCCGGTTGAGTTCGGCCCAGTCGCTCCCCACGGCGTCGGCCAGCCGCACCATCGCCCGCAGTGCGGTGTCGGCGTCGGGTGCGCGCGACAGTGACCACAACAGCTCGACGTGGGCGTCGGTGTTCCAGCCCAGCCGGTCCAGGTCCGCGGGAGCCTGGGGTTCGACCAGCCCGAGCCGGCCTACGCTGGGCAGCTTGGGTCGCCGCGTCGCAGGTTTGGCCACATCCACGACCGTAGCGCGAGCCTCGGCTAAAGCGACAAGTAGGTCTTCAGCTCGAACGGCGTGACGTGGCTGCGGTAGTTCTCCCATTCAGTGCGCTTGTTGCGCAGGAAGAAGTCGAATACGTGCTCCCCCAAGGCTTCCGCGACCAGCTCGGAGCTCTCCATCTCGGTCAGCGCCACGCCGAGGCTGCCCGGCAGCTCCCTGTAGCCCATCGCGCGGCGTTCCTCGGGGGTGAGGCTCCACACGTTGTCCTCGGCCTGCGGGCCGAGCACGTAGCCCTTCTCGATGCCGCGCAGGCCCGCGGCCAGCAGCACTGCGAAGGTCAGGTACGGGTTGCACGCCGAATCGGGACTGCGCACCTCGACCCGCCGCGACGAGGCCTTGCGCGGGGTGTACATCGGGACACGCACGAGCGCCGAGCGGTTTGCCGCGCCCCACGAAGCGGCCGTCGGCGCCTCGCCGCCGTGTACCAATCGCTTGTAGGAGTTCACCCACTGGTTCGTGATGGCGCTGATCTCGTTGGCGTGCTCGAGAATGCCTGCGATGAACGACTTTCCTACGTTCGAGAGTTGCAGCGCGTCGTTGGGATCGTGAAAGGCGTTGTTCTCGCCCTCGAACAAGCTCATGTGGGTGTGCATGGCCGACCCGGGATGCTCGGCGAACGGCTTCGGCATGAACGACGCGCGGACGCCGTCTTCGAGCGCGACCTCCTTGACCACGTACCGGAACGTCATCACGTTGTCGGCCATCGACAGCGCGTCGGCGTAGCGCAGGTCGATCTCCTGCTGGCCCGGCCCGCCCTCGTGGTGGCTGAACTCCACCGAGATGCCCATCTGCTCCAGCGCGTCGATGGCGTGGCGGCGGAAGTTCGGCGCCGCGTCGTGCACCGCCTGGTCGAAGTAACCGCCGCTGTCCGCAGGCACCGGCACCGAACCGTCGTCGGGTCCGGGATGCAGCAGGAAGAACTCGATCTCCGGGTGCACGTAGCAGGAGAAGCCGAGGTCGCTGGCCTTGGACAGCTGCCGGCGCAGCACGTGGCGTGAGTCGGCCCACGACGGCGATCCGTCGGGCATGGTGATGTCGCAGAACATCCGCGCCGAGTGGTGATCTCCACGGCTGGTGGTCCACGGCAGCACCTGGAACGTCGACGGGTCGGGCCGGGCGACCATGTCGGCTTCGGACACCCGGGCAAACCCCTCGATCGAGGACCCGTCGAAGCCGATGCCCTCCTCGAACGCGCCTTCCAGCTCGGCCGGTGCGATGGCTACGGACTTGAGGAATCCGAGGACGTCGGTGAACCACAGCCGGACGAAGCGGATATCGCGTTCCTCCAGCGTGCGCAGCACGAATTCCTTCTGCCGATCCATGTTCGCAGCGTAGGTTCCGGCTGTTAATTCTGTGTTACGCAGCTGCTGCGACCTAGCACCGCAAACCGTCCGGCGGCGCGACGGAATCGACGAGGAAGTTCACGACCGCGGTGTCGACGCAGGCGTCGCCGTTGAACACCACGGTGTGCTGAGTGCCGTCGAAGGTGATCAGCGCCGCCCCCATCTGCTGGGCGAGGTCGACACCCGCCTGGTATGGCGTGGCCGGGTCGCGGGTCGTCGACACCACCACGACCTTGCCCGGGCCGGGTGAGGAGGCCGGGTGCGGAGACGACGTCGGCGGCACTGGCCAGGTCGCGCACACGTCCCGGGGGGCAAACCCGGTGAAGTTGCCGTAGGCCATGAACGGCGCCGCCTGCCGGATTTGCCGGTCGGCCTCGGCCCACACCGCCGGGTCGGCCGGGTACGGCGCGTCGACGCAGCGGATGGCGACGAAGGCGTCCTGCTGATTGGAGTAGTGCCCGTCCTCGTCGCGCTTCTGGTAGTCGTCGGCCAGCAGCAGCAGGTCCTCGGCGTCGCTGCCGCGCTGCAGGCCCAGCAGCCCGCTGGTGAGGTAGGTCCAGTGTCGCTGGGAATAGAGCGCGTTGACGGTGCCGGTGATCGCGTCCTGATAGCTCAGACCCCGCGGATCGGACGTACCGCCGGGCTTCTCCACCAACGGATTGACGAGCTCGTGGTAGCGGTCGACGAACTTCGCCGGGTCGGTGCCAAGCGGGCAACCGGCCGACTGCGCGCAGTCGGCCGCGTAGTCGTTGAAAGCCGTTTGGAAGCCCGCCATTTGGCGGATGCGCGCGGCGATCGGGTCGAGGCTCGGGTCGATCGCGCCGTCGAGAACGATGGCCCGCACCCGGTCGCCGTACCGCTCGGCGTAGGCCGCGCCCAGCTCGGTGCCGTAGGAGAAGCCGAGATAGTTGATCTGGTTCTCGCCCAGCGCGGCGCGGACGACATCGATGTCCCGTGCCGAGGACGCGGTTCCGACGTTGGCCAGGAACTCCGTGCCCATCCGGTCGGTGCAGAGCTGCGCGAACTGGCCGTAGAGCTGCTCGATGTGCGCGACACCCGCGGGGCTGTAGTCGGCCAGCGGTTCCCGACGGAAGGCGTCGAACTCAGCGTCGGTGCGGCAACGCAGCTCAGGCGTGGAATGGCCGACACCGCGTGGGTCGATGCCGACCAGATCGAAGCGGCGCAGGATGTCCGTGTCGGCCAGCGCGGCGCCCATGCCGGCGACGGTGTCGACTGCGGACGCACCGGGCCCGCCGGGGTTGACCACCAGCACGCCGATTCGGTCGCCGGTGGCGGGCACCCGGATCACCGCCAATTGCGCCTGCGCCCCTTCGGGTTTGGCGTAGTCGACGGGCACCGAGACGGTGCCGCACTGCGCGGTGGGGATGTTGCCGGTGGCTCCGACGAATTGCTCGCAGCCACCCCACACTGGCGGCTGCCCGTACAGCTGCGTGGACTGCCCTTCGGGTGTCGCCCAGGCGGCGGGGCATCCGATCCCCGACACCACGAGGAGTGCGAACGGCGCCGCAATGAACCTGCCCGCCCGCCACATGGCAGACATGGTTGCACGCGAACCGGGCAGCGGTCTGCCCCTGGAGTACAACGGTGACCTGGCCGTGATCAGGCGTCGAGTTCGTAGGTGAGCCAGGTCGACTTCTCCGCGCCGATGCCGTCGTAAAGGCGTTGCGCGGTGGTGTTGTCGGGGGCCGTCTCCCACACCAGTTTCGCGGCACCGCGCTCGCGGCACAGTTCGCGGCATCGCTCGATCAGCGCCCGCCCGGTCCCCGAGCCCCGGGATGCCGACACCACGAAAAGGTCGTTGAGCACGCCGACCCGGGCGGCGTACAACGTCTGCCATGTCCAGTAGATCGTCGCGAAACCGAGTGGTGTTCCATCGGAGTCACGCGCGATGAGCTGAAGACCCTCGGCCGGGTTGTCGATCAGGCCGGTCGCCAGCGCCTGCAGCCGCTCATCGGAGGGATCCACGCGATAGAAGTCGCAGTACGCCCGCAGCATCGGCATCAACTCGGGCAGGTCGGCCCGCCCGACCGATCTTATGTTGTGCATCGCGTGTCCGGTGGCGGCACGGTCACGTCGACGAGGTAGCGCGCCGCGATGTCGTCGATGCAGGTGTTTCCCTGGAAGACGACGGTGTGCTGGGTGCCGTCGAACGTGACCAGGGTGCCGCCGAGTTGCTTGGCCAGATCGACCCCGGCCTGATACGGGGTGGCGGGGTCGTTGGTGGTCGACACCACCAGGATCGGCGGCAGTCCGCTGACCTTGATCTCGTGAGGCGTGCTGGTCGGCGGCACCGGCCAGAACGCGCACGTGCTCAGCGGGGCGTGTCCGGTGAACTCGCCGTAGCTCATGAATGGGGCCACCTCGCGGACGCGCCGGTCCTCCTCGATGACCTTGGCGCGGTCGGTGACCGCCGGCTGATCCACGCAGTTGACCGCCACGCGCACATCGGTGGAGTTGTTGTAGTGGCCCTCGGCGTCGCGGCCCATGTACAGGTCGGCCAGCGTCAGCATGGTGTCGCCGGTGCCGTCCCGCATTTCGCTCAGCGCCTGGGTGAGATGCCGCCACAGGTTCGGCGAGTACAGCGGCAGGATGGTCCCGACGATCGCGTCGGAGTAGCTCAGCCCGCGCGGATCCGTTGTCTTCGCCGGTTTCTCGACGAGCGGCTCGACCAGGCTCTTGTACACGTCGACGGCCTTGGCCGGATCGGTGCCCAGCGGGCAGGACGGGTCGGTGGCGCAGTCGGCGGCGAAGTCGTCGAACGCCTTCTGGAATGCGGCGGCCTGGCGGATGTCGGCCTCGATCGGGTCGACGTTGGGGTCGACGGCGCCGTCGAGGATCATCGCGCGCACGTTCTGCGGGTAGGCCTCGGCGTAGGCCGACCCGATCCGGGTGCCGTACGAGTAGCCCAGATACGTCAGCTTCGGATCGCCGAGTGCTGCGCGCATCGCGTCGAGATCCTTGACCACATTGGCGGTGCCCACATTGACCAGGAACTCGTCGCCCATCTTGTCCACGCAGCGCTGGACGAAGTCCTTGGTTTCCTTCTCAATGTGGGCGACTCCGGCCGGCGAGTAGTCGACCTGCGGATCGGCACGCAAGCGGTCGTTTTCGGCGTCGGAGTTGCACCACACCGCCGGGCCGGAGTTCGCGACACCGCGCGGGTCGAAGCCCACCAGATCGAACCGCTGACGCACCGACTCCGGTAACGAGGTGAGCAACGACGCCGCCGCCTCGACTCCCGACTCACCCGGTCCGCCCGGGTTGACCACCAGCGAGCCGATCTTCTCGCCGGTCGCCTTGAACCGGATCATCGCGATCTGGGCGACGTCACCGTCTGGCTTGGTGTAGTCCACCGGCACCGACAGCATCCCGCACTCGGCACCCGGAGGGAAGCGGGACTCGTCGGACGGGGCGGCCTGGCAGGTCACCCACTGTATTGGCGAGCCCGGCCGGGGCACCGATATGACGGCGCGCCCGTCGACCACCGCGCTGCAGCCCGCTACCAGTAGCAGCACGCAGGCGCTCGCGAGGACCCCGATCTTGAGGTTCATGGCACCACATGCTGCCATGAACCGGGATCAGGCCTGGCGAGACTGGGTTTCTCGGGCCTACCTCGTGGCGTCGACCAACTCGTCCAGGGCGACCTCGAAGTCGTCGGCCATATCCCACAGATCGGGCAGCAACTCCGGGCACGACACGATGCCGACGTCTAGCGTGCCGTTCAGCGACATCACGGTGATGTTCAGCCCGGAGCCGTGGAATATCGGGCCGAGCGGGTACATCGCTCTTACCTCGCAGCCCAGGAAGTACAGCGGCACCTGCGGGCCGGGCACGTTGGAGATGACCAGGTTGTGCACCGGCCGCGCTTCGGTCAACCGGGAGGCCGCGTACACACGCATGGCGACGCCGAACACCGCAGGCGCGGCGAACTGGGTCCAATCCTGCAGCAGCGTCGCCCCGATCGCCGAACTGTGTTGTTTGGCAACGGAATTCGCCTCCGCTATGGCCTTCAGCCGCTCCGCTGGGTCGGCGATGTGGGTTTCCAGACGGGAGAACATGGCCGAAACCTGGTTGCGGCCGGGCCGATCGGACTTGTCGTGCACCGACACCGGCACCGATGCGACCAGTGTGCTGTCCGGCAGCTCGCCCCGATCGAGCAGGAACTTGCGCAGCACACCGGAGACCAGCGCCATCACCACGTCGTTCACCTTGGCGCCGAAGTGGTTCTTCACCGTCTTGATGTCCTCGAGGTCGAGCTGGGCGAACGCGATGTTGCGATGTCCCGTGACGTTGGCGTTCCACGCGGTCTTTGGGGCGGCGAACGGCGACGCCATCGTCAGGCCGGTCCTGGCGCGTTTGACGGTGTCGACGACCGATGACACCGTCTGCGGCACCAGGTTGACCAGCTTGAGCGGGCGAGTGGCGAACTTCATCGCCCCGTTCACTGCTATCTCCAGTGAGCTGGCGCCGCCCACCCCGTCGACTGGATCCGGTGGCGGTGCGTCGGGTTCGGTGCTGCACAACGTGGACATCAGGTTGGCGCCGGTCACGCCGTCGACGCCGGCGTGGTGCACCTTGGTCATCACCGCCAGCCGGCCACCTGCGTGGGCGTCGGTGCCCGCGATGTTCTCGATGACCCACATCTCCCACAGGGGTCGGCTGCGATCCAGCGGCAATGAGGCGATGTGCCCGCAGATTTCGGCGAGTTCGTTACGCCCACCCGGCGCAGGCAAGCCGATGTGGTGCAGATGCCGGTCGACGTCAAAATCGTTGTCGTCCACCCAAACCGGATGGTCGAGATTCAGCCGGCTGTCGGCAAGCTTCTCGCGGAACTGCGGCATGGCCTTGATCCGCAGGCTCAACGCGTCGCGCAGCCGGTCGAACGTGTAGCCGCCGGGCATGGTGGAGGTATCCAGCTCCAAGATCGAGCACACATGCAACGGCTGTTTGGCGGTTTCGAGATAAAGGAAGCTGGCGTCGAGTCCGCTGAGCCGTTGCATGCCGCCGATCGTAATGTGAGGAAATCCACTAAACGCGCAGTTCACCTTCTTCTGCCGGGGTGGCAGACTGACACTGTCAGACGAAACCCGGGGACCGTGATGGCCTCGAGGATTCGACCCGACCGACCCATTGGGGGACAACGATGTCTGAGCAGACCGTTTACGGTGCTGCGGAGGCTAAGCCGCGGACCAAAATTCGCACCCTTCACCTGCAGAAGTGGAAGGCCGAGGGCCACAAGTGGGCCATGCTGACGGCCTACGACTACTCCACTGCCCGCATCTTCGACGACGCCGGCATTCCGGTGCTGCTGGTCGGCGATTCCGCCGCCAACGTCGTCTATGGCTACGACACCACTGTGCCGGTGACCGTCGACGAGCTGATTCCACTGGTCCGTGGCGTGGTGCGGGGCGCCCCGCACGCGCTGGTGGTAGCCGACATGCCGTTCGGCAGCTACGAGGCCGGCCCGCAGCACGCGCTGGCCACGGCGACCCGGTTCCTGAAGGAGACCGGCGCGCACGCGGTCAAGCTGGAGGGCGGCGAGCGCGTCGCCGATCAGATCGCCGTGCTGACTGCCGCCGGTATCCCGGTCATGGCGCACATCGGGTTCACACCGCAGAGCGTCAACGGCCTCGGCGGCTTCCGGGTGCAGGGCCGCGGCGACGCCGCCGAGCAGACCATCCACGACGCCATCGCCGTGCAAGAGGCCGGCGCGTTCTCCGTGGTGATGGAGATGGTGCCCGCCGAGCTGGCCACCCAGATCACCGGCAAACTGACCATTCCCACCATCGGCATCGGCGCCGGACCGAACTGCGACGCGCAGGTGCTGGTGTGGCAGGACATGGCAGGGCTCACCAGCGGCAAGACCGCCAAGTTCGTCAAGCGCTTCGGCCACATCGGTGGCGAATTACACCGCGCCGCAACGCAATACGCCGACGAGGTGGCCTCCGGGGCGTTCCCGGCCGAGGAGCATTCCTTCTAGGCGAACTCGGCGTTGCGCTTCGCCAGGAAGGCGTCGACGCCTTCGCGCCCGTCTGCGGAGTCGGCGCGTTCGGCGATCAGCCGTCCCTCCATCTCCATCTGCTCCTCCAGGCCGGTGGAGAAGGTGGTGAGCAGCAGCGCCTTCACCGCGCCGTTGGATTCCCTTGCGGTGGTGGCGATTTGGTCGGCCAACGCGTCTGCCCGGCCCGCCAACTCCGCGTCCGGGACGACCTCGGTGACCAGACCCCACTGTGACGCGTCGGCAGCCGAGATCGTCCTGTTGGTCAGCATCAGCTCCTGCGTCTTGCGGATGCCGATCAGCCGTGGCAAGTAATAGGACGAGCTGCCGTCGGGGCTCAGCCCCGCCCGGGTGTAGGCCATGGTGAACGATGCGGACTCCGCGGCCACCACCAGATCGCCGGCCACCGCGATGGAAAAGCCGGCCCCGGCAGCGACGCCGTTCACGGCAGTGATCACCACGGCGTCCATCCGCGCGAACGTCGAGATGGCCCGGTGCAGGTCGTCGGCGACACCCTTGATGTAACGGCCGCGGCTCGGTGCCGACGCGAACGATTTCAGATCGCCTCCGGCGCAGAAGAATCGGCCCGATCCGGTGAGCACGACGACCTTGGTCGCCTCGGTGTCGCAGCGCCTGGCGGCGTCGGCCAGCTCCCGAGTCATCGTGTCGTTCATGCCGTTTGCGGCGTCCGGCCGGTTCAGCGTGATCCGGGCAATCGAGCCGGACTGCTCGAATTTGATGGTCTGGTATTCGCTCACACCTGGACTGTATCTGCGAGCCCCAGCCGTCCCCCGGTCAGCTTGCGCAGCGCGGCGAAGTCACCGTCGAAGCCCAGCGTCCGCAACGCTCCGTCGGCGATCACCCACGGCTGCTCATCAGCGCAACCGCTGTCGTCGGAACGACGGTTGATCACGGACTCGACCAGCCGGAACGGCAGGTCGTCGGCGTCGGCCGGGCCGTCGCACTCGGCGATGACCTCCGCTGCGAGAGTGCGGTAGCGCGTGCGAAGTTCCGCGCGGCGCAGGCGAAACTGCTCGAACCGGTCCAGCCGCAGTTCGGGAAGCAGGTACAGCGCTCCGAGGTTCCATCGGCTCGCGCACAGCTGGGTGACGTCGCTGACCATCAGGGCGTGCAGCCGCGGCGCCGCCGGTCCGGGCTCGGCACCGCGGTCGGCGCCGACGTCCAGGACGCCGACTCGCTCGACGCGGCGATGGCCGGCTGCGACGCCGCCTACTACCTCGTGCACTCCCTGGACGACGACGACTTCGAGAACAAGGACGCCGCCGGAGCGACGACGTTCGGGTGCCGCGGCCGAGCGGCCGGCCTGAAGCGGATCGTCTACCTCGGCGGTCTCGGCGACGACAGCGAGGAGCTGTCCGCCCACCTGCGCAGCCGCCGCGAGGTCGAGTCGGCCCTCGGCGGAGTCGGGGGTCCCGGTGACGACGCTGCGCGCCGGCATCGTCATCGGCGACGGCGGCATCTCCTGGGAGATGACCCGTCAGCTCGTGGACCACCTGCCGGCGATGGTCACGCCGCGCTGGGTGATGACCCGAACCCAGCCGATCGCCGTCGCCGACGTCATCCGCTACCTCGTCGGCGTGCTCGAGCTGCCCGAGGCTGCGGACGAGGCCCTCGAGATCGGCGGGCCGGAGGTGCTGCGCTACAAGACGATGCTGCAGCGGGTGGCGACGATCCAGGGCCGGCGACCTCCCGATCGTCCCGGTGCCCCTGCTCTCGCCCCAGCTGTCCTCGCGCTGGCTGTCGCTGGTCACCGACGTCGACACGACGACCGGCCGCAACCTCGTCGACTCGATGACCAACGAGGTCGTGGTCAAGGACGACCGCATCCGCCAGCATGGTGCCGTTCGAGCCGATGAGATACGACGAGGCCGCCCGCACCGCCCTCCGCGAGCGCGCCGAGCGGCTGGCCGGACCAGGACACCAGCGCGGGTCCCGCCGACACCATCCACCGGATCCTCGGACGGCTGCCGAAGCCGTTCCACCTCCAGGAACCCCGGGTCCCCGACGAGACCGAGGCGGTCCGCAACCGGCGTCGCCGGATCGTTCTCGGCGTCGGCGCCGCGGGCGCGACGCTGCTCGGGTGTCTCGTTGAGTGCCGAGCCGGGCTCGAAACGGTTCTACTGGCTGACCGGAGCCCTCGCGGCGACCTGGACGGCCGGCGCGGTCGCCTCGGGTCCGCTGCACCTCGGCTGGATCAAGAGCCGCGACGACAACCTGCGCCGCCCGATCGTCACGCCGGTCGCCACCGGTGTGGCGGCGTTCGGCGCGTTCTACGGAGCCGCGCTCGTGGCCCGAGAGATCCCGATCCTCAACCAGGCGATCGGCAACGTGCTGCGGTACGCCGACCAGGGCAACATGCCGCTGATCATCCTCACCACGTCGGTCAACGGGCTCGCCGAGGAGATGTTCTTCCGCGGCGCCTTCTACACCGCCGCCGCCGACCGGCCGATCCTCATCTCCACCGCGGCCTACACCGTCGCGACGGCGGCCAGCCGCAACCCCGCGCTCACCGTGGCCGGCGGCGTGATGGGCCTGCTGTTCGGGATGCAGCGCCGTGCGTCGGGTGGCATCCAGGCGCCGATGCTGACCCACCTCACCTGGGCGATGCTCATGCTCCGGTACCTGCCGCCGCTGTTCGAACGGTCGATCCGCCGGGAGGAGATCCGGGCGTGACCCCGTCGGTCCTGTGGTTCCGCCGCGACCTCCGACTGCGCGATCATCCCGCGCTCGACGCCGTAGCCGAGGCCGGGCCGGTCTGCGCCCTGTTCGTCCTCGACGACGTGCTGCTCAAGGTCGACGACGGCCCGCGGACCGCCTACCTCTACCGGTCGCTGCGGGCCCTCGACGAGGACCTCCGCTCGCACGGGGGGCGACTCACCGTGAAGCGCGGCCGTCCGGAGAACGTCGTGCCCCGGGTGGCCGAGCGAGATCGGCGCCACCGAGGTCCACATCAGTGAGGACTTCGCGCCGTACGGCACGCGCTCGCGACCGCCGCGTCGAGAAGGCCCTCGGCGACGTGCCGTTGGTGCGGACCGGCAGCCCGTATGCGGTGTCGCCGGGCAGGTGCTCAAGAAGGACGGCGAGCCGTTCAAGGTCTTCACCCCGTTCTACCGGGCGTGGTCGGAGCGCGGCTGGCACAGCCCTTCGACGTCCAACCCGGCGCGGATCGCCTGGCATCCGATGGACGGGATCGACATCCCCGCGGCCCGAGGACCGCCGCAGAGCTGCCGGAGGCCGGCGAGGCCGCGGCGCGAGCGGCGTGGAAGGAGTTCCTGGACGTCGACGTCGAGCACTACAACGCGGAGCGCAACCGGCCCGACCTCGACAGCACGTCGCACATGTCGGTGCACCTGAAGTTCGGGGAGATCCACCCGCGCACGATGCTCGCCGACCTCGGGCGGCGCGGACCGGCATACCGACGCCAGCTGTGCTGGCGCGACTTCTACGCGCAGGTCCTGCACCATTGGCCGGACAGCGCAAACGGGTACTTCCAACCGGCCATGGCGCGGATGCGCTACGACACGGGGAAGCGGGCCGAGGAGCGGCTGGAGGCCTGGAAGCAGGGCCGGACCGGCTACCCGATCGTCGACGCCGGTATGCGTCAGCTGCTCGCCACCGGCTGGATGCACAACCGCGTCCGGATGATCGTCGCGTCGTTCCTCGTCAAGGACCTGCACCTGGAGTGGACACTCGGCGCCCGGCACTTCATGGACCACCTCGTCGACGGCGACCTCGCGAACAACCAGCACGGGTGGCAGTGGACGGCGGGGACCGGGACCGACCCGTCGCCGTACTTCCGGATCTTCAACCCCGTCCTGCAGGCGAAGAAGTTCGACCCCGAGGGGGACTACGTGCGCCGATGGGTACCTGAGCTGAAATCGTTGTCCGCCAAGGAGATCCACGAGCCCTGGAGCGTGGATGACCCGCCGGACGGCTACCCGGCCCCGATCGTCGACCACGACACGGAGCGCAAGGAGTCGCTGGCTCGCTACCAGGAGGTCCGCGCCGGCTGACGGATTCGGCGGACAGTCACGTTCAGCGGTTGCTACCTTCCGAACGTCATCGGACGCGTGAGGAGACGGCGTGTCGCTGTTCCAGCTGAGCACGCCGGCGCTCGTCGTCGGCCTCTTCGCGGTCATCATCGGCGCGACCGTCGTCGGTCATCTCATCGGCCGGTCGATGCGCGACCGGTCCGAGGGGCTCCGAGAGCCGTTCGGAGCCATCCAGTCGGCGATGCTCGGGTTCATGGCGCTGGTCATGGCCTTCGGTCTCAGCCTGGCGGTGGGACGCTACGAGAGCCGGCGGGCGGCGGTCGTCACCGAGGCCAACGCCCTGGGCACCGCCTACCTGCGGGCCCAGACGCTGGCCGAGCCGAACCGGACGCCGTCGCTGGAGCAGATGCGCCGGCTCACCGACGCGTCCATCGACATCTCGGAGACCGTGCCGGGCAGCCCGGAGCAACAGGCCGCGCTGGCGCAGGAGCAGCGACGCCCAGCGCGCTCTCTGGGACCAGGCCGGTCAGGCGATGACCGCCCAGCCGACCGCGAGCGCGCCCCGCCTCTACCTGGACAGCCTCAACGAGGCCTTCGACGCCCAGACGGCCCGGGTGGCCGGCCTGGGCAACCGGGTCCCGACGCCGGTCCTCCTGCTCGAGATGGTCGGGGCGGCGCTGGCGCTGGGACTGCTGGCGCTCCACCTCGGGACGTTGGGCCGCGGTCCGGGGATCGCCCTGCTCGCGGCGGTGCTCGTCGCCTCCACGCTGTTCATCACGTTCGACCTCGACCGGCCCGTTCGCGGGCTCATCAACGTGCCGGCCGACGCCCTGACCACGCTGCGCACCTCCATGGACGCCCCGCCGGCGTACGGCGGCCCGACCTGACCGCGTCCCCTCGGCTGCCCCGGACCCACAGCGAAGCGGCTGCCGTAGCGGCTGCGGTGTCGCGATCACGACGTTGCGGCCGCTACGAACGCCGCTCCCCGAGGCGTGGAGCGGCGGCCGTCACGTCAGCTGGTAGTCGAACCAGACCCGGTGGGTGTCGTCCTCGTCGACGGACATCCCGCCACCACCGGAGATGGCCGCCAGGTCGCCGACGCCGCTCCCGGGGACGATGACGAACAGCTCGTACCGCCGGTCCGAACCCGTCGTCGTGGCCGAGTGCACGTAGGCGAACCGGCCGGTCTGGTCACCGAGCCGGCCCTCGAAGGTCTCCAGCGCCACGTACGTCCCGATCCCCGTTCCCATGTCGAAGGCCGAGGTGAAGATCGTGGCCGAGCGGCCGGACACGTCGCCCTCGTAGACCTTCTCCATGACGGCCGTCCCGACCGGGATGCCCACCTCGACGGCCGCGGGCGGCGGGTCGATCTGGGCGGGGACGAACGACGCGACGGTGAAGGTGCCCTCAGCCTCATGGTTCCGGACCCTAGTCGGGCACCCGGGCCCGAGATCGGTGTCGGTGCCGACCGCGACGATGACCGGGTGACGACGTCGACGACCACGCGCGTGACCATCCCCACCCGAGGACCCTTCTCGCTGGAGGAGCTGGCCCTCTTCGGGTTCGGCCACCGCAACGAGCGGTCGTTCGACGGCGTCATGCGGATGGCCTTCCGGGTCGACCACGACCTGGAGACAGCGGTCGGCGTCGAGGTCCGTCAGCGCGGCGGACCAGCTCGACCTCACCGTGCACGGCGACGCCGACCCGGACGTCGTGGCCGCCCAGGTCGCCCGGGTCGTCTCGTGCGACCACGACGGCGAGGGCTTCGCGGATCTCGGCCGCCGCGACCCGGTCATCGGGGCCCTCCAGCAGGCCGCGCCCGGACTCCGCCCCGCGCTGTTCTACTCGCCCTACGAGGCCGCCGTCTGGTCGGTCATCTCGCCCGCCGAGCCCGCGCGCAGGGCATCACCCTCCGCGAGCGGCTCAACGAGGCCCACGGCACCGCCTTCGAGCTGGCCGGCCAGACCGTCACCGCCCTGCCGGCCCCGTCGAGGCTCGCGGCGCTCACCGACCTGCCCCGGGCTCCCGGCCGACCGCATCCCCCGGCTGCAGGCCGTCGCGGCCGCCGCGCAGCGGGGAGACCTCGACGTCGACCGCCTCGTGGCCCTCGGTCCCGAGGCCGCCCAGGAGGCGGTCCAGGAGCTGCCCGGGATCGGCCCGTTCTACAGCGCGCTGATCGTCGTCCGGGCGTGCGGCTTCGTCGACGTCCTCCCCACGGACGAGCCCCGCAGCCGGCAGGCGGTCCACGACCTCTACGGTCTGTCCACCCCGATGACCGACTGGGCCCCGCCGAAGGCGGGACGAGTATGCGGCGTTCGCCGACCGCTGGAAGCCCTACCGCACGTGGGCGGTCGTCCTCATCCGCGCCGCCGCTCACCGCCTCCCGGCGTAGCCGTCAGACGACCGCGGTCATGCCGCCGTCGACGTAGAGGACCTGCCCGTTGACGAAGGCCGACGCGTCGGATGCGAGGAAGACCAGCGCGCCCACGAGATCCTCCACGCGGCCCCAACGACCGGCCGGCGTGCGCCCCGGCCACCCACTCGCTGAACTCGGGGTCGTCGACCAGCGCCTGGGTCAGCTCGGTGTCGATGTAGCCGGGGCAGAGGGCGTTCGCCTGGATGCCCTTCGGCCCCAGGTCCGCGCAGAGTCCGCGGGTCAGCATGACCACGCCGCCCTTGGTGGCGGAGTAGGGCGCGATGCCCGGTCTGGCCAGCCGGCTCTGGACCGACCCGATCATGACGATCTTGCCGCTGCCGCGTTCGGCCATGCCCGCGACCGACGCGCTGGGAGACCAGGAACGCGCTGGTGAGGTTGGTCGCGACCAGCTCGTCCCAGTCGGCGACCGAGAAGTCGAGGACCGGCGCCCGGCGCTGCATACCGGCGTTGTTCACGAGGATGTCCGGCGTCCCCCACTCCGCCTCGATCCGGGCGACGCCGGTGTCCACCGATGCCGCCGACGTCACGTCGAAGGCGGCCGGTAGCGTCACGCCGGCCCGCCTCGCCGGAGAGGGCCGACGCCGCCGCGACCGCCCGGTCCCGGTCGCGGCCGTGCACGACCACGCGAGCGCCGGCGGTGAGCAGGCCGCGGGCGAGCGCATACCCGATCCCGCGGGTGGAGCCGGTGACCAGAGCGGTTCGCCCGCGAGGTCGAAGAGGCCGTCCGGCATGATGCACAGCATGCCCGAGGCCGCACCCAGCGAGGTGACCCAGGACGTCGACCGTGTGGGCGTGATCGGGCTCGGGCGCGATGGGCCGGCCGATGACCGCAGCACCTGCTGCGCCGACCCGCCACCAGCCGTGGCGATCCACGGCCGCGGCCGGGACCGCTACACCGACCTCCTCGACGCGGGTGCCCGCTGGCACGACACGCCGCGCTCGCTCGCCGCCGACGCCACCGTGGTCCTCCTCATGCTGCCCGACCTCCCGCAGGTCGAGGAGGTGCTGGCCGGCGACGACGGCCTGCTGGCCGACCGGCCCGACGACCTGCTCCTCGTCGTCTCGTCGACGTCGTCGCCGACCGGGGTCCGGCGGCTCGGTGAGCGGCTGGCCCGCGAGTCCGACGGCCGGGTCCGCGTCGTCGACGCGCCAGTGTCCGGCGGCGTGGACGGCGCCGAGGCCGGGACGCTGTCGATCATGGTCGGCGGGACCGACGTCGACGCCCGCCGGGCGATGGCGGTGCTCGAGGCGTGCGGGCGGGCGTACCACCTCGGACCCCTCGGGTCCGGTGAGGTCGCCAAGGCGTGCAACCAGCTGATCGTCGCCGCCGCCGTCCTCGCCCTCGGCGAGGCCGCGGTCCTCGCCGACCGCAGCGGGCTCGAGCTCGACACGCTCTTCGAGCTGTTCGCCGGCGGCTATGCGGACAGCCGCATCCTGCGGACCCGGGGTGAGCGGATGGTCACCGACGACTTCAGCCCCTCCGGGATCGCCCGCTACGTCCTCAAGGACCTCGACTTCGCCACCGACGTCGCGACGGCCACCCGGACCGACGCCGCGCTGCTCCCGGCGGTCCGGGCCGCCTTCGCGGACCTCGTCGCGCGCGGGATGGGCGACTCCGACATGGCCGTCACCAAGCGGTACATCGAGGAGCGGAGCCGACGCCGGTGACCTTCGGCGCCATCCGGCGTCCGCCGCCCCAACATCCTCTTCCTCCTCAGCGACGACCACGCGGCCCACGCCATCAGCGCCTACGGGTCGGTCCTCAACACGACGCCGCACATCGACGCGATCGGCGAGGCCGGGGTGCGGTTCGAGAACCTGCTTCGCGACGAACTCGCTCTGCGCGCCGAGCCGCGCGTCCCTGCTGACCGGCACCTACAGCCACGTCAACGGGGTGAGCACGCTCGACACGTTCATCGACGCCGCGCAGCCGACCTTCGTCACGGCGCTGCGGGACGCCGGCTACCGCACCGGGTTCGTCGGCAAGTGGCACATGGGCGACGGGGAGACCGACGGGGTCAGCCACGACCCGCAGGGGTTCGACTACTGGGACGCCCTCATCGACCAGGGCGAGTACCACGACCCCGCTTCCTCTCGCCGACGGGCTGCGCGTCGAACCCGGCTACGCCACCGACCTCATCACCGACCTCGCGATCCGCTGGCTCGGCTCGCTGGAGCGGCGACGCGCCCTGGTGCCTGCTGGTCTGGCACAAGGCCCCGCACCGGCCCTGGGAACCGGACGACGCGCATACCGGGCATGTACGCGGACCGCCAGATCCCGGTGCCGGGCACCTTCACGGACGACTTCGCCACGCGGTCCGACACCGCCCGCCGGGCGGCCATGAGCGTCGCCGACGACCTCACCGAGGTGGACCTCAAGCAGCCTGTCCCGCAAGGACTTTCGCGCGAGGACGAGGCGCTGTGGAAGTACCAGCGGTACATGGAGGACTACCTCGCCTGCGTGGCCTCGGTGGACGACAACGTCGGCCGGCTCGTCGGGTGGCTGCGCGACCGCGGCGACCTCGACGACACCGTGCTCCTCTACGGCTCCGACCAGGGCTTCTTCCTCGGCGACCACGGCTGGTTCGACAAGCGGTTCATGTACGAGGAGTCGATCCGGATGCCGTTCCTCGTGTCGTACCCGCGCGCGGTGCCCGCGGGCACGACGCATACCGGCATCGTCAGCAACGTCGACGTCGCCCAGACCCTGCTCGAGGCGGCCGGCGTGCCCGCTCACCCGCGGATGCAGGGGCGGTCGTTCTGGCCCGACATCGCCGGGACCCGCGATCCCGACCCGCCCCACGACGGCCTCTACTACCGGTACTGGATGCACGACGACCGCAGCCACCACGTCGGCGCGCACTACGGCTTCCGCACCGACCGGTACTGCCTCGTCTACTTCTACAACGACGGCCTCGGCGTGCCCGGCTGCTCCGACGAGCGCTACCCGGCCGGAGTGGGAGCTCTACGACCTCGTCGAAGACCCCGACCAGCTGCGCAACGTCGCCGACGACCCGGCGTACGCGTCGGTGCGGGCCGATCTCGAGCGTCGGCTGTGGCGCGCGCAGGCCGCGGTCGGAGACGCGCCGCACCCCGAACAGCCCCACCCGCCGGACTCCGCTGACCCAATCGGGCCCCCTCCGGGTCGCCCGGCGCGGCACGAGCGACGTCCGGCGGGTTCCTATGACTGCGATATGAGTCGCCGTCCCGCACTGCCGCTCGCGCGCCGCCGAACGTACAGTCAGGAGGTGGCCCGCGTCATCGCCCCGCCCGAGGCGGACGCCGCTGGATAGAGCGGCGACGGCGATCCCGGGCGTCCTCGTGAGGGCCGAGCCGGTACGCGTGTGCGGGCGGCGGGCACCGGGTCGCCCGGCCCGTTCGTTGCGGGGTGGACGCCGGGCGCGGCGGTTCCGGCCCGGGTGTGGGTCGTCGCCGTCGTCGCGGTCGCTCTCATCGCCGGCGTCGGCATCTACGCCCTGACCCGACCGAACCCCACTCCTCCGGTCACACAGCAGGACATCGACGCGACCGTGAAGAAGGGCATCGAGGACCAGGCCGAAGGCCGAGGCGGCCGCGCCGCCCGACGGCACCGTGGCCTACCAGGCCATCCAGCCGTCCCTCGTCCTCATCAACACCAAGCGCGCGACGGCGAGCGGCGAGCGAGTCCGGCAGCGGGGCCGGGGTCATCGTCAAGGCCGACGGCACGATCCTCACCGCCCTCCACGTCGTCAGCGGCGCCGAGGCGATCACGGTCAGCTACACCGACGGCACCTCGTCACCGGCGACGATCGCCAGCCAGCAGCCGGAGAACGACATCGCGACCCTGGCTCCCTCGATCCTCCCGCAGACCCTCGTCCCCGCGGTCCTCGGCGGCGGGGTCCAGGTCGGCACCCCGGTGTTCGCGGTCGGCCACCCGCTCGGGCTCACCGACTCGCTCTCGGCCGGCGTCGTGTCCGCGCTCGACCGCAGTCGGTCAACGTCGGCAACGGTCAGAAGCTCGAGCACCTGATCCAGTTCGACGCGGCGGTGAACCCGGGCAACTCCGGCGGACCGCTGCTCAACAAGGCCGGCCAGGTGGTCGGGATCGTCACCGGCCTCGCGAACCCCAGCCAGCAGGGCTTCTTCGTCGGGATCGGGTTCGCCGTGCCCATCGCCACGGCCGGCGGCGGCGCCGGCGCCCCCGCCCAGTGACCCCGTCCCGAGGAGCAGCCATGACCGAGCCCGACCGGACCCGGCCCCGGCCACCAGCGCGCCGCGACCCGCACCCGCTGGAGCAGGCGCTCTACGAGGTCAAGCGGACCATCGTCGGCCAGGACGACCTGCTCGAGCGGATGATCGTCGCGCTGCTCGCCCGCGGTCACCTCCTCGTCGAGGGCGTGCCCGGCCTGGCCAAGACGATGGCCATCAAGACCCTCGCCGACGCTGATCGGCGGGGAGTTCCAGCGGATCCAGTTCACCCCGGACCTCGTGCCCGCCGACCTCGTCGGCACACGGATCTACAACCAGCGCGACGGCGAGTTCCAGGTCTCGCTCGGCCCGGTCTTCGCGAACCTCGTCCTCGCCGACGAGATCAACCGCGCGCCCGCCAAGGTGCAGAGCGCGCTGCTCGAGGTCATGCAGGAGCGCCAGGTCACCATCGGCCGGCGAGACCTACCCCGCGCCCGACCCGTTCCTCGTCATGGCCACCCAGAACCCGATCGAGTCCGAGGGCACCTACCAGCTGCCCGAGGCCCAGGTCGACCGGTTCATGCTCAAGGTGCTCATCGGGTACCCCTCGCCGCCCGAGGAGTTCGTCGTCGTCGAGCGGATGATCGGCGCCGCTAGCCGCGACGCAGCGAGGTGCTCTCGGCGGACTCGCTGCGGGAGTACCAGCGGCAGGTCGACCAGGTCTACGTCGACCCCGGGGTCATCGAGTATGCGGTCCACCTCGCCAACGCGACGCGCAACCCGGCGATCGTCGGCAAGGCCGAGCTGGCGCGGTACCTCACCTTCGGCGCCAGCCCGCGCGCCTCGATCAACATGGTGCTCGCCGGCTCGCGCGCTCGCCTTCCTCCGCGGGCGCGACTATGCGCTGGCCACCGACGTGCGCGACCTGGCCCGCGACGTGCTGCGGCACCGCATCGTCCTCTCGTACGAGGCGCCTCGCCGAGGACATGAGCCGCCGACGACCTGCTGACCCCGATCCTCGCCGCCACGCCGGTCCCGCAGATCCGCTGCGCGAGCAGACCGCGCCCGCCGGTACGCCCCCGGCTCTCCTCCCAGGTGACTCGCCGTGGACGAGACCGCCACGCTGACGCCGGAGCGCCTGCTCCGGCAGCTCGAGTGGCGGGTCGTCCGGCGGCTGGACGGCCAGCTCCAGGGCGACTACCGCAGCCTGTTCCGCGGGAGCGGGATGGACTTCACGAACCTGCGCGAGTACGAGCCCGGTGACGACCTGCGCCACATCGAGTGGAACGTCACGGCGCGGATGGACACGCCCGTACGTCCGCGAGTACATCGAGGACCGCGAGGTCACGGCCTGGCTGCTGCTCGACCACTCGGCCTCGATGGGGTTCGGGCCGGTGGACCGGCAGAAGGACCTCGTCCTCGCCGAGGTCGCCGACGACGCTCGCCCTGCGTGCTGACGCGGCGGGGCAACCGGGTGGGCATGGTCATCTTCGACCAGGACGTGGAGCGCATCCTGCCGGCCCGGTCGGGCCGGAACCAGGTGCTCCAGATCGCCGACGTGCTCCTCGACCGCCGCAACGCCCGCGCGGCGGCGACGGAGGCAGCCCCGGCGCCCCGGGCGCGGCGCCGGCGGGGGCGCGCCGAGAACGGACCCGAGCGGCACGCCACCGACCTCGGCGCGATGCTGCACCGGTCCGCCGGGATGGTCCGCCGCCGCTCCCTCGTCGTCGTCGTCTCGGACTTCATCAGCGAGCCGGGGTGGGAGCCGGCCCTCAGCCGGCTGGCCCAGCGCCACGAGGTGGTCGCCCTGCAGGTCAGCGACCCGCGTGAGGACGAGCTGCCCGACGTCGGGTCGATCTACGTCGAGGACGCCGAGACCGGGGAGCAGATCTTCGTCGACACCTCCGACCCGGGCTTCCGGTCGCGGCTCAGGGTCGCCGCCGACGAGCGCCAGGCGGCCCTCGAGGCGGCGACGCGCTCGCGCCGGCGTCGACCTGCACCAGATCCGCACCGACGAGGACCTGGTGCGGTCGCTGCGTGCGGATCTCCGCCCTGCGCCGGAGGCGGCGCCGATGAGCCTCGCCTGGCCGTGGGCGCTGTTCGGCCTGCTCGCGCTCCCCCTGGTCGTCGTCGGCATACCGGCGGCTGCTGCGGCAGCAGGCCGAGCGCCGGGCCGACCTCGCGCGCCAGGGGCTCGTCGTCCCGACGCGGCGGGCCGACCGGTGGCGGCACGTCGCGCCGGTCCTGCTCGTCGCCGCCCTCGCCGTGATGCTGCTCGCGCTGTCCCGGCCGGTCGCCGACGTCGCGGAGCCGCGGCGCGAGGGCACGGTCATCCTCGCGTTCGACGTCTCGACGAGCATGGCGGCGAAGGACATGCAGCCGAGCCGGCTCGACGCGGCCAAGGCCGCCGCCAAGGGGTTCGTCGAGAAGCAGCCGTCGACCGTGAAGGTCGGCGTCGTCGCGTTCGGCGGCAACGGGATCATCGCCCAGCAGCCGACCACCGACAAGGACCAGGTGCTCGCGTCGCGTCAACCGCCTCACGCCGCAGGGCGAGACGTCGCTCGGCCGGGGGATCCTCACGTCGCTGAGCGCCATCGCCGGCAAGCCCATCATCAGCAACGGTGACACCGAGCAGGGCGGCGCGCGACGAGACGCCGATCGGCTACTACGGCGGGACCGCGATCGTGCTGCTCACCGACGGTGAGAACACCAGCGGCCCCGACCCCGCCAACCTCGCCGACCTGGCGTCCGCGGCCGGCGTGAAGATCTACACGATCGGGCTCGGCAGCGCCGCCGGGACGGTGCTGGAGATGGGCGGCTTCAGCATCGCGACGCACCTCGACGAGGACACCCTGAAGCAGATCGCGGAGATCTCCGGGGGGACCTACTACAACGCGACCGACTCCACGTCGCTCGCGCAGGTCTACGACTCGGTCCAGCTGAACTGGGTGTCGCGCAGCGTCCCTCACGAGATCACGTCCCTGGTCGCGGGCGTCGCGACCCTGCTGTTGCTCGCCGGAGCGGTCGTCTCCGTGCTGCGTCGAGGGCGGGTGATCTGAGTGACCTTCGACCAGCCGTACCTCCTGCTCGGCCTGCTGGCCGTGCCCATCCTGCTCGCCGCATACCTGTGGCAGACGCGACGGCGCAAGCCGGCCGCGGTCCGCCACTCGAACGTCGCGCTGGTCCGGACCGCTGTCGGCCCGAGCCGGCGCTGGCGGCGGCACGTGCCGGTCGGCGCTCGTCATCGCCAGCCTCGGGCTGCTCGGGGTTGCCGCGGCCCGGCCGCAGGTCCGGACCGACGTGCCGATCTCCAGCTCGACGGTGATCCTCGCGCTCGACGTCTCGGGCTCCATGTGTGCGACCGACGTCGAGCCGAACCGGCTGGGCGCCGCGCAGGCCGCCGTGCGGAAGTTCGTCGAGACGCAGGGCGACGAGACGAAGATCGGGCTGGTCCTGTTCTCCGGGTTCGCCCAGCTGGCCGTGGCGCCGACGACGAACAAGAACGACCTGCTGAGCACCCTCGACGCGGTGACGACCGGTCGCGGGACGACGATCGGTGCGGCCATCCTCAAGTCGATCGACGCGATCGCCGAGCTCGACCCGAACGTCGCCCCGAGCACCCCCGAGGACGCGCCGAACCCCGACGGCTCGTCGATCCCCAAGTCGCCCGAGGGCGGGGACGGCTCCGGCTCGACCCCGACGCCGAACGCCAGTGGCGACAAGGCTCCCGAGATCGTCGTGCTCCTCACCGACGGGGCGAACACGCGCGGGATCACGCCGGAGGACGCGGCGGTCCAGGCCGCGGCGCGCGGCGTCCGGGTCTACCCGATCGGGTTCGGGACGAAGAACCCCACGCAGATGGTCTGCTCCGCGCAGCAGCTCGGCGGGATGACCCAGCAGCGCTTCGGCGGTCGCGACTTCGGTACCGGAGGCGGTGGCGGTGGCCGCAACTTCCTCGTCGTCGACGAGGAGGCGCTGAAGACGGTGGCGTCGACCACCGGCGGCGAGTACTTCGCGGCCACGGACGCCGACCAGCTCCAGAGCGTGCTGGCCAACCTGCCGAAGCACGTGACGACGCAGCAGCAGGACGTCGACATCAGCGCCGGGTTCATCGCGGTGGCGGCCCTGGTCCTGCTGCTCGGGCTGGGCCTGTCGATCCGGTGGAGCACTCTGTCCGGCTAGCGACTCGAGGCCCGGACCGCGGTGAGGTTGTCACCCCCTCGGAGGGGTGTGATCCACCGCGCTCAGGCGGTGTCCGCGCCGGCTCGTCAGTCCTGGTCGGCGTCGATCGCGCTGCGGAGCGGCGACGAGCGGGGTCGAGTGCCGCCGCCAGACCCGCCACTCCCCGCCGACCCGCCGCCACAGGTCGGACAGGACGAGGACGCCGCTGCGGTCCTCGCCCATGACCGTTGCTCGCATCCGGACCCGTTGGAGGATCGCCCCGAAGTCGCCGTCGACGTCGACGATCCGGTCCTCGACGTCCCACTCGTGGATCACGTAGTCGGGCAGCACCTCGAGCCAGACGCTCCGGGTCATGACGTTGCGCACCGGGTGGACCAGCTCCTGGGTGAAGTCCGCGGCGAGCAGGTCGGCGGCCGCGAACTCGTCGCGCTCACGGAAGGCCGTGTCCCAGAGGGCGGCCCGTCGCAGCAGGTCGTCGGCCTCGGTGTCGTCCAGCGACTCGACGGTGACCGCCGGCGGGTCGGGCTCGATCTCGCGCGTCTGCTGCGGCGTCCATGGTGTCCTCTCTCGGCCCCGAGCGGACGCCGTGACACGCTGCCGTCGTGCCACCCTCGCCCGCGGCCGAGTCTGCCACCCGTGTCCGCACCTCCGCCTGGCGAACGCTCGTCGGTGCCGCTGTGGGTGCTGGGCGCCGTCGTCTGCGCCGTCCTGAGTCGCGGCTCCCTCCTGCCAGCCATCCCGCATACCCCGTCACGCTCGCCGCGGTAGGCGTCGTCGGCCTCGTCCTCGTCGGCACCGGCCTGCGGCGAGTCCCGTCGGACCGTCCCCGGCACCGCACCGCCACCACGATGGGGAGGATCGCGGGGGGCCTGGCGACCGCTGTCGTGCTCGGCGCGATCGGCTACCTCGTGCCCATTACCGCGGCGCCCGAGGCCATCGCCGCGATGAGCGGCGACGCCACGGTCCGCGTCGAGTCGTCGCCGACCCGGATCGTGCTGACGCCCACCGCGATCCCGAAGGCCGGACTGGTCTTCCTGCCCGGCGGCAAGGTCGACCCGCGGGCCTACGTGCCGCTCCTGCGCCAGGTCAGCGCCGCGGGATACGTCGTCGTGATCGTCAAGGTGCCCTACGACATCGCGTTCCTCGCCACCGGCGAGCCGGCGAAGGTCGTCGCGGCGACGCCGGGCGTCCCGAGGTGGGCCGTCGGCGGGCACAGCCTCGGCGGAGTCGCCGCCGGGATCTCGGTCTCCGCGATGGACTCGGGCCTGTCCGGGCTGCTGCTGTGGGCGTCGTACCCACTGGGGTCACTGGCCGACCGGACCGACCTCACCGTCGCCTCGATCTCCGGCACCGCCGACCCGCTCACCAGTCCCGCCGACATCGAGTCCAGCCGCGCCAAGCTGCCGCCCACGACGGTGTTCACCGCCGTCCAGGGCGGCATCCACGGCTACTTCGGCGACTACGGCGCCACAGCCCGGGGACGGCACGCCCGGCGTGGACCGGGCGACCGCCCAAGCGCAGATCGTCGCGGCCTCTACGACGTTCATGGCGGTCGCCAGGGCGGGTTGACGAGGTCGCGGCGACCCGTAGACTCCGGCTTGTGAATCGTTTCAGCCCGCGCGCGGGCGACGCCGCCTGGGGCGACCACGAACCTGACCCGACGTCTGGACGCAGCGGCCCGTGGCAGGTCGAGGTCCGCGGGGACGAGATCGCCGACATCCGGTATGCGGGTCGGCCGGTCCTGCGCTCGGTCCGCGGCGTCGCCCGCGACCGGGACTGGGAGACGGTTCCGGCGCCGTGCGGAGGTGGGCGAGACCGCCGACGGCCTCGATCTCGACCGTCGACCGTGATCGGGCTGCGGTACGGACGGTCGGCTGGACTGGTCGGGCGATGCGAGCGGAGCTCCGCGGCCAGCCCGACCGGTGCCATCGCGCCCGACCTGTGGGTCGTCGTTGCGCGGTCCGAGGGCCGGACGGTCCTCTTCGCCGCCAACCTCTCTGACGTGGCCGTCACCGTGACCATCACCCATCACGGCGTGGCGTCGACGTCGAGCCATACGGGACCCGACCGGTGACCTACGCTTCGACCACCACGACAGCGAAGGGGTCAGCGGATGGCGGTGAGCGTGCGCGACGTCGCCGCCGTCGCGCCGTCTCGGTCGGCACCGTCTCGAACGTGCTGAACCGTCCCGACAAGGTGGCCCCCGCCACCGCCGAACGCGTCCTGGCGCGATCGACAGCCTCGGGTTCGTCCGCAACGACGCCGCGCGCCAGCTGCGGGCCGGGCGGAGCCGCAGCATCGGCCTCGTCGTCCTCGACATCCGGAACCCGTTCTTCACCGACATCGCCCGCGGCGCGGAGGAGCGCGCGGCCGAGAAGGGGATGACCCTCCTCGTCGGCAGCAGCCAGGAGGACCCCGACCGAGAGCGCGCCTACCTCGACCTGTTCCTCGAACAGCGGGTGAGTGGAGTCCTGCTGTCGCCCGTCGACTGACAGCCGGAACCGGTTGGAACGGTTGCGCAGCAACGGTGTTCCGGTCGTGCTGGTCGACCGGCAGTCCAAGGACGACAGCTTCTCCTCGGTCGCCGTCGACGACGTCGTGGGTGGCCGCCTGGCCGTCCGGCACCTCATCGAGGTGGGGCGGCGGCGGATCGCGTACGTCGGCGGCCCACCGTCGATCCGCCAGGTGGCCGACCGGCTGCGCGGTGCCCGGCAAGCCGTGCGGCGGCGCCCGGCGTCGAGCTCGAGGTGGTGCAGACCGACGCGCTCACCGTGCTCGCGGGGCGGGCCGCGGGCGAGCTGATCCGCGAGCGCAGCCCGGTGACCGGCCCGACGCGATCTTCGCCGCGAACGACCTGCTGGCCATCGGGATCCTCCAGGCGCTGATGCTCCCCGGCGGGCTGCGCGTCCCCAGGACATCGCGCTGATCGGCTACGACGACATCGACTTCGCCGCGGCGTCGGTGGTGCCGCTCAGCTCGATCCGCCAGCCGGCCGGCGTCATCGGTCGCCGGGCTGTCGAGCTCCTCCTCGACGAGTCGTTCGCCGAGGACGAGGGAGTCTTCGAGACCGACCGCGTGCTCTTCCAGCCCGAGCTGATCGTGCGCGACTCGACCGGAGCAGCGCCCGCGCGCTAGAGCGTCGTCGAGAAGAGGTGTCCCCGCTCCCGACCATCTGTGGGTCGCGCCGGGCAGGTCGACGGTCGCCGTAGTCCCCGGTCAACGGAACGGCCACGTCCACGGTGAGCCGGTCACCGTCCCGGGTCCACGCGATCGCCGCGCGCCCGTACGGCGTCTGGTGCGCCGCCGAGGTCGTACGCGGCGTCGACGTGGCCGGTCGAGGTGAGCGCGTCGCTGACGATCGGCGTGCCGATGAAGCCGGTGGCGATCCGGTGCTCCGACTCCTCGACCAGCTCGAGACGCTCGTCTCGATCGACCGCGCACGGGAGCAGATCGGGTACGCGCCGACGCACCTCTGGCGCGACGAATACCGGCGGGACTGAGGCACCGGCGTCGGCCGGGCAGCCGGGAGGATCCGCCACACCCCACTGTGGTGGATCCTCCCCGTTGGTCGTCGCGGCGTGGCGGATCCCGAACGTGGTCGGCTGAACGGGACGCGCGGAGCGCTCCGGGAGGCCGGGCCGCACGAGGCACTCCCGAGTCCCTGCTGCGCGTGGTCGAGGTTCGGCCAGACCCGGCCGCCGGGGTGCGATCCGTTGGGCGGCGGGCATCTCGAGGTCCTCGGCGGTCCACCGCCGGGCGCTGAAGTCGAACAGGGAGCCCGCCGTGCGTGCGTGCCGGGCGGCAGGCCGTCGCCCGTGACGCGGAGCCAGCGGGTCTCCACGTGGTCCCCGTTCTCCTCGGGACGAGGTACGGCGTCTGGAGGTCGTCGATGACCCACCGGTGCAGTACTCGGGGTTCCCGCGGGCCCTGAACGCCATCCGCGTCGTCACCGACACCCTCATCGAGAACGGCGCCGCGATCCCCGAACCGCTCGGCCCGGAGACGCCTGACATCACTTTTGACGTCATGATGACTTGACAGTGACGTCACTATGACGTCATAGTGGCGTCATGGATCTCAGCAGCTACGTCGACACCCTGCGTCACGAGCTCGCCGTCGCGGCGCGCTCCGCCGGGCCGGACGCCGAAACCCTGGCCGAGCGGCTCACCGCTCCGCTGGAGTCGGCCACCCGGCTGGTCCTCCAGGAAGCGGTGTCCGACGCCGCCCAGGAGATCAGCCGTGACCTCGCCCCCGGTTCGGTGGACGTCCGCCTGCGCGGCCGTGAGCTCGGCTTCGTCGTCGACCGCGGACCGCGCGACAGGGCCGCGGCCGCCACGACGGACACCGCGGGCTGGCCGCCCGCGGCGCCCACCGCGCCGCCTCACCCGCCGACGCGCCCAGGACGCCGGCGGCGGCAAGGAAGCGAGCCGGCACCGCCCGGATCACCGTCCGCCTGCCGGAGACGTCTCAAGGCGCAGATCGAGGCGGCCGCCGAGCGCGAGGGCGTCTCCGTCAACGCCTATCTCGTCCGGACCCTCGGCGCAGCCATGCAGCCGGGGACCAGCTCGGCGTCGGCGAGCTGGCACCAGTCCGGCAACCAGCTGAGCGGGTGGGTCCAGTGACCGGCCCCCAGGACGCGCCGCGCGACGCCGCACCGGACGCCCCGAAGGACGCCCGCAGGACGCCCGCCCGGGCGCCACGAACGCCACCGCCGACGGCACGCATACCTTCGCCGTCGACGGCCCGATCACCCTCGCCGTCTCCTCGAGTTCGGCACGGTCCGCGTCCACGCCCAGGACACCGGCACGGTGACCGCCCGGATCTGGCCCGTCCCGCACGACCCGCCGGGTCGACGTCGAGGCCGCCGAGCGGACACGGGTGCACTTCGCCGACAACGCGGTGGAGATCCGCGTGCCCGGCGCGACTCGGCGGTTCTTCGGCAGCCCCGGCTCGGTGGACGTCGACGTCGTCGTCCCCACGGGGTCGTCACTACGGATCGACGCCGGCTACGCCGAGGTGGAGGTCACCGGCCGGGTCGACACTGCGCCGTGAAGACCTCCTACGGCGACATCCGGGTCGACGACACCGGTCGCCTCGACATCGACAGCCAAGGCGGCGCCGTCACCACCGGCCGGGTGGGCGGACCGGCCAAGGTCAGCAGCACCTACGGCCGGATCCGGATCCGCGAGGTGGCCGGCGCAGCCGACCTCGCCACCTCGTCCGGCGACATCTCCGTCACCCGGGCGACCGCCGACGTCACGGCTCGGTCGGCCTACGGCCAGGTCAGCCATCGGCGAGCAGGTCCGCGGCACGGCCTCGGTCTCCGGCTCCTACGGACGGTCACCGTCGGCGATCCCGAGCGGCACCGCCGCATACCTCGACCTGCGCTCCGACCACGGCCAGGTCCGCAGCGAGCTGGACCGCACCCCCGAACCCCGTCCGGACATCGAGCGCGCGGCGATCCGCGCGCGAACGTCCTACGGCGACATCACGATTCGACGAGCGTAAGAGAAGGGAGACATCCGATGAACACCACTCAGGTCCAGGAGCCCGCGATCCAGCGTGCACGGCCTGGAGAAGTCGTACAAGGAGCTGGAGGTCCTGCGCGGCGTGGACTTCGAGGTGGAGCGGGGCAGCATCTTCGCCCTGCTCGGCTCGAACGGGGCCGGCAAGACCACGGTCGTGAGGATCCTGTCCACGCTGCTCAAGGCCGATGCGGGGACGGCGCACGGTGAACGGGTTCGACGTCGCCACGCAACCGGCGCAGACGTGCGGGAGTCCATCAGCCTCACCGGGCAGTTCGCCGCCGTCGACGAGATCCTCAGCGGGCGGGAGAACCTCGTGCTGGTCGCCAAGCTGCGGCACCTCGAGAACCCGGGCGCGATCGCCGACGACCTGCTCGCGCGGTTCTCGCTCACCGACGCGGCGCACGCGGCAAGGTCGCGACGTACTCCGGCGGTATGCGCCGCCGGCTCGACATCGCGATGAGCCTCATCGGGAACCCGCCGGTCATCTTCCTCGACGAGCCGACGACCGGGCTCGACCCCCAGGCCCGCCTCGAGGTGTGGCAGGCGGTCAGGGAGCTCGCCCGGCAGGGCACGACGGTGCTGCTCACGACGCAGTACCTCGACGAGGCCGAACAGCTCGCCGACCGGATCGCGATCCTCCACCAGGGCCGGATCATCGTGAACGGCACCCTCGCCGAGCTCAAGCAGCTCCTGCCGCCCGCCAAGGTCGAGTACATCGAGAAGCAGCCGACCCTCGAGGACGTCTTCCTCGCCCTCGTCGGCACCAGACGAGTCGCCACGACACGAGTGAGGAACAGCGATGAGCACGCACTTCCTCGGCGACACCGCCGCCCTGCAGGGACGGTCCCTGCGCCACATCCTGCGCAGCCCGGACACCATCATCACGACCGCGGTCATGCCGATCGCGCTTCATGCTGCTGTTCGTCTACGTGTTCGGCGGCGCGATCGACTCCGGGTCGGACTCGTACGTCAACTACCTGCTGCCCGGCATCCTGCATCATCACCATCGCGTCGGGCGTCTCCTACACGGCGTACCGGCTCTTCCTGGACCTGCAGAGCGGCATCTTCGAGCGGTTCCAGTCCATGCCGATCGCGCGGTCGTCCGTGCTGTGGGCGCACGTGTGGACCTCACTGGTCTCCAACCTGGTCTCGGTCGTGGTCGTCGTGCTCGTCGCCCTGCTCATGGGCTTCCGCACCGGCGCGGGGGTCCTGGCGTGGCTCGCGGTCGCCGGCATCCTGGTCCTGTTCACGCTGGCGCTGACCTGGCTCGCCGTGATCCCCGGCCTCACCGCCAAGACCGCGGACGGCGCGATCGCGTTCTCCTACCCGCTGATCTTCCTGCCGTTCATCAGCTCGGCGTTCGTGCCCACCGAGACGATGCCCGGCCCGGTGCGCTGCTTCGCCGAGCACCAGCCGGTGACGTCCATCGTCAACGCGATCCGCGACCTGTTCGCCCAGCAGCCGGTCGGCAGCGACATCTGGGTCGCCCTGGCGTGGATCGTCGGCATCCTCGTCGTCGCGTACGCCTTCGCGATGGTCGCGTACCGCCGCCGGATGTCCTAGGCGGCCGGCTCAGAGGCGGCTGAGCTCGGTCAGCGTGACACTGCGCAGACCGCGCTCAGTCAGCCGCGTCAGCAGCCAGTCGAGGGTGTCGACGACGTCCCGGCGCTCGTCGGTGCCCTCGTGGAGCACGACGACAGCACCCGCGCTGATCTGGCCGAGCAGCCGCTGCTCCCGCCACGAGCCGGGT